>CAZJCK010000141.1:0-2515 GCA_964544635.1 uncultured Ignavibacteriales bacterium | reverse complement strand
TCTCGATCCATGTCATGCCTCATCGCAACGCCCCCAAACTACCTGCAATCGCCTCAATCCCGCGACCGCTGCCCCCGCAACGCTGCCGAACTGTGAAGGCTCATCCGACGCCGATCCGGCTATTCGATTGGATTACGCGACCCGGATCGCCTCCAGGGCACCGATGCCTGCGCAAGCACCGATGCCCCGTAAGGCGCCTATCCGTGTCATCCTGATCTGCATTCTTCGAGCTGGATCAGGCCGGCAGAATATCCAGCGATACGGGCGATCCGTTCAGAATCGTATCATACACCGGCGAGAACTCGGCGCACTCCTTGAGAACGTCTGCCGGAGCATCCGACTTAATCCGAAAGATCGCCCGGATACCCCGATAGCCGGTCCGCCCCGATTTGTCCACCTCGAGAAACTTCAGGGCGGTCAGGTTACCCTCCAGGCGTGATTCGATCGATTCGATCTTAAAGCCACGTTCTGCCGCCTTGTAGACGATAGAACTGGTCATGCAGGCAACCATGGCGTGAAGCAGATACTCCGCGGGGTTGGCCGCCTGATCTTTGCCCAGAAGCACCGGCGGCTCGGCAGCATCGATAACAAAGTTCCGATCGTCGCCACCCTGTTCCGCACCGGCCCCGTAGAAACGGGTGACCGTGGTACGATTAAGACCGCCTGCAAGCCAGTTGTTCTCTGCCCGAAATTCAAACGATGCCAGCGAGGGGTCGTCCTTGACCGCCTCGACGATGTTCTCGTACGCGGTGACGTCTACGCCGTTGATCACGACATGTTCAGGGGTTACAGTTGTCTGGTTCATTGATACATTCCTTTTTGCTTCGGCAACCATGTTGCCGTGGTGTGGATTATTGCGGGCTGTACCGACCGGTCGGTATAGCCCGTTGACAAAAAAAATCAGTCGATCAGAGACTCGATATACATCCGAAACCCATGCAGACACCGCTGCAAATACGACCAGTCATTATGGGCCCGGCTGAGAATAACTCCGCCTTCAATAGTCGCCAGGTACTGCTCGGCCAGGTGCACCGCCGTCTGTCCTTCCCGGTCGTCGACCAGCATGTTGACCGGCTCCAGCACCCGGGCAATGCCGTTTGCCACCTCGGAAAGAATCCTGGAGACCTCTTTCCTGATCTTCGGGTGTGTCGCCGAAAGGTCCACAGCAAAATTCCCCAGTATACAGCCGTCGCGCCACAAGCGATTGGCCGACTCTTCGGTATTCTTGAGAAACTTTACCATTCGCCTGACCGGATCAGGCTCCTCGAGAAAGTCACCGGAGTAAAACGTTTCGCGGGAGCTGTCGAAATAGTGCTCCAGTATGGCCAATCCGATACCCTCTTTACTATCGAAGAAGTGATAGAAACTGCCTTTGCTCACACCGGCCTTCGCACATACTTCGTCGACCGACGTCGACGTATACCCTTTGGCCAACATCAACTCTAAAGCTGTCGCGACCAACTTCTCTCTGGTGCTAGTCCGGTTCATGCCGCATTCTATACTGACTGGTCGGTATAGTCAAGCGTTTTCTTTATCGGTTGGACTAATTTTTCCCCGGCAAACTGTGAATCGACTATCATGCAACAGCTTACGCAGGCAGTCACCTCAGCGACCGCACTCTGCATGCAACCGGCATCATATTCAATCGGATTAGCCTGCAAGCCATGCGCACAGGCCTCATCGCAAACTCCCCAAACCGCCGTCCACCCCCAGCACCTGGCCGGTCACCCAGGAGGCATCCGGTGACAACAGGTACAGCGCTGCCGACGCAATATCGCCGCTGCTGCCGATCCGTCCCAGCGGGTGGCGGCCCGCGGCGTTCTCGCGCTGCTTGTCGCTCGACAGCAACCGTCCGGCCAGCGGTGTGTCGGTCATCGACGGTGCTATCACGTTGACGCGAATATTGCTGCTCGCCCACTCCGCCGCCAGCGAGCGCCCCAATCCCTCGACCGCCGCCTTTGCCGAGGCAACCGAGGAGTGGAAATTCATCCCGGTACCGACAGCAACCGTACTGAATAACACTACTGACCCATCCCTTGTCGCCTTCAGCGACGGATACGCGGCCTGCAGCACACTGACCGCACCGAGCAGGTTGATTGTATAGTCGTTGATGAAATCGTCGCGGGTGAGACGGTTGAACGGCTTCAGATTGATCGTCCCCGGAGCGTATACCACACCGTGCAATTGTTCAGGCAGCATGTCCGACAGCGCCGACAGGTCGTCGGACGTAACATCGAGCGTCAGGCTGCCGGCACATTTGTCAGGGGCGTCGCCGCTACGGGAGACACAAAACAGCTGCGCTCCGGCTTCGATAGCACGTTGGACGATTGTATGGCTGATGCCGTGACTGCCCCCCACCACAAGGAAATTTCGACCATCAAGATTCACCGGAACGGCTCCTTTCATATCGATGACACGCTGGGGGTACCGGGGCGGGTTGCAACTGGCGGGTTACGAAGCCTACAACAGATCGGCAGGATGCAAGTTCCGGAAGAGACTGAATGCCCCCGGCAGA
>CAZJCK010000140.1:0-2546 GCA_964544635.1 uncultured Ignavibacteriales bacterium | reverse complement strand
AGTATCGTCTAAAACAACCTTCCCTGCGAGGTGGCGTTGCCGGGGAGTTTCATGCCCAGATGTTTCGCGGCGGGTTCGGAGGCGACTCTCCCCCGCTTCGTCCGCTGCACAAATCCAATCTTCAACAAGTACGGCTCGACCATGTCGACCAGCGTATCGACCTCCTCCTGCAAAGTCGCAGCCAGGGCCTCGATACCAACCGGGCCGCCTTTATAATACTCGATCATCACAGTCAGGAGCTTACGATCAAGAGCGTCGAGGCCGGTAGCGTCGACCCCCTCGACATCGAGCGCTTTGGCGGCGAGGTCGGTCGAGACAACACCATCGGCTTTGACCGCAGCGTAGTCGCGGACGCGTCGCAGCAGGCGGTTGGCGACGCGCGGGGTGCCGCGGGCACGTTCGGAGATCGCTTTGGCTGCCTCGTGCGAGATCTCGCAGTCGAGCAGTGAGGCGGAGCGCAGCACGATTTCGGCCAGTTCTTCGGGTGGATAGAAGTCGAGGTGGTGGTAGATGCCAAAGCGGTCGCGCAAGGGCGCCGAGAGCATGCCGGCACGGGTGGTGGCGCCGACGAGGGTGAACTGCTTGAGCGGAACGTTGATCACCTTCGCGAAGGCGCCTTTATCGACGACGAAATCAACCTTGAAGTCTTCCATGGCCGGGTAGAGGAATTCCTCGATGACCGGCGAAAGGCGGTGGATTTCGTCGATGAAGAGGATATCCCCCTCATTCAGATTGGTCAGGATACCCATCAGATCACCGGAACGCTGGAGGGCAGGGCCGGCGGTGGCGTAGAGCTTGGTGCCCATTTCGTTGGCGATGATATGCGCCAGCGTTGTTTTACCGAGGCCGGGGGGGCCGTAGAAGAGAATGTGCTCGACCGCTTCGCTGCGTCCACGGGCCGCCTCGAGGCTGACTTTCAGTTTGTCGCGCAGTTCCTGCTGGCCGATGTATTCGCTCAGTTTGGTCGGACGGAGTGACAGCAGCTGTGAGTCCTCTTCGGGCGTGAGCTGGTCGCCGGATACGATACGTTCGCGCGCCATCAGGAACTCACCTCCTCAGGTTGGGCCTGGGTGGCCTTGAAGACAGCGTCGATGAGGTCTTCAACCTTGCTGATCTTCGGATTACGCTTGAGGGCGCGCTGGATCATCTCGTTGGCCTCGTGCTGCGAGTACTGGAGCTGTGTGAGGACGGCGATCGCTTCTTCTTCAAGCGGTTCAGGCGACACCGCCGGCTTTGTTACAGCGAGAGGTTCTGAGGACTTTGATAATGCGAACCTGGTCGTTTTGCCGTGCAGTTCGGCGATAATCTTTTCAGCCAGCCGTCCCCCGACACCCGGCATGCGCGAGAGCGTCGATGGATTCTTATTCTCAATAGCGGTGGCGATATCTCGAATGGGCAGAGTGAGTGACTTGAGCGCCTTCTTCACCCCCATGCCGGGGACCTGGGTGAGAAGCGAGAAGAATTCTCGCTCGACCGGCGAGGTAAAGCCGACAATGCGGGGGTAGTGATTCGATTTCTTGTCGCCGGCCTCGATGTAATAGATGGTGTCGAAGACGATATCCTGGCCGATAACTCCCCGCTCCTTGAGCCGTTCGGCCAGGGCCGTAGGCACCAGAACGTCGTAGAAAACACCGTTGATCTCGACCAGCGCGGCCTCATCCGTCACTTGAATAAGCGATCCTTTTATCCTGCTAATCAACGTGTTACCTTTTTCTTTCGTGAAACGTCGGACCATTCATGGGTCGGGATGTTGTCGGTCACGCGGCAGTGACAGAGGGCGACCGCAAGGGCATCGGCAGCATCGGCCGGTTCCGGCACGGCGGTCAGCTCGAGGGTCTGGCGGATCATCTTCTGCACTTGCGATTTGGTCGCCTGACCGTTGCCGGTGAGCGATTTTTTTATTCGGGTGGAGGCGTAGGGAAACACCTCTACCCCGGCTTCGGCTGCCTTGCAGAAAATTACACCGCGGGCGTGGCCCATGATGATGGCGGTCTTCGGGTGGCCGTAATGGGAGTAGAGTTCCTCGACCGCCATGACATCGGGGTTGAACTGTTCGACAATGCCGGCGATTTCGCGGCCAAGTTCACCCAGGCGCTTTTCGAGCGATTCCTTGGCGTTGGTCCGCACCACGCCCGCCTCCAGGAGGATCGGCTCACCGTGGCGGTGTTCGAGCACACCGTAGCCGGTGCATTGCAGCCCAGGGTCAATTCCGAGTACGCGCATGTAGATTTGATACCGGTTTTGGTGGGAAAGTTCAATTAAAAAGGGGCAAAGCAGGTTTTTCTCTATGAGGAATGTGATAGAGATGTGATTGCTGGAAGGCCCCAGCGCGAAAGTGCACAGCGGGGCGCCCATAGCCGGGATGTCGGTTTCAGCCGCGGCGTCGACGGCGTGGCGTGATCTTGTCCGGGGCGAGGATGGACCCGCCTGAAATATAGAGTGCCGAAGTGAATGAGAACGCGGCTCAAAAGTGGGGTGCCGGGTTGGGTGTTTCATCGCAGGGATGTGCGGGCTGGGCCACGGCTCTTCGCCTTCGGCTTCGCCCC
>CAZJCK010000139.1:0-2727 GCA_964544635.1 uncultured Ignavibacteriales bacterium | reverse complement strand
CCTTTAAAGGTGGTCGAAATCTAAGTCGAAATATGGGTTGAATTGTGAAAAGAAAGCTTTTTCTTGTTTGGGCAAAAAAAAACGGTATGCCTGTCTAAAAGAGTCAGAAATAGATGATCGTCGTTGATTGCAGTTTGTTGTAGAAGGTGGTAATAAATCATTGCAGGGTAGAGAGATACAAGAGGCTTGCAGATTTGTTGGTTACCGTTCCAAGCAGATCGTTGTCGTTAAAAGTACGTTGAATTGGCTACAAAACTGGCTACACGGAATTCTCTGTGCAAGAAAGACCGTCACTCGGTTATTTCCTGATGCTTTTGTAGATAGGTAATAGCTGCTTCGTTATTTCAGTAATAACTGTCGCAAAGTCAATAGGTTCAGATTTTATTCTGTTCAAGAAGCCTTCCCAGAGTTGCAGGTTTCTTTGATCCGAGCTGAAATCATCCTGGAAGACGGCAGGGCCTGCTGGGAGGATTGTCCGTCTTGTGTTGAAGGTCAGACGGATTGCTTCTTCCAAAGCAGCAGCATTAATCCTGTGGTTTGTCAGAATATCATAGATGTCATAAAAGTCCTTCATTCTGCTGTTACGAGCATCGAGAACAATCATGGCATCAAATTTCTCGGCAACCACCGATTCCAGGGAGTAGGCGGATATACGTATCGAATCCGTATTCAGTAGAGTCGGATAATCCATCTTTACCGGTCCGGGATAGATTGTGTCGCCAAAGCCAATATCGAGTTTAAGGTTTGTTCGGATAGACCCGAGCCTGCACAGTACCCTGAGTTGCTGTCCATGGTAGTCTGCTCCTTCGATTATTTCCTGAAGGTTCATGGAATCGATATCAAATAAAAGGCCATCTTCCGAATTTATAGAGAGGATTTCGGTTAGGATGGAGCGGAATTGGTTTTCTCCTCTGGGTATATTTAGACCCAGTAGATCGAGGTCCATGGTTGGTCTGCTTGAAAAACCGGAGATGGAATAAAGTAACAATCCTCCTTTCAGACAAAAGGATTCGGAATACTTGGATGTTCCTATCCTGCGGAGAATTCCTTCTTGCATGTATAAGCGAGTGATTAGTACATAATCTTTCTTTTCCTTACGAGCGAGATTGCGAAGGCGAGCCTTTACAGAGTCAGCGATGTTATTCATAGGAGCACATCCAGGTATTGATTGAGAACTGATTCAATTCGGAGTTTTCTGGCATAACTATTCAGGGCGTTGAGGTTCCGGTATTCGCTCTGCATATATTCTCGGAGGACTTCTTTCATGATATCAATACCGATCTTGTTTCTGAACCGAAGGGCATCACAGACGACTCTTTCCCTGTTGTATATGGTGATGCTTTGGCCGGACTCTGCTTCAATTTCTGTTTGACCAAGGGCAAAAAAATCTGCAGAGACATGGAATAGCTTGATAGGAGGATAATCGGGAAGTGTAATCTTTCTTCCACGGGGTAGGGCAATATGGATTTCCGGTGGATTCCAGGTTGTCAGTTCATAGTAGGCAAGAGCTGTCCCCATACAGATAATTCCACCTGGGACTGTGAGAAGGGCTTCATGCAGATGTGTAGCACTATCGAGTTCAGAGAGGCTGTAAAGACCGTGTTTGATTTTCAGTATAGTACCATCATCTACAAGCTCCTGGAGATATTTGTGATGAAGCCCTTCGGATTTTACGTCCTGAGTTCTTGCATAGCCAGAGTGCTTCTCAAAGACATGTAGAATCCTGTTTCTGGTTTCGTCAATCATGATGTGACATTATACACTACATGTGCATGTATGTGTAGTAGTAAATGTCACAGAATAATGGCCGGGAAGATTGAATGCTTGATGATAATATCTACCACAGTTCAAGTGTAGTGTGGAAGATCTATCAAACTTGGATACGGCTCTCAATTGCTTCTTTGTTATAGTGTTTGACGATATTAGTGTTAACATCTGGTATGATCAATGGCGTGTCTGCTTTCGCTG
Organism: uncultured Ignavibacteriales bacterium; assembly: GCA_964544635.1. GTDB lineage: Bacteria > Zixibacteria > MSB-5A5 > GN15 > FEB-12 > CAZJCK01. Next base: position 759 of record CAZJCK010000139.1, on the reverse strand, counting down.
GGCCGATGGCAACGCTTTTGATGTTGAGAGTACCGATTACCATTAGTTCATTAGGAGATAGGAGGAGATCATGGACCAGCAACTTATCGAACTATCCACCCCAGGGAAAGTTCTGAAAGAAGAGTTTCTCGAACCTATGGGTATTACCCCTTATGCCCTTGCGAAAGGGATTTTTGTAGATCCTCCCAGAATAGCCGCAATAATAAAAGGAAAACGGAAGATCACCGCTGACACAGCGGTCAGACTCTCCAGGTTTTTCCAGTAATTCAAGGATCACACCGGCATACTCCGATTTTGGAGTATGCAACAACCATTGTTCAATGTTGAACAAGGAGAGTTTCCTATTGTAGCTCAACCGCTTTTCATGTTTCTTGTGATCCTTCTTTTCTAACAGCACTAACTCCCCCATGAGATTGGAAAATTGGATGTAGATAGTCCTGTGACCATGTCTGCAGGCCCCAACTCGATAAGCTATTCCGAGGAAGGTCTCACCCCTTCTACAGGATCCAATGATACAGAGGTTGCGATAATCCTGAATAAATTCAACGGTGGATAGTCACTTGAGCAAGTTTTTATCTAGCCTCCAATCCTGTCGATTCTCAAGTTCAGCCACATCAGTATATGCAATCTGCGGAGGTGGTATTAAGTTTTGCTGAACGAAGCAGCGATCCTTTCTTCTTGTTGGTTGACCAAAGACGATAAAAAATCTGAAATGATCACGCAGGTCATGGGGCAGCCGTGCGCACAAGCACACGTACC
>CAZJCK010000138.1:0-2889 GCA_964544635.1 uncultured Ignavibacteriales bacterium | reverse complement strand
GCTCAAGGATAACGGCAGCCGTCAGGCCCGAAATGCCACCGCCGATTATGCCGATCGTCTGCGACGATTCACCAGTGTACTGTCGCCCCGAGAACAGCTCTCCAAGCTGATCGGGTGCAGGCTCTTCCCCGCCTCGATACTGCCAGCGCCGCATGAGCGACAGATAGATTGAACGTGTAGACATGACTACTGTCCCTGTGCCAATCGAACTTGATTCAACCGCGCTGCCCCGAGAGCAGCCAGCGGTCTGGTTTACTTGTAAATGTATGCTGCTACGTCGGTAGCAAACGGCGGCGAAAGCGTTTGGATCGAGCCACCAGTCACGGAACTGTCGACAAACAGCTCGCCGGTGACCAGGTTGCGCCATTCGACCGTAACGGGCCCGGTTATGGCACTGAGGTCGATCGTGAAGTCACCCCCGCCTGGATTAAATACGATATATTCACTGCCAATGTTGGCCAGACAATAGTCGGTGGAGGTAAGATTTCCGGCCGGCACCATCGATGCCAAATCAGCGCGGCGCGCCCACGAAAGAGTATAGCCCATATTGAGGCGCAGTCGCACCCAGCGGTCGGCGAACGGATCGTATCCCGAAAGAGCGCCAACCCCATAACCGGCGCCGTCCCACTGATCCATGAAGATCGGATTCTCACCACGCGTAAAGCTGCGCCAGACCCAGAGGTAGTCGCCGCAGATACCGCACAGGTGATCGGTGTCGGCGAGGATGACCTTGCTGCCGTCGGCGACGGGGACGCTGTTCACACCGCCGTTGGGTGAAATCCAGTCGGCCGGACTGTTGAACAGCTCGCTGTTGCTGCCTCCGGGATATTCAACCGTCATGCCGACCGGGTGCTGCTTCGGCAGAGTGTCTTCAACCGACTTGATGAAGTTGATCATGTGGTACTGCCAGTCCTGCGAGCCACTGCCGCTCTCGTTACTGATCTCGTAGAGGACATTATCGAAGTCGTTGACCGTTTGAATCACTTTGGCGACGTATGCTTCTTGAACGGCGGTGACATCCGGATTGGCCAGTTCATGGGTTTCGCCACCGAGGTTGTCGTTGTTGACGTCACCATCAATGTCGTTGATATTGTTGGCCTCGTTGAACGGGTGCCCCTCCCATGGATTCTGCAGGTCAAAGCCGCCCTTTGTCTCGATGCTCCAGCCGTTAAAGAGGACGACGGCGACATAGATACCCCGATTGGCGGCCGCCTGGACACGAGCCCGTAATCTGTCGAAGTAAGTCTGGTTGAGTTCGGTCAGGTCGAACCTGGGCCGTCCATCCAGAGCAGTGCCGGGGCCGGTCCGTTCGAATGGCTGCGGGTAGAAGTAGTATTCGTCCGATGTCTCACCGGTCCACTTGGCCTGCTCCCAGGTCCAGAGTCTGAAGAAATTGTGGTTGTGGGCATCGAGAAAATCAAGCCAGCAGGTGTAGTCAAACTCCGGAGGCAGGTAGCTGCCGCCGGCATCGGTCAGGTTGAGCCACGTATGTGAGCCGGTCAAATAGACAGCCGAGACACCGTCATGGGTGAAATATCGTGGGTTTTGTGGGTGAACATAGAGTGGATCGGCCGACGCTGCACGGAGCAGACTGCCGGCGATGAGCAGGCTAAGGGTAAGGACAGTCAGGGAACTTCGAAGGTGGTACATCGGATCAGGATCTCTTCACTCGGTGTCAGATTGAGTTGACAGGTTAGTTCTTCGTATGCCGGATAGAACAGCACATGGTCTCAGGAGTTCAGTCGATACAATATGGTAATGGAACTGCATTTTGACAAGCCGAAAATGTACCTGTTTGGCTCACGTTTGCCGTTTTCTAACAGATATCAACTGAGCATTATCTTGCGCCGTCGATTGGGGTAGACTAAACTTGGGCGCTATGGACGCACGCACCAAACATCGCGACTCGATTTCGTCGGGCATCCGCTGGTCCAGCATCGGCCAAGTGGTCCGGGCGGGGTTCAGCATTGTGGTATCGATTATCCTGGCCCGGCTCTTGATGCCTGCGGACTTCGGCCTGATGGCCATGGCGGGGGTGATTACCGGGTTTATTGCTATTTTCCAGTACATGGGGACGTCGGCGCCGATCATCCAGCGCAAGGATCTGTCGGACAACCTGGTTAACTCAGTCTTCCTGCTCAATGTGGTGATCGGGTTTCTATTGACCGGCATGGTGATGGCGACCTCGCCGATCCTGACGGAAATCTACGGCTCGGACAAAGTCACGCCGATTCTCCGGGTGCTCGCGCTGAATATGCTCATTTACTCGTTCAACGGTGTGCCGGGGGCGCTGCTGCGTCGACGGATGCGCTTCGACACCATCGCCAAAATAGGAATATTCACCGGCTTCTTCGCCGGCATTCTGCAGATCATACTGGCATTCATGGGCTTCGGGGTCTGGACACTGGTTTTCGGCAATCTGGTCAGTGCGCTGATCTCCACCATGCTGACATTCATCGCGGCCGGGTACCGTCCCCGCTGGATTTTCGATAAAGAGGAAATCAGGGGCATTATGTCAATCAGCGCTCACATGACCGGCACCAACATCGTGAATTTCCTGTCCCAGAACGCCGATGCGCTGGTGATCGGTCGCTGGCTCGGGTCCAGTCTGCTCGGTTTCTACTCCACGGCGATGCGCTTCTCGGTTAATCTGCTCCAGTATTTCGCGCCAGTGCTGGGAAGAGTGATGTTCCCGGCGTATGCCAGTATGCAGGACGACCGGGAGCTATTGCGTATGACCGTCCGGCGGGCGGCGGGCGGTATTACCATGTTCACCTTCCCGATGATGGCCGGTATCGCAGCAATCGGAGAACCGTTCGTGATGGGCGTTATCGGCCCCAAGTGGGAGATGATCATTCCGTTCTTTGGCCCGCTGGCGATCGTGGGGGT
>CAZJCK010000137.1:0-2981 GCA_964544635.1 uncultured Ignavibacteriales bacterium | reverse complement strand
GTGACGACCGGCTCACCATTGATGGCAAAGCTGATTGCGTCACCCGGCTCAGCACCTTCGTCTTCAGCGGTGAAGATGTCGTCGCGGTAAATCGGCAGGAAGCCGTAGGAACCGTCGGACTTCACTTCACCCAGGCCGCACAACACACCGTCGGGATCAAACGCGTAGATCATGTCACCCGGGGCGAGCGGGACCCCGTCAAGGGTCGGCTCGGCACAGTAGATATTGATCCACTCGTTGGTCGGGGTGACATCGAGCGTATCGGTGACACACACAGCGTCGATGATCTCGAGTGTATCGGCGCCACAGGCGTTGGACGCGATCAGGGTCACGTCGTAGCAGCCGGCGGCGTTGTAGGTGTGCATCGGCTCGAAGTCGGTGCTGCTGTTGCCGTCGCCGAACATCCACATGTAACTATCGGCGTCGGTCGAGGTATTGGTAAACATCACGGTCAGCGGCAGATCGCCGGTGGTCGGGTCAAACGTAAAGTCGGCCACCGGGGCGTCGAGCACATTGACTGTAACATCGAGATAACAGGTATCGTTGCCGCACTCGCTCCAGGCAACGACGGTATCGATCACTTCGATCGACTCGCCGATGAACCAGCACAGTTCGCCTTCGCTGAACCAGCCGTTCTGCGACGAGGTCACGCTGTCGGCGTTCATTACCGTGAGCGGCAGACAAACGGTGTCGGCTTCACACAGATCGACAACGATCGGATCGGTCGGGCAGTCGATCATGGCCAGGTCGTCGACGGTAACCGTGACGTCAAGCACACACATCGTCATGCCGCATTCGTTGAACGCATAGACCGTATCCATGACCGAGATCGACTCGGTGATATCCCAGCACAGTTCACCTTCAGCGTAGACACCACCCTGGGTGGTCTTAACGCTGTCGAAGTTGGTGATCTCGAGCGGGAAGCAGACCGTCTGCGCGCCGCAGATGGTCACATCGATCGGCTCGGTCGGACAGGTGATCATCGGAGCATCGCCGATGTTAACCGTCACGTCGAGCACACAGGTATCGGCGCCGGCACTGTTGGTGGCGATAATGGTATCCATCACCATGATCGACTCGCTGATCTCCCAGCACAGTTCACCGGTCTCAGCGTCGTAGGTGCCGCCCTGGGTCGAGGTCACCGTTTCGGCACCCGAAATAGCCAGCGGGAAGCAGACCGTCTGAGGTTCGCAGATGTCGACGGCGATCGGATCGGTCGGGCAGGTGATGACCGGAGTCTCGACCAGGTTGACCGTCACGTCGAGGACACAGGTGTCATTGCCGCAGGCATCCCACGCAATGACGGTATCGATAACCGAGATCGACTCCGTGATGGCCCAGCAGAGTTCGCCGGTATTGCTGTTGTAGCTGCCACCCTGGGTCGAGGTCACGCTGTCGACTTCGTTAATCGCCAGCGGAATGCAGACCGTACCCGGCTCGGTGATCTCGGCCACGATCGGTTCGGTCGGACAGTCGATAGCGGCAGCTTCGCCGCCAATCACGGTCACCTCGATGGTGCAGGTATCGGCGCCACAGTCGTTGTAGGCGATAACCGTGTCAACAACATCGGCCGAACCGCTGAACTCCCAGCAGACTTGGCCGTCGGCCCAGGTGCCGAGATTCGAAACGACGCTATCGGCATTGTCAGCCGCGAGCGGCAGACAGATCGTCTCGGTGCCACAGATTTCGTAGACAACCGGATCAATCGGGCAGTTGGTGAACGCCGGGAGCGGGTTGACGTTGACCGTCACCGGGATAATGCAGGTGTCGTTGCCGCACTCGCTCCAGGCGATGACGGTATCGACGACATTAATCGGCGCACCGATTTCCCAGCACAGCTGACCGTCGACAAAGAAACCAAACTGCGTCGAAGTGACGCTGTCGGCGTTGTTGACTGTCAACGGCAGGCAGACAACTTCCGGACCACAGATATCGACCACGACCGGCTCGATCGGGCAGTCGGCAATTTCGGCCGGCTGGTCGATGGCAACATCGACATTGATGACACAGGTGGTGAAGCCGCCCGAGTTAAAGGCGATCACGGTATCGGCGCCGCTGAAACTTTCGGTGAAAGTCCAGCAGACCTGGCCCTCGGCCCAGGTGCCCTTGCGCGAGACGACTGAATCGGCGCCGGTCACTGCCAGCGGGATACAAATCTCTTCACCCGCACAGGCGGTGGTGGCGATCGGCTCGCTCGGGCAGTCGATGGTCGGCGGCGCGACACCAACTTCGAGATTGACGACCACGTATTGCGGCGAATTGCCGGCATCGCCAGAAGTAACTGCGATCGAATCGGTGTAGGAGCCGGCAGCAACGCCGGTGATATCGACAGTGACCGTCACATCCTGGGGGGTCGTACCGGTAGTCGGATCGACCGAGATCCAGGTCGCAAGAGTAGCAGCGTCAAAGCCGAGCGGGTCACCGTCGGACGAAACATTGAACGTCTGGCTCGACGGGTTGGCGCCGCCTTCGACGGCACTGAATTCGAGGGTATTGGGTGCAACCACGAGATTACCCGTGGGGCCCTGCGGACGATCGGGGTCGTAGATCACGACCGGGCCGCCCTTCACCCAGACCGGCTGGTAGCCTTGCGGCGGGTTCACGCTGTTAATAAACAGCCACTGTGACGGTATACTGAACTGGCCGGTGTCGATGACGATCGAGTCATTGACCGTCCAGTCGCTGGTCACCAGTTTGTAGGTTGCCCACAGGCGGCGCTCGTCGGCGCCGGCAACACCGTTAAACAGGCGCGCTCCCTGAAACAGGAAGCGGTCGTTGTCGTTGGTCTGGTCTATCGAACCGTTCTCGAAATAACCGATGGCAAGGTCGAAGCCGTCGTCGATGAGGGCGGACGGTTCGGCGCTGACCATGTCAAAGGTGGGGTTACTCCAATTGAACCCCATGTTGGCGCCTTTGATCAGGTCATCGTTGTATGCCCATATCTGGAGTTCCAGGGTATCCTGTCCGGCGTTGGCGCTCGG
>CAZJCK010000136.1:0-3005 GCA_964544635.1 uncultured Ignavibacteriales bacterium | reverse complement strand
TGACCGGCGGCCTGATGATCGGCTGCAGTGAAAAGAGTGTTGACAGTAAGACTGCGGAAACTGATTTTATGAGAAGCGGGGTCCAGAACGAAGTGGAAACAGACATTGGGAAGGTCATTGACCCCCAGCTAAGGGATCAAGTCTCAAATATACAGGAGGATCTGGAGGAGGCTCTGTCGATCACGGCTGTGCAAATGGCAATGGCTCGCTTTGAGGGCGAGTTTACCTATGCGCCGGAGTATAGCTTCGTGGTGTCTGCGTCATTAGCGGCGGAGAACTCGAACGACACTATTCCGGCGAAAGTAGTGACCTTGACTTTCGCGCATGACATGGCTCCTTTGGAACGGGTAATCTACATAAGTTGGATCGTAGCTCCGGGCATAGGCAACGCGGTCGAAGTGAGCGAAGTCGCATTTAATCTTCCTACGGGCGAGGATTGGGAGCCGATTGTGTACGACGACGGTTCCAGGATCTATATTCGAACGTATGTCGCTAATGCGAAGAAGTTTGTCGGTGAGAGGGCCGCTTGGTCTTGGAAAGGATGGTTGAAATGCAGCGGAGAATATGCCGCAGGAGGTTGTGTAACATCCGCTGGTTTGTGCCTAGCGACTGGCCCGGGTTGGGCTGCATGTACGGCCAAGGGATGCGCAGCTTCTGCGGTTGGCGGTATGGCGGCGTGCGCATTTAGGCAACTGGTTTCATAGCTTTTTCGCTGCAAGCCAGGATTATCCGAATCTCTCAGATTACCTGGTCTAGTAAAACAACTAAGGCCCTGTGTCAATGAAGAAGTTCCGGTTAGAGGCGTTCTAGCCGGAACGAAAAGATGAGGTGAGATGTGATGAGAAGAATTCTATTGATGGCGATCCTGACGACTTGGCTTGTTCTCTTCATACTTAAGGACATGCTCTTTGGGCCCATGCCCTATCTGGCGCAGCTTGGTGTTGCCGCAGCAGTTGGATTGATTGTGGCCGGTGTTTTCTTGGGGGTCATGCGACTAACCGGGTACTGGCACACGAAGAACAGTTCGAAAATGTAACTTGAATTTGCCGCCCGGGTGTCAATGTGGAGAGGGGAATTGATGCTAAAGTACCTGATTGTGGCCGGCGTCCTGATGACTGCCGCCGCCGCGGAGCGTAAGCTCAGCGAACCGGTCGAGCAGGGGTTGCTGTATGCCGATATCCCGCCCTATGTCGAAATCGAACCGCATCGGTTCGACTCAATAATAGAAGAACTGTTCATCGACGGTGACTTTGTCATCCAACTAACCGCGGCCTACAACTGGGGCGACTATGCGTATGTCTACTATCGCTCCTTCGCCGGCACCGATTCGGCGCAACAGCGTGTTTTGTCGTACTACATCGGAGAGTTGGGCTGGGCTGCCTACATCTATTCCGATGACGGCACCATTGCCGCCGGGTACCGCTTCGGGGTGGGGAAGAAGTTCACGGTCCTTATAACAATAGTGTGCGGGGACGCGCTTTTCTGTGTTGAAACAACAGCCGACGATACCTCGACATGGCATACGTCGGTCATCGACAGCGCCGGCACACATACCACTGTCTTCGCCAACGAAAAGGAATTCGAAGAGGCCAAAGCGCTGCGCGAGGAGGTTGTCGGTGGTATCGTTGATTCGTCCTGGTTGTCGGCAGACGAAAAGAGCCTGTTTCACAAGTCCCTCAAGGCGATGGCGTTAGCCAGGCACCTGACCTCGCCTGTGCCGGCAGCCGAACTCGAAGCGATGCGGACGATTGCCGCGACTGCGACGGTCGGCGACGCTACCGAATGGAAGGTCTCACTGGTTGCTGTTGAGGTGGGGATGCATATGGTGCGCACGCTCGCGCACGGCGACTGGAAACGAGAATATTTCGGCGAGGAGTAACAGAGGGGAGGCCGAGCTTCGTAGGTCGAAATCTCAATCCGCCGGAGGCGGAGCAGAGTTTCGACACTCTTTCTGTAGACGAAGGATGTCGTAAGGTCCTCGAATCCGCTACTGGCAGGCTCTTGACGTTTCGGCCCATAAGCACTTGACGCCGGTCAATACACGTGCTCACATTCGACTCACATTCGAAAAAAAATAGAAAAACTGCAAATTTCACTGTCAGAACGTGTCAGTCAAATCTGCCACCATGTATTTTTTTCGACTCGCCGATGCTCTACATATACGAAGACACGAAACAATCGGCTCGCTGAGCCTGCGGGGTAGGGTGGCTCGAACAATTTCGAAACATCGCAATCCTTCTCAGGGCCAACGTTGCCTGGACAACTCCGAGCCGGTCGTATCGGGATACGGCGCGAGGAAGTGCGCCATTGGGATTGAAGACAAACGAAACAATTAACCAATAGATGGATGTGACATAGGTATGCGACGTTTAATCGCGCTTATAGGGGCTTTGGCATTGCTTGTGGGGGTAATCGCGCCACCCGCTGGCGCCCTGGACTACGACCCGGATAAAGGGCCGGCACGACCCTGGTCATCATCCGAAGTAAATGACCGGGGGGATCAAGATCCATGGGGCGAATTACACAGCCCTGAAATTCCGGGTGGTAAACCCATCTTGAACTACTTGACTTCGATCGTCTTTAAACTATTTGATTTCCAGAATTGGAATAACGCGGACCATGAAAGCACGTACCGACCTGCTCAGACAAGTCAGCGAACTGGTAGAGCAGTCCCAGTTTCAGGTGGCCCTCAAACTTCTCGCTGACACTAAGGGGGAAGGCGAGATTGAGTCAGCGCGACTCTATTTGCTCAAGTGCGAAGCACAGCTTGGGTTGGACAACTCCGAGCCGGTCGTATCGGGATACGGCGCGAGGAAGTGCGCCATTGGGATTGAAGACAAACGAAACAATTAACCAATAGATGGATGTGACATAGGTATGCGACGTTTAATCGCGCTTATAGGGGCTTTGGCATTGCTTGTGGGGGTAATCGCGCCACCCGCTGGCGCCCTGGACTACGACCCGGATAAAGGGAGACCGTGGATCGCCGAAGCAACGCCGACCGG
>CAZJCK010000135.1:0-3099 GCA_964544635.1 uncultured Ignavibacteriales bacterium | reverse complement strand
CGTGCGCGCTGTTAAGCTGCGCTCTCGATTGAATGTAGGCCAGAATGTCCCGCAGTCGTAGGTCAGGTTGCTTGTCAACGTGCCAAGTTGCCTGGGCATCGTTTTGCGACTGGCTGGATTCCCCCCGGATCTGGGGCAGGCGCTTTTGCGGGAATGACGGGAACGTCAAAAAAACACTTCTCAGGTCGTTTCAGGTATGAAAAAGGCCGGTCGAACTCGACCGGCCGGGTATCTTAATGTACTCCTGGCGACGTTTAGAAAACGTCGTCCTCCCAGGTCGAGTCTTTCTCCGGGATCCGCACCACCAGGTCGGTCTTGACTTTGCACTGGCAGGCGAGGCGGGAATTGTCCTGCAAATTCTCGGCTTCGTCGAGCATGTCTTCTTCGTCCTCGCTCTTCTCCCCGAGTGTTTCATAGCCGCTCTCGATGTAGATATGGCAGGTGGAGCAGGCGCAGTTGCCGCCGCAGTTATGGTCGATCTGGATATTGTTGTCGAGGGCGGCATCGAGAATAATTGTCCCGTCCTTCACCTCGACCTCCTTCTCGGCCGGCAAAAACAACACTTTCGGCATGGGATAAAACCTTCGCTACCTCTATACGTCAGTCAACTGACAGTTCTGGTTTATCGGGCTGCTTTCTTAGCGTCGCGGTTGCGGAAAACGACAATATGGTCGTGTTCGTTGCCGTAGCGAATCGACTTCGCATACGACTGCAACCGGGCTGTTATCAGCATGTACGCCCAGGGGGGAATAATCATTGATCCGCAGCCGCGGACAAGCACTTTTTTGCCGCTGAACTTCGACCAGTCGAAGGCGTCGATTTTTCGGATGAACACATCCTGACGGAACATGCCACCCTCGGTAAACTGGTCGGGTTCAACTACCTCATAGGTCATAGCGTCACCGGGTTAGACCGTGAACGAGGTACCGCAGCCGCAGGTGCGTTTGGCGTTGGGGTTGGCGAAATTAAAGCCGCCGCCCAGCAGGCCGCCGTTGTATTCGAGGACAGTGCCTTTCAGGTAGGGAGCAGCCCGCTGGTCGATGATCACCGGCAGACCGTCGTAATCGTACTCGGTGTCCTGGTCGGTCTTGTTGGTATCGAAGGCCATGGCATACGACATGCCGGAACAGCCACCGGCCGACACGCCCATGCGGACATAAATGTTTTCTTCTTTTTCGCCGGTGCGGAGGCGCTTGAGTTCTTTGATCGCCTCCGGCGTTATCGTTACCACCTGATCGGTGTGTTGTGTCTGTTCAGCCATCACGGTCTCCTTATCGACTCACCAGATACCTGTATTCCGGTTTTGGTTCGTGTCATCTAACCGATCAGTGCGGGGAAAGTTCCCGCCGTCCAACCGGTTGCGAAAAAGCCCTAATTTGTCAATTTTGTTATGGACTTTGTGTGTCTCTAATAGTATAATAGGCGGGTTCCGGGCGGTCAAGGTGACTCTATGGACCGCAATTGTGAATGTGCAATAAATGAGCGATGAACATATCAACATTGTGAGGTTCCTCACCCATGCGTTTGTCCCGCAAATCTGATTACGCGCTGCGCGCCGTGCGCCATATCTCCAATCTCCCCAAAGGGAAACTGGGGTCGATTAATTCGATTTCGGAGGCCGAACAGGTCCCGCGCGAGTTTTTGGCCAAGATCCTCAAGGACCTGACCCGGTCCGGTATCCTCGTGTCGTACCAGGGAGTGACCGGCGGCTATCGTCTGGCCAAGGTGCCGAAAGAGGTGACCTTCCTCGACGTGATTGAGGCGATCGACGGACCGATCCACCTGAATCTGTGTACCGAGAACTCGGTCGGCGGTGTCTGCCAGTGCGACCAGGGGGGGACCTGTGCCATGCGCGGTTTCTGGGATGCCCAGGAGAAGAGCTTCAAGAAAGCCCTCCAGCGCGAGCATTTCGGCAAATACAAGGGCAAGAAGGCGTCGTAAACGTACGAAGACTATTCGGCGGCGGTGTCGCCGTCACGACCCCGCGGGGCTTGTTCGCAAGCCCCGTTTTGCGTTATACTATACGAGGGTGAGACGAACCCTTGACGTCGGTCGGACGTTCTACTAAGTGGCGTCACGACGCGACGTCAATTCGCCCATTGCGGCGGCTGCCATAAGGAGTGTGCCATATGTTGAACATGTTTGACGATAAACAGCACAAAGTGAAGGTGGGGCTGGCCGAAATGCTCAAGGGTGGCGTCATCATGGATGTCACCAATGCCGAGCAGGCCAGGATTGCCGAAGAGGCCGGCGCCTCGGCGGTTATGGCGCTCGAAAGGATACCGTCCGATATCCGCGCCCACGGCGGGGTGGCCCGCATGTCCGATCCCGACATGATCGATGGGATCAAGCGCGCCGTCACCATCCCGGTCATGGCCAAGTGCCGGATCGGTCATATCTCCGAGGCGCGGGTGCTCGAATCGCTCGAGATCGATTTCATCGACGAATCCGAAGTGCTCACGCCGGCCGATAACCTCTACCATGTCAACAAGTGGCCGTTCAAAGTACCGTTCGTGTGTGGTTGTCGTAACCTCGGCGAGGCGCTCCGCCGGATCAGCGAGGGCGCGGCCATGATCCGGACCAAGGGCGAAGCCGGCACCGGTGATGTGTCCGAAGCGGTGAAGCATCTTCGGGAGATAGGTGCCGAAATGCGAAGAATTACCGTCATGAGCGATGAAGAGCTGTACGGTGCGGCCAAGGAGCACCGGGTACCGATCGACCTGGTCCGCTGGGTGGCCAAACACGGCCATCTTCCTGTCCCGAACTTTGCGGCGGGTGGCGTGGCGACGCCGGCCGACGCTGCTTTGTGCATGGAGCTGGGCGCCGAGGCGGTCTTTGTCGGCTCGGGTATTTTTGCCTCCGACAACCCGGAGAAGCGGGCCAAGGCGATTGTCAGCGCGGTGACTCACTGGCAGGACTACAGCATTGTTGCCGACGCTTCCCGCGGTTTGGGTGAGGCGATGCGCGGCCAGCAGGTGAGCGACATCCCGAGCGAGGGGTTGCTGCACACGCGGTAGAAATGAATGGAGCAGACCGGGAGGTCTGCCGCCCACAGATGATGACAACCCGTCACACGGCAGTGTGGCGGGTTTTTTTGTG
>CAZJCK010000134.1:0-3123 GCA_964544635.1 uncultured Ignavibacteriales bacterium | reverse complement strand
GAGGCCGGCAGTGAGCACCATCCCTATGCATAGTACAGTAAAAATCCGTTTCATCGGGTAAGTGGCTTTCCTTTATAGGCTTGTATAAGAATCGGCATAGTCGCCGTTAATGTTAGCACGCAAATATAGACCGCCTCCATGAGCCTGTAAAGATCAAAAACGACAACAAGTTACCAAAGTTTCAGGCTGTTGTCGAATATACGCGAAAACTGTTCCTGCCCGCCCCTTTTGACTTCAGGAGGGCACTGTCGGCAGCGGCCAGCAGTTGGCGCGGGTCAGCGGCATGATCCGGAAAGATGGCGGCGCCCATCGAGATGGTGCAGGTGATTGTCGGCGCCACCTGGCCGGTAGTGAATGCATGCTGGGCCACTGTCGAGCTGAGGCGCTCCAGGAAGTGACTGCAGCGCTCGTGATCGGTCTCGGGCATGATGATGCAGAATTCATCACCGCCGTAGCGACAGAGAACGTCAATGGTACGGATGGCGTCGGTGACTACGTGACCGAGATGCCGCAGCACGGCATCGCCGGCGAGGTGGCCGTACCGGTCGTTGATGAGCTTCAAATAATCGACGTCCAGAAAGACCAGCGTCAGGCAACGCCCAAACCGTCGGGCACGCTTCACCTCCTCAGCCAGCCGACGCACGAAATAGCGACGGTTGGGCAGTTCGGTGAGAGGATCCGTGCACGACAGTTGCTGGAGGCGGCTGAACGAGTCGGCGGTTTTTACGACGGTGCGGGTTTCGGCTTCGAGGGTGGCAAGGGTGTCGTCGACCTCGGCCGGATTGACCTCGCCGCTCCAGGCCAGGATCGCGGCGCGATCAGTCGACAGCGGAAACTGGACAAGGTGATCGAGCCGACAACGTCGGAGATTCAAGAGCAGTTGCTCCGACACCGGGGCGCCGATTTTCGTTACCTGGCAACTGGTGCCGAGTGCGGGATGGTCGTCGGCGCTGATGATATCTTCCGGGGCGGGTGCGATTGATGGCTCAGCCAGTCGCCAGAGATGCACATGACAGGGTGAGTTGCAGTCGCGGTCGGCAACGACGAGGACGGCGCGCGACAGGTTCAACTCGGTGCAGACAGTCTCGAACAGTTCGGGGATGACACGGTTCGGTTCGGGACGGCGCAGCAGTGTGAGTATCATGCGACGCCGCCGGGCGGCTGCCTGGCTGTCGTTACCGGTGCGGCCGCGTTCGTGTTGCAACCTGCGCCAGGCAGCGTCGAGTTTATGCCGGTGCCAGCGTACGTGGTAAGCGGCGGCCAGCGGCTGCGCCACCAGGGCGCTTACAAGGGCGCGTTGAGTCGGCGACGGGGAGCGATCAAAGCCGAGAAAGTAGACGCCGTACAGGTTGTCGTCCCAGCAGATCGGGAGCACGTAGTCGAGGTTGAGTTGCTGCAGGCTCTCGATTCGCCCGGACTCAAGGAGGAATGTCAGTGCGGTGCGATCGTGCAGGTGCGGGTTTTCAAGGAGCGTACGGGTGAGTTGGTCCGAGGGATGCAGCCGCAAATCATCCGGCTTTGCGCTGTCGAGATTGTAGCGAAAGTTGACACGGAGTTCACCGCGACGGTAGCGCAGGTAGAGAATCCTCGTACAGCCGAAGAAATCGACCAGGCGGTCGGAAGCAGCACGTGCAACTTCCCGGATATCACCGCGCGACGCGTTAGATTGTACGGTTTCGAGCAGCCGCTCAAGATCCGGCATTGAGACGTTACTCGCCTTTCGTCTGCCTACTCGGAGATGTCGGATAAGGATTACGGCCAGGACCGCCGTAGACAATGCGAAGACGAGTGCCAGAATTGACACCCATTCCATCTGTTTTACCTCACAGGCAGAAGATACAGCACAATCGTGAGCGGGTCAAGGCACGGTTGTCAGCGCCGGCCGCGGGCGAGTCGAAAGCGGGAGCGCCGCGAAAGCAGGTTGTGGCGCTTGAGCAGGAAGAAGACCTGCCACCAGCCGACCGGATCGACGCCGGCCGTGCTGTTGACGGCGCGTTTGAGTTCACCGATGGTCATGAAGGGATCTTCGCGAATGAAGCGGCGCAGCAGGGTCATGACATCGACCGGGGCAATGCCGGGAACAGGACCGTCCGGTTCGCTTTTCGACGATTCGGAGACGAGGTCCTCAACGACGGTGAGGCGCGTTACCTGTCCTTTTTTTTTTCGTCGTCGGGGGTCGTGGCATCAGCCTTGAGGAAGTCGTCGCGGGCATCATCCATCGAGCTGTAAGCGCGCAGGACGTTATTGAATTCGAGCAGTTCGTAGATTTCGTAGACGTTGGCGATCATGTTGGCCAGCTTAATGTCGCCGCCCTGGGAGCGGACATCCTTGATATGCGAGATAAAGATACCCCAGCCGGCGCTGGAGACATAGTCGACCCCGGCGAGGTCAAGAATCATGCGTACCCGACCACGCTTCATGAGCGAGTCGAGCACTTCTTCGAGCTTGCCGGCGGTGAGGGTATCGATGACACCGTCGACGCGAATCTCGGAGATACTCCCTTTCGGGCCGCTTTCATTGAGTGAGATACTGATACTATCCATAGCTGTCCCCCGGCCGTCTCCGGCAGCGGTTGGACTCGAATAAACGGGTGAAAACGGCGTCTGGCAAGTGATTATTCGGAACGCGAGTCGCTGGACTGGCCGGACAGGTTGCGGACTTCCAGTTCATCGTCGGCCGGCGGCGCCGGCGCTGCCTTAACGCTCATGGCGCGCGCCAGGATGAAGCTGACATCATCGCTGGGCTTGGTGAATCCGACGAAGTCATCAATCTCCTGTATTAGGATCGAGGCGATGGCGTCGAGATCACGATCGTTGTGGTCGCCGCTGGTCGACAGGAACGTCTCGAGCCGTTCGAGACCGAACTGGCGTCCCTCGCGGTCAACCGCTTCGTTGATGCCGTCGGTGAAGGCGAGGAACATGTCACCGTCATGCAGATCGATAGTGACCTCTTCGAGCATTTCATCGAAAGTCTCATCGATGGTCACCGGCAGGCCGAGCGGCATACCGCGCGGGTTGACCTGGCGCACCGATTTGTCGTCCCGGCGATAGAGCAGCAGCGGGTTGTGGAGCAGCAACCAGGCCCCGCGACTCACAAGAGAAGCAGTGTGAGTGCTTGTTTGGG
>CAZJCK010000133.1:0-3159 GCA_964544635.1 uncultured Ignavibacteriales bacterium | reverse complement strand
AGCGCGAATATCACGAAGGATGATTTGTCTTACAGAATCAAGCGTTGTCACGCGGCACCGCCGTTTCTTGCTGTATTGAGTGTATTGAGCCATAGATGTGGTTCATTGTTTATCGAGGCTAATATCGGTACAATGGTCATCAGCCACAATTGAAAAGATCGGCCGGGATGGATGCCTGGGGCGACAGAACGACACAGGCGGCGCTCCGGGTTGCGGTCAACATGCTCGAGGGTGAACTCGCTGCAGCCGATGGTAACCTCGCCGATGCAATCGTTCACATTGAAGAGGCGGTGGCGATCTACGACGGGATCGGGTACTATGAACCGCCGGTGTGGTATAGTATGCCGCGCCAGACACTGGGGGCGCTGTTGCTCGAGGACGGTCGGGCAGCCGAGGCCGAAGCGGCTTATCGCGCCGACCTCGAGGAGTGGCCGGAAAACGGCTGGTCGCTGTTTGGCCTGTACCGAGCGCTTGAGGCGCAGGGGCAAAACGATGAGGCTCAGGTGGTTCGTCGGCGATTCAATGACGCGTGGTCGCGGCGCCGACATCGAATTGACCAGCTCACGGATGTAGCCGCAAGACGTGGCGAGGCTACTCTTTAAGCGTCGCAAACAGGTTGTTGAGCGACTCGCCCATAGTCGGGTGCGCCAGCGGCGTGTCGCGCAGCGCGGTATACGGCAGTTCGCCCATCATGGCGATCTGGATCATGTTCATGACTTCGCCCCCCTCGACACCGAGAATGGCGCAACCGAGAATCCGGTCGTTGTCGGCATCGATGATTACTTTCATGAAGCCGCGGGTCTCGCTCATTTCAATGGCGCGGGCGACATGGGTCATCGGCAGCTCTGCAACCTTGATGTTCTTCCCCTGTTCACGCGATTCACTCTCATTCAGGCCGACCCGACCCAGCTGCGGATCAAGAAACACCACGCTCGGCACCAGGCGGTTCTCAGTGGTTTCACGGCCGCCTTCAAGCAGGTTAGCCTTGAGGACGCGGTAGTCGTCGTATGAAATATGCGTGAAGGCCGGACCGCCGTTGACGTCGCCGATGGCGTACACACCATCAACATTGGTTTCAAGTCGCTTGTTTACCTTGATGAAGCCGCGATTGTCGGTTGCAATCGACGCCTCGTCCAGGTCGAGGGAGTCAGCGTTCGATAGCCGTCCTGCCGCCAGCAGGAGGTGAGAACAGTCGATCGCAGTCTCACCATCGGTGGTTGCAACTGTAACTCGGATGGTGTGATCATCAATGCGATCCGCCCGCTTCGCCTCGGCCTTGCAATGCACCGCCATACCGTCCTCTTCGAGGATTGCTTTAATGGCGTCGGAGACATCGTCATCCTCACGAGACAGCAGGCGTTCGCCACGCTGGATAATTGTCACCCGGCTGCCAAAACGGTGAAACATCTGGCCGAATTCCAGACCGACGTATCCGCCGCCGATAACTACCAGGTGGTCCGGGAGTTCCTTCACTTCGAGGATCGATGTCGAATCGAGATACGGCACGTCGTCGATACCGTCGATCGGCGGCACCGCCGGTCGCGTGCCGACATCGATGACGATGGTTTCGGCGGTTACGGGGAGCCCCCCGCCGTTGGTCTTTTGTACGAGCAACTCCTTGGGGCCGGTGAAGCGGGCCTCGCCTCGGATCAGGTCGAGGTTGTCGGTCGTTTCCACCTGCTTTTCACTGGCGCCGCGAAACTGCTCGACCACCGCATGCTTCCGTTGCCATACTTTGCGCATGTCGACACGGATCTCCGGCGCCATCACGCCGAAGTCGTCACCCCGGTTGCTGAGATAGGCGACACGCGCCGAGTTGTACATTGTCTTGGTCGGTGTGCAACCATAGTTGACGCAGGTACCGCCAACCAGATGCCGTTCGATCAGGGCAGTTCGCTTACCGGCACGAGCGGTGGCCACCGCCAGCGGTTTCCCCCCCTGGCCGGACCCGATGATGACGACATCATACGCCTGTGCCGTTGGGATACTCATTGCCTCGGCTTTCCTTTCAGTATATATGGTTTTGGCATGAAACGTTGGCTACAACAGATGAAACAGCGGCCACCGGTATCGGTTCCGCAGCCGTTCGACCGCCGGCCTGCCACATCACGGCCCCTGCTTATCGAGAATAGCCGGAATCTCATCCGGTTCCGGGCGGCGTCGATAGTCCGGATGAACTTCGGCATTAACAATTTTGCCGCTTTGGTCTATGATGAAGCGCGCCGGCATCGGCAATGTCCAGGAATCGTCGCCATTGTACTCCGACAGGTCAATTCCGCCGGACTGGTACACCTGCTTTAGATCATCGGGGAGTTCGTGGGTTAATCCATATTCGGTTGCAACCTTGTTGCCCTGATCCTGCAGAATGGGAAATGTCAGGTCATGCTCATCGACGAATTCCCTGGCATATTTCTCGATTTGCGGAGAAATGGCAAGAAGAGTGGCATCGCGCTTTTCGATCTCCGAGATAACTTCCTGTAGAGCATCCAGCTCTAAGTTGCAGTAGGGTCACCACCCGCCGCGATAAAATACGGCAACAACCGGGCCCTTTTCCCGAAGTTCAGCCAGATGATATATCTGACCGTCGGCGCCCGGCAGAGAGAAGTCGGGCGCCGGGTCGCCGGCACCAGGGACCCGGTCAAGTATGCCCGATTCCTCCAGATCGTCGATAGCGCGCTGCACTATCTGTTTGACCTTTTCCGGCATCTGTTCTGCCGACTGTTCTCGTTTCTTCTTGAGTTCCTCGTGAAGGTTCATAAAGTTTCGTCCTTTCATAGTAATGAGGACAGTAGCCGAGGCCGGTTACCAGTCCGTGTATAGTTTCGCTCTTTGTGCGAGGGCTGCGGATCAGCCACTCGGCATTTCACCCGAGATTCCCGTGAACAACCGCTGGTAGTCCTCCGGCAATTGCTCAGGAATATCGGCCATTTCTCCGCCGTAGGTCGTGCGGCATTTTCGGCACTGATGCAGCCGAACTGTTCGTCAACAAGCTCGCTTCAACAACAAACAAGATCCGTTCCGTCAATTGTAGAATAACCTGGCTGCGAGAATGTTCGCAAATTAGCTCCATTTGTCGTTGGAAAGGGCGTGCCGGACGATTCGCGACTATCGAGGAGCTAACTTATCCTGCCGCGTGTGAAGAAGCTGCACGCATCGCGG
>CAZJCK010000132.1:1641-3355 GCA_964544635.1 uncultured Ignavibacteriales bacterium | reverse complement strand
ACCTTCCGCACGACCAACAACGTGCTCAATCCGCGTCCGACCAACGTCCCGACCGGTTTCACCTGGGTTGATCCGAACGATCTGTCGGTTGGTTATAATCCGACCAACCCGAATGCCGACTTTGTCCCCGGCGACTTTGAAGCCGTTGACTACCCGGGTGCCTTCGATCCGAACGCCTCCGAGTTGTGGGTATGCGGCTGGACGGCTCTGGATTCCTACGGTTACCTCGCCGATGAGTGCGGCACCACCGTGTGTGACTGCTCCGTCGAAGGCGACAAGCCGACCGCCATCTTCACCGACGCCGACATGGTTGGTTTCCGCGTCCTGTCGCGCGACACCATCTGGAATCTCCAGGGCTTTGTCTTTGTCGATCCGGGCGATGTGCTCCTGATCGAACCGGGCACCATCCTCAAGGGTAACGAGGGCCAGGGTGAAAACGCCACCGCGCTGGTCGTCTCGCGCGACGGTAAGATCTACGCCCTCGGCTCCTGCGACTGCCCGATCATCATGACCTCAATCGCCGACAACGACGTCACCGACTGGGAAGACGGCGTTGATGTTGTCAACGGCACTCCGACCGGTCGCTGGGGCGGTCTCATCATGCTCGGTAACGCCCGCACGAGTGACGGCGTCGACAACATTGAGGGCCTGCCGGTTACCTCGCGCTCCGAATACGGCGGCACCGACGACACCGACAATTCCGGCGTCGTGAAGTATGTCTCGATCCGCCACGGTGGTTCGAACATCGGCGCCAACAACGAGATCAACGGTCTCACCATGGGCGCTATCGGTAGCGGTACCGTCATCAACCACGTTGAAGTCCTGTACAACCAGGACGACGGTTTTGAGTGGTTTGGCGGCACGGTCCAGTGCGACTATCTGGTCTCCGCCTTCTGCGGCGACGATGCCTTTGACACCGATGAGGGTCTTTCCGTCAGCGGTCAGTTCTGGTTTGGCGTGCAGCAGCCGAACGACGGCGACAAGATGGGTGAATTCGATGGTGACGACATTGTCCTCGCCACGCCGTATGCCACTCCGCTTATCTCCAACGCCACGTTGGTCGGTCGCCTGTCCGGTGACCAGATCTTCATCCTGCGCGCCAACTTCGGCGGCGGTCTGTACAACTCGATCTTCACCGACGCCCTTTATGGTGCTCAGATCGGTGATCCCGAGACGCGCGATCGTCTGCGCGACGGCACACTGCGCCTGTACAACAACATCTGGGGTGGCATGGTCAACGGCGATACGCCGCTTGACGTTGCCAACGGTGACGCCGAACTGGCCGACTCGCTGACCGGTTGGGCCAACCTGTTCCTGGATCCCGTGCCCTGTATCGACTCCCTTCGTGTGGTCGGCACCGGCACCATCGACCCGCGCCCGCAGGCCGACCTGAGCGCCTTCTCGTGGGTTGACCCGCTGGATCTGTCGGTCGGTTACAACCCGACCAATCCGAACACCGCGTTTGTACCGGGTACCTTCGAGACCGTTGACTATGCCGGCGCCTTTGATCCGGATGCGGCCTCGATCGACGATCTGTGGATCGCTGAGTGGACCGGTCTGTACTGCGGTGGCTGGCTCGGCACCAACGCTGAGTGTGGCACCGGTGGGTGCTGTATTGGTACTGCCGGCGACTTTGACGGCGACGGTATCGATGCCGGTCCGATCGACCTGGCTGCGTTCGTCGACTTCCTGTTCGCAGGTGGCGCCGGCCCGG
>CAZJCK010000132.1:0-1541 GCA_964544635.1 uncultured Ignavibacteriales bacterium | reverse complement strand
CCGATCGACCTGGCTGCGTTCGTCGACTTCCTGTTCGCAGGTGGCGCCGGCCCGGCCGATTGTCTGTAAGCTTATGGCAGAGCCTCGCGACTGATCACTGATTGATCGCGATTCTCCATACATGCGACCGCCCGCTCTTTCGAGCGGGCGGTTTTATTTTGGCCGGTAAACGACACCGCCCCGCTCGGGGAGAGACGGGACGGTGTGTTCAAAGGGACGTCAGTATTACGCGGGGGGAAAGAAACTTTGCTCAGCCGGACGCCTGTGCACAGCGCCTACCGAATGGTGCGGCTGCGCAACGTCGATTCGGCCATCCCGAGAATGCGGGCGGCCAGTGAACGGTTACCGTCGGTACGACGCATCACCCGCTCAACGATATCATCTTCATGAAGCCCCCAGCCCTGCAGGGCGTGGTCGGCCACGCTGCGGACGTTGTCATCGGCATCCTTGACCAGGCGTCGGACGTACGATGCCAGCTGGCGCACGTTGCCCGGCCATTCCTGCATTCTCACGATTTCGATCAGACGCTCGACCTGCTCGGATGATCCATTGCTCGGGTCGACCCCTTCACGCGCAAGGAAATAGCTGATCAGCGGGGTCAGATCCTCGGTACGTTCGGGCAGCGACGGCAGGTGCAGCCGCAGTTCGCTGACACGGTGGTAGAGGTCGCGACGGAAGGCACCGCGCTCGATGTCGTTGCGCAGGTCGCGGTTGGTGGCGGCGACCAGCCGAAAACTGATGCGACGCGATTCGTTTTGCCCCAGCTTGCGGATGGAACGCGTTTCGATCACTTCCAGCAGCTTGGCCTGGAGCCGCGCCGAAGCGTCGCCGATTTCATTCAAGAAGAAGGTGCCGCCGTGGGCGTACTCAAGAAGCCCATTGCGCTCTTTTTCGGCGCCGGTGAAGGCGCCCCTGGTATGGCCGAACAGCTCGGCCTCGATCATGTCGTCAGGGATTGCCGCGGCGTTGACCGTGACAAATTCACCGGCCCTCCCCGACCGGTGGTGTATCCAGCGAGCCAGCAGGTCTTTACCGGTGCCGGTCTCGCCGGTGAGCAGCACATTCAGTTCGGTGGGAGCCAGGCGTTCGGCGGTGGCCATGATGTCGCGCATCGCTTTGGATTCGGCGATGATCATCGGCGGGCCGTCGTCGAGACGGTTGTGGCTGCCGAGGGCGACGGCACTGGGGCCGGCCGACTGTTGTAATTCTTTGGCGGCGCCGGCGGTGCGCTCGAGCCAGCGTGTCAGTTCCTGTTCCTCAAAGTAGCGCTCGGCCAGGTGGAGCATGGCCGACGCGGTTTCGTACGGGTAGAGGTTCGACGTGGCGGCATGGTAGCGGGTAACCGCCAGTTCATAGCGGGCGCCGATACGGTCGAACAGATCGATAGCGTCGGCGAATAGCGCTTTAGCTTTGTCATGTTGTTTGAGTGCGCAGTGGGCGCGGGCCATGACGCGATAGCAGGCCGCGATTTCATAGCGCTGGTTGATCTTCTCGGCAGCCTTGAGCGCCTGTTTGGCGGCACTCATTGCCACCTTTGGTTT
>CAZJCK010000131.1:0-3406 GCA_964544635.1 uncultured Ignavibacteriales bacterium | reverse complement strand
CCACTACGGCTCGGGTGTGTACTCGATAATCATGCCGCCATTACCGGTTGCCAGATAGAAGCGGCCGTCGTCGAAACCGACCAGGTCACTGAAGTCGAAGTCGAACCCCGGCACCGAGTAGTCGGTCCACGCCGTACCATCATACTTCGCCAGCAACCCCCAGCTGCCGCACACCCAGACATTGGTATCGGAGTCGGCCCAGATGGCGCTTACACGGATCGCCCGAACATTGACATTGCTCAGGGTCAGCTGCGCCGTCCACGTCGAACCGTTGTTATGATACAACTGCCCTTCACGGCCGACTGCCCAGATCGACGTCGGACCGGTACCGGTGATGTCCATGAACGCGGTTCCGGCGTACGTCGCGCTGGACCACGAGGAGCCGTCGTAGTTATACAGTTTGTCGGTGCAGGCTACGAATATGTTGCTGTCGGAGGAACCCCAGGCGGCGCGAATAAAGACATCGATCGGGTTGCCAATGGTGCTCCATGTCGCGCCGTTGAAATAATGCACCTTGTCGGTGCCGTTGCTGAAGGCGTAAATCGACGATGTCGATTGCGCCCACACCGCGTCAACTGACGTTGCTATCCCACCGCCGGCGTAGGCGCCGGGGTAGCGACGGACGACCGTGCCATCCTGAAAGCCGATGATTGCCGTGTCGGGAGCGACCATCGAGATGCAGTTGCTGCCGACGCCGCCGGAGTAGCGCTGTACTTCCCACGTCGCACCGTCGTACACCAGCGCGCTGTAGAAGTCGGCAAAACCGCCGGCGATAATGTGATCGGGGGAGAGGGCGTCGATGAACCGGAAGCTGAAACCGTCGGTACCGTCGGCAAGTTGTGTCCACGTACCGTTGACATACTCAAACACCTGGTTGTCGCGGGCCATGAGTACGATATGATTCGGTGATGTGCCGGTTATACCGTTGAATGAATTGTGCGTAGACGGTGTGGGGAGCTGTGCGACATTCGTGCCATCATAGATAACCACTCGATTGGCGTCGAGAAAGAAGTACGTGCCGTCACCCGGTGCGTAGCAGCGAAACGGAGCCGACTTGACGGTCAGCAGCAGGCTGTCGATGTTGGTCCAACTTGTGCCCTGCCAGTGGAATACACCGAGGTCGGTGAAGGCGATCCGGTCGTTGTCGTCGGTACCGTACAGACGATAGATACTGCTCCCGGGCGGCGCGGTTGTCGGCGCCCAGGATCTGCCGTCGTACTCAAGCAAGGTACCGTCGCCGACGCCGGCCCAGGCAGTCCCTGAAGGTGATACCCAGAGGCCCGTGATATATGTCGTCACTCCGCTGTTCATCGGTGTCCAACTGTTGCCGTCGTAATGCAGGATTGCACCAGCGTCGCCGGCCGCGAACACATTGTCCGGCGCATTGCCGTGAATCGCATACAGCCAATTCGAGGTTGAGCCGCCGGAATGCTGCAATGACCAGATGCTGCCATCGAAATGGTAGACCGCCTGGCTGTTGCCGATGACGAAGATATTGTCCGGGCCCGTTCCCCACATGTCGTCGTAACTGTTGATGTGCGGTACTGTCTGCAGCCGCCAATTGCTGCCATCCTGGCGCAGGAGGACATCGTCGAGTAAGTAATTCTGGCCCGGCCCGACCGACCAGACTTCGTCCCACTGGACATTGGCAACTTTCACCGATGAGTTAGGAAGATCACCGGCCGACGATGATCCGCCTGTCCCGGAGCCGGGGGCGGTCGGGGAGTCGCTGTCGCCACAGCCGATCACGGCGGCGGTAACCAGCGCCAGCAGGCAGACGAGGGTGCGGATTGGGTATTTCACGATATCACTCCTTATGGCTATCTCATGAATTCTTTTCGAGATGAGGCGGCTTGCTGCCGCCTGTACATGACGCGCAAAGGGAGTGCGTTCGGGATCAGAAAACCGGTTGCCAGATTGAAATTTCCGTCGCACCATACCGCTATGGACGCCAACGAATTCCGCAGGCACGCCCATGAGCTGGTCGACTGGATGGCCGACTTCATGGAGAATATCCGCGACTACCCGGTCAAGGCGCAGGTCGAGCCGCGCGAAATCATCGAGCAGATTCCCGAAGAGCCGCCTCAACAGGCCGAGCCGTTCGAGGATATCTTCGCGGACTTCAATAACATTATCGTGCCGGGTATAACTCACTGGCAGTCGCCCAGTTTCATGGCCTACTTCCCGGCCAATTCGTCGCCGCCCTCAGTGCTGGCTGAGATGCTCACCGCCACCCTCGGCGCTCAGTGTATGAGTTGGGCTACTTCGCCGGCCGCGACCGAACTCGAGGAGCGGATGATGCAGTGGCTGGGCCGGATGATCGGCCTGTCCCAGGATTGGAGCGGCGTGATTCAGGATACGGCATCAACCGCCACCCTCTGCTCACTGCTCACCGCGCGCGAACAAGCGACGGAGTACGGTATCAACATGCACGGTTTCAGTGGCAAAGAACGGTTCACGATCTATGCCTCGACCGAAACGCACTCTTCTATCGAGAAAGATGTCAAGATCGCCGGCTTTGGCGCCGAGGCGTTGCGCAAAGTGCCGGTCGACAACAATCTGGCGATGCATCCGGAGGGATTGGAGAAAGCGATCGTGCGCGATATTGCCGACGGCTACCGTCCACTGGCAGTGATTGCGACGATCGGTACGACCGGTACGACGGCAGTCGACCCGCTTCGCGACATTGCCGCGATCAGCAAGCAGCATGATTTATGGTTGCATGTCGACGCCGCCTACGCCGGTACGGCGCTCGTGCTCGAGGAGTACCGTCACTGGCTGAGCGGTATCGACGGCGCCGACAGCTTCGTGTTCAACCCGCACAAGTGGATGTTCACCAACTTCGATTGCTCGGCCTATTTTGTGAAGGACGAAGAGGCGCTGGTGCGTACCTTCGAGATCCTGCCGGAGTATCTCAAGACATCCGAGGTCACCCGGGTGAACAATTACCGTGACTGGGGGATACAGTTGGGGCGACGGTTCCGCGCGCTCAAGCTCTGGTTTGTTATTCGGACGTATGGCGTGGACGGTATCAAAGCGACGATCCGCAACCATATCGTGATGGCGCGCGAGCTGGCGGATAAGATTGAGGCTGAAGATGGCTTCGAATTGATGGCGCCGCTGACGGTCAATTTGATCTGCTTCCGGTATCATCCGACGGGCATGACAAACGAGGTGGAGTTGGACCAGCTAAACGAACAGCTCGTGAGTACGGTAGTCGCGACCGGTCGGTTATACATCACGCATACGCGTGTTCACGGCAAGTACGCGATCCGGCTGGTGGCTTCGAACACGAATGTCACGCCGGATGATCTGGACAACGCCTGGGAGTTGATCCGGACGACGGCACGTTCATTGTGACGCCTTCTGTCGCTCTGGCCGAAGAGCCCGCCCCCCATACGTCGCC
>CAZJCK010000130.1:0-3492 GCA_964544635.1 uncultured Ignavibacteriales bacterium | reverse complement strand
GTTCTATCCCGCTCGTCTCCGCCACATACACATCACCGCCGTTGTTGCTCGTGATGGTTGCACTATCAACGGAGATTTCGATTACACCCGTTGAGATACCGATATCCGCGCCGGCCGTCGCATTGAGAGTCGTTGCAGTTATGTCTGCCCCGGCATCAGCTACTCCCGCCTCCACAATGCTGTTGGTGTTCGCCGCGTTCTGCGCACTCACGGTCACCGTTGCCCCACTGACGTCGCCGACCGCAACGTCTCCCGCGTTCGTCCCGTCCGCGGTCAGATTCACGTTCCCCGTGCCCGCACTCACCACGCTGTCGGCAGCCATCGTGATGTCGTCTGATCCATCTCCGTCACTCGTCGCGTTGTTCGCCGTAACCGTGATATCTCCGCCAACACCGGCACCACTCGTCACCGTCGTCGCCGCCGCAACGCTCACGCTGTCGTCCGCTGTGATCGTGATCCCCCCGGCGTCCGTCGTAATCCCGGCGTTCACCGCCACATCACTGTCCTGCCCCGCCGCTACCAGCGATACATCCGCGTTGGCCGCCGCAGAACTGTCCAGCGCCCCGCTCACCGTGATGCTCCCGGCCACCGTCGCCACGTCGATCGCCGTCCCACCGCCGCCGGCGGTCGTCGTCGTCCCACCTAACGTGATCGCGGTCGCATCCCGCAGCGTCACCGTCGTCGGGTTCCCCGCCGTCGTTACCGCTCCGGTAAAGTCATTCCCCGTGTCATCTAACGTGATCGATCCCGTCGTCGTGATATCCGTCGTTCCGCCCACCGCCAGCGTCGCGCTCTGCGTCAGGTTCCCGGCGTTCAATCCCAACACCAGGTTCCCCGCCACATCCGAGACTCCGCTGATCACCAGGTCATTCGCCTCCGTGATCACCGCATTCCCGGTCCCCGTGTTCACCACCAGGTTCCCCGCCGTCGTCTCTATCGGTTGTACCGTCCCGATCGCTCCGTTCGCGTCCAGGTCCACCGTCCCCGCCGTGATGTCCGGGGTCCCCGCTCCGTCGTCGTCGATGTCCCCACCACTCGCCGTCAGGTCAACCGTTCCGGTACCCGCTCCGATCGTCCCGACTACAATGTTCCCTCCAGCGTCCGTCACCGTCACATTGGCATCACTCGTCGTTATCGTCTCAAGCGTGATCCCGCTGTCCTCGTTGATGACCAGTCCCCCACTACCACCACTCAGATCCGAATACAGCGTCGTTATCGCCGTCCGCGCCGTCGTATCCGTCGCCGCGTCACTGTTCACATACAGCGTCCCCGCCCCGATATACAGGTCCGTCGCTCCCTCACTGTCGTCGATCGCTCCGATCGCATCGATAAACACCACCCCGCCGGTCGCAACATCTTGCGTTGTCGCATCACCCTCGTCGTTCACCGTGATCGTCCCCGATGTCGTCGTCACCAGCGCAATGTCGTCGTCCCCTTCAAGTCCTTCTCCACCTCCGTTGGTCAGGACCGTCCCCGCGCCGCCGGTATCCACCGTCAGGTTGTTCCCGTCGTTCACGATCCGCAGGTATCCCTTGCCGGCTCCGCCAACTCCAAGCGCCGCTACATCCAGTGCCGCTCCGCTATTCGCTATCGCCACCTCTCCGTTCGCATCCGTCGTCGCAATATCGATCGATCCCGTCTGCGTCTCTATCGAGTCAGTCGCCGCTGCCGTCACGTCCGGTCCCGCCGCTATATCACCGATGTCGACTTCCGCTCGCACCACCGTCGTCCCCGCGATGATGTTGTCCGTCCCGCCGTTCGTATCCGTGATCGACCCCACGTTCGTTTCCGTCGCCCGCAGCGTCACCGTCCCGGCCGCCGCCGATCCCGTCGTCACCTGCCCTAACGGAAGCGCCCCCGTCGTGTCGGTGATCGTGATGTTCCCGTTATTCGTACTCGTGTCCGCGTTCAACGCCGTCACCGCGTTCACATCAATCTGATTCCCGGATCCAATGCTCCCGCTTACCGCGTTCAGGTTGATCGTCGCTCCAATTACCTCTTCCACCGCCGTCGCATTCGTCGCCGCAATATTTCCCGCACTCGCTGTAATCGTTACCGTGTCGTCCGTCACGTCCGCCGTCACACCCCCTCCGGTGCTGTCGATCGTGATGTTCCCCGTCGTCGAGCCGATCGTCACATCCCCGTTCGGGGTGGTGGCCTTCTCCACCGTGAGGCCGTCGTTTTCGGCAATCTCAATGTTGTTGGCCGTTGCGTTGGTGAGATTGAGCTCCACCACACTCGTCTCCAGCGCATTCCCTGACCCGATACCGTTCGCAGCACTCCCCACGAATCGGAACCCCGTTACGTCCGTCGTTCCATCTCCGCCGTCGGTAATCGTCGTCGCCGCCGTCAGCGTCACCACGTCGTCGGTCAGGTCCGCCGCTACTTCAAAAAGCGTCAGGCCGCCCGCGGTCGATACGATCGTCACATCCCCGTTCGCCGCCGAAGCCTGCGTCACGGTGAGATCGTCCGCCTCGGTGATAAAGATCCCCCCGGCTCCCGTTACCGCCGCGTCCAGACTCGCTACATCCGTCTCAATCCGGTCTCCCGACGTCCCGATCCCCGTCGCGCTGTCCGCCGTAAACGCACCCGCCGTGCTCACGTTCGTCGCCGACCCCGCGTCCGTGATCGCACCCTGGTCCGCGCTCACCGTTACCGCCGCGCCGCTTGCCTGCCCCAGCGTGATGCTCCCCGCATTCGCTCCATTCGCCGTCAGGCTCACATTCCCGGTACCGGCGGTGAGCACGCTGTCGGCAGCCATCGTGATGTCGTCTGATCCATCTCCGTCACTCGTCGCGTTGTTCGCCGTAACCGTGATATCTCCGCCAACACCGGCACCACTCGTCACCGTCGTCGCCGCCGCAACGCTCACGCTGTCGTCCGCTGTGATCGTGATCCCCCCGGCGTCCGTCGTAATCCCGGCGTTCACCGCCACATCACTGTCCTGCCCCGCCGCTACCAGCGATACATCCGCGTTGGCCGCCGCAGAACTGTCCAGCGCCCCGCTCACCGTGATGCTCCCGGCCACCGTCGCCACGTCGATCGCCGTCCCACCGCCGCCGGCGGTCGTCGTCGTCCCACCTAACGTGATCGCGGTCGCATCCCGCAGCGTCACCGTCGTCGGGTTCCCCGCCGTCGTTACCGCTCCGGTAAAGTCATTCCCCGTGTCATCTAACGTGATCGATCCCGTCGTCGTGATATCCGTCGTTCCGCCCACCGCCAGCGTCGCGCTCTGCGTCAGGTTCCCGGCGTTCAATCCCAACACCAGGTTCCCCGCCACATCCGAGACTCCGCTGATCACCAGGTCATTCGCCTCCGTGATCACCGCATTCCCGGTCCCCGTGTTCACCACCAGGTTCCCCGCCGTCGTCTCTATCGGTTGTACCGTCCCGATCGCTCCGTTCGCGTCCAGGTCCACCGTCCCCGCCGTGATGTCCGGGGTCCCCGCTCCGTCGTCGTCGATGTCCCCACCACTCGCCGTCAGGTCAACCG
>CAZJCK010000129.1:0-3569 GCA_964544635.1 uncultured Ignavibacteriales bacterium | reverse complement strand
ACTCGCCCCGGAACTCTGCACCCGCCTTTGGCGGGTTTGAGATTCCGGGCTACATTTCTGGACTCCCGCTTTCGCGGGAATGACAACCATGAAGGCATGGCAGTTTCCCCCCGCTTGCGCCCGACCGCCAAATCTCGTTTCTTGCGGCAGGAAAAAACAATCAATGACAGGAGACAAAGATGACACCGGCCACCAAACCTGCCACCAGCGATATCCCTACACGCGACCAGATCGAACAGCAATACAAATGGAACCTGGCCGACCTGTACGAGTCCGACAAGGCCTGGGAGAATGAGTTTCTGGCGCTCGAAAGCAAACTGTCCGAGGCCGAGCAGTATGTCGGCAAACTGACGGCGTCGGCCGAGCTGCTGTGGAACTGCCTCGAGCTGCGCTCCGATGTCTCCCAGCGGGTGTCGCGCCTCTACCAGTACGCCCACCTGTCGCGCGACCTCGACAACCGTCAGTCGAAATACCAGCAGATGTCCGATCGGGCGGCCGCGCTGTCGTCGCGGATCGCCACCGCCTTTTCGTTTATCGAACCGGAACTGCTCAAGCAGGATGAGGACAAACTCAACAAGCTGGCGTCGCAACTGCCCAAAACCGATGTGTACGACCTCTACTTCCGCGACCTGATCCGTCAGCGCCCGCACGTCCGCTCCGAAGAAGTGGAGCAGCTGCTGGCGATGTCGATCACCGTATCGCGCGGACCGGACTCGATCTTCACCATGCTCGACGACGCCGACCTGAAGTACCCG
Organism: uncultured Ignavibacteriales bacterium; assembly: GCA_964544635.1. Classification (GTDB taxonomy): domain Bacteria; phylum Zixibacteria; class MSB-5A5; order GN15; family FEB-12; genus CAZJCK01. Next base: position 2,814 of record CAZJCK010000129.1, on the reverse strand, counting down.
ACCATCAAGAACACCGACGGCAACGACCTGCAACTGACCAAGCAGCGGTTCGCCAAGTGCATGGAGTCGTCCGATGCGCGGGTGCGTCGCGACGCCTCCAACGCGTTCTATTCGGTGTACAAGGAACATGCCAACACGCTGTCGGCCACGCTGTCGTCAAGCGTGCATAAAGACACCTTTTATTCCCGGGCGCGACACCACGAGTCGGCGCTGGAAAGCTCCCTGTTCAGTGACAATATACCGGTCGACGTGTATCGTAACCTGATCAACGCGACCGAAGAGCATATCGCCGGATTGAACAAGTACACCGAACTGCGCAAGAAGCTTCTCAAGCTCGACGAGATTCATCCGTACGACATGATCTGCCCGCTCTTCCCCGACGCCGACTACGAGGTACCGTACGACGATGCCGTGCAGCAGGTCCTTGAATCGACGGCGCCGCTCGGGTCGGAGTACCAGGAACTGCTGCGCCAGGCGTTCGAGAAGCGGTGGGTTGATGTTTTCGAAACCGAGGGGAAAGGATCGGGAGCGTATTCGTACGGCACCTACACCTGCCATCCGTTCATCCTGATGAACTACAACGATACCGTCGACAACATGTTCACACTGGCGCACGAGATGGGTCATGCCATGCACTCGACACTGGCTAACGCCGCCCAGCCGTTCCAGAAAGCACGCTACTCGCTGTTCGTCGCCGAGGTAGCATCGATCCTCAACGAAGCGCTCCTGTTGAATTATCTGGTTGAGAGAGCCGACGACGATCGCAAGAAGCTCTACCTGCTGAACCGCCAGCTCGACAACACCATGGGCACCTTCTTCCACCAGGTTATGTACGCCCATTTCGAACTGATGATCCACGAAGAGATCGAGAAGGGCGGGGCGCTGTCGGCCGAACTGATGAACCAGTGGTGGGCCGACCTGACGAAGAAGTATTATGGCCCGGCGCTCAGTATGGACGAGCTGTCGAGCCACAAGTGGAGTCGCATCCCGCATTTCTACATGACCTTTTATGTCTTCCAGTACGCCACCAGCTATGCAGCGTCGCAGGCGATCTTTGACAAGTTCATGGATGGTGAGTCGGGGATCATCGACCGCTACCTTAACCTGCTGAAAGCGGGCGGCTCGGATTACCCGATCGAGCTGCTGAAGAACTGCGGCGTCGACATGACCAAACCGGATGCCGTCAAGGCGACAATCGACCGTTTCGCCGAGCAGGTCGACGAGGTGGAGCGCCTGGCCGGGGTGTAGGGGCAAACCAGGCATCTATGGACCTCAGCCTGTTCGAATTCATATCGAAGGCGTTCTTCGGTTTCTTCGCCATCATGAACCCGGTGGCCAACACGCCGATCTTTGTCGGCCTGACCGAACCGCTCGACAACGACATGCGACGCGCCGTGGCGCGCAAAGCGGTCACCATTTCGTTCATCGTAGTGGCGATCTTCAGCGCCGGCGGACGCCTCATCTTCGACCTGTTCGGCCTCACTTTCCCGGCTTTCCGCATCGCCGGCGGTATTATCATCTTTCTCGTCGGGCTCGATCTGTTGCGCGGCGAGCAGTCGAAGATTCAGACCCGGCAGACCGACGACGGTGAGGATGAGGCGACGCGCCGCAAGCGTCAGACCTCACGCCTCGCAGTCTCGCCGCTGGCGGTGCCGATCCTGGCCGGGCCGGGTACGATCACGACCGCGCTCAACTTTGTCGGCCGCGGCGACTGGCTCCATATCGGCCTGACCGCGGGCATTTTTCTCGTCATCTGTGTCATTACCTATTTCATGTTTGCGTATGGGGAACGGTTGATACGCCGGTTAGGCGAGTCGACAATCGATGTGGTGAGTCGTTTGATGGGGTTCATTTTGGCGACGATTGGGGTGGAGATGGCGATCCGCGGCGTGACGGGTGCTATTGATATCACCGCCGGGAACGGGAGACCCTACTGACTCACTCCCCGGAAGATGAAGTATGCCGCTGCAACCAGGCAGAGCGACGCCCACAAGAAATCAAGCCGGAGCGGTTCCTTGAAATACAAAAGGGCGAACAGCGCAAACACCGCCATACTGATGATTTCCTGCATGACTTTTAGCTGCCCGAGAGAATAGAGGCCGTAACCGATTCGGTTGGCCGGTACCTGCAGGCAGTATTCGAAGAAGGCCACTCCCCAGGCAATGAACAGAACCAGAACGACCGAACGGTGCCGAAAGTCTTTCAGATGACCGTACCAGGCATAGGTCATGAATATGTTCGATCCAATAAGCAGCAAAACAGTATACAAGCGGTCCATATCAATCTCCGCAAGTCCGGGTTAAGAAAATTGAGCGAATATATGTCCGGCTTCGGTCGATCTGCCAGTTAATTCAGCAGTTGAATAATACACCGGTTCCGGCGTATTATGAGCAGACGAAGGAGGTTATCATGGCACATGCGGCAGCAGCTGCGGCGGCCGGGGCACATGCCGCCGCCATCGCCCAGGCAACCAAGGCCTCGGGCCCAATAGTCAAGATGAAGCCGGATCAGTTTGAGAAACTGGTGGCGAAGCAGGACGATCTGGTGGTGGTGATCGCCGAGTCGGGCGTGTTTAAAAAGAAACTGAACTACCTGACCAACTACAAAGGACTCTTTCTGTATACCAAGTCGGAAAAAGCGATTCGCCTGCCGAACAAGAGCGAGGTCATCCAGGCCGAAAAGATCTGGATACCGGAGTAGGCAGTGTGATCTTGCGGCCGGCAGAGGTTGTCGCGTCCAGCACAGGACATCGACTTGCAAAAAGCCACCCACCGCAAGCGGTGGCCTACAAATGCTTGATAGTAACTCGAACCG
>CAZJCK010000128.1:0-3798 GCA_964544635.1 uncultured Ignavibacteriales bacterium | reverse complement strand
GTCAGCGGCCGGGGCGGGCCGGTTCGACCAGGCGGAAAAATTCTTCGACAAAGTTTCCGCTCTCGTCGCGTACCGACCAGCCACAGGCGTACAGCAGGTCGAGCATATTGGTGAGGATGCGATAGCGATGTTCGACCGACTCCAGGGCCGTGAGCAGCGCCTGCTGTTGGGCATCGAGCAATGTCAGCAGGCCGACCGAATCGGCCTGGTAGGCTTCGATGGTGAGATTGAGGTAGTCCGACGCCTGCTGCTGTGCCGACTGGGTTGAAGGCAGGGCGGTCATTCGACCGATCAGTCGCTCGACGTCGGCGACTGCCTCCTGTGACAGGTCGAGCAGCTGCGCCTCCGACTCAAACTCCATTTCTGATATCGTCGCTTTAAGGCGGCTGCGCTCACGGAACCGTCCCAGCCCCGACAACAGCGGCAGACTGATCTTGCCGCCGATGGTGAGCGCCGGGTTGTCCTCCCGGAAGGGATCGGGGTTGTCGGCGTAGCGATAGGTCAACTCCAGGTCGGCAAACAGTGACAGGCGGGGCCAGAAGGCGGCGCTCGCCTGCGCCAGCCGTCGGCGGTAGCTCTCGATATCGAGGGCTTCCCTGGTTGCCTCGGGATGATTCAGCCGGGCGCTTGCTTCGATGTGGCGGGCCAACGTCGTGCGGGCGTCGGCGTCGGTCACGAACGGATAGAACTGCCGGTAGTCGCGCACATACCTGCCGGGATCGAACAGGCTGCTGTCGATCTGGAAGTCGCGGCGGCCGGGTTGATTGAGCAGCGCCATCAACAGCGTGGCGGCTGCTTCGCGATCGGCGCGGGCGGCGACCAGCCGACGGGTGGAGCGCTGTCGTTCACTCTGGAGTCGCAACGGCGCCCCGGCCGCACCCTGATTGAGGGCCTGGGCGGTGGCGGCAAATTCATAGTAAAGGTCGATCTGACGGCGGTACAATTCGTACAGCGAATCAACGTGCTGGGCGCGGGCGAGGTTGACATAGGCAAGCCCGACCGCCCGCTCCATTGCCAGTCGCACCAGCCGGTTGGAGGCCTCTGCCTGGCGGATGGCGACCGACGATGTCTGGATACGACGGATCGCTTCCAGCGAAAACACGGTCTGCTCCACGCCCAGCCGGGCACCGATGCCACTGTTGTCGAGGCGCGGTATGGTGCGGTCCACGCCGTTATCATTGCGCCAGTCAATGACGACATCGGCCGCTACCTGCGGCAGATAATCGCTCCAGGCCTGTCGTGCAGCCGCCGAGGCAGCGTCGAGGCGATCGTACGTTGCCCCAATCTCCGGCCGCGCCACCAACGCCTGTTGCACCGCGAAGCTTAAGGGGATGTATTCGTCGGTGTTGACCAGTGGTTCGAGCACCTGGGCCTCGGCCACCACGTCCTGCGGCAAGTCGAGATTACAGGCATCGACCGAGGTCTGGTTGATGGTCAACCCGCTGGCGCCGTAAAATTCGATCGGCAGGAGTGATGGCCGTACGCCGCGGATGATCGCTACCAGCTTGTCGGCATTGTAGCGGGCGTCGGCGTACGACGAGTAGCCGGCATCGGAGAACGTCGCGCCCAAACGTACGGTCGACCAACCCTCCCAGGTCATGCAGGGGACCCGCTTCATGGTCAACTCGTGAAAGAACTGGGCCTGCTCCGTAGCGTCCATGTCCCATAGCGGCCCGAGGTACAAGGCGTCGATGCTCGCCGGCAGCTGTTGCATCCCTTTAAAAAAGGCATAGGTACCGACATTGTTGAAGCCTTCCCCATACACGATCGTGATATCGCGGCGGTCGGTTATGTCCTGCAGGTGCCCGACGATGCTGTCGATTTCGTCGCCGCTGGGGAAATAAAGGAAGCCGATAGTATCGAGCGGCACCAGCGATACCAGGGTGGCCAGGTCATTGAGAATCTTACCCGGCTTAATCTGGACTGTCAGGTTGGGGGCGATCGGCCGGCCGAGCGAGTCGACCAGCCCCTCAACGGTCGGATCAGCTCGATACATGGCGATGATCGGTTTAGTCACGCCGGCCGCAAGGAGGTCTTCGACCACCCATGGCCCCATCGTCACGATGGCGTCGACAAACTCAATACCGGCCATCTGCCGTGCCATTACCCGCGAGCTGTCGCGCGACCAGCCGGCATTGCGGTAGGCCCCGGGATGAAACACGATGCTGGTGTCCGGACCGATCAGGTAATTGGCCTGGCGACCGAACTCCTTGTGCAGTTGGTCATGAGCCGGATGCGCTCCGGCCTCGAAGAAACCGAGCCTGACAGTAGTCTCGGCAACGGCGCTTGCGGCCAGTAGCGACCAGCCGATCAGGATGTAGAGAATAGATTTGTAGCAGACGCTCATAACAGAGCGATGATAGCCAAATGCCTGTCCGATATGAAGCGGAAAGTGACCGCCTAATTGGTCGACTGGGTGGCGCGGATCAGCACCTCGACCAGTTCGGCAGCTTTGTACGGTTTCAGCAGGATCTGGATGCGGTCGTGGTATTCGACAGGGAAATCGTCGTGGCTGACCGCTTTGCCGGTGGAGATAATGAAGCTGGTCGAATGACGGATTTGGTCAAGTTTTTCGAGACAATCGTGACCGGACATATCTTCAAGGGTCAAGTCAAGAATTACGGCATCGAATTGATCGGGGGAATTTTCGAAGGTGGCTATCGCTTCGTGACCGGTAGCCACACTGACCGGCTCGTGACCGGCCCGGCGAAGAATCCGCTCGGCTAACTGGCGGATCATCGCCTCATCGTCAATTATGAGAACTCGCATGTTGCACCTCACGTCCGTTGTGAGTTCATCGTTTTGTTCGTATCATTGATCAATGCAATGTCGAACATACTGTATCTGTCGACCGATTGTCCTGTGGTCCCGATAATGTGGACAAAATGATGACAATTCTTGACATTGCAAGCGTTAACTGCAAGAAAAAAGGACATTGTTCGACTGCAAATTGATATAAATCAACAACTTGACGTTATGCGGGAATTAACCAGGTGAAATTAGTCCTTGTTCAGAAAGACTGCCGCGACACCGACTGGCGCAAATGGCTGCGTCAGGCCGAAGCGCTCAAGCCGGATTTGATCGTTATGGGCGAACTGGCCACCTCCGGCTGTCTCTATCAGCCGAAGGAGTTCGAGAAGTTCGAGTCGGTGATTTCGGAAGTGAGCCGGGTGTCCTGCCCGGTCATTATTGGTACGCCGCGCGAAATCGACGGTGGGCTGCACAATTCAGCGGTGTATGTTGATGGCGATGAGGTCCAGGTGTACGACAAAGTCAATCTCTTTGAGCCGATGAACGAGCCGAATGTCTACCGGCCCGGCCGGGTGACCGGTATGTTTGACAGCGCAATCGGCAGGCTCGGCATCGCCATCTGCTATGATCTGCGTTTTGAGAATCTTTTTCGTGAGATGAAGCAACAGGGGGCTGTGCTGGCCATAGTCCCGGCGGCTTTTCCGCTGGTGCGCATCGATGCCTGGCAGCGGCTGCTGGTTGAACGGGCAAAAGAGAACGAAATGCCGGTGATCGGTGTTAACGCAGTGGGTGATGACGGCACCAATGAGTTCGGTGGCTCGACTATGGTGGTGGCGCCGGACGGCAGTGTGCTGGTGCAGGCGGACCAGCGGACATCGAGCCTGATCGAAGTCGAGCTTGATCTTCAGAAGATGTCGCCGAATCGATCCAATTAGGGGCTTGACGGAACCGTGCTATGTGCATATCATACAAGTCTTTTCCAATATTGGGCCCTTAGCTCAGTTGGTTAGAGCAGCTGACTCATAATCAGCGGGTCGCAGGTTCGAG
>CAZJCK010000127.1:0-3838 GCA_964544635.1 uncultured Ignavibacteriales bacterium | reverse complement strand
GAGAGTGAGGTTTGCAACAATTTACAGGCTGTAATTTATTGATCCACAACAGGCTATAAAAAGCGGGGTCGACGAGACTCGAACTCGCGGCCTCCTGCGTGACAGGCAGGCGTTCTAACCAACTGAACTACGACCCCGACTAATAATCGTCTTCAACTGTCATCCCACGGCCCGGGCCACAACCAGCCCGCCCGTTAATACTGGGCGGTACAAGATTCGAACTTGTGACCCCCTGCGTGTAAGGCAGGTGCTCTAACCAGCTGAGCTAACCGCCCATCGCAGGCTCCATAAGGCGCCGTCGATCGCCGACTTAAAAATCTAAACCGGCTGCGGGTTCCCCCAAAACAGGGTCAACCCCGTTTTGGGCAGACCAAAATAATCAAAATGCAAAAAAAGGCAAGGCAATTCTGGGGCTTACCCATTTGTCGAGCCGGTGCCACCGGACGGACAACCTCCGACCACACCAGATTCGGCACCGCCATTCCGAGCCGTCTCGGTCAACTCCAGGCGCATCCGCAGCCACGGCGGCAGAAGAGTTCGTCTGCCGGGCACCGAATTCGAACAGCCCGAAGCCACTCTCATACCCGGTCATCTGCCCTTGAAGAATCGAAGGCACGCCTTTATAATTGACCTTACCCCTCAAAACACTAAATATTAGTATATCAACCCGAAGGAGACCGCATGGCTATAGATCCCTCAATTTTCAAAGCATACGATATCCGGGGCACCTACCCCGACCAGATCAACGCCGATGTCGCCTACAAGATCGGCTACGCTCTCGCCGCCATCCTCGGGCCGCACCAGGTGGCGGTCGGCCGCGATATGCGCACCTCGTCCGACGAACTGTTCGAACACCTCGCCCGCGGTATCAACGACCAGGGCGCCGATGTCGTCGACCTCGGCCTCATCTCCACCGACGGCCTCTACTTTGCCGTCGGCAATTTCGGCTTCGACGCCGGCGTGATGATCACGGCGTCGCATAATCCAAAAGAGTACAACGGCTTCAAGGTGTGTAAGAAGAACGCCGAGCCGCTGTCCGGCTCCGATGGCCTCGATAAAGTCTGCGACTACATTAAAGAGAATACCATTCCCGATACCAAGAACGCCGAACGCGGCGTGATCAACCGACGTAATATCGATGACGACTATGCCGCCCACTGTTTGTCGTTTATCGATGTGAACAAGCTGAAACCGTTCAAAGTCGTCATCGATGCCGGCAACGGCATGGCCGGCAAAACCGTGCCGCCAGTACTTGAAAAACTGCCACTGAAAACAGTGCCGCTCTTCTTCGAACTCGACGGCAGCTTCCCGAACCACCCGGCCTCACCCATCGAACTGGAAAACCTCAAGGATCTCCAGGCCAAGATCGCCGAGGAGAATGCCGATTTCGGCGTCGCCTTCGATGGCGATGCCGACCGCATGTTCCTGGTCGACAAGAACGGTACCCAGGTCGGCGGCGACATGGTGACCGCCCTGGTGGCAAAGTCACTCCTGAAGAAACACCGCGACGAAACCGTCATCTACAACCTGATCTGCTCGCGCGCCGTCCCCGAACTGGTCGAGCGCAACGGCGGCACGCCGATACGCAGTCGGGTAGGCCACGCCCTGATCAAGCCGCTCATGAAGAAACACAATGCCATCTTCGGCGGCGAACATTCCGGCCACTTCTATTTTCGCGAGAACTGGTTCGCCGACTCCGGTTTGATCGCCTTTCTGGTCGCCACCGAGCTGCTCTCGGAAGAAGCACGTCCGCTGCACGAAATGGTGGCCGATATCGACCCTTATGTCCGCTCCGGCGAAATCAATTCGCGCGTCGACTCTATCCCAAACAAAATCGAAGCCGTCAGCACGGCGTTTGACGATGGCCAACAGGACCGTGTCGACGGCCTCACCGTGCAGTACGACAACTGGTGGTTCAACCTGCGGCCGTCAAATACTGAACCGCTTCTGCGCCTCAATGTGGAAGCTGATAATAAAGATCTTCTGGACGAGAAAGTGGAGAAGCTGCTGTCAATCATTCGCGGGTAGAAAGTAGGCATCATGGATGACAAGAAGAAAGCCGAAGTCCTGGTCGTGGACGACGACGTCAACCTGCTTGACCTCTTGGTCGACACCCTGACAACGATCGGCTACTCCGCTACCGGCGTGGGTGGCGGGCTGGAGGCGCTCCAGCTTCTCCAGAAGCGCGACTTTGATCTCATGATCACCGATATCAAGATGCCCGACCTCGACGGCATCGGGTTGCTAAAAAAGGTGCGGCGCCTCTACCCCAAAATGCCGGTCCTGTTCATCACCGGCGTCGCCTCGAGCGAAGTCATCGGACGGGCGACGGCTGACGGTTTCCTGGCCAAACCGTTCCGCATCTCCCACATCGAAAAGCTGATTGAAGATACCCTCAAGAACGAACCGGAAGAATCTCCCCGGCCGGTCAAACGGGTACTCATTGTCGAAGATGATGACCTCTATCGCGAAATGCTGACCGAAGCCCTCGGCTGCAACGACTTCACCCCCTTCGCCGTCTCCGGCGCCGAGTCGGCCATGCGCCAGCTGGAGGAAGGCAGTATCGATGCCGTTGTCACCGACATCCGCATGCCGGGTACCGACGGTATCACCCTGCTCCACCGTATCAAAGAACAGTACCCGGACATGCCGGTGGTGCTGATTACGGCATTCCTCTCAGAACGGGAGCAGTCGGTCCGTGAAGCGCTGAAGCAGGCCGACGGTTTCATGACTAAACCGTTCTCGATCGATCAGATTGTCGGATTGTTGAATCGCCTCGAGCCGCGTACCACCGGCAGCCCGGACAGTCGATAGCTGATCGCCTACTGGTTCGAGAGGCGATCGAGCATCAGGGCCTCATCGCCGAAACCACCAACATAGCCGGTCAGATACACCGTATAGATTTTCCCGCCTTCATAGATCGCAAGCGGTGAAATCGCAAGGGAGGAATCAGTGACTGTCGATACCACTTTGAACTGGCGCTGACCGTCACGCTCCTGCTCGAACGTCGTCCCCTCCAGGTAACCGACATTCTGGGCGTTACCAATAATCGAGTCGGTCGTCACCGAGCGGAGATCAACATTACCGGCATTGGGCGACAGGTGTACGAAGCGAACGCGAATCAATCCGGTGTCATCCGGACTGTTCAGTTCATCCTGCAGAAGCAGTAGAGAAGTTTCGGTGCCGGTATCACCAACGAACACCGAGTATACCTCAAGGCCGGAGAGGGTGACATCCAGGCTGTCGAGCACCGGCGTCGGCTGATTCTCCAACTGAACCGTCAGCACATGGTCCCCGGCGTCGACCGTCTGGTAGACGGTATTCTCTCGAAAGCCGAGTGCGTCGGCCTCCTTAACACCATCAACGAGCACCTCAACCCGCTCAGGATCGGGCGACCCGTTGATGAACATGACCGTTGTTTCGTCGGATGGATTGTTCAGGCCGTTGTCGTCGTCATCGCACGCCACCCATACCAAAAGTGGAATCAGGGCTGCGACCGCAATTATCAGTTTCGAGTATCTCATCAATGCCTGTCCTTTCGTGACTCACATGTTTTTTGCCGGCATACCTTCCAGCCATATAAACGGCCGGTTGTCTTTTCAGCTTAAGAACAAGAAAAAACCATGCCGGGAATGTGTCATCGAAAACGGTCAGGATAGGTGCATCAGGATAGCCTGGGGTGGTTCGCGGCGGGCACCGTGAAGAACGTGCACAAAAAAAACCGGAGCCTCGCAATTGCGAGACTCCAGTCTTCAAAGCTGTTACTGCGTCTAAATGAAGCGAATTACTTCAGCAGTACCATCTTGTTGGTGGCCGTGAAGCCGCCGGCGGACAAGCG
>CAZJCK010000126.1:0-3961 GCA_964544635.1 uncultured Ignavibacteriales bacterium | reverse complement strand
AAGTCGAGTACCTTCAATCAGTCATTCCGGCGGAGGCCGGAACCTACTTTGACGGATGGGGCGTAATGGCAACATGAAGATAGCCTGGCGGTTGACGTTCGGTTGTCTCTTCTCTCGTTATTCCGTCTCCAACCCGTGAGAGTGGATTCTGGCCTGCGCCAGAATGACTCGGAGAAAGTCGAGTACCTTCAATCAGTCATTCCGGCGGAGGCCGGAACCTACTTTGACGGTTGGGGCGGAAGGACAACATAAAGATGGCCTGGCGGTTGACGATCGGTTGTCTCTTCTCTCGTTATTCCGTTTCCAACCCGTGAGAGTGGATTCTGGCCTGCGCCAGAATGACTCAGAGACAGTCGAGTACCTTCAATCAGTCATTCCCGCCAAAGCGGGAATCCAGTCTGACGTCCTGCGCCGCCGTTTCGAACCATAAAATTCTAGGGTCTCCCCCTGCGCCCGCCGCATTTGCCTGGCGCCAGGCCATACAAAAACCGCGCGCACGAGACGTACGCACGGTACAGAAGATGGATCCCGGATCTTCGGCTCGCCTTCGGCGAGCCTCGTCCGGGATGACGTTTGTTAGGGCCTTCGGCGAGCCTCGTCCGGGATGACGTTTGTAAGGGCCTTCGGCGAGCCTTGTCCGGGATGACGTTTGTAAGGGCCTTCAGCGAGCCTCGTCCAGGATGACGTTTCGAGGGCGGGGATGACGTGACCCGGCAACTACAGGGGCAGACGAGGACGTCTGCCGCCCACGTCAATGTGGGGTTTCTCTGTCAGGCGGTTGCCGGACTCCGGAACCCTACCTGCGTCATTCAGTCGGTTTGCCGGCAGCGCCTTTCTTGGAGCGCTCGATCGATTGCAACGCCAAATAGTTGTCGCCAAACTTCTCCATGGCATCGATCTCGTTGTCAAAGAGATCGTAGTGCCCCTCCTCGTCGGTCACCAGATCCTCGAAGATCTTCTTGGTGGCCGAGTCGGCATTGCTGGTGCACTCGATGGCGAACCGATTGTACATCTTCGCGGCCCCCTCCTCCATCGACTTGGCCTTCTCGAGCATCTTCTTCACCTCGTGGACCTTGGCCACCTCCGCGGCCGCTTTCATCTCGACTTCGCCACCAAGAAACAATATGCGTTCGGCGAGGTGCTCGATGTGCATCATTTCGTCGATGGCGATCCGTCGGAACATGTCGGCCAGCAGGTCGTACCCCTGGTCGTCGCATCGAAAGTGAAAATACATGTACTGGTGTACCGCCGCCAGTTCGTCGGCGACACCCTGATTAAGCAGATCCTGGCTCTTCTCGTGCATCTGTCGCTCCTTTGCATCTACCTCAGGTTAATACGGCGCTAACAATACGCAACGGTTGGCGCCGGCGCAAGCACGTCCGGGGCGGGGTGATTGACTGGAAGCGATGCAGTCCGCAGTGCCGGCCGCGATTCCGGCGTCTTGCGATAGTCCCGTAGAGACTGAATATGTGTGGTGTGGGTATATATCACCACGGAGTCACCAATGAAAATGACTCCGCTTACATCGACGGATGTAACTTGAAGACCGCTTGATGGCGCGATGACTATTGGGGCGGCGGTGCGGTCTGCCCGCCAAAGAGATCCCTGCAGGGGCGGATCAGTTTACTCGCCAGGCGACGACAGTCAGGCCGCCACCGCCACCGTGGGTGTAGCTCGACAGGTTGCGGTCGTAGTGAAAGCAGGCGTCACGATCCATCTGGATAGTATTGGCGACGAGTGAGCCATACACCTGGGTAGTCTGGTCGTACTGGATGTGGGCATTTGGACCGTAAAAGCCACCAACGAAAGTATTGCCCTGATCGAACTGCAATTGGCTGCCGTCGGAGAAGACGATCAGGTCCTGCGGCTGGCCGCCGAGATTGAAACTGGAATTCTGCCCGAGGACAATATCGCCGGCCACATAGATTGTTACCGACGCTCCGGGGGCAATGCTGACAGCCGCGCTCTGACCGGCTGTAATTTCCGAGAAGTAATACACGCCGTTGCCGAGCTCGACATTCGCCCACGAGCCGAGGTTCAGGCTCTTGGTGCCGGCATCGTAGGTATAGCCGGATCCGGAGATTCCCGAGCTTGCGACGCTGGCACCTTCGGCCCAGGTATATTCTGTGGCCGGCACGGCGTCGAGCACCACCGAATCGGCGGTCGATGTCGTGTCGCCGGTAACCGTAATGTTCGGCCCGTTGTAGTTTATACTGCCGGGCGTGGCAGTGGAGACTGATCCGCCGATGACACCGTCGCGCCCCATCGTAATGGAACCGTTGGAACCAATGTCACCGTCATCAATCAGCATAGTAGCGGCGTAGGTGCCGGAGTCGGAGTTGTAGGAATCCGTACAGGTACCGCGATCCATATTGATATTGTCTTTGGCAAACATGGCGTACTTGAAGATAGGAATGCCGCCGGTCACCGTCCAGGCCTCGACATTGGCTTTGGCCCCCTGGGCGTCGCCAACCGCTCGAATGACGACGGTGTCGCCAAGAGTCGAGTCGATCGTGTTGTCAGTGACCGTGACCCAGTACTGCCCGCCGCCGAAAGCAACAGCGGCGAAGCCGGTTCGCCATGACGGATCGTTGTCCAGTTCGGCCAGCGCGGTGCGAGCACCGGCCTCGGCGATGTACGATGCCTGATCGGCGTTGATCTGGTTGAAGGTCATGTTGGTTTCGTTTTCGGCGTTGTCGACCGCCATGACGCCGATCAGCCACATCAGCATCATCAAACCAAGGACGATAATGAGCGCGCTGCCCTGCTGACCGCGCAGTGTATTGCCAAACGAGCCTGTCTTCATCGGATGTGCCCTTACCCTATAATGTACTGTTGCGTGGTGATACTGACTGAACACTGCTGAACAGGCGATAGCCGCCGTTGGTCGCATAGTCCTCGTCCGGCCGCGGCGCAACCACCACCACCGTCACGGTGAGTTCTTCAGTACCGGATGACGTGTAGTCGATGTCGCCGATGCCGGAGGCGAATCGAGCCGCCACATCGCTGTTGAGCTGGCGCATCAGATGATACACTTTCTGTCCCCCCGGAAGGCCGGGCAGATTGTTGTATTCACTGCTGTTATATTCCACGAGATAATAGCGGATGGTATCAACCGGCTGGCTGCCACTGAAATAGACTTCGAGGCTGTCGCCGTTTATCGCAAACGGTGCGTGACCCGCCAGTTTGAAGCCAGCGTTCTTGGCGTTGGCCGCGATGTCGTCGAGCACGTTGCGGCTGATCGTCTGCATATCGCTGATGTCCTGCTGGGTCAGCGAACTGTTGTGCATGGTCACGTAGAAATGGAAGCCGGCGGCAGCAAGTACGCCGGTCAGGAAGGTGGCGATGAGAATTTCGGGGATGCTCATGCCCCGACAATTGCACAGTGCGGATTTCAGCTTCTTCATAGTCGCTACATCACCTAATTCTGTAAGAGGGCGGATTGATGAACCGATTTGGTCTTGCCGTCGTCATCGAGCCACTGCACCACGATATCGACGCGCGAGTAGCCTGCCGGGACGGTAGCATCGGAGGCGTGGTCGTTGACCGAGGTGTACCGGTCGTACATACCGTCGATGGCCGATTCGACACCGGTGTGGGGGGCGGCCGGGATTGGCACAGCGCCTTCTTCATATGTTTCGAGGGCGTCGATAGCCAGTTTACTGGCGGCAAGGTGCTGCTTGGAAATCTGGTTGCTGTCGATAGACAGGGCCAGCATCGGGGCCAGCCCGGCGACCCCCATGGCCAGGATGATCATGCTGACGAGTACTTCAAGGAGGCTGAGGCCGGACGATGATGTGAACTTGCGCAAAATAATGGGTGTCTCCATGGTGACATTTCCTTGGTGCTTTCTGCGACAACTCATGTCGTGTTTTATCGGCGCGGACCCTTTGGTTCTAAACTGTCATTAAGCAGCTGGGCGAACATCGAAGAAAAAAAGTCTATATTGGGGGCCGGTCGG
>CAZJCK010000125.1:0-4087 GCA_964544635.1 uncultured Ignavibacteriales bacterium | reverse complement strand
GTTACATTCCTTTCCGATTGGAGCTGGTTATTGCCGTTGCTTGTCATGCATAACGACAGAACCGCCTGTTTTGTTCGCACATTAGACAAAAGTTAGACATTTGGGAACTATTTTTTATACAATTCGTTGTATCCTGGCAGAACGAAGATTATTCTATGAGCACTGTCACACGTCAGACCCTTCACGCCCCACGTTGGATGAGCCGCTTACTGCAGGTTGCGGGCATATACAACATTGTGTGGGGCAGCCTGGTGGTCGCTTTTCCGGGGTTGTTCTTCAGCCTTACCGGCATGGCGGCGCCGCTGTACCCGGCGTTGTGGCAGTGCATTGGTATGATCGTGGCGGTTTTCGGTATCGGCTACGTGATAGCTGCAGCTGATCCGTACCGTCACTGGCCGATCATTCTTGTCGGTTTTCTCGGCAAGGTTTTCGGCCCGCTTGGATTTGTGTGGGCGCTGCTCACCGGTGGACTTCCAGTCGCTTTTGGCTGGACCATCCTTACGAACGACATCATCTGGTGGGCTCCATTCGCCATTATTTTGTTCCGCGCCGCCAGCGCGCGCCAGGCAGCAGGCGCCGCCGAAGTGTCAGCCGACCTTGACCCCATCGAACTGCTTCGTACCACGGTTACGGCTCACGGCAGCAATGTCGTCACTGATTCCTACTCCCATCCCGTTCTCCTTGTCTTCCTCCGGCACTTCGGCTGCACCTTCTGCAAAGAAACAGCTGCCATCATAGCATCGCAGCGCACGGCCATCGAAGCCAACGGCACGCGCATCGTGATGGTGCATATGTCGCCCCAAGAGCGCGGCGATACTTTCTTCGCCGAGTATAGTTTGAACGGTGTTGACCACGTCAGCGATCCGTCGCGCGCCCTCTACCGCGCCTTCGGCCTCAAGCGCGGCAGCCTCCTCAGGCTGTTCGGTCCGAAAGTCTGGTGGCGGGGCCTGGTGGCCACGCTTTCCGGCAACAAGGCCGGGAGGCTTGAGGGTGACGGTTTCCAGATGCCCGGCGCCGCCGTCATCTATCGCGGACAGCTCGCTGAACTGTACCGTCACAGCACCGCCGCCGACCGTCCCGATTACCTCGCGCTCACTCGTTGCCCTGCCTGTCCGCCGGAGGCTGCCTGAGTATGGAGACGGCAATGCAAACATCCATCCTGGCGCTTTCGCTGACCGCCGCGCTGCTTATGACCGGTCTCATCTGGTTTGTACAAATAGTGCATTACCCCCTCTTTGCAAGTGTCGGGCGGCAGGGGTTCAACACCTATGCCGCCCGCCACAACCGCCTGACCTCGATCGTGGTCATGCCCCTGATGCTGGTGGAGGCAGCCACGGCAGTCATGCTGCTGGTCAACCCGCCGGCGTTTCTGGCCGGGGCAGCCTCGGTTGTGCAGTTCGGCCTGGTCGTACTCATCTGGATATCAACATTTGCCGTGCAGGTGCCGCTGCACCGGCGGCTCGGGCGGGGGTTTGACCGGGAGACGGTCAGTCGTCTGGTCAGCACCAACTGGGTGAGAACTACGCTCTGGACCACACGCTCAGCGATTCTTCTGATAGCACTCTTGTAAGGCGCTCCTTTCCTGACACTGTCGCACTTACAAAAGAAGGCGGTTGGCATCACGCCAACCGCCTTTCTGTATGTATCTGAGGAACGAGAACTATTCGTTCTTCGATTCCTCGTCGCTTCCGGAGTCAGAATGCCCGGATGCTTCGTCGCCTGACTCCGCCTCCGGCTTCTTTTCTTCCTCGGACCTGTTGCTGCCTGCGAGAGCAGCTTTTAGTTCCTCGGGCATCGCTTCGGCCATGGCAGTCGGTCCGGTTTCACGCGGACGCGGCGGCCGCGGCGCCGACTGTTCGCGGCGCTCCTGGCGCTCCTGGCGCTCCTCGTGCTGCTGGCGGCGCTGTTCACCACCACCACCACCACCGGAAGCACGCTCGCGCTTCTTGTAGTATGCCGTCACCGACAGGATAATCTTGTGCTGCGAGCGATCGAATTCGATCACCTGCAACGGAATTTCCTGTCCGACTTCATACTCCGGATTCGGTTCCTCGCGGCTGCCCAGCTGGGCCTGCGGCACGAAGCCCTCGATCTCGCCGTCCAGCTCAACCACCACACCACGATCAAGGATCTTGGTGACGGTGCCGAGCACTTCCGAGCCGACCGAGTACTTCTTGGCCAGGTCGCCCCACGGATCGTCCGACAGCTGCTTGATACCCAGGGAGATACGACGGTTCTCGTTGTCTATCCGGATGATCTTCACATCGATGGTATCACCCTTCTTGACAACTTCCGACGGATGCTGCACCCGGCGGGTCCACGACATGTCGGAGATATGCACCAGGCCGTCGATACCTTCTTCCAGCTCGACAAAAGCGCCAAAGGCAGTCAGGTTGCGCACCTTGCCCTGCACCACGGCGCCGACCGGGTATTTCTCTTCGATCGTCTCCCACGGATCCGGCTCCATCTGCTTGATACCGAGAGAAATCTTCTCGTTCTCTTTATCTACACTGAGCACCACCGCCTCGACCTGGTCGTTGACATTCATGATCTTGGACGGGTGCTTGATATGCTGAGTCCATGACATCTCGGAAATGTGAATCAGGCCTTCGATGCCTTTTTCCAGTTCGACGAACGCACCGTAGTCGGTGATCGAAACCACGCGACCGGTCACCTTCTTACCAACCGGATACTTCTCCTCGATGTTTTCCCACGGATACGGCGTGAGCTGCTTGAGGCCAAGCGAGATGCGCGAGGTTTCCTCGTCGTAATCGAGGATCTTCACATCGATCGACTCGCCCAGCGTAACCAGCTCGGAAGGATGGCGGATGCGACCCCACGACATATCGGTGATATGCAGCAGGCCGTCGACCCCGCCGAGGTCGATGAAGACACCAAAGTCGGTGACATTCTTGACCATGCCCTTGCGGACCTGGCCGACCTCGATCTCTTCGAGCAGTTTGCCCCGCATCTCTTCGCGCTCTTCTTCGAGCACAACGCGGCGCGACACCACGATATTGCGGCGGGCCTTGTTGAGCTTGATAATCTTGACATCCATCTTGTCGTCGATGAGAGCGTCAAAATCGGGCACCTGACGCAGCGCCACCTGCGATCCGGGGAGGAAGGCATCAACGCCCATCAGGTCGAGAATCAAACCGCCCTTGATGCGGCGGCTGACTATCCCCTGGATCGTCTCGCCGGAATCATGGATGTCCCGAATCTTGTCCCAGACCCGCATGAAGTCGGCCTTCTGCTTCGACAACACCAACTGGCCGTTGGCGTCCTCGATCTGCTCGAGGAAGACCTCGATTTCATCGCCGACCTTCAGGTTGACCGGCATCTGGAATTCGTAAACCGGGATAATACCCTCGGACTTGAAACCGACATCGACAATGACATCGTCACGACTGACACCGAGGATCGTACCGTTGACGATCTCGCCCTCTTTGATGTCGCGGATAGTCGAATCGTACATGTCGACCATCTGCTCGTACTCGTCCTTGTCGTACACCACACCGGCAACGTCGGTGATTTTCATCGACGCTACGTGGTCTGGTTCCCGAGGCGCTTCCTCGGTGGGCTGCTCCTGGCGCGCCTTGGCCTTCTTACTGATCCGCTCACGGCGGGCAGTCATCACCCGATCGGCAGAGTCCTGCGTCTCTTCGACTTCTACGTCGTCTGTCGTCTGCTCTTCATCTTTGGTGATTTTGGTTTTGACGCGCTTGGTTTTCTTTTGCCCGGCGGCCTTGCGCTTGGATTTTGCAGCCGGGTGTTCAGTGTTCGTTTTGGCATCTGCCATGTTTGTAAAAAAAACCTCCTTAAAGTCATACCGCTGGTTTGGATTTTTTCCCGAAAGGGAAAACCAAGCAGTACCCGCGGGGCGGTTCTACCCCACGGTGGGCCCCATATATACAAGATTTCCACAATTCGTCAAGCGATTTCGCGATATTCTTGTACCATAACGGCATATGGCGATTATCGGCGGGTGAACAGATGTGATTACTCTTTCTGGCGAGCGAGTTGAGATTTCAACGCCCCCGCGAAAGCTCATCCCACGTCGTCCCCCGCGCCTCTTCCCACGTCGCCC
>CAZJCK010000124.1:0-5359 GCA_964544635.1 uncultured Ignavibacteriales bacterium | reverse complement strand
TCGCGGCAACAGGTCAAATCTGTTCGCTCAAGTTGAGGACGACAATCATCTTTCTGTCGGATGAACCGCCCAGGCTCGCATTCAAGAGGAACCGTTCGCTGTCCCGGCTGACATCGTACGGACCAATTTGGAAGCCGATCAATCGCTGTAACTGCTTCTTGAAAAGAACCTGCGGGTTGCCTGCCTCGAATGTTTCATTTGTCGTAACCGGCACAGACACAATTTCGCCCGAAAGTGAGTAGTAATAGAGCTCCTGACCGTCGGAACGCCAGCGGGGAAATACGGCTCCGTTGTTGGATATTAGGATGATTGAGACTGCTGATGGTCTTCGCCTCTCGCTGGAACCGCTGCTTTACTTCCTCGCTGGCGGTCATGTGCGACGGGAGCACTTTTATGGCGACAGTGCGGTCAAGCCGTGTGTCTTTTGCCTTATAGACTTCGCCGATGCCCCCCGCACCGGTGAGAGATTCAATCTCATACGGTCCTAATACACTTCCTGGTTCAAGAGCCACTTACGATATGCCTTTCTGCTGATTCTCCGAGGATTATTCTAACGGGTAGCGGATCATAGATAACTATGGACCATTTTAATGGCAAGCAAATAAGCGGCGGCTGGCGGAGGCTCTTACCCCCGGCTATCCCGCCCGCCAGACGAACGGCTGTGATTCGTAATCCCGGTAGCAACTCTAACGATTGATAATGAAGATTAATTTTATCCCATCACGGTGGTGTGCTGCCCGGCCGTGCCTATTGCGCTTTAGCTGGAAACAGTGTGCTGACTGTATCCACTAACTCCAGCAACTGGTCTCGCCCCCACGTCCCGTGATCATGCAACTGTGACACCAGATGCTCCGGCAACTCCTCGACACCAACATACGCGCCACTGATAGCGCCGGTCATGGCGGCAGTGCTGTCGACATCGCCGCCGCAGGCGAGCGAGTGCCAGAGTGACTCGAAAACATTGTCCGGGGTTCGCAGAAAACAGTACAGGCTCCAGAGCACACTGGGCACGACGAACGGCGAGATGCCTGGCCAGTTCGGCTTGCCACCGGGAGGAAAGCCGGCCACTGAAATGGCCCGCACCGCCTGGTGGGGCGGTTCGTCGAGCACTTGCGGAAGCTCCCTGACAAGCTCGGCGAAGTCCGGCTCGGCCGGCTCCATCCAGTCGGACAGTTGACTGCAGAATTCCGACGGCTCGACGTTATCGTGCATCGCCAGCATCACCGCACCTGCAATGGCGATCGAACCGGCATCGCAACGTGGATCACGATGGGTGATCCAGCCCTGCACGCGGGCGACCTCGATCATCTTGTCCGGATCGTTGTAGTAGATCATCCCGGCCGGCGCCGCTCGCATGGCAGTACCGTTGCCGGCATTCGGCGCCGGACACCCGGCCTCATCCCAGGCTATCCCCTGCGCCAGCCGACCGGCGGCATCGTCACACGCCAGCCCCCGACCGACGATTTTGTTAGTCGTGAACAAGTCAGAAATTCGCGCGGCGTAATCCTCAGGGTTGAAACCACCGTGCTCGGCGAGACTGACGAGCAGCTCACGGGCGAGCTGGGAGTCGTCGGTATATTGGCCGAAGCCGAACAGGGCATCGGGCTTGTGACGAAACCATGCCGGCTTGACGACCGCTTCCAGGTAGTCCTCGCATTCGTCGGCCGGAAACCCCTCGACCGGGAATCCCAGCGCATCGCCGAGACACTGCCCGAGCAGACACCCGGCCCGGCGGGAGGTGAGTTTGTCTTTATCCATGACTGATGTCCTTTTCGGGCAGCTGTGCGAGATCGTGTCGCGGGCTGTAATGACATGGCACCGGCCCGAACGGCGCCATTACCCGCAGCGGCTTTGTGTTAGCGTAAGGTACGGTTCTTCGTTTCATACTTCAAGAACGAACCGACTGGCCGGCCGGCGTGACGCCAAATGGTGGCTTGGACGGCCTATGTTATCACCCTATACTGATAACAGAGACCTTAGTCACATTGCCCAGTAATCAACAGCTTCTAAGCCATAGTTCGTAAAGAGGACCCGACGAATGCCATCAGGAATGAGCGACTGTGCTGCTGGAACGGTGGCGTCAGCATTACAACACTGTTCGACCTCACGGCTCCCTGCTAGCGTGTAGAGTCATTACGATGCTTGTATAAAAACGATTATTGTGGCTTGATAAACCTCCTCCTGTACAACTGAGGCTAAGGAAGCGAATGGATTCTCTTAAAAAACGCTGGCTAAATGGGGAGCTTTAAAAGAAGACCTCTGGATAAATAACTCTAAAATAGTGTTGCATATTGTCGATATTTTTGTATAATAATTCGACAATTGGCGAATTGTAGGAGATGATATGCAGGATTTTCTTTCCATCACCAAAGCTCTCAGCGATGAAAACAGGGTCAGGGTCTTGATGGCCATGAGTGCGGGCGAGTTGTGTGTCTGCCAGGTAATCGAACTTCTACAGTTGGCTCCCTCGACCGTCTCCAAGCACATGTCTATTCTCAAGCAAGCGCAGCTTACTCAGAGTACCAAGAACGGCAAGTGGGTCTTTTACCGACTGCCGTCCGAGGTACCGCAGGTGGCCGCCGACGCTGTTGCATGGGCGCAGAAACACCTCGTTTCGGATGCGACGGTCAGGGAAGACGCAAGGATTCTCAAGTCAATCATGAAGAAACATCCGGTCGAGGTCTGCAGAAAACAGAAGGAGTCGAGGGCGGGCAAACCGGCCAACGAAAGAGCAGGCGCGCACAAAGTAAATGCATAGCTCAGGTGATCACCCCGAACCCACAATGGTCTAATCTGAATCGGGCTTGCCGAATCGGATGAGTTATCACTTCTCAGCGATTGAGGCCGTCCAATTTGTGAAAATAGTAACGACAGACGAATGGTAATTTTCAGAAAGGAGTGAACATGGTCAGCAGCAAACTGATAATGGGACTGCTTATTGCGGTCTGTCTGCCAGTGCTGGTACTGGCAGCTACAAACGAGCAACTTCAGACTGCCGCTTCCAACGGCGAGGTAGCGTTTGTTTTGGTAACCGAACCCGGAATAGCCGGAACTGACCAGGCGAGACAGACAATTCAAAGCGCAATGGCTCAGGTTTCCGGTTCCGTAATGATTGAATCAAATCGTGCCGACGCTGGCAATTCAGAATTCGTTCAGAAGTACGGTTTGGGCTCAGCGCCGTTGCCATTGATTCTCGTCTTTGGGTCCAACGGCGTTATCGCTGGCGGCAACATAGCCTCGCGGGTGAACCCGCAGCAGCTTGTCGCCATTGTTCCAAGCCCCAAGAAAGCGGAGGCGGTGCAGGCCATCCAGTCCGGTCAGGCTGTATACGTGACTGCCTACCGTGCCGGTATGACGACTAAGTCTCAGGTTGTAAGCGACTGCGCGGTGGCCTGTTCGAAAATGATGGGTAAAGGGGCAACGGTTGAAGTCAACATGGATGACCCAGCCGAACAGGAGTTTCTGCGTCAACTGAAGGTCAATGTGCAGTCCGATGAGCCGGTCACCGTAGTCATTAACGCCAAGGGCCAGGTCACCGGATCGTACACTGGTGCCGTCGAAGTAGACAAACTAATTTCTTCGGCTACTAAGGTGGTGGCCAGTGGTTGCTGCCCCACAGGCAGCGGTGCAAGCTGTGGTCCAACCGCCAAGAATGACGGTAAGTAGCCCATGGCTCTTACCTTTAGGACAATTGTTTTCAAGGAAATCAATCGGCGCAAGGGCCGACTAATTTCAGGCCTGCTGGCTATCACCCTGGGAATAGCAGTTATTGTTGCCATCCAGTCGATAACGTCGGTTTCGCGTCAGGTTGTCGCCAAGAAACTGGATTTGCTTGGTGCGAATATCATGGTGCTTCCCCAGGGGGCGAGTGTAGACGACTATTTTTCGGCCGATGTAGACGCTCCCACGTTTCCGGAGGAATATGTTGACCGCATTGCGACCTCAATGATTCCCGGCGTCGACAACATGTCACCCAAATTGAGTCGCCGGGTAGAGATCAACAGTTCATCAGTAATTCTAACGGGTATTCTCCCCTCGAATGAGTTGGCCTCAAAACCAATCTGGCAAGCGTCGGGTCTTATGGGCGCCGACCTGGAAGTGGCGTGTGCCCCCTCTGAGAACAAAGAATCGTCGCTCACTGAGGAAGACCTTAAAGCCCAAAGAAAGACAGTCGATTCTCTCGGGATGAACGAAGTGTGGGTCGGCAGTACGATTGCCGAGCGTCTCAAGTTGACGCCCGGCTCAGCAATGCCCATTCAAGGGCAGACCTTTACGGTCACGCATGTGCTTCCCGAGACCGGTACCGTAGACGATAGCCGGGTATATGCGCACTTGCATGCCGTGCAGGCATTGCTGGGAATCGAGGGCCAGGTAAGCAACATCGAAATTATGGGGTGTTGCAGTGAAATCTCGGATGGCCTTTTGGGCAAATTGCGCAACATTCTCCCGGACACACGAATAACTACTATCGGACATATCGTCAACACGCAGGTTGAGACAAACACACTCATGGCCAAGATTGCCCTTGTGCTGCTGGTAATCATCATACTGGTTGGTGCGTTCTCAATTGGCAATTACATGTGGGCAAACGTCGAGGAGCGCCGCAAAGAAATCGGCACGCTCATCACTATTGGCTGGGCAAGGCGTCACATCTATTGGCTATTTTTAACCAAGGCGCTGTTACTCGGGCTGGCGGGCGGGTTCCTGGGCTATGTGACCGGCACGGTGGCGGCGGTCATCCTCGGACCATACCTTGCCGGGCTGGACATTGCGCCGGTGCTTGAATATCTCTGGTGGTCGGTTGTGGTCGCAGTAGTTATCGCTCTGGCCGGAAGCTGGTATCCAACTTTTCGAGCGGCTCGCATCGATCCGGCAGTGATTATGCAGGAGATCTGAGGGTGATAGACATCAAAGGACTTACGAAGACATATACTCGCTCAAGACAGCAGGTTCATGCGCTTAAGGATGTATCTCTGTGCATTGACGACGGCAGTTTTATTGCGGTTACCGGTCCATCCGGCTCGGGAAAAACAACGCTCCTGTTGTCGTTGGGCGGCCTCATCCAGCCAAGCTTGGGCACGGTGAGTTACTTCGATCAGAATCTGTACGATTTGTCGGCTTCACGCCTTGCCGCCTTCCGTAACCGAGCCATAGGCTTTGTGCTGCAGACGTTCAATTTGGTGCCGTACTTGACGGCGGTGGAAAATGTCATGCTGCCCATGCTGCCCGCCGGGCGTAACGGATCAGATCCGAAACAACATGCCTTGGAGTTGCTGGCGATGGTTGGACTGGCTGAACGCAGCAATTTCCTTCCCCGGGAACTCTCGGTCGGGCAGCAACAGCGAGTCGCAATTGCCCG
>CAZJCK010000123.1:0-5466 GCA_964544635.1 uncultured Ignavibacteriales bacterium | reverse complement strand
GACCCTCGGCCAAGGATGAGGCTGGCTGCGGTCACAACCAGGAGCGGCAGGGTAAAGATGGGATCAACTATCGCAATAGTATTGAATCCATAGGCATGGTCGGTAAACGGCAAGAGCAGTCTGGTGCCGTAGACCGTGAACGCATCCAGAATCACCGCCGACTGCAGGGTTGAGAACGTAAACAGCAGCCAGCGCTGGAACGACGCCACCGACCCGCCAAACCGATGCAGCAGCCATGCCAGACCGACCGCCAGCACCGCGTTGACAAAGATTGAGTGTGAATAGCCCCGGTGCCAGGTCAGGCTGCTGACCTCATGGAGGAACGGCGCCGCCAATACATCAAGATCGGGCAGCGTGCCAACCACCGCCCCGAGGAGAATCGCCTTGCGGCCGAGTTGACGGCCGAGTGTAACCTCTCCTACGCTCGCGCCCAGCGCCGCCTGCGTTATTGAATCCACGTATCCTCTCCGCCTCGTATTGCTGTTGAAACAGTAAATCACTTCGGCTGCATGTTTGTTCCGGCGGAACGGCCGAATCGGACGACAGCGCAGGAACCATTTGTAACCCACCCGTTCTGGTGCTATACTGAAGTACTGCAGGCACCGGGAACAGGAGTATCAACTGTCATGATGAGGCGACTGCTCGTATTTCTCGCGTCGATCGCGATATCCGCGGTTCTCCGGATACCGGTCAGCGCGCTGGACATTGACTGTGACTATCATTCAGCTTTGTTACCTTACGAGTTCGGCGTCAGTCATTCACGCACACCCGGCGACATCCCCGGTCTGCGGAACCCGCTCATTCCGTACAGAGTTGCGGAAGACCGTGGTGACTCCATCCTTATTGTCTATGCCTACAATACCGCGAGCCCGGAGTCGAACCCGGCAATCGTCGGGATCAGTGACTACTCGCGACGAATGACACTCGACGACAACCCGCTTTACGGCACCATAACCCACCTGGAGCTGTACACCGACCATGACCTCGGGCACGATGCCATCGGCCTGACCTTCCGTCGCGACGACTCCGTGTTTCTCGCCCGCTTCATTCCGCTCCGGGATGGTTTCGACGAACTCTTCCTGGCAGCTGCAGGCACCGCGGCGATCGACGACTGGAATCCGACAATCTCCATTGTCAGGGTTGAGGATTACGATTTCGACGGCACCCAGGAGCTGTTTGTTCACGTCAATTCCGGCCGCGCCGGAACCCCCAACCGGCTGTTCTGTGTCGACCTGTCGGAACATGAAATTGAATGGACACTTGATCTGGCCGGCTCCATCCAATTCGGCAGCCTGCTGAGTTGTGGTGATTCGCTGAAGCCGGCAGTCATTTTCGCTACCTACAATCCGAAGCACAACATCGTCAACGGTGAATTCACCGATCTGTTCTGCCATCTGGCCAAAGTGACCAGCGATGGAAACATAGAATTCAATTACCTGATCAGCGCCGAACACGGCGGTGTCAAGATCTCGGAACGATTCAGCGACTCTTTGTTTGTCCTGTCGCACTCACTGTTGCGCACCGATCCGGCCGACAGTCTCGACCCCGGCCCACCCCGGCGACGGTTGTCGATCTTCACTGTCGATGGCCGGGTGGTCACGTCGACTCCGATACCCGGAATATGCCGCCAGGTATGGCGGGATGATTTTGATGAAGATGGCCGTCAAAATGTCTACTCGTTGTTGAGCGACGGTTCCCTGTACAGCATGGACAGCAGCCTGCAGGTCGTCGACAGCGTCGGGCCGACTTGTTTGACGCAGTTTATCGGCCGTCTGCAGCTTCCAGGGATGAGCTATCGGACCCTGTTCTTTGCGTCTCTTACCGATGTACTGGGATTTGATCGCAATTTCAATGTGATCGCCGAGCTTCCGCCGGTGCTTGAAATTACCGTCCTGCAAAGTGATGAAACCGGCGCTGCCGAACAGGTGCTGGGAACGGGAGGTGACAACGGTTATATCCTGCGAGTCCAGGAATTTGGCTTCTGGACACGCCTGCATCACTGGATCCTGCGACACGAAAACTACGTATTAAGCGCCATCGCTGTGCTTCTTTTGGCGGTCGTCGTCAGCCTGATTGCCCGCCAGCGAGCGGCCGAGAAGTCGCGAGTCAGTGAACGTCGCGCCGCCGCCACGATTCGGTCAAGCCCGGATCTCGTGGTCCGGGTGAACCGTGACGGCATCTACCTGGATGCTCATGCGTACGATACCGACATGTTGCCCGTTTCCGTTGACCAGATGATCGGCAAACATATCGATGAACTGATTGAGCCTCCGGAACTGCGGCGCGAATTAATGACGACTGTACACGAGGCACTGCGAACGCGGCAGCTGCAAATTTTCGAGTACGACTTTGCACCAAGAGGCGAGGTGCGACGGTACCGTGCTCATGTCGTTGCCGTCGGCAAGGACGAAATTGTCGCCACGATGCGCGACATTACAGCCGAATACAGGGGACGGCAGGAACTGTTGCGAAGTGAGGCGCGTTTCCGCAAGTTGATTGAAAAATCACCCGCCGCCGTTCTCATGCATGTCGAAAACCGGATTGCTCTCACCAATCAGGCGCTGTCCGACCTCACCGGCTACACCTCCGAGGAACTCCTCGCCATGAGCCCGGCAGACCTGGTGGCGCCGGAGTACCAGGACGTGATCACCGATCGAATGCGTGCCCGTCGGGACGGGTTCGATTTCGATCAACTGTTTGAGGTCGAGGCGGTGACCAAGCAGGGACAGCGCAGGTGGGTGGCCTATCGGGCGGGGGTTGTGCCGCTGGATGACATGGATACGATCATGGTGGTGGTTCACGATATCTCCGACCGAAAAGCGGCCGAGGCGCAACTGGCCGAAGCCACTCGCCGGCGCTTCGACCAAATCCGCCAGGTGGCAGGCGGCCTGTCACACGAGATTTACAATTCGCTTTATCCCGTGCGAACGTCAATAGAGCAACTCTCGCGCCTCCTCCGGAGCGATCAGCCGCCCGATCTGGAGAGGGTCCAACGCCTCCTGACACTCTCTGAGTCGGCTATCAATCGGGCCGTTTCGCTTACCGAACTGGTCTCGCGGTACAGTAAGATCGACCAGGCGGTGCGTGCCGAACTGGTAGATCTGCGCCGGATTGTTGAGGAGATCGAGCAGCAGCACCTGCCGACCTTGAGCGAACACGGCGTTGCATTGTTTGTCGATATCGCGTCGGAACTGCCCCTGTACTGTTCGTCGGATCACATGTACAGCCTGCTGAATAACTTGATTATAAACGCCATAGATGCTGTCAAGGAGCGCCCCCGAAAGAAAATCACGGTGGCTGCCGCCCACCGCAACGGCCGTATCGAGGTTCGCGTCGCGGATACCGGACAGGGAATGTCCCCCACTGACAAGCAGCGCATCTTTGATCCCTTCTTCTCGACCAAACCACGCACCGGTACCGGCCTCGGTCTGGCGGTCGCCCAGCGAATTGTCGATGTATGGAAGGGCCAGATCTCGGTCGAATCGACAATTGACAAAGGCACCACCTTTTATATATATTTACCCATACGCACAGGGTAGAGACGGAGAGATAATGGCATGGTCTACTACATCTCCTGCTCGCTGCTTGTTACGAAGAAAAAGCCAATTCTAAGTACGAAACGCATTTTCGAATGTCGACAACGACGATGAAATCACAGGGCAAATTACTGCTTGTCGATGACAATCCGCTGATGCTCGAAGCGCTGGTCGAGACCTTTAGCTACGACTATGACTATGTCGCATCGGCATCGGGCGATCAGGCGCTGTCCGAGCTGGCGGCCCACACTGACTTCGATGCCATCGTCCTTGATATTCGGATGGAGGGGACCGACGGTCTGCAGGTTGCCGACCGGATTGTAGCCTCCAACGCCGATATCCCGATCATTTTCTTCACCGGCTACGCCGGGGACTACAACGAGGATGAGCTTCAGGAGAAATACCACCCGTTCGCATATATCACCAAGAACGAAAAACCGGAACGCCTGATCCGCGAAGTCGCCCAGGCTGTCCGATATCGTCGCTTCAGTGGCGAGGGTGCCGAAATGGTACGCCTTGCCCGAAAAGAATACGACCTGGTTGGGCACTCCGAGCAGATGCAGCAGGTGTATCGGACGATCGAGAAGGTTGGTCCCACGATGAGCAAGGTGGTGATTCTCGGTCCGACCGGTACCGGCAAGGAACTGGTCGCCCGGGCGCTTTATCGTCGCAGCGAACGCGCCGGCCAGCGCCTCGCCATTTTCAACTGCAACCACAAGGCGCCCGATCTTGTCGAGGCTGAGTTGTTTGGCCATGTGCGCGGCGCCTTCACCGGCGCCGTCGCCGACCGGGTGGGCGTGTTCGAGTATGCCGACCGCGGCACCGTCTTCCTCGACGAGGTCGGCGACCTCGATGTCACCACCCAGGGAAAACTGCTGCGGGTGTTGGAAACCGGGGAGATCCAACGAATTGGCGCACCTGATGTACGCAAGGTCGATGTCCGTCTCTTGTGTGCCACCCACCACGACTTGAAGAGGCTGGTGGAGGACGGCCGCTTTCGGGAAGATCTCTACTATCGTTTGGACGGTGTCACCATTCACATGCCCGCCCTGTGCGAGCGGCGCGGCGATATCCCGGACCTCATCGACTACTTCGCCGAACGTCACGCCAACAAGACCGGCCGTGGGCTGAAGATCTTTGACCAGGAAGCGCGCAATGCACTCATCCAGTTCGACTGGCCGGGCAATGTGCGCCAGCTCATGGATGCCGTGCAGTCGCTCATCGATGTCACGCCGTCACACTATATCACCCGAACGCAGGTCGAGACATATCTGGGGTTGCAGGGAGTCGACCGTAACGGACCGGATGGCGGCAGCCGTCGCACCGGCCTTAGCAGTAAGCTGCAGGAATATAAGCGCACCCTTATCGTGCAGGCCCTCGATCGCTACAACAACAACATGAGCGCGGCCGCCCGCGATCTCGATGTTGATCCCTCTAACTTCCGAAAGCTCTGTAAAGAACTCGGCCTTAAATAAGGTATATCGTACCTTTTTGTTTTCGCCGTGTTATGGTGAAAGTAACCTGTCGGCCGTGGCGCTCTTCTGTGTCGCGCGTAAGCTGCTGTGCGACAACGACATTTTTGCGCGCATGCGGTCCCACTTCGGGCACGGTTATTGCACATTGATATTGATGTCGATCATCGTAGCGGCCCGGCATAGGGCCCGTTAGAAGTGTTGTAAGGGAATTATTCAACGCGCCTGACGGGGTGTCAACAGGCTGATCGGGGGGAAAGAACCTGGCCTCTTGACCACATATAGATCGAAAACCGAAGTTCGGCTGCCGACCTCCAAGGTAACCTGGAGATCGGCAGCTTTTAGTTTACGTCAGTACCAGGTTTTGGACGATCGCTGGCCGGTCCGGGTGGTCTCACCGACAGCAGTCAATGCCCGGCTCCGCTCATGATCCGATGACAGGCCGGCGGCGGCATCAA
>CAZJCK010000122.1:0-6002 GCA_964544635.1 uncultured Ignavibacteriales bacterium | reverse complement strand
CGATAACCTTGAAAACAGCTTCGTAGGTGCCGGCCGTGTCGGGAATGAGGCTGTAGTAACCGAAAAGAGAGTCGCCGGGCTGACGTTCGAAGCTGCCGGGGCCCTCAATCTGGGTAATGTCGGCAGTATCGTTGAGTGGTTGGCTGATCGGTACGCTGATGGTATCGTTGACGGTGTCCCCAAGACAGATCGTTACCGTGTCGACAACCAGGATGGGTGTGACGGCTGTTTCGGCCGAAGAGGTCGGCGTCGAGAGTAACAGGACGGCAAGTAGTAACGTTATCGCAGTCGCAGGGATTCTAGTGGATAACCCAATCCGCTTCATCTTTCCTCCAAAGCACAACAGGACGCACGTTGCGCCTATGCCCGGCAAACCGGGAGTCGGCTGGGCAGAATATGCGATTCACTGGTGGAGAGTGTCTCGCCGCCCCTGATCGTGCTGTTAGTTACGAGAGTATGTACAGCTAACTCAGGTAATTGTATGTAGTACAAAAGTCTTGTAGTAAACCCAATCTCGTTCATGAAAATATACCCGTAAAGCCAATAAAGTCAAGGTCTAATAGGTCTTCAGGGGGCGTTGGTGCAAAAGTCGGGCCAACCGATTTGAGCGGTCATATTCGGGCAGACAGGGCGGTTGTGGCGAGTATCCTGCAGGGTGATATCGGATATGTGAAACGGGAGTATCAATGTGTGAAAACGGTTGGACATTGTCGGAGATCGGGGTCAGGGGCCCAGGGAAGACAAGCCCGGTCCGTCGGCGCCGGCCGTGGCAGCGAAAGGTCAAGCTTGACTCTGCGGACCTGTCGGGTCATTATAACCGAAAATCGAGCAATCCCCGAAAGGAGATCATCAATGGCCCAAAAGGCGCGCAAGAGAAAAACGGCGACCAAAAAGAAGATCGTCAAGTCGGAAGTTCATGCTACGATTGATACGCTGTTGGAGGAGAAGCGGAAGTTCAAACCACCGGCGGCGTTCGTCAAAGCGGCGACGGTGAACAAGAAGTCGATCTACGAAACGGCCTCGAAAAACCCGGCCAGGTTCTGGGAGTCGATGGCCAGGGAGCTGGTGTGGCAGAAGAAGTGGACGAAGGCGTTTGAGTTCAAGGCGCCCGACGCCAAATGGTTTATCGGCGGCAGGCTCAATGTTACCGAGAGTTGCCTGGACCAGCATATCGCCGGACCGAACCGCAACAAGGCCGCCTTGATGTGGGAGGGGGAACCGGGGGACCGGAGGACGTTGACGTATGCCGAGCTGTACCGGGATGTAAACAAGTTCGCCAATGCGCTGAAGGGGCTGGGGATCAAGAAAGGGGATCGGGTGGTGATCTACCTGCCGATGATCCCGGAGCTGGTGATTGCGATGCTGGCGTGTGCGCGGATCGGAGCCATTCATTCGGTGGTATTCGGCGGCTTCTCCCCCGATTCGCTGCGCGACCGTATTAATGATGCCGGGGCGAAGATGCTGATTACGGCGGACGGCGGGTACCGTCGCGGTCAGATCATCCCGCTCAAGCATGATGCCGATGTGGCCATCGCCGACTGTCCGTCGATTGACCATGTGGTGATAGTCAAGCGCGGGGATTTCCTGTTACGCGTGAAGGAGGGGCGGGATCACTGGTATCACCGTCTGATGCAGGAGGCGGACAACTATTGCAAACCGGCTGTTATGGATGCCGAAGACCCTCTGTTCATCTTGTATACGTCGGGGACAACCGGCAAACCAAAAGGGATCATGCATTCGTGCGGTGGTTACCTGACCGGCGTGTATGCGACGACCAAGCTGGTGTTTGACCTGAAGCCGGAGGATGTGTACTGGTGTACGGCTGATTGCGGGTGGATCACAGGGCATTCATACATTACGTATGGCCCGCTGGCGAATGGCGCCACGCAGGTGATGTACGAAGGAGCGCCGGACTGGCCGGACCCTGACCGTTTCTGGCAGATTGTCGAAGACTACGGTGTGAATGTATTTTACACGGCGCCGACGGCAATCCGGGCGTTTATGAAGTGGGGGGACGAATGGCCGAAGAAGCATGACCTGTCGTCGCTTCGCCTTTTGGGGACTGTCGGTGAGCCGATCAACCCGGAAGCGTGGGTGTGGTACCATACGGTGATCGGGAACAAGAAGTGCCCGATCGTGGATACATGGTGGCAAACGGAAACGGGGCATATCATGATCACGCCGTTGCCGGGGGTCACCGAAACCAAGCCGGGGTCGGCAACACATACGTTTCCGGGGATTGCGGCGGAGATCCTGGATGATGAGGGTAAGGTGGTGAAACATGGTGGTGGCTACCTGGCGATCACCAAGCCGTGGCCGGGGATGCTGCGCGGAATATGGGGGGACCGTCAGCGGCTGATCGATACCTACTGGTCGAAGTGGGACGGCGTTTATTTTCCGGGGGACGGCGCCAAGATCGACAAGGACAAGTATTTCTGGGTGCTGGGCCGGGTGGATGATGTCATTAATACGGCCGGGCACCGCATTTCGACGATGGAGGTTGAATCGGCGCTGGTCGAACATCCGTCGGTAGTCGAAGCGGCAGTGGTCGGCATCCCGCACGAATTGAAGGGGGAGGCGCTGGCGGCGTTCGTGACGCCGGGGCCGGGGGTGGAGCATGACCAGAAGACGATCTCGCAGTTGCGTGACTTCGTGGCGCGGAAGATCGGGGCGCTGGCCAAGCCGGAACAGATCATGTTCGTGCCGGATCTGCCGAAGACCCGGTCGGGCAAGATCATGCGGCGCCTGCTGCGGGATATCGGCACGGGCAAGGTGCTGGGGGATACGACGACGCTGGCTGATCCGGATGTGCTGAATCGGATTAAACGCCAGTACGAAGAGGAATAGTCGTGAAGCTGCTTGCCGCCATGGAGTGAGGTCGGTATGTTGGGCATATGTCCCACACGATCGGAGTTGAACACCTGCCGTGCGGCCCGGCTGTGCTGTGGCTGCTGGACCTGGCCGGCTGCGCGGTTGAAATTGAGCCGGGTGATCCGTTCTTCGCCCGGGCAGGAGAACGCGCCGAGTCATACCTGGCATGGCGGGAGGGGTATCATTACGATGCCGCGATGCTGTCGGACGAGCCGGATGAAATGCCGGATCTGGTCGAGCCGGTGCAGGCCGCCGAGTCGCGGTTGCACCGGGCATTCTTTGAGGCGGACCGCTCTCCCCTGTCATCCGATGATGCCTTTGAGATTGGCTGGCTGTTGAACTTGAGTCACCGTGAACTGGTGAATGTGGTGCAGCTGACGAGTTCTCAATTAATGGCGACTGAACCGCTCGCAGAACCGTGGCTGGGACGCAAGCAGGAGTTGGAGCATTTGATACACTTGGAGCAACGTCAGTTGCAGGCGCTTGGAGAAGAACCGCAGTTGGTTGAGAGTACCTCGATCGTTGTAACGCTGACAGAGGTTCGCAGGATCACGCTTGACCTCCTCCCCGCGCTGGTCGACAAGGTTGCGGCGGAGTATGACGGCGAGTGGTTCTCGGGCCGGAAGATGGCGCGGCTGTTGATTCATCATGACCTCGAGGCAGTGCGATCACTGCGGATGGTGGCGGCGCGTGGTTGAGATTATTTATGAGAACGAGGCATGGCTGCCGTTTTTTGTCGAGGCGCTGGATGAAATCGGGGTGAAACACCGCCTGAATTTCATAGAAGAGACGGAGCTGGATTTGAACCAGCCGCCCGACAACGTGATCTTCCTGAACCGCGTGTCACCGTCGGCGCCGTCACGGGGACACCGCCTGTCGCATATCCGCGCGGAGCAGTACCTGGAGTATTTGGCGGCGTACCACCGGGTCGTTGTCAATGACAAGCGGACGATAGACTACGAGTTGAGCAAGGTGGCGCAGTACCAGCTGCTCAAGCGCCACGGGTTGAGCTATCCGAATACGGTGTTCGGCTCGGATGTGGCGGACCTGGCTCGGGCGGCAGGACGGCTGATATTCCCGGTGGTTACGAAGCACAACTGTTCGGGCAAGGGGATCGGCATTCACAAGTTTGATACCATGGCGGCGCTGTCGGAGTACCTGCATTCGGAAGAATTTGAGCCGTCGCCGGACGGTATCATGCTGGTGCAGGAATATATAGAACCGCGACATGAGCGGATTACGCGGGTGGAGCTGGTCGACGGCGAATTAGTGTATGCACTGCACAGCTCGACGGCGGCGGGCTTTGACCTGTGCCCGGCGGATGCCTGCGGGCCGGATGCGAGCGGTCAGTCCGGGGCGGTGTGTGATATCAACGGCGTGTTTGAGTATGTGGAAGGTTTTGAGCATCCGCTGGTCGAAAAGTACATAGACCTGGCGAAGAATGCCGGGTTTGATATGGTCGGGATCGAGTTTATGGAGTCGCTGAACGGGACGGTGTATACCTACGATATTAATGGCACGACCAACTATTCTCCCGATGTCGAGGCACAGAGCGGCCACAAGGCGCGCCGGGCGTTTCAGGAGATGATCCGTCGACGGCTGGGATGAGCCTTGCGGCGGGGCCGCGGCCTTGCGTATAGATGTGAAAGTATGAGAAGAAAACAGAGATAAGCAAGAGGCGAAGATGGATTTTACGTTATCTGATGAACAGATTTTTGTACGCGATGTAGCGCGTAAGTTCAGCGACGAGAAGTTGTTTCCCCGGGCGGGTGAGTTTGACAAGCAGGCGGCGCTCGACAAGGATCTGATCCGCGAGATGGCGGAGCTGGGGTTGATGGGTGTGAAGGTGCCGGAGGAGTATGGGGGCGCCGGTCTGGACAACCTGGCCTATACGATTTCGATCGAAGAACTGGCGCGCGGGTGTGCGTCGCACGCCCTGGCGGCGGCGGTGCACGGTTCGCTGTTCGCGGTGCCGCTTTTGGAGTTCGGGACCGAGGAGCAGAAACAGAAATTTCTCCCCCCCGTCTGCGGCGGTGAGAAATTCGCGGCGTATTCACTCAGTGAGGCCGGTTCGGGATCGGACGCGGCATCGCTGACGCTGCATGCGAAGGATGACGGCGATCACTGGATTCTGAACGGCACCAAGTTGTGGGTGACGCAGGGTTCGATTGCGGATTACATCCTGGTGTTTGCGACGACCGATCCGGAGTTGCGGACCAAGGGGATCCTGGCGATCGTCATCGAGACCGATCAGCCCGGGTTTGAGGTCGGCAAGAACGAAGAAAAGATGGGCTACAAGGCGTCGCCGACATCGGAGTTGATCTTCACCGATTACCGGGTGCCGAAATCGCACCAGATTGGCGAGGTCGGGCGCGGCTTCAATATCGCTATGGAAACCTTGAATCACGGTCGCATCTCGGTGGGGGCACAGTCGGTCGGGATGGCACAGCGGGCGTTCGAGATTGCAGTAAAGTACTCCAATGAACGTCAGCAATTCGGCCAGGAAATCTTCAAGTTCCAGGGGATCCAGTTCAAGCTTGCGGAGATGCAGGCGAAGCTGCATGCGTCGCGGATGGTTGTGTATGAAGCGGCGTGGAAGAAGGACTCGGGCCAGAGTGTGATCAAGGATGCAGCGATCGCGAAGATGTATGCGTCGGAGATGGGCACCGAGATCGCGCACCAGGCGATACAGATTCTGGGCGGCTACGGGTATACCCACGAGTACAACGTTGAGCGGATCTATCGCGACGTCAAACTGTGCGAGATTTTCGAGGGAACAAACGAGGTACAGCGGATCGTGATCGCGCGCGAGATCATGAAGGAGCTTGCAGAGGGGTAGGGGGATTGCCCGGCGGTGAGTGCTGCGGTGAGGCTGGGAAGAGGTTTGTGGGCGGCAGATTCGTGTCGCCCCGGCCAAATCCGAGGCGCAGCCTAGTGATGCCGAGCCGGGGCCCAGTCTGCACATCTCTGCAACGAACGAGCAGTTCTCTTCTTTGTCACCACAGCGACGGCTGGGGTCCAGCATATCCATATGGAGAGCGGAAAGACGAACGTTCCGCACATAACCGACGGTAGTCGTACTTCTTGAGTTGTATCGTGAGGTCATTCGGCAACCGTCCATGTTGGATGCC
>CAZJCK010000121.1:0-6236 GCA_964544635.1 uncultured Ignavibacteriales bacterium | reverse complement strand
TCCTAACGGGCAGGCGTTCGTAGAGTAGGGCATGAAGGCTCTGGACGATTGTCTTACGCGCGATGGCATTTTGGGTCTTTACCACTTCGATATTGCTCCGGCAATGAACTCGGTCGATTTTTGCAAGGCAGGAGACAAGAGCGTGCTGGCGTCGATGAACCAGCTCGTCTTCCAGGTAAAGATGGATTTTCTGCACATGGGTAGGCCGCTTCAGTTGGTGAACCACGATCTCCATAGGACGCTATTGTCCCCGCTTAAGGGGCAATATCCGATCGAGGTGCTGGTTGCTCTCGCCAAGCAGTAGGGTGGATCGCCATAAGGCTCTATGTAATTGTCTTCCAACGATTTCCGCTTGATGTAGAATAGCGCGTCCTCACCGGGAACTCGAATCTCACAAAAGTTTGCCGAGAGTGATATTGGGGCCGCCATTATATTTGACCCCGCCTTTTGGCGGGGTCAATTTGTTGGGGGAGGATTGATTGACCAATCTAAAGTACTGGCGGAGCGGATGCTCCGCCCACCGCAAGCGGATGGGGCACCAAGCAATTGCCGGTGTCGTTTGTCGGGGGCTTAGAGTAGACGATGACAGTCATGACGTGGGTGCCTCACAAGTTTGTGCTCTAGCACACAGCGAGCCAGTTGGGCCATGGCGTGAGCCAGCCGAGAAATCTCCTCAAATCAGCCGGCCGCATCCGAGGATCAGGCCGGAATAGTGCTTGACGGTTTGATTATGGAGAGTATATTAAAAAAATATCCATTTTAACTTAATTCCGGTTGATGCACAGGATTGAGCCGACGCCAGTTCATCCCCCGGACGACTCCAGAAAGGTCGTGCCACATGGTGAGCCGTCTTATCTCGGGCCTTTTCTGTGCCCTGCTTCTGACCTCAAGCGTTTCTGGCCAGGACGATGATTCTCTGTGGTCCAGAAATTTTGGTCCGGTGGGAGTTTCAGGGACCGTCAAGGCGCTGCAACACTGGGGCGATTCACTGGTGGTGGCCGGCGATATCCTCGGGCTTCGCCAGACCGGTGCCTTTTCCAAAGAATTCGTCATTTTCGATCTTGTCGACCGCACCTGGCATTTGCAGGAGACCGGACCGCTCGGTACCGATGCTGAAATCCGCGCCGTCGAGGAGCTGCCGAACGGCGATCTCGTCATTGGCGGCGATTTCAGTTTCTCCAGTAACGGCATGACATTCGATAATATCGCCGTCCTGCGCAAGGACGGTTCCTGGAGCACGCTGTCGGGAGATTCGTCGGATCAGTGCACCGGTCCGGTCAATGCCCTGCTTGAGTATGACGACCGGCTGTACATCGGCGGCGAGTTTGATCAAATCGGCGACAACGATACGATCATCACGTTGCTCTTTGCTGTCTGGGACGAGTCCCAGGGATTTCTCGGAGTCCGCGACGAGCCAATCGGTTTTATCTTTGAGCCAGGTCAGACCCCGGCGGTTTATGCTCTGCTTCAGGTACCGGGTACGTCTGGATTGTCGGTCGACCAGGACATACTGGTCGGCGGGAATTTTGTGCGAGCTCCCGGTGATTCGCTCGGCAACGTGGTGCGGGTCGGTATTTCCAACCTGTCCGCAGGTAGTTCCTGGGTTCCGCGGACAAATGGGCCGGTCTATGCGCTCGCCCGGCCCGGCAGCTCTTTTTACAACAATGAAATCTACGTCGGAGGCGATTTCACCATAGCCGGCGATTCCACCGTCAGCAACTGTGTCATGTATGATCAGGACGACGGGAGGTACGATCCATTGGGTGACGGCCTCAACGGACCGGTATATGCCATCAAACAATACCCCGCTTCAGTCAGCCCGTTGCGATTTGCCGGTGACTTCGACTCTTCCGGTACCCTGTTTGTTGGTTCAGTTCCTGCATGGAATTTCTCATCCGACTCATGGGAAACGACTCCCCTCACCACCAGTGATCCGATCTACGCACTGGAGAGTATCCAGGGGAATTACCTGGCAGTCGGCGGTGAGTTTGAGTTTGCCGGTGACAGCTCGCTTTTTCACAGCGTGTTCTTGACCAAGTCACCCTCACAAGTAAATGATTCT
Source organism: uncultured Ignavibacteriales bacterium (assembly GCA_964544635.1). Lineage (GTDB taxonomy): Bacteria > Zixibacteria > MSB-5A5 > GN15 > FEB-12 > CAZJCK01. The sequence continues at coordinate 4,174 of CAZJCK010000121.1, read as the reverse complement.
GTTCAGTGGTCACTCGGTGACGGTTTCGACACATATATCTCCTCGTCCCTCCGCGCTAATGACGTGGCAGTGGATGATGCGGGCAACTTCTATGTTTGCGGCGGCTTTCAATACGCCGGAGGTGTCAGGGTCAACAACATCGCCAAATGGGACGGTCAGAAGTGGCGCGCTCTGGGCGAAGGGCTCGGCAGCGGGGGGGGCAGCATTGCCGTGAATGGCGACACGGTCTATGTGTCAGGCAATTCATTGGAGTTGGCCGGCGGCATACCGGTCAGCAATATCGCCATGTGGGATGGTTCTCAATGGTCGGACATGGACGGCGGTCTTTCGACCGGCTCGGCTCGCGAAATGGCGATCGACACGCTGGGCAACCTGTATGTAGTCGGCAGCGGCTTCGAGCTGGCCGGCTCGGTGACGGTCGCCGGTATCGCCCGATGGGACGGTAGTGAGTGGTCGGCGGTCGGAGGTCCGGTGTCGCCCGGGACGCCGATGTCGGTCCAGGACATCTACATCGATTCTCTCACCAATGAGGTCTATATCTGCGGTTCGTTTGACGTCATCGACGGTGTCACCTGCCGTGGCGTGGCGATGTGGGACGGCAACTCCTGGACCGGCCTGGGCAATAAGAAGACGGGTGACGGTACGCCGTATGTCATCGAACGTTCCCCCCAGGGTGAGATCATCATGGCCGGCTTTCTCGATCGCCCCGAGTTTATCACGCAGTTTCAAGACTCGCTCTGGATTGGCTACGCGGGAGGCGTGGCCGTACCCGATGTGTCCGACCTTCATACGGTCGGCTGTCATGTCTACCTGACCGGCGACCCACTGCAATTTGTGGGTGACGAAAGCGACCCGTTTCGAGTGTACAACGTTGCGCGCTGGGATGGCCTGGAGTGGCAGCCACTGGGCCCGGGGGTCAATGGGGGGATCATGAATGTCGCCCATTATGGCAACGAGCTTGCTGTAGCGGGGGACTTCACTCAATTAAACGGTACCAATATTTACGCGCGCGGTTTTGCGATCTGGAACGGTGTCGTCAGCGGGGCGGAGTCGTCGGATCTCACCCTGCTGTCGCCAACCGTCTCCGACACCCTCGAGTATGGAACCGTATTCGACATTACCTGGGACACCGCGACCACGGCCGACCTCGTGCTGGTGGAGGTGTCGCTCGACAGCGGCGTTACCTGGGAGGTGATCCACAACCGGGCCGACGCCAAGCGCGGTCGCCTCACCTGGCTTGTACCGGATACCAACGCGGCGTACTGCAAGATTCGAATCTCCGACGGTAACGCACCGTGTGCGGCCGTCGAAGAGCCGTTTACGTTTCCTATCACAGCCGACTCGGCGCTCGAAGTGCGTTGGCTGCAGCGCAAGGCCGGCACGTACTACATCGAGCCATTCACGTTCGGCAACCACAGCTGGGCATTCGCAAACGACTCGGCGGTGTGCTGGCCGGAGGAGTACTGGCAGTCGTTTGACTACAGCACGCTGCCTCGTCCTCTGCGCGGTATAGACGATCGTTCGCGGTTCCCCGACTGGTGGACGTTCGAGGATGGTTGGGGTGAGGACTACTGTTTTATCCGCAAGAAGACTCCCAGACTGGTCAGGCCGGCCGCATACCTGCTCTGGGAGAGATTGTCGAAGCGGGGCTGGGACGGCTCCTGCTATGGTTTTGCTGTGAGCAGCCTGCTGGCATTTCGATACCAGCCCATTACGACGGAGATTATACTGGCGCCGGATCGCATACGTGAGCTGCCGCTGAATCTCATATGGCGACGTTCTGTGAACAAGTACTGGAGTTACCAGTTCGGCTACAAGCACCTCATTTTTGGTCTGCGCCACTTCAATGATACGCCGATGGAGACACTCCGGTTGATTCGGGACAGCTCGATGGCCACTTTCCAGTTGCCCCGGTTATTATCGATGATGTCGATGGTGTTGCCGACCAGCGTATCGGAAATCCAGGATGCGATTGACCAGGAGATTCGCGGTCACACGGTCGTGCCGTACCGTATCGAAAACATGCCCGACAGTTTGGGTATCTATCGGATATATGTTTACGACAACAACTTCCCGGGTGACTCCTCTACTTTCATCCGGGTCGACTCAATCAACAGTCTCTGGAGCTACGACCCGCCGACCGATGACAGCGACCTGGTCTGGGCCGATACCTGCTGCGGCTTGTTTACGTCGCTGCCGCTTTCCGAATTTGAGGACTATCCGACCGACCCGGCAGGATCTCAGGCATTGGCCGCTAACATGACGTCGGAAGATGAATCGGACGTCGTGATGGTCATGGTGTCGGGACGGGAGGATATCCTGATGACCGACAGCACCGGGCGGCAGTTCGGCGCAGTTTTGGGACAGTGGTACAACGATGACACGGCCGGCTTCCCGATCGTACCGCTGCAACCGGATTTCCGCGGTCCCCGGCCGATCGGCTATATGATTCCCCGTTCGGACTATACCGTCGAACTCAGCCAGCTGAGCGATACTGTCGATGTGCTGTGGCAGACGGTCGACAAGACATTCAGGTACCGGCGTGGTGGGGGTGATTCTACGCATTCGGAGCACCTTACAATCGGCGACAATGCGATGTCGATAGCGAGGGTGAGCGGATTGCATGAAAATGTGTCGGTCTCCGCAGTTCAAACGACCGATTCTTCCGAGCGGTATGTCGAGCTGGCCGGCATGACGTTCGCCCCGATCGATTCACTCGAATTTTCGATTGATAGTGCGGGCGCGATTACCATCTGGAATACCGGCATCGCTAAGGCGTATCAACTCATCCTCTGGAATGCCGACGCCGCATTGGCGGAAGACGAGATGACACAGTCATTCAGTTCTACTCTGATCAATTCCGATATGACGCAGAAGATTATCCCGGTGTGGGGCATGCTGGAAGCGTCGACCACACTACTTCTCAAGGATGCCGATCAGGACGGTACGTTCGAAGATACGACCGTCATGGATATCGTTACCGATGTCGAGGACGACGGTCTCCCGGAATTGCCGGATACGTACCAGCTTGGCCAGAACTATCCCAATCCGTTCAATCCGAGCACCACGATCGATTTCAGCATACCCGTCGCAGGTGACGTGATGCTCGAAGTGATCAACGTGCTGGGGCAGCGGGTGACGACACTGGTCAGCCAGGACCTGGCCGCAGGCGAATACACGGTGGTGTGGAACGGTACCAATGCGGCTGGCGTGAATGTTGCCAGCGGCATATATTTCTATCGACTATCGGCCGAGGGTTTTGCGACGTCCAAAAAGATGCTGCTGTTGAGATAAGCATCGTAACCGATTCGCCGGACTACCGATCAATCGTCAACGGTCCGGGAGACTGACAGCCAGTTTCGTAGATAACATTTTTCGATGTTGACCGCATGCAAAAACGGCACCGGGAGTAAGTCCGCCCGGTGCCGTTGTATAATTTGATAAATGTCGACGCAGTTGTTACTTGAGTAGCAACATCTTTTTTGACGCTGAAAAGCCGTCGGCGGTGATGCGGTAGAAGTACATACCGGACGAAACCGCACGGCCGGATTCATCGGTGCCGTGCCACGCAATCTCTTTTATTCCGGCAGTCAGGTGTTCGTCTACCAGGATCATGACTGATTGTCCGAGCATGTTGAATACTTCCACCCGTACATCCGACGCTGTCGGCAACGCGAAGCGAATCTTCGTTTCGGGGTTGAACGGATTGGGGTAGTTCTGCTCCAGCGTGAAGACGTCGGGCAATACACCGTTGGGGGTAACATCGTCAACCGACAGGATCAGCGACATCCGGTTGATAAAGACCGCGGCATCGTCGTTGGTATATGATGCTGCCGCCAGGTCGTCGTAGCCGTCGCCGTCAAAATCTTCAAAGACCAAACCGCGCGGGACCGCACCGGTCGAATAGCTGGTGTCGAGGCTGAAGGCGTTGGCGCCGTCGTTCAAGTATAACTCGATTACTTCGTCGGTCATGTTGCTGAGGAGGATATCCGGTTTGTTGTCGTAGTTGACATCGCCAATCGCAATGTCGCTCAGAAAATCGGCCAGGACATACGCCTTGTCGGTGCTGTAGGTGCCGTCACCGGCATTGATGAATGTCACCAGGAATTCGTGGGATGACTGGTAGACTGCGAAGTCGCCGACATCGTCGCCGTCGAGGTCGGCCACCGCGACG
>CAZJCK010000120.1:0-6385 GCA_964544635.1 uncultured Ignavibacteriales bacterium | reverse complement strand
ACCTACGGTGGAATGGCCTGTCTGGATGCATATACCGGTGAGCAAATCTGGTGGGTATCGCTTCCACAGCGAACCGGCTGGACGCCAACCATCTATCGGGATACGATTCACACAGTTCTGATCCAGTACTATCATCAGCAATCGATTACAGACGGCCTGTGGGTGTTTTCGCTTGACCTCACGAAAGTGGACCTTGGAGATGCACTGTCAGGAGGGCCGTTCCAGAGCAACTCAGCTGTAGTAATAGATACGACACTCGGCCTAGCCTTTGCCACAATCGGCGGCTCAGTGACGGCGATTCGATTGTCAGACCGCCAGCCCGTCTGGCAGCGAAAGGGAGAGTACGGCAGATTTGCTATTTGGGACGTGAACATCTGGCCCGATCAAACGCCTCCGGTATATGATTCCGTTATTTACCTGCGAGATAGCGGCCGTGTAGTTGCCTGCAATGCTCTCACCGGTGAGGATATCTGGCGATTCACTGAAGACACTCTGATAGTCAACAATCCGGTAATCTCAGACGGAGTGCTTTTCGTTGCCGCTCTGGACTATTTGTACGGCGTCAGGGTTTCAGACTACAAGACGGTTTGGCGTTGGCCCGGATTCTATGGGAAGATAAGCGTCGGAAACCGAGGCTTGTACAGCGCCGACAGCGAAGGATGCCTGCACTACTTCGGTGATATTTCCACAGAAGTGACTACGATCGGAACAGGAAAACTGCCATCGGAGTACGTACTCGCCCAGAACTACCCCAATCCCTTTAACCCGTCGACGACGATCGAGTTTGCCCTGCCACGTCGTTCCGATGTGACGGTTGATGTCCTCAATGTCCTCGGACAGCGTGTTGCCACTATCGTATCGGAAGAGCTGCCGGCCGGGTCATATTCGGTAGTCTGGACGGGCACGGATGATCGCGGCGATCCGGTATCGTCGGGTGTCTACTTCTATCGCCTGACGAGCGAGACCTTCAGCGAAACGAAAAAGATGATGCTGGTGAAGTAGCAGCGGGCACACTGACCGTTTGGTGGAATTTTCTTCATTCGGTGGGCTGGATCCCGGCTCAAGGCCGGGATGACATTTGAAGAGTCCGCCTGAAAGGCGGGGCACCGGGATTGGGCGTCGCCAAGACGGTCAGACTGGGCCCCGGCTCTGCGATTCGGCTGCGCCGAATCTTGTCCGGGGCGACGGGTGATGAGGGCCATTCATCATGACAAAAAAAGGCAGCCTTGCAAAGGCAAGGCTGCCCAACCGGGGGCGGGCGATCCTGCGAATTACCATCCAAAACGAAAGGCAGCCTCCCAAGGCGGAGACTGCCCACCGAAAATCCGTATTCGCGCAACGCGAGCAGCGGCAGACGAGAACGTCTGCCGCCCACATTGATTTGCTACTTGTCGGCGGAGAGGATGACCGGCATACCGTCGGACGAGTTTCCTATCACGATTATCTTCGAATTTTGTGACTCCGCCAGGTTCTGGGTCGCTTCGATACCCTTCCATTTCAAGTATGACGCTGTGATACCTTTGCTGACAATCTCCTGGAAGTCGGCGATACCCTGGGCCTCAATCCGTTTGCGGTCAGCCTCGCGCTTTTCTCTCTCGATCTCGAATTGCATGCGCTGGGCTTCCTGGTCGGCAGTCAGCTTGAAGTTGATCGCCTCGGAGATCTTGACCGGGATCTTGACATCGCGCACCAGTACCTTTTCGATAGCAATATACCGCTGAGACATCGCGTCCTGCAGTTGTGATAAAATCTGCGTGTTGAGTTCTTCTCGTCTCGTTGAATAGATCTCTTCCGGTTTGTACTGGCCGGCGACAGCGCGGGCGATCCCCCTGACGGTTGGCGCGACCGCAACATCGTAGTAGCGCGGCCCGATCTCTATCTGAAGCGAATCGAGCTTTTCGGGCACCGGGCGGTACAGGAGCGAGACCTCCATCTGGATCGAGGCGCCGTCGGATGACAGCACTTCGAGATCTTCCCGGCGTTCCTGCAACTGGATCTGGTAGACGTACATAGTGTTCCAGGGGAGGTGCCAGTTGAAGCCCTCGGGATAGATCATCCCCATTTCGGTTCCGTCGCCGAAGAACTTGTAGTAGAAGACACCGCGGTGCCCGGACGGCACCTGGGTGCCGCAGCCGATAAACGAGGTGGCAAACAGGACAATAATCAGCAGCGGTAGCAGCTGTGAGATTCTTTTTTTCATCGTTCCTCCGTGTTTTTTTCTTTCTGCCTATCCGTAGTGTTGTGTTGTTTCGTCTGGTGATCTCGGGGAATATACCGGCGCAGGGGTGACATATTCAAGTTAAACCGGTAAAAATTGACAGAAGACACATTCCCAGTCCACGTTGACCAGTTTCCCAAAAAGCCGGTAAGTCGTTAAGAGATAATGGGTTTTAATGGGCGATTTTTCTTGTCTAATTCGATCTGATTATCTATAATGAGGCACAGCGATCGAGGGACACATCCCCGGGGGCGTAACGTGCACAAACGAAAGGATAAGGTATGTTGGTTCGTACGCTATTGGCGCAAAAGCCGCAAGCCGTCGTTACCGTCCTTCCCTCGACCACTATCGCCGACGCCATGAAGCTCATGGTCACTCACGACATTGGATGTCTGCCGGTGGTGGACGAATCAGGGAAGCTGATCGGGTTGATCAACGACGCCGACGTGATGCAAATTATCGAAAAGTCGAACGGCAAGTACAAGTCATTGCGGGTATCGGGTTGCATGTCGACGAACCCGGTGATCGGTTTGCCGGACGACGACCTGTCGATGCTGGCCGGTATGATGAGTCAGCACAAGGTGCGTCACATTCCAGTTTTTGACGGATCACAAGTACTTGCGGTGCTGTCGCGCGGCGATCTGATGCGGGCGCAGATGGAATCGCACCACATCGAGCAGCGCTATCTTCAGTTGTACAATGAAGGGCTGGGCATGCGCGACTTGTCGTCCGACGGCTGAGTTTTATTGAACTCTTCGATATGGCACGCACCAGATACCGGCGGTTGTCACCTGGCCGGACTGGAGACGTATGGTCTGGAAGCAGACCATGTTCCAGATACGATTGGAGCTGATCGGAGTTACCAGGGTATCGAGGTTGAAAAAGGTGGCGCTTGAGGGGGTGGCCAGCAGTTTCTTGGTAAAGCCGGCGTCGGATTCATAATTGGCCAGGATTGAAATGGTGGCGGAACTGCTCTTGAAGGTGCGTATTTCCAGTTCGTCGCCGGGGGGCACCATCAGGAACTGAGTGAGCAGCGTGTAGCCGAAACTCACTGGGTCCGTCTCACCATTGGCATCGGTGACGGTGGCAATGAGGGTGTCAGGCGCGGCAGCGACAGTCCGTCCGCTGTCAGACTTCAAGAAAGCAGAATCGATCAAGCCGGCCGTACCGGGGGCGCCGGTCAACGGTGTGGTGCCGCCGTTATAGCCCCAGAGCAGCCAGCCGCTGAACGGTTCGCTGTTGTCCCCCACCTTGAGCACAAGAGCGCGCCGTCGAAGTGACAGGCTCACCGCCGTTTCGGTCGTGTCGGTGGCGCCCATGCGGAGGCGAGTCAGGTGTATGGTATCAAGATAGGTAACCTCGGCATACGGGAAGCCGCCGAAACCGAGGTCCAAGAGGTTGAAGCCGACAGTATCGAACTGACCGCCGTTGAACCCGGTGGTAACGGCGATGCGGATGTCGCGGGTCCGGGCGACGGAATCGACGACGTCGCGGTACTGGACGGAGTTGTCGAAGGGCAGGATGTAGGGGTCTTCGAGGAGGAGACTGTCGGTGCGGAAGAGCTCTTCGGACTCCTCGACAGCGTCGAGGTAGCGGCCGATTTCATCGATCTGGGAGACCGTAAAGACCTCTTCCTCGTCGCAGCCGATGGTGAGAGTTGCAGCGATGATGAGCAGCAGTATCGGTAAGCATCGTTTCATTTCATGGGCTCCGTTCACCGTCGTTTCTTCTTCTTCCCGCTCGACAGACGTTTCTGCATTTCGCTGATTTCATCGCGAATGACGGCGGCGGTTTCAAAGTCGAGATTTTCGGCTGATTTCTTCATGGCGTCGGAAAGAAATGCGATCTGGTCCTCGAGGGTCATGCGGCTGAAGTCGGACGGTTTTTCGTAGGTCGGTTCCTCTACGGCGGTACGGCTGTCGGCGAACAGGGTCGAGCGGATGATCTCTTCGCGGGTCTTGAAAATCGTTTCCGGGTTGATGTTGTGTTCGGTGTTGTAGGCGAGTTGTTTCTCGCGGCGGCGCTCGGTTTCGTCCATCGCCTTGCGCATCGAATCGGTAATCTTGTCGGCGTAGAGGATGACCTCTCCCCCCTTGTTGCGGGCGGCGCGTCCGGCGGTCTGGATGAGGGAACGCTCGGAGCGAAGGAAGCCCTCCTTGTCGGCATCGAGGATGGCGACCAGCGAGACCTCGGGGAGGTCGAGGCCCTCGCGCAACAGGTTCACGCCGATAAGGACATCGAACTGCGCCAGCCGCAGGTCGCGGATGATCTCGGTGCGATTGATCGAGTCGATTTCGCTGTGCAGGTAGCGCACCTTGACGCCGGCTTTGCTGAGATAGTCGGTGAGGTCCTCGGCCATGCGCTTGGTGAGGGTGGTAACGAGGACGCGCTCGCCGCGTTTGGCGCGTTCGCGAGCCTGTTCGAGTAAGTCGTCGACCTGGGTGCGCAGGGGTTTGACGGTAATGACGGGATCGAGCAGGCCGGTGGGGCGGATAACCTGTTCGACCACCACACCGTGGCATTTTTCAAGTTCGTAGGCGGCCGGGGTGGCGGAAACGAAAACCGTTTTGGGAGTCATACTTTCGAATTCGTCGAAAAAGAGCGGCCGGTTGTCCAGCGCGCTGGGCAGACGGAAACCATGTTCCACGAGGGTTTCCTTGCGATTGCGGTCGCCGGCGAACATGCCGCGAACCTGCGGGATGGTCTGGTGCGATTCGTCGATGATGGTCAGGAAATCGTCGGGGAAGAAATCGATCAGCGTGAACGGCCTCTCCCCCGGTTTGCGGTCGGTGAGATGGCGGGAGTAGTTTTCGACACCGGCACAGTAGCCGATTTCCTTGAGCATTTCAAGGTCGTAGTTGGTGCGCATGTTGATGCGCTGGGCCTCGAGTAGTTTGTCGTTGTCGCGCAGTTCGTCGAGCCGTTCGGCCAGCTCCTTTTTTATACTCTCGATGGCACGCTGCAACTGCGGCTTGGAGGTGACGAAGTGCTTGGCCGGGTAGATAGCGATCTTGTCGCGTTCGCGGAGGATCTCGCCGGTGAGCGGGTCGATTTCGGAAATGCGCTCGATTTCGTCGCCAAAGAATTCAATGCGGAAGGCGTGTTCGTAGTAGGCCGGGATCAGTTCGATGGTGTCGCCGCGGACGCGGAAGTTACCGCGCGAGAAGTCGATATCGTTGCGGTTGTAGTGGATCGAGATGAGCTGGCGGATGAGGGCGTCGCGATCCATCTCGGCGCCGACCTCGACGAAGGTCAGTTGCTTCTTGTATTCTTCCGGTGAGCCGAGGCCGTAGATGCAGGAGACGGAGGCGACGATGATGACATCCTGGCGCTCCAGAAGCGAGGCGGTGGCGCGAAGACGGAGGCGGTCGATGTCTTCGTTGATCGAGGTGTCTTTCTCGATATAGGTGTCGGTGGTCGGGATATAGGCTTCGGGCTGGTAGTAGTCGTAGTAACTAATGAAGAACTCGACGGCGTTCTTGGGGAAGAAGGCACGCAGTTCGCCGAAGAGCTGGGCGGCGAGGGTCTTGTTGTGGGAGATGACCAGGGTGGGGCGGCCGTACTGGGCGATGACATTAGCCATAGTGAAGGTCTTCCCGGAGCCGGTGACGCCTAACAGGGTCTGGTAGTTGTCGCCGCGGCGAAGGCCCTCGGTAAGCTGCCGGATGGCTTCGGGCTGGTCCCCTTTGGGCTGGTATTTGGCCTCGAGGTTGAAGGGGGACCGGGCCAAAAGCTGTGCGCGGTCTGGTTTAGTAGTTTGTGCCATGCTGTACTTTATAACGTTTAATCGAGTAATATATGCAGAGAAAAGTGGGGAGTGAAGGGGAATGTGAGGTTGTTGGGGGTGGAAGCAGCCCCGTCGCGCCGGCATAGGTCTCCCCTGCGCCGCCAGGCGCCTATTATTCATGTGGGCGGCAGACGTCCCGGTCTGCCCAGTCGTTGTCAGAGAAACAGCCTACCCATCCCCCTACTGACGAGAACCACCAACTGCGTCATTCTGGCGCAGGGAATCCACTTGTAAGACTGATACCGCGCAAGCGATGTTTTGACATTGCGGTCCTAATGATCACTTGCAGGTCGAAACGTCAATTCGCCGGAGGCGGAGCTGACTTTCGACTTCCTTTTTTGCAGTCATCGACATTAGTTTGATCAGGTAAAGCAATTTCG
>CAZJCK010000119.1:0-6463 GCA_964544635.1 uncultured Ignavibacteriales bacterium | reverse complement strand
ACGTGCGGCTTTGATCTCTCAAATTTCTCCTTCGACATAGCCGACGATTTCCTCCGTTATACCTTTTCCTTTTCTAACATTTTCTTTTCCACTTCCTGCGGCACCTTGATGTAGCGCGAGAACTGCATCGAGAAGACGGCGCGTCCCTGCGAGATATTGCGCAGGGTATTGGCGTAACCGAACATCTCGGCGAGCGGCACGGAGGAGGCGATAACCTGAAGGTCACCGCGCGGCACCATACCGTTGATCTTGCCGCGGCGCGAATTGAGATCGCCGACGACGGCGCCCATGTAGGTTTCCGGCACGACCACCTCGACATCCATAATCGGCTCGAGGATAATCGGCTTGGCCTTGCGAGCGGCGTCCTGGAAGGCCAGCGAGCCGGCCACCTTGAAGGCCATCTCGTTGGAGTCGACTTCGTGGTAATTGCCGTCGAAGACCTCGGCATGGATGCCGGTCATCGGGTAGCCGGCGATGATACCGTTGGTCATCGCTTCCTTGATGCCCTTTTCGATTGCCGGGACATACTCGCGCGGAATAGAGGTACCGACGAGCTTGTTCTCGAACTGGAATTCCTCGCCGTCCTTGGTGGGCCGGATACGCAGGTAAACGTGGGCGAACTGCCCTTTACCGCCGGTCTGGCGGGCAAACTTGTAATCGGTCTCGATTTCGGTCGTAACCGTTTCCTTGTACGACACCGAGGGTCGACCGACCGAGGCGCCGACATTGAACTCGCGCATCAGGCGGTCGATCAGAATTTCAAGGTGCAACTCGCCCATGCCGCTGATAATAGTCTGGCCGGTATCTTCGTCGTACTTGACCTGGAAAGTCGGGTCTTCTTCGGCCAGCTTGATCAGCGCGTCGGTGAGTTTGTCCTGGTCGGCCTGGGTCTTCGGCTCGATGGCGACGGCGACAACCGGCTCCGGGAACGACATGCGCTCGAGGATAATCGGGTGCTTGGGATCGCACAGGGTATCACCGGTAGTGGTGGCACGCAGGCCGATAATAGCGACAATATCGCCAGCCATGGCCTCCTTCATGTCTTCGCGCTTGTTGGAGTGCATGCGCAGGATGCGGGCGACGCGCTCCTTTTTGCCGGAGGTCGTATTCAGGACGTAAGACCCGGCATCGATCTTTCCGGAGTAGACGCGGACATAGGTCAGTTTTCCAACGTACGGGTCGGTGGCAATCTTGAAGGCCAGCGCCGAGGTGGCAGCCTTTATACTTGACTCGCGTTCGATAATTTTTTCGGTATCGTCGACCTCGTGCCCCTGGACGGGCGGCAGGTCGGCGGGCGACGGCAGGAAGTCGACAATGCTGTCGAGGAGTTTCTGGACGCCCTTGTTTTTGAACGACGAGCCGCACAGTACCGGCACCATGTCCATGTGGATAGTGGCCTTGCGGACCGCCGCCATGACCTTTCCGGGATCGAGTTCTTCATCGGCGAGGAACTGCTCGAGCAGATGGTCGTCGTATTCGGCCACCGCCTCGAGGAGCTTCTCGCGGTATTCCTTCGTAATCTCCATCATGTCGTCCGGCACCGGCAGATCGTCGAAGGTCATGCCGTGAGACTCTTCATGGAAAACCCGGTAGGTCATCGACAGCAGGTCGATAATGCCGCTGAACATCTCACCGTCGCCGGCGGGCACGGTCACAGCCACGCAGTTGGAGCCGAAACGATCGTTCATCGCCTTGAGGGTGCCGGCGAAGTCGGCGCCGGTGCGATCCATCTTATTAATGTAGGCTATGCGCGGGACACGATACTTGTCGGCCTGGCGCCAGACGGTTTCGGACTGGGGCTCGACCCCGCCGACGGCACAGAACAGCGCCACCGCGCCGTCGAGCACACGCAACGAACGCTCCACCTCCACGGTGAAGTCGACATGGCCGGGGGTATCGATGATATTAATGGCATGGTCGCGCCAGAAAGAGGTGGTGGCGGCGGACGTAATCGTAATGCCGCGTTCCTTCTCCTGATCCATCCAGTCCATAATCGCGGCGCCATCATGCACCTCGCCGAGACGGTGAGTCTTCCCTGTATAGTAGAGAATACGCTCAGTGGTGGTGGTCTTGCCGGCGTCGATGTGGGCCATGATGCCGATATTTCTAATTTTCTTCAGGTCCATAAGACAAAAAAAAGCCCTGACTAATCCTTCATTGTTAGCATGTGCTCAGACTGTCGTCTAACGTTGTCTGAAGCTGCACATCCTGTCGTCCGATCAGCAGGGTTCGGAAAAACCGGAATGTCAACTTCCCTTAGTTACGTTGCGGGCATCCAGCAACTCTCCCAAGGCCAAGATTCAAGGTCGAGTCGAGCCGCGGGCGGCGCGACATTCACTCACAGTTGGTTACCATCTGAAGTGGGCGAAGGCCTTGTTGGCTTCGGCCATCTTGTGAGTATCCTCCTTCTTCTTGATGGATGCACCTTCATTATTGGCGGCCGCCAAAAACTCAGCGGCCAGCTTGTCGGCCATCGAGTGGCCGGAGCGTCCGGACGAATACGCAATCAGCCAGCGAATGGCCAGTGCGGTCCGGCGGCCCGGCTTCACTTCTACCGGCACCTGGTAGGTGGTGCCGCCGACACGGCGGGACTTCACTTCCAGGACCGGCTTGACGTTGTTGACGGCCTTGTGGAACATCTCGAGACCCGGTTCGCCGGTCTTCTTCTCGAGTTGATCTATCGAACCATAAATGATCGACTCGGCAGTCGAGCGCTTGCCGCCCTTCATGAGGCAACTGATGAACAGCGTAACAAGCTTGTCGCCATACCGAGGATCGGGTATAGTCGGTCGTCGTGGTGCTCGTGTGCGTCGCGACATCGTTTACACCTGCATCACTTGGGTTTCTTCGTTCCGTACTTGGAACGACCACGTTTGCGTTCACCGACGCCGGCGGTGTCCATGGTGCCACGGATAATGTGGTAGCGGACACCGGGAAGGTCTTTCACACGACCTCCGCGGATCAGTACGATCGAGTGTTCCTGCAGGTTGTGACCCTCGCCCGGAATGTAGGCGGTCACTTCGATCTGGTTGGTCAGGCGGACACGCGCCACCTTGCGAAGGGCCGAATTCGGCTTCTTCGGGGTCGACGTATATACGCGCGTACAGACACCGCGTTTTTGCGGTGATCCCTGCAGGGCAGGCGTGTTGCTGGATTCAACAATCTGCTTGCGACCCTTACGCACTAACTGGTTAATCGTCGGCAAAGCTGCTCCTATATTTCATACATGTGACAGATTCGACACAGACCTGCTAAGTTATAGTCTTTCTTCGATCTGTCAAGCGTTTTTGTCGAAAATATCCACCACGGTCGTCTCTTCCGACTCCTCGCCCAGCGGCATTTCGGACTCGGGTTCTTCGGGGGCTTCGACATCGATCTGCTTGTATTTCTGAATGCCGGTCCCGGCCGGAATCAGGTGGCCGATAATGACATTCTCCTTCAGTCCCATCAGGGTGTCGACCTTACCCGAGATAGCCGCCTCGGTAAGGACCTTGGTGGTCTCCTGGAAACTGGCAGCGGAGACAAAACTCTCGGTCGACAGCGAGGCCCGGGTGATACCCAGCAGCAGCGGCCGCGAGGTGGCCGGCTCGCCGCCTTCGGCGATGACACGGGCGTTCTCCTCCGAAAACTTTATCTTCTCGGCCCGCTCGCCTTCAAGGAAGGTGGTATCACCGACCGACTCGATCAGGACCTTCTGCATCATCTGGCGAACGATCACCTCGATGTGCTTGTCATTGATCTTCACGCCCTGCAGGCGGTAGACTTCCTGGATCTCGTTGACCAGGTAGGCCTGCGCCTCGTAGACGCCGAGAATGTCGAGGATGTCGTGCGGATCGATGGCGCCTTCACAGAGACGGTCGCCGGCCCGGACCTTGTCGCCCGCGTGCACCATCATGTGCTTACCGTGAGGGACAAGGTATTCGCGATCATCTTCGGTCATATCGCCGCCGATGTGGTAGTTGCCGTCGGCGTCTTCACCACGGACAATCACCTGCTGCTGGCCGCGCACGATCTTGCCGAATTCGACGATACCTTCGATTTCCGAGATAACCGCCGGGTCGGACGGGCGCCGGGCCTCGAACAGCTCGGCAACGCGCGGCAGACCACCGGTAATGTCGCGCGACTTCGAGATGAAGCGCGGCATCTTGACGAGGATATCGCCCGGCTTGACCTTGTGTTCATCCTGGACCTGCAGCTGGGCGTCGGTAGGGACACGGTAGCTGGCCAGGGTCTTGCCATTCTCGGACTCAATCTTGATCGTCGGAAAGAGCGTCTTATCCTTGGTGTCGGTGATGATCGACTGGATCAGGCCGGTCTGGTCATCAATGGCTTCGCGATAGGAAACATCTTTGATGATGTCCTTGAAGATAACCTTGCCCTTCTTCTCCGACACGATCGCGCCGGTATAGGGATCCCACTCGAAGATGATGTCGCCCTTCTTGATCGCCTGGCCATCCCTGACGTGAAGGATAGCGGCGTACGGCAGTTTGAGACGGGAACGGACGCGGCCGTTGCTGTCGATGATGTGGGCCTCGCCCACACCGTCGCGGCTGACCACGACCTGCTCGGAATCAAGGTCTTCCTTCTGGGCAATCTCGCTTTCGAGATCTTCGTCGCGGGTAACGACCTTGACATCCTTCAACTCGATCTTACCGTCATACTTCGCCTGTACCTGCGACTGCTCGGTAATACGGGCCGCGGCGCCACCGATGTGGAAGGTACGCAGGGTAAGCTGGGTGCCCGGCTCACCGATTGACTGGGCGGCGATGACACCGACGGCTTCACCGATGTCGACCATATTGCGGGTAGCCAGGTTTCGGCCGTAGCACGCGGCACACACACCGTGGCGCGACTCGCAGGTCAGCACCGAGCGGATGCTGACCGACTCGACTCCGGCATCCTCGATGCGATCGGCATGTTCCTCGCCGATCTGTTCGGCCATTCCGACGATCAACTCGTCGGAGATCGGATCGTAGATGTCTTCGAGCGACACGCGGCCGAGAATACGGTCGGCCAGCGACTCGATGACCTCTTCACCTTCTTTGAGGGCCTCAACCTCGAGGCCGAGAATCGTACCGCAGTCGTTCTCGCGGATGATCACATCCTGGGCAACGTCGACCAGGCGGCGGGTCAGATAGCCGGCGTCGGCGGTCTTGAGCGCCGTATCGGCCAGACCCTTACGGGCACCGTGAGTGGAGATGAAGTACTCCTGCACGGTGAGGCCTTCTTTGAAGTTGGAGGTAATCGGGTTTTCGATGATTTCACCGACACCACCGGTAATCTTCTTCTGCGGTTTCGCCATGAGACCGCGCATACCGGCAAGCTGACGGATCTGGTCCTTGGAACCGCGCGCCCCGGAGTTGGCCATCATGTAGACCGGGTTGAATCCCTGGTTCTGGGCAGCGAGGTTCGACATCATCTGGTTAGCAACGTCGTTGCTCGCCGCCGTCCAGGCATCAATAATCTGGTTGTAGCGCTCACCGAAGGTGATGACACCGCGCTCATAGCGCTTCTGGATCTTGACGACATCCTTGCGAGCACTCTCGATGATTTCGTCCTTCACCTTCGGCACGATGAGATCGTCGATCGAAACGGTGGTTCCGGACAGGGTGGCATACTCGAAACCGATATACTTGAGACGATCGAGGAACTCGACAGTCTTGTCCTGGCCGAGCTTCCAGAAGCAATCGGCCACGAGCTGCTCCAGTGTCTTCTTGTTCGCGACCTCGTTGAAGAACGGCATGCCGTCGGGGAGGATGCGATTGAAGATCAGGCGACCGGCGGTAGTTTCGGCGATCTGGCCGTTGACGCGCACATTGATTTTGGCGTGCAGGCTGACGAATTTGTTATCGTAAGCCGCCAGGGCTTCTTCAATCGAGAAGAAATTCATGCCTTCGCCCGGATCGCCGGTGCGCATCTGGGTCAGGTAGTAGCACCCGATGACCATATCCTGCGATGGAATCGTGATCGGACGTCCCGACGACGGCAGCAGGATATTGTTGATCGACAGCATGAGCAACCGCGCTTCGAGCTGGGCTTCGAAGGCGAGCGGCACGTGGACCGCCATCTGGTCACCGTCGAAGTCGGCATTGAAGGCGGCACACACCAGCGGGTGCAGGCGGATCGCCTTACCCTCGACCAGTACCGGGTAGAACGCCTGGATACCGAGTCGGTGCAGGGTGGGTGCACGGTTGAGCATGACCGGATGATCTTCGATGATCTCTTCGAGGATGTCCCATACCTCCGGTCGTTCGCGCTCCACGAGTTTCTTGGCTGACTTGACAGTCTGGACATAGCCCTTCTCTTCAAGCTTCATAATGATGAACGGCTTGAACAGTTCCAGGGCCATGTTTTTCGGCAGGCCGCACTGGTGCAATTTCAGTTCGGGACCGACCACGATCACCGAGCGGCCGGAATAGTCGACGCGCTTGCCGAGCAGGTTCTGCCGGAAGCGACCCTGCTT
>CAZJCK010000118.1:0-6507 GCA_964544635.1 uncultured Ignavibacteriales bacterium | reverse complement strand
ACCAGGGTGGAAATCGTCGGTTTCATCTCGCGATAACGATCGTGCACCGACTGCTCAACCTGGCCGGAGATGATCAACGGCGTACGGGCTTCGTCGATCAAAATAGAGTCGACCTCGTCGATGATCGCATAGTGATAGTTGCGCTGCACCCGATCTTCGGCCCGCTGCGCCATGTTGTCGCGCAGGTAGTCGAAGCCGAATTCGTTGGCGGTGCCGAAGGTTATGTCGCACTCGTACTCGCGGCGACGCTCTTCATTGGTCATCTGGTTCTGGATAACGCCAACTGTCAGGCCGAGAAACGTGTAGATCTGGCCCATCCACTCGGAGTCACGGCGGGCCAGGTAGTCGTTGACCGTCACCATGTGCACACCGTCGCCGGTCAGGGCGTTGAGATAGACCGGCAGGGTGGCGACGAGAGTTTTACCTTCACCGGTCGCCATTTCGGCGATCTTCCCCTGGTGCAGGGTGATGCCGCCGATGAGCTGGACATCGAAAGGGACCATATTCCATTCGGTCGGCTGATCGACCACGTCCCAGGTCTTGCCGACATGGCGCCGGCAGGCGTCCTTGACCACCGCAAACGCTTCCGGCAGGAGGTCGTCGACCGTCTCGCCATCGGCCAGCCGCTGCTTGAATTCGTCGGTTTTGGCAATCAGCTCATCGTCGGAAAGGGACTGGTATGCCTCAAAATGTTCATTTATCTGCTCGACCAGCGGCATGACCTTTTTGATGTCACGCTCGTGCTTGGTCCCGAAAATCTTCTGTACAGCGTTCATTATTACGGACATAATTCACCTCTGGGTAATTATACACCATAAGCGAAAAACGGTCGGTTGGCAAGTTTGAGGAGTGTTAAGGGTCGGCCGTCGCCGCGACCCGGGCACAGGAATTCATAGTCGGCAAATCACGAGCCCCGTGCTCGTGACATTGTCGGCTCAGCGGGGGCGAAATGCCCGGCCGCCTTTACCCCCAATACGACCGCAACAGCGACCACGGTGAGTAAATCGTGCGCGGATCGCCCGTCTCGGCCACAAACTCGCTCAGCGCCTTTTGCAGCCGTGTACTCTTCTTGATCCGCTTGGCTAAATAATCGTTCAGCCATGGCTTCCCCAGATATTTTTCAGCGGTCAGATAACCGCGATAGCACTTCCTGATCTCACTGTCGATGCGCGTCGCATAGGTTTGTAACTGCGCGACATCGTTCAATTTCAGGCTGTCGGCGATTACGTCCGCCGCCATCAGCCCGGTCTCCATCGCTTTACCGATCCCCTCGCCGGTAAACGGATAGGTAGTGCCGATCACTTCGCCGATCCCGACCACCCGACCGTTACTGAACCTCTCCACTCCCCGCAAGCTACAGCGCAGCGCCGCGCCGTTGAGCGGATGCGCCTTCTCACCGCGCGCCACCAACTCGGAAGCGAGCGGGAAACTTGCTTCGAACCGTTGCTGCAATCGTTTCAGCGGCGGATGAGAGTCATCACCGTCGTGCAACCGGACACCGCACCCGATGTTGAACAGCCCCTTGTTGATCGGGATCACCCAGCCGTAGCCGGGCACCAGTTCGCGGTCGTACGACAACACGATATCACTGGGCCCGTCATCGACTTTCAGGTAGTATCGTACCGCCAGCGCGCTTGGTTGTTTGCGATTCACGATACCGGTCTGCATCGCCAGTTCGACTGCCGCCCCGGTCGCGAGCACGCACACTTTGGCGCGCAACGTTGTCTTGCCACAGGCGATTCCGACGGAACCGCCGTAGTCGGCGATGTCGGTCACGGCGCCGTGCGCTACGACGGCACCCGCCTTCTGCGCCGCTTCAACGAGCAGGGCATCGAAGCGGTACCGGCTGATGCCGAGGTATTCACCCGGAACGTCGAACTGAATTCGCGACGGCGACCAGACCGCGATGTTGTCGATCGCCAGCGCCTGCGACCGCACCCGTTCGTACAGGCCGATCTTCTTCAGCACCGTGATGGCGTCGGGGATCAGCAGATCGCCGCACGGTTTGTGGCGGGGAAAGCGCGCCTTATCGACCAGCAGCACCGAGCGACCGCCCTGCGCCAGGGCATGGGCGCACACCGCCCCGGCCGGCCCGGCGCCGACAACGATACACTCCCAGTCGGTCCGCGCCAATTCCCACGCCCGTTGTTGGAGGATGTCAAAGCTGCTCATACGTTACCCGGCGACAATTGTCTTGGCGCCTCCAGACAGTTTAGCATATGTTACGCACGATGAGCGACTTTCACAAAGGCATTGTTGTTGCCACCCGCGGCCGACTGTTTGACGTGCGTCTGGACGACGGTTCGCTGGTCAAGTGCGAGATTCGGGGGAAGGTCAAGAGGGCGGCCGATGCCACCACGCCGGTGGCGGTGGGCGACGATGTGTCGGTGACCGTCTCCGACCGCGGGCGTGGCGTTATAGACGAGGTCCACGAACGTCGCACCGTTTTCTCCCGCGCCGCCAAAGGGGTCGAGGGGCGTACCCAGGTGATCGCCGCCAATCTCGATCAACTGGCCGCCGTCGCCTCGGTCAAGACACCGCCTTTGAAGACCGGCCTGATTGATCGCTTCATTGTCGCCGCCCAAATCGGCGGCATGGCCCCGTTGATCATTATCAACAAGATAGATCTCGACGACACCGACCAACGCACCCCCATCGTCGATGCCTATCGAAAAGTCGGCTTCAAGACGTTCGAAGTCTCGGCGGAAACCGGCGAGGGGCTTGACGATCTGCGCGCCGGGCTCAGCGAGCACCGTACCCTGTTCGCCGGTCATTCCGGCGTCGGCAAGTCGACCATTCTCAATCAACTGATGCCCGGTCTGAACCTCAAAACGCGCGAAGTGTCGGAATACTCCAACCGCGGCAAACATACCACCACGCATATCGAGCTGTATGCATTGCCGTCGGGTGGCCTGATCGCCGATACTCCCGGTTTAAAAGTGCTGGGCGTCCAGCACATCGAAAAAGAGGAACTCCAGTTTTGTTATCCGGATTTCGAGGAATTCCGTGACCGGTGCCGTTTTTCACCATGCACCCACTCGCACGAACCGGACTGCGCCGTGAAAGAGGCGGTTAATGTCGGCGCAATCATGGCCTTCCGGTATAACAACTATCTGGCAATAGTGGAAACTTTGTAGGTCGCTTTGTCATTAACGTAAATGACGGGAAGGCCGATACTTAAGGATAACTATGGCTTCCAGAAAAACAGAACTGCGGGTCGGTATCACGATCGTTCTCGGCCTGCTCATCCTCGCCGCGTCTCTTTACTGGCTGCAGGGAGTGCAGTTGACCAGTAATTCACGGGTGGTGCGGGTGTTGTTCGACGACGTTGGCACCCTGTCGATCGGCGACAAAGTGACGGTCTCGGGTGTGTACAAAGGCAAAGTCGACGGTATGGATTTGACCGACAAAGGTGTTGTCGTCACTCTGTTCATTGCCCGCGACGTTACCCTGCGCAGCGATGCCTCGTTCATTATCAAGAACATGGGTGTCATGGGCGAACGATTTGTCTCGGTCGATCCTGGCGATTCTTCAGCAACTCTCAATTACGAGGCAACCCACCTGGGTGAGTACGATACCGGTCTGCCTGAGGTGATGGGCCTGATGGGCGACATGATCGTGGAGTTGCGCAAACTGGTCATTTCTTTCAAGCAGACGGTCGGTTCCGATACATCGCTGAATCGATTCAACAATATGCTGATCAACCTGGAGAGAGTGTCGGCCTCGATGGCGGGATACATGGAGCGCAACGAAGACCGGCTCGACTCGACGGCCCAGAACTTTCTGGCAGCGTCGGATCGTTTGAACAGGATGCTGGCCCGCAACTCGGCCTCGGTTGACAGCACCGTCGAACGCATCAACCGTACGTCCGCCTCCCTTGAACACCTGACCTACCGTCTGGATACCCTGTCGGCCGCGGCCCGGGAATTTGCCGACGCCCTGAACAACCCGGACGGCAGCCTGCAGCAGATGCTCAATGATCCACGGCTGTACAATGACCTTCGACGGACCGCGGACAACCTCGACGATCTGGTGGCCGACATCCGCGAAAACCCCGACCGCTATATCAGTCTCCGATTCAGCCTGTTCTAACCGACAGCCCGTCTCGATTCTGGTTGTCATCCCGTGTTCCATTCCGCTAATTGCCGATATGCTTGAGGAAATCTGTAGAATCGCCCGCAATTGTGAGCGTGTCGCAGTACTTACGGGCGCCGGCATGTCGGCTGAATCGGGTGTTCCGACCTTCCGCGGCAAAGAGGGCCTGTGGGACAAGTTCCGCGCCGAAGAACTGGCCACGATGGACGCCTTTCTGGCTAATCCGGAAATCGTCTGGGAGTGGTACAACTGGCGGCGCCAACTGATGAGCACGGTCGCGCCCAATCCGGGGCACGTCGCCCTGGCGGCGCTGGAAAAGCTGTTCGACAGTTTTGTCGTGATCACGCAGAATGTCGACGGTTTGCACCGTACCGCCGGATCCACCGATATTCTTGAGCTGCACGGCAATATCCTGCGTAACAAGTGCGTGGACTGTAATCAGCCGATTAAGATCGAGACTGCGGTCGACGCCCACAATATTCCGTGCTGCTCCGATTGCGGCGGCAAGGTGCGACCCGATGTCGTCTGGTTCGGCGAGATGCTCAACCGCGACACTATCGACCGCGCTTTCCTCGAAGCGGAACGGGCCGACCTGTTCCTGTCGGTAGGTACGTCGGCGATTGTCCACCCGGCGGCGTCATTGCCGGTGACCGCGCGGCAGCACGGCGCCACGCTGGTCGAGGTCAATCCGGAACGTACGCCGCTCACGCCAATTGCCGATTACTATATTGGCGAGCCGTCGGGCGTCTGGCTGCCCCGGTTCCTGGCGAGAATCGAGGCGGAGCGCTGAACCGGGGCTGTCGACAAGGCGTATAAGCGAATAGCGGAAAAGAAGAACAGACAGGTCTATGCGCACATACATGAGAAACATCACCGTCGGGCTGATTCTGGCATTGGCCCTGAGCAGCCTGCCCGGCTGCGGCGTGTACTTCAACACGTTCTACAATGCCCAGAAGGCGTTTAACCGGGCTGAGGACAGTCGTAAGAAGGCCGAGAAGGCCGGTGGGTCCGGCATCAACTCAGCCGGCTACAAGACGGCGATCGAGAAGTCGCTCAAGGTGGTCGAGCAGCATCCGAACTCGAAGTATTACGACGATGCCCTCTATGTGCTGGGCGTATCGTACTTCTATACCGGACAGTATGCCAAGTCGGAACGGCGCTTTCGCGAAATCCTGAGCAACTATCCCGAGTCCAAGTTTGTGCGCGATTCACGTCTGTACCTGGCCAAGGCGAAACTGGAGCAGCGGGAAGTCGACGATGCCATGGTCATGTTCCAGGAATTGTTCAATTCCGATGTGAAGAAAGATTTCAAGGCCGAGGCCGCGGTGGCGCTCGGAGAGTACTATTTCGAGCAGGACAAGATCGACACCGCCACCCTCTATTTCCAGTCGGTGCGCGACTCGCTTGGCGACGGCTTCGAAAAGCGGCGGGCGCAGATTTACATCGCCGACGGCTATTTCAAGCGCTTCCGGTTCCAGGAGGCGCTCGGCGCCTATCTCCAGGTCCTCGGTATGAGCCCCGACACCGACCAGCGCTACCATGCCCTCTATCGGGCCGGCATCTGCTCCTATCGCCTGCAGCGGATCGATGATGGGATGGCGTACCTGAACGAACTGCTCGAGAATGAACGGTACTACGATTCGTCGTCGGTTGTCAAACTGTCGCTCGGCAAGGGGTATGAACTCGATGCCGACGTGCTTCCAGCGGAAGGTATTTACGAGGAAGTTGCCGAGAATGAATCGCGGCGGGCAGCGGCCGCCGAGGCCAACTACCGTCTTGCCCTGATCTACCAGTATGAATACGACGAACTCGACCGGGCCAAGGAGTATTACGACAAGGTGGTCAAACTCGCCGGTAACACCGAAATTGGCAAGGATGCGATTCAGCGCTCTACCGATATCGGCAAGCTCGAGGAGTACAAGGTGACTTTCGAGATCGATTCAACGACCACCCAGGCCGACATCGACGAGGCGGCGTACATTCAGTACCAGCTGGCCGAACTGTACTGGTTCAAGCTGAACAAGCCGGATACGGCGATGCTCGAGATGCAGTACGTGGTCGATTCCTTCCCCAACGCCTACGAGGCGCCCAAGGCGATGATCGCCATGAGCCAGATGAAGTTGGAGCATGAGGCCGACACCGCCGCCGCCGACTCGATCCTGTACGAAATGCTGGAGTTGTATCCGCATTCGGACTTTGCCGGCGAAGCGATCGAGATCCTCGGGTTGGAGGGAACGGCCGCCGATACCGGGTATGCCGAGCGCTACCTGCACCGTGCGGAGTCGTTCGTTGTCGATGACGACAATGCCGACTCGGCGCGCTGGTACTACCAGTACATTGTGGACAATTTCCCGGACTCGAAGTACTACCTGCAGGCTCGCTTTTCGCTGATCTGGCTTGAGGAGCAGTTCG
>CAZJCK010000117.1:0-6587 GCA_964544635.1 uncultured Ignavibacteriales bacterium | reverse complement strand
GATACCACATAAGAATAAAACAGACCAAAATCACACCCACAGAACACCCAGACCGACCCTGCGGGCACCGAGCTTTAGGTCAGCCAACCGGCTGCCGCAAGACGTGCTATCACGGCCATCAGGCCCTGGCGCCGGGACACCGCCCCGATAGCACAATCGAGCCCCTGCCGATCACGCTGCCCTCAGTCAATATTGTGAGAAGAATCACAAGCGGGCATGGCCAAATGAGTCTGGATCCATGCATGCGTGCCTCGCTAATCTATCGCCTATGTGACACAAATCACAAGCCGTGGGTTGGCGTGCTCCACGATAGCGCCTTGCACCGTCATTCCCGCCAGTGTCACCGCAGGCATCCGGCCTCAGTCCGGATCGATACTCCTTGTGAATAAAATCACAGGCACCTCCCGCTCGACACACCAAAGGAGATTGCTTGAGCCGGTCAATACTGGAGTCGTCAGCCCCTTTTCGTGATGTGTACCACCCTGACCTCGAGACATCCACAGGAGCAATGTCACCCCGCTCAGTTGTGAGTAATTTCACAAGTGTGCGGCGTGATGAAACTAGAATTCAAAGGTCAGCATGGTCGACAAGAGGTACAGCCGGCTGTCGTCCTGCGGGTCATCGTGCCACTCCCACTCGGCGCTGACCAGCGAGTTGAGCGAAAGTGATTGGACGATTGACAGGTCAAACAGGACAAAGATACGGTTGAATACGAAGTCGGAATTGAGACTCAATTCGTTCCGCCACGAGCGCCGCCCGAGCTGCGATTGGGCCGACAGGAAGATACCGGAAAGGGCGAAATAATCCAGGTTGATCTGCCCCCCGAATTCGGTGTAGTCTTCATCGAAATCAACATCCACCGGCCTCTCATCGAGCAGCTCGAAACGCGGCCCGGCCAACAGAGTGAACCGCCCGATATCCCGTCCGACCAGCCCGGCCAATTCAAGCCGACTGAAGTCGAAATTGACCTCGGCATTGCCGGTAAACAGGGTCAATTCGTACTCCAGTTCCTGGCGGCTCTGCCAGCGCCCCCCCAGCCCATGCTCGTTCCGGGTGCTGAACTCGACCCGGCTGAAGTCCGACTGGCCGCCCGGGCGGTCATAGTCCTTGCGCTCAAACCGCCCCCAGAAGTCCAGTGAACCGCCCCCGTACAGCCAGATGGCCGAGCTGTTGAGGCCCAGGCTGAGGTAGTTGATGTCGGTCGAATCGGGGACTTGACGGCCGGTTGCGAACAGGTCAAGACGGATCGACGAAAAGTCGTCGAACAGCCGCTCGAGCCCGATCTGCAGGCCGCCCCGCCGGTGGTCGTAGTTGAATACCGACGGCGTGTCGAACTCGACGCTCGACAGAAAACCCTTTACATGGAGGTTGTAGTAGAACGAGAGCGGCACCACCGCCCGTCCGTTCCCCCAGAGATAGAGATAGCCGGTGTCGAAACTGGAGCTGCCGTCGGCAGACTGTTGATCCTTGTAATCCAGTTCGCCGGACAGTTCGATGCGGCTGCCACCCCAGCGGGTATTCCATTCCGGGGTCGATTTCAGCCTGAATGCCTCGTCGCTCTGCTCGAACAGATTTCGCCATTCGAAATCGGTCGACGTGAACGGCCTGAGGGTAATGCCCAGCTGGCCCTTGTAATCGTCGAGGAAGGTGGTGGTCAGTTCGAGGGCGAGATCGATGTCGTCGACATCAGGATCGGCGATGGTGTCGAGGAAATACTGCTGCGAGATGAAGTCGTAGCCGAAGCCGGCGGAAAAAGACAGGCCGGTGGAATCAGCTGCCAATGTCACCGTTGGATTCAGGGTTAGAAAAAGGGCGATTGCCGCAACCCAAACACCCGCAACCTTCATGCAATCCTCGCTGCTTGATCAGGGTTGACCGATTCGCAGTTGCTCTTCAACCTGACCGAGTTGCATCTGGGCCACCCGCAGGGCCGCGGCGGCAGCCTCGAACTCTTCCTGGCCGATCTTGTCGCGGGCCAGTTCAAGCTGATCGGCGGCCTGAGCGAGCACGTCACGGGCCGGTCCGCTTGACGGCGCCCGCTCCGACAATTGCTCCCACCGGCTTTTCAGGCGTTCGTACTGGTGCTCCAGACGGAACCCGTTGTCACAGTAGCCGCCCGCCTCGGTAGCCAGGCGCTGGGCTTGTTCGAGTGATTCGAGGGCGATCTCGGCTTCACCGCGCATGGCCGCTTCACGGGCAATCCGGACTCCGCGCTCAGCCTGTTCGATGAACTTGACTGCCGCCTCCGACCCGCACTGGCCGTCAGCGATCCGCTGCCGGACCCGTTCAATATACTGCTCGACTCGTTCCAGTCGAGAGTTATACTGACCGCCACCGCCGATGGAACGTCCGGAAGCCTCCATGACACGCCGGGCAGTCGACTCCACATGATCAGCCAGCTTGAGGGCGACGCGGTGCTGGTTGGCGCGATAGAACTGCCAGGCCTTATCGAGGTTATCGACCGCCAGTTCAAACAGCGGCCGCATGGGGGCACGGTCGGCCTCGGACAGATACTCGCGGGTTCGATCAAGGAGATCCTGCACTCGCTCCAGTCGAGCCAGGACGCGGTCTTCATTTTGTTCGCTTGAGCGGGCGACGATCAGCGCCTTGCGGGCCAGTTCCCGCGCCTCACGGGTCAGCTTGTCGGCCTGCAGGTAGCCGGCCAGGTTGCCCTGCTGGAAGCGGGCTCGCGCCTGCTCCTGCAGTTGCAACGCTTTCTCGACAGCAACAGCCGCCGCCGGTGACCGCGAAACATCGACCGCCTCGCGGGCCCGCTCGATAAGCTGCTCGGTTCGCTCCAGTTCCATACGAATCCGCTCGATGCGCGGATCGTCATTTTGCCCCATCCCCGGCTGCGCCACGAGACCGGGCGCGAGCAGAAAGACGAGGATTGGCAGCAGTACGTGTATGGTTGAACGCTTCTTCATATCACTTCTCCAGTTGCGAGTCGCTTGACATATGTATCAAGCGCCGTGCCGGACACGCGCTATCAGCGCTACATGACTGACCTGCAGACACTTACGACAACCCGGCAAAACTTGTCGGGCGACCGGACGTACCATCCGGTACAATATCCCGGCCCATACGAGCCAGTCACGGCTGGATGCCGTGCACTTTCATTCGACTGTAGAGCCGCCGCCGGGTGATTTTCAGCAGTTTCGCCGCCTCCGTCTTATTGCCACCGGCCCTGGCCAGGGCATCGACAATCATCTTTTTTTCGGTCGACTCCAGACCCTGCCCGGTCGCCGGCGCCGGCGCGGCTATCTCTCCCTCGACCAACGGAGCATCATCGATCTCCAGCGAGAAATCTTCGACCGCAATTTCTTCGCCGCCGGCTAAGATGGCGGCGCGCTCCATGGCGTTGCGCAACTCACGAATGTTGCCCGGCCAGTCATACGCCAGCAACAGGTTGCGCACCGCTTCACTCAACGTCGGGAATCGATACCCCTGCTTCTTCAGGAAGTACTCGGCGAGGGGAATGATATCTTCACGACGTTCCGACAGCGTCGGCATTTCGATCGGGAAGACGTTGAGCCTGAAGAACAGATCCTCACGGAACTTTCCATCCTTCACATCCTGCTTCATAGGTCGGTTGGTCGCAGCCACGATGCGGACATCGATATCAACCAGGTCGACGCCGCCGACGCGGGTGAGTTTCTTCTCTTCGAGCACCCGAAGCAGTTTCGATTGAATGCCCGGCGACAGTTCACCGATTTCGTCGAGAAAGATAGTGCCGCCATCAGCCAGCTCGAACCGTCCCCGCTTGCGCGCCACCGCCCCGGTGAAGGCGCCTTTCTCATGGCCGAACAGCTCCGACTCAAGGAGAGTTTCGGTCAGGGCGGCACAGTTTACGGCAATGAACGGTTTGCCGGCGCGCGGCGACTGGTCGTGCACCATCCGTGCCGCCAGTTCCTTGCCGGTGCCGGAGCGCCCGGTAATAAGGACAGTCGAGTCGGTCGGCGCCACCTTGCCCAGAAGCTGTTTCACCCGGTCGGTTGCGGCGGCGGCGCCGATGAAGTCACCGTACGACGACTGCTCGTGTACTTTGCGGAAATGCTCGCCGAGGGACTTCTCTTTCTGCCGGGCTACGATTTGATCGACCTGCAGGCGGAGTTCCTCGAGTGAGAACGGTTTGAGCAGGTAGTCGGTGGCGCCTTTTTTCATGGCAGCAACCGCTGACTCGATCGAACCGTAGGCGGTCATAATGATTACCTCGGCCCCGCCCTTTTCCATGGCAGCCTCGAGAATCTGCATACCGGAAACTTCGGGCATCGAAAGGTCGGTAACCACGATATCGTAGGAATGCCTGCCTATCAGCTCGAGCGCTTCTTTGGGTCGCGTCGCAGTGGTAACCGTATGCCCGGCATCCTCCAGTTCGCCGCAGACCAGCGAGGTCATTTTCGGTTCGTCGTCGACAACTAAGATATTTGCCATACGTCTATGTTGCTTCCTTTGGCAGAATGATACTGACGGTGGTTCCCGTCCCCTCTTCCGAGGCAATATCGATCTCGCCGCCCATCTCACCAACGATTTTCCGCGACAAAAACAGGCCCAGCCCGGAGCCGGTCGTCTTGGTGGTTCGGAAAGGTTCAAAGAGTGTTTTCATTACCTGTTTCGACATCCCGGAGCCGTGATCGACGATATCGAAGACAACTCGCCCGTCTCGTTCCGCCGCCCCGATACCGACCTCGATCGGTCGATTGACCGCCAAGCAGGCGTCGGCGCCGTTGATCAACAGGTTGAGCATCACCTGGCGCAGGGCATTGCGGTAGCTGGTGATACTGATACTGTCGTCGGCCGGAAGGTCGATCCAGTGAATGTCGTGGTCACGGTAGTTGCCGTGAAAGTGCGCCTTGATCGACTCGACCAGCTCGCGCAGGTTGATCTGTTCTTTCGGCTGGCTGCCGACAAAACTGGTTGCGCCGCTGGCGGAGAACTGCAGGTAACCCGACACGATCTGGTTGAGGCGGTCGGTCTCTTCGACTATGAAGCCGGCCTCGTCGGACTGTTGTTTTCGGGACAGGCGTTCGGCCGACGCCCGGATAATCATCAGGGGGTTCTTGATTTCGTGCGACACCACCGCCACCATCCGCCCGAGGTAGGCGTGGGTTTCGTTCAAAAAGAGGCGCTGCTCGGCACGGTTGACGCGGCGCTGGAAAATAAAGAAGATCAGGCCGAACACGACACCACCGGCTATCGACAGGCCGGTCGCCAGGTAGAGATTGTTGCGCAGATCTGAAAGCACCGTGAAGTAGTCGACCGAGGCCTCCACCCCCACCACCGCTGTCACCAGGCCGTAGCGATCGTACAGCGGCGCAAACGCCGACTTGAGATAGACCCCGCCCGACCGGTACGACTCGGTGGCTATGGCGACGGTTGTCAGTTCATAGACGACGGAATCGATGTATGGTGCATTGAGCGGAGCGAGGATATATTCGGCGTTGGGTTCCAGCGAGGTGGTGAAGAGGTAGCGATACTGGTCGTTGAGAATGAACAGTTCTGAAAGTGAGTCGGCGCGACGTATTCGCGCAAAACGGTCGGCGACCGTCAGCAGGGCGTCGAGGTCGTCCGCCTGCACCTGTTCAATCAGGTTGGTGTCGATGGTGACAGCCGCCGAGGCGGCGACGGCTTCGAGACGACGTCCGAGCTGATCGTCGAGCATGCGCTCGGTTCGCTCATAGAAGAGCCACCAGGCGACATTGACCACCAGCACGACCAGCGCGGTAAACAGGGCGACCGCCCACAAACGTCGTGAAGCCACACTCATGGCGTCAAGAAAACGGTTCGGCGTAAGCTTGACCAGTTTTTATCTGCCGGACGCGGGTGAATGTGGCCCGGAATCTGTATCCGCCGAAGGCGGAGCAGAGTTCCGGGGAATTCAATGATACAAGAACGCCGGAAGTCCCCGCTGGCATTCCGGCCTACAACTATTTGGATGGTACCCCAGCCTTCGGGCGGGCTTTTGTCGGTCGCCCGGACGTGATCCGGGGCCCAGGCTGATCACCTCTGCGACGAACACAATGTCGAGGCGCGGTGCCCCGCCTTTCAGGCGGGCGCTTTAAGGCAACTGGAAATGGACTGCTTCTGCCGGTATTTGGCTTGACAAGTTGATCGGAATCTGTATTTTGGGGCTCACGTTTTTGCGACGACCCCATCGTCTAGAGGCCTAGGACACCGCCCTTTCACGGCGGCAGCACGGGTTCGAATCCCGTTGGGGTCGCTTTTTTTATGGACAATGCCTACAGAGTTCTCAAGCCGGTTTGGCAGAGTATAGGCACTACGCCCGCGAAAGGTTTGAGTTTATTCCCCGTTTGTTATATCCGGCGGCGGATCTGTGATTGAGACACCGCCCTCATCATTGAATATCAGATTGAAATCGAACCGATCTAGTACTCTCGCAGCCTCTTCAATGGAACTACAGCCAATCCGCTTGATCTCTCCTAAATTGGTCAGGAACTCAAGAGTCACCTCGTCCAAGCTACGGTCTACTGTGGGATCCAAAATCGAGTCTATTAGCTTTGTCAATGGCCCGTTTATCGCCTCAACCATTTTCTCCCCTATCGCTCTTTGTTTCCTCGCTGATAGCT
>CAZJCK010000116.1:0-6650 GCA_964544635.1 uncultured Ignavibacteriales bacterium | reverse complement strand
CACATCCCCAACGCCAAGGTGTTTACAGAGATGCAGGCGAACTACTCGGAAGGGTGGTTTCAGTATATCTGGCACGAGATCGGGGTGCTCGTTACCTTCGAAAGCAACTGGGAGAAAGCCAAAGAGCTTCTGCAGAAGATCGCGAGCAGTCACGGCGAGGGTTTGACCGAATTCGCCAAGCAGCGCGTTCGTGAAGCGTCGCGGCATTTCATGATCTACGACATCGATCTCAATCCGCTGGTGTTTACTTCGGTGAAAGACTCCGGCGTCATGCTCACCATCCGTTGTCTCTGCCTTCCCCGGGAACGTCGCGCTACCGACCAGGCAATCTGGGAAGACATCCTGACGGCGTTCAAGCAGAACGACGACATCGACTTCGCCTACCCGACCCGCCGCCTCTACCACAACCGCGCCGAGGGGAAACCGGGCGCCGGTGGGCGGCCGATCGATGGCGATTTATTGTCCTGATTGAGCCTCCGGCGAAAAAACAGACCGGCAACAATTACGGTTTCACCGCCAGCAGTGAGAACATAAGCGGGAAATCGGGTTTGCCTTCCGGCGGGTGCCAGTAGTCACCCTCTCGAACCCACTCTTCGTACACCGGGTAGTATCCCTTGTTATACTCGTCGAAGCGCTTCACCACCAGGCCGGCGTCGGCGGTGGCATTGATGATATCCGACGTCGTATGTACGAACTCGACCTGTTCGCCCTTGATCACGGCGCTGCGGTCGGCATAGTCGGTATCGTCGATGAGTCGCATCGTTTCGCGCCCGAAGTAGGTGATACCGTGTTCCTTGTAGAACGGATCGAACACGTGGAACATCGGGTGGGCATCAACGATAAAGAACCGTCCGCCCGGCTTCAGGTGATGCGCCACCACCTCCATCAACTTGTGAATACTCGACAACCAGCAGATGGTGCCGTGCGACATGAACACGATATCAAACTTGTCGTCGATCACGCCGATCAGGTCGAGCACGTCGCTGCGGATGAAGCGCGCTTCGGGGAAGCCGGCGCGATCCTTGAACGACCGGGCATATTCGATCGAATCGTCGGAGATATCGACGCCGGTCACTCTGGCGCCGAGCCGTGCCCACGACAGCGTATCCATGCCGAACTGGCACTGCAGGTGCAGCAGCGACAGGCCGGTTACGTCGCCGAGCACATCCCGCTCGACCTGCTTGAGCGAGTTCCAGCCGGCCATGAACTCGTCCATCCGATACTCCGGATGGTCAAAATGAATGCGCGCCATCTGGTTCCAGGCGGCGCGATTTTTCTCGTGATCGGGATGAGCCATTACTTCCTCGCAATGAACATGACGATTAGACCAATGACAAAAAACACCGTGTTGATACCCCAGACTGCCACAAAGTCGGGCACCCGCTCGTTGTAGCCGGCCGAGTGCATGATCTTGAACGTCACGAAATACACCAGCG
The DNA here is from genome assembly GCA_964544635.1 of uncultured Ignavibacteriales bacterium. Classification (GTDB taxonomy): domain Bacteria; phylum Zixibacteria; class MSB-5A5; order GN15; family FEB-12; genus CAZJCK01. Next base: position 5,214 of record CAZJCK010000116.1, on the reverse strand, counting down.
CGATTAAAATGCCGGCCGAAAACGATACCGCAATCGAACCCCGCTTGGGACTCGACGCAAAGGGTACCGCGATCAGGATGACGACAAACGACGCCAGGGGGTAGGCGTATTTCATCCTCAGGTCGATCAACTCGCGGTGGTACGGGCCGCCGGTGCGCTTCATCAGGTCGATGTACTCCTTCAGTTCATCCAGCGAAGCATCCTCCGGTTTGCCCAGTCTGCGGGCAAACTGTTCCGGGGTTTCCTGGATATCGGTTATCACCAGGCTGTCGAACTGCTGAAAGCTGCGCTCCATGCCGTCCACGGCGAAACTTCGTCGCACCCCGTCGACCGCTACCCAGTCCTTCAGGTTGTACACCAGCTTGTCGGCCGCAACAATCTCGCGTACCCGGTTCTCCTCGGTTCTGTAGATCTTCACGTTGCGGCCTTCCTGGCGGGTGATGTCGAAGGTCCCGATGGTGTAGAAATAGCCCGGTCGCACCTGGCGGTAGATATTGTCGACCTTCTGGAAAGTCAGCTTCGAGCGTTTCCTTATGTCGAACTCTTTCATCTCGACCCGCTTCTGATTGGCGGGCGGATAGATGTACTCGTTGTAATAAAAGTGCCCGACCGAAAGCAGCAGCCCCACGATCAGCAGCGGTGCCGCTATCCGGTAGAGCGACAGGCCGGCCGCTTTCATCGCCATTATTTCGTTTTTGCGCGCCAGCAACGCCACCGAGAACAGACAGGCCAGCAGCACGAACATGGGGAAGAACGTGCGCACCACCCAGCCGGCGAAATACACGTAGTACTCGATGATCGTGAACAACGGCACTTCTTTGTCGATAAAGTGGCGGAGCTGTTCGATCATGTTGATGATCACGATCGTAAAACCGATCGAAACGGTTACTACCAGCAACGCCAGAAAGAAGAACCGGAGCAGGTAGCGGTCAATTCTTTTGAACAGTACCACGCGGTCTCTTTCCTCCCACGTTGCGGAACCAGTTGAAGATCGGCTTTTCGGTAACGACGATGTACAGCAGGTAGATGCCGATGATACCAAGCAGGATATTGGCGCTCCACATCGCCCAGAAGGGCTGGATGATACCCCGGTCGGCCAAATCCTCGCCGCCAATCAGGAACGCCCAGTAGATGGTGAACAGCAGCACCGAGATCGCGATCGCCACGCCCATGCCGCCACGCCGCGACATGATGCCGAGCGGCGCGCCGATCAGTATGAACGCGAACGAGGCTGCCGGGATGGAGTACTTCTTGTGAATTTCGATATTGAACTTATCCATCGTCCGTAACTGCGCCGCCACCTGCGCCCGGTTACGGTTGACGTGCTGATACAACAGGTTGGCGTCGGAGCGCACCAGGCTGATCGCCATCGAATCGGAAATCGTCGGCCTCGGCTTGAACTCGATGCTGTCGGAAAACAGGTAGTCCAGCTTCATCTCCAGCCGTTCGTTGATCTTGTAGCGGAACGGCTGGGCGTTGGAGGCGGCCCGGGCGACCTGTTCCTGCATCTGCTGGATCGACATTTCACGATCACCACGGTAATCCGATTCGGTCCGCTCCAGTTCATACCCTTCCACCGCGATATTGATCTGCTGCTGGTGGAAATCGACCTTCCGGTAATTGGCCGGTTCCTCCAGGTCGAGGGTATGCACCTCACCATCGAACAGCGTGAACTGCATATTGCTGCCGCCGCCGGTAACGTGCAGGTAACCCGAATCGGCCACGATGACCTGCGGCCGTTGCGGCTGCTTGACCTCGTTTATCCGTACGCCGGAAACTCTCGATGTCGTGTGATCGATGTCATCGAGCTGTACGATGTAGCCGGGGATATCGTCGATAAACACCCCGGACTTGAACACCAGGGTGGGGCGCATCACCGAAATGTCGGCCCGCAAATGCCTCGCCTCCTTGTTCAAATCGGGCAGGATGCGATCATTGAACTCGATCATCAGGTAGGTGACCAGTCCGGCCGCCACCAACAGCGGGAACAACACCCGCATCATGTTGATGCCCGATGCCTTGATCGCCGTGATCTCGAAGTCCGAGGTCAACCGTCCGAAGGCCATCAATGTCGCCACCAGCACCGACATCGGTACCGACAGCGCCAGCATCCAGGCCAGGTTGAGGCCGATCAATTCGAGCACGATCCAGATCGAAATGTTCTTGTCAATCACCTGGTCGACAATGCGCGGAACATAGTCGATGATCAGCAGGAAGGTGATCGTGAAGAAGGCAAAGAGAAACGGTAACAGGTGCTCTTTGAGTATGTAACGGCTGAGTATTTTTATCATATTTGCGGCCAATATATGGCTTATACAAGCGGCGGCAATTATAATATCCCACAGTCATTTAGCCCAAACTCCACAATTGCCTGAGGGGGTGCCGATTTCCTATATTGACGCTATGAACAAGAAGATCACCGACTACGTGGTCGGCGACAGCATCACCGCCTTTTTCGCTGTCCGCAAGAAAGAGGTTCGCGAATACACCCGGGGGCAGTATGTCATGCTCGAGCTGGGCGACTCCTCCGGGCGGATCCGCGCCAATATCTGGGAGCCGGACCATTTCGCCATGAACGAACTGGAAGAAGGCATGATCGTCAAGGCCCGCGGCGCCGTCGGCGAATACAACCAGCGCCTGCAGCTGACCATTACCCGCGTCCGTCTGGCCGGTGAGGATGAATACGCCATCGAGGATGTCCTGCCGCACTCGTCGCAAACGTACGACGAGCGCAAAGCAAGGATCCTGGCCCTCACCGAAAAGATCGAGAACAGCTATGTCAAGTCGCTGATCGAGGCGTTCTGGAACGACGAACCGTTTTTCGACCGCTATCTCACCGCCGCCGCCGGCAAGCTGTGGCACCACGCTTATGTCGGCGGGCTGTCGGAGCACTCGGCTAATGTCGGTGAACTGGCGGTGCGGGTCGCCGCCGGCTACGACTTCCTCAACCGCGACCTGCTCATCTTCGGCGGCCTGTTGCACGATGTCGGCAAGGTGGAAACCTACAAGGCCGATGCCTCGATCGACTACACCGACGACGGCCGCCTGGTCGGGCACATTTGCCTGGCCGACCACTGGATCTGTCGTCGCGCCGAGGATATCGACGCTTTCCCCAAACGGCTGCTCACCAGGCTTCGCCACATGATCCTCGCCCACCAGGGAGAACTGGAATACGCCACTCCAGTCGTGCCCCAGATCCCCGAAGCGTTCGTGCTGTATTATTGCGACGAAATCGACTCCAAGATGGGCGCTATCGATCGTATCCGGCAGCGGCATGACGGTGTTGGCTGGTCGGATTTCGTCAAGATGCTCGGACGTCACCTCTACTTCGGCGAGCCGCAGGAACCGGCCGACCTCGCGGAGGAGAAAGATTGAGCGATGGCGCCATCATCGAGGTCCGCGATATTACTCGTGAGGTGATCATCGATGGTCACCAGCGCGCCATCCTGAAGAACATCACGCTATCATTCAACGAGTGCGGCATCTATTCAATTATGGGCCCGTCCGGTTCCGGCAAGTCGTCGCTGCTGCGACTGATGAACCGTCTGGACGAACCGACCGCCGGTGATATCCTGTTCCACGGCCAGCCGCTGAAAGACTACGAGCCGACAGCGCTGCGTCGGCGGATCGGTTATCTGTTTCAGACACCGTATTTGTTCGATGGTACCGTGGCCGATAACTTGCGCTACGCCGACGATAGCGTGAGCGACGACCGCATTACCGAGATTCTCAAGCAGGCGCAGCTCGACCCCGGGATCGCCTCCGCGCCGATCGACAATATGTCGGGCGGTGAACGCCAGCGTATCGCACTGGCCCGCCTGATGGCGCTGGGGCCGGAGGTGATTTTGCTCGACGAACCGACCTCGGCACTCGACCCGACCGCCACCGCCTCAATCGAACATCTCATAACCAGCATCGCCGGCGACTGCGGCCTCACCGCCATCATGGTCACTCACGACCCGCAGCAGGCGAAACGGGTCGGGGGGGACGCGATCCTTTTAGCCAAGGGTGAGGTGGTCGAAACCGGACGGTCCGACAGCCTGGTGTCGCAGCCGCAGACTGAAGTCGGCCGTAAGTTCGTTTCCGGGACCCTGACATGAGCCTCGACGCCAACTATCTCGAGATTGCCATTTCGCTTACACTGGTGGCGCTGGCTATCGGCGTCACCATGTTGTGGAAGATCCCGGTTGCCAAAGACATGGCCTTCGGTTCCGTGCGGGCTTTTGTCCAGCTCATCGCCGTCGGCTATGCGCTGGAGTTCATCTTCGATATTAATTCCCCCTGGCTGATCGTGCTGGTGCTGCTGGTGATGGCCACCGTCGGGGCGCAGGCAGCGGTCAGCCGTGTCAAGTCAGTCAGCGGTGCGTTCGTCGTCGCCTGGACCGCGATCATCGTCGGCTCGGCAATTACCCTCTCGCTGATGACGCTCTTGAATATCGTGATCGAGAATTTCGACGCCCGCTATGTGATCCCGCTCGCCGGCATGATTATCTCGAACTCGATGAACGCTTCGGCGCTCACCATCGAGCGCGTCGCCGCCGACATCCGCACCAATCGCAACATGGTCGAGACCGCGCTGTCGCTGGGCAAGTCGTGGCGCACCGCCTCGCGACCGCTGCAGCAAAATGCCGCCAATGCCGGCATGATCTCGATTCTCAACTTCATGAAGACCGTCGGCATTGTCGCCCTGCCCGGCGCCATGACCGGCATGATCCTGGCCGGCGCGCCGCCGCTCGACGCTGTTATCGTCCAACTCATTGTCGGCTATATGCTGTTGTCGGCGGTCGCGATTACGTCGGTGATCTCAGTTGAGCTGACCGTCCGCAAATTCTTCAACCGCGAAAAGCACCAGCTGGTGCTGCCGTCAGGCCGCTGATCGGGCTGCGGGACGTTACTTCAGGCTTGCCAAAATGCTGATATCGTATACATTGGAAGTCTGCCCGTCCGGTTTTCCGGTGGCCCACAGCCTGCTGTGGGGGTGCTCTGGATTCCCGCTTTCGCGGGAATGACGAGGCTCGGGTGCTCCGCCATTTATGGTGGGATACGATGTACCTGTCGGTTGACGGGATTCCCGCTTTCGCGGGAATGACGAGGCTCGGGTGCCCCGCCATTTATGGTGGGATACGATGCACCTGTCGATTGACGGGATTCCCGCTTTCGCGGGAATGACGTGTTACTGGTAGCCCGCCATTTGTGGTGGGATACGATGCACCC
>CAZJCK010000115.1:3996-6719 GCA_964544635.1 uncultured Ignavibacteriales bacterium | reverse complement strand
CATTTCAAATCTGGCGGAAAAACCTCCGTTTTTCCGTATGAGCCGCCCAATATACTGACCTATACCGGATCGTGCAAGCGGTTATTCAGCCCCGGCCCGGCTCTCTTTTTCGTTGACAGATCCCCGCAACAACGTATCTTGGGACAAGTTAACCGAAATTGACCACCCCCTCAAAGGAGGCATAACCGGATATGGCCATTGTATCGCAAAAGACAATTGTCGTGTTGTGCCCGGGAGCGACGGTCTGATCGGTTAGCAGTTCAATTCGAATTGCAGTCGGCCGCCTTGTTGGGCGGCTGTTTTTGTATCAGCCACGGCGACACCGAGTGAACCGTGGTATTGTTGTATCCGGTCATCGACCGGTTTTCCCGGAGCTACAACCGACAGACGTTTACGGCACCGACATCGGCGGGCGCGAGGACGTACCCGCCGCACGGCGAGCCGAAGGATGCCGGCGGCAGACAAAGTGAACTGCCGGCCACAATAATGGTATTGGCGGGCACGAGGGCGTACCCGCCGCACATGAGACGGATACATTATCATGAACGTACAGAGTTTAGGCTTCGATACCCATTTCGAGAACGAATTCAGGAACCTCGCCGACGGCAACCCCGACCTGGCGCCCGCCCGCATTGTCCGCGAGGACCGCGAGCGTTACACCGCGGTGAGCACAAACGGCGAGATCACGCTGCAGCTTTCCGGACGGTTCCGTCACACCACCGACCGTCGCGAAGACTTCCCGGCGGTCGGCGACTGGGTAGCAGCGATTGTCGTCGACGATACTACCGGGCTGATTCAGCATGTTCTCCCGCGACGATCATCGTTCAAGCGCCAGATGGTGGGCGTTGGCGAACGAGCCGAGGCGCAGGTGATTGCGACCAATGTCGACACCGTCTTTTTAGTCAACGGTCTCGACCGCGACTTCAATGTCCGGCGCATCGAGCGCTACCTGACGGTTGCCTGGGAGTCGGGGGCGGTGCCGGTGGTCGTGCTGAACAAGGCCGATCTGGCCGCCGATCTCGACGAGCGTATCGCCGAGACCGAGGCGGTGGCGATCGGCGCCGACGTCGTGGCGATCAGCGCCGCCACCAGAAGCGGAATGGAGCAGATACAACGATTTGTGCGACCGGGCAAAACGGTGGCGTTGCTGGGATCGTCGGGCGTCGGCAAGTCAACAATCGTCAATGCCCTGTGCGGCGAACAGCGGATGATAACCCGGGCGGTGCGCGAGGACGACCAGCGCGGCCGACACACGACCACACACCGCGAGCTGATCATGCTGCCGTCCGGCGGCCTGTTGATCGATACTCCCGGCATGCGCGAGTTGCAGCTGTGGAGTGATGAAGACAGCCTGGCGCGGACGTTTGAGGATGTTGAGTCGATCGCGGCCACTTGCAGGTTCCGCGACTGCACCCACCACAGCGAACCGGGCTGCGCTGTGATGGCGGCGCTTGAGGCTGGTATGCTTGACCGCGGCCGCTGGGATAGCTACCTGAAGCAGCAGCGCGAACTGCGGTTTCTGGCGCGCAAGCAGGACCGTACGCTCGCCCAGGCGGAGAAAGATAAATGGCGACGCATTCACCTGAACATGCGCGATCACTATAAGAAGTTTGGGAGGAAGAAGCGGTAGGCTTGCCTGACGGCTGAAGATTCATCAGGAGAATAATAGGTACCCGCCTGCGCGGGTACGACGTTTGTCGGGGGGCTGCGCGGGTACGACGTTTGTCGGGGGCTGCGCGGGTACGGCGTTTGTGAGCCCGGTATGGTCTCGAGGATTGATGGCCGCCGCTAACTTCGCAGCAGCAGCGACTCCGACGAAAAGCCCGGTCCGAGCGCTGACAAAAGCGCCATCTCATCTCGATGTTTTTCACGCAGGTAGCGCTCGAGGACGTACAGCACGGTCACCGACGACATGTTGCCATAGTCGCGCAGGATCTCGCGGCTCAATTGCAGCGCATCGCCGTTCAAACCGAGCGCCCGCTCATACGCCTCGATCACCTTGGTGCCGCCGGGATGAAACAGCCAGGCATCGATATCATCAAAGTTCATACTGTGACGGTCCAGAAAACGCTGCAGATCGGCGCAGCTATGCTCTTCGACGATATCCGGGATGCGACGGTTGAACACCACCTGCAAGCCGGTGTCGACGACGTTCCATCCCATGATGTCAAGGGAGTCATGGTAGTGCATGCTGTGGCTGTCGATCATGGCGGTGCTGCCGTCCTGCTTGTCACACTGCGCGCCGCTCAAGAGCACCGCCGCGGCGCCATCGGCAAACAGCGCCGCTGCCACCAGGTTCGACTTCGAGAAGTCGTCACGAATGAAAGTCAGGCTGCACAACTCCACCCCCACCAGCAGGACACGCTCGGTTGGGTGACCGAGCAGATAGTGATACCCATGCGACAGCCCGGCGGCGCCGCCGGCGCAACCGAGCCCCCAGATGGGAGTGCGACGGATGTCATGCCGCAAGCCGACGGTGTCGATCAGGCGGGCGTCGATCGACGGTGTCGCCAGGCCGGTGGTGTTGATAAAAATGATATAGTCGATATCTGACGGTTGCAACCCGGCAATATCCAGGATAGCCGTCACAGCCTGTGTTGAAAGACCAGTCGCAGTGTCGATGTAGGCGGTGTTTTTTTCAGAGACGGTGTGCGACTCGCCGTACCAGTCGAGCGGTTTGCTGAGAAAGCGGCGCCTGATCCCGGCGTTGTCGAACACCGACA
>CAZJCK010000115.1:0-3986 GCA_964544635.1 uncultured Ignavibacteriales bacterium | reverse complement strand
AGCCGGTCAACATCGTCTCGCCGCGACCGAAACAACTGCCCGGCGAATTGCTTGAGATCGGCCTGTTCGACGCAAGTGTTCGGCAGGGCGGTAGTGACAGAGTCGACGGTCGGATGTAGTTGCTCGGGCACAGGGTCATCCCGTCAAGAATTTAGCTTCAAAAGTGAACGGCCGCCCTGGCACAGGCGGCCGTTTTTGATTCTACGGGTTCTAAGAAGGAGAGAGAACAGTAGAAACATTATTTTTCAAATTCGGTACCGCACTGCTGCGGGCCACGGGCGTCGAACGCCTTGAGCACCTGCTCCCATGGAACCGACGGTCCCTCCTTGGTGCAGTGCTCGTCAAACGCCGCCTTGAGGGTCGCGGCCACCTCTTCGTCGCTCCGCCCTTCAATCATATTGCGGTGCAGCATGTACACGACCTTGCCGTCCTTGAGAAGCGCCACCGACGGCGATGATGGCGGCATGCCCTCAAGATGGGCGCGGGCCTTTTCGGTGGCTTCACGGTCGACGCCCGCAAAAACGGTGTAGCGGCGATCCGGGATCACCTTGTGCTGCAGCGCCAGCGCCACGCCCGGCCGTGCCGAGCCGGCGGCACAGCCGCACACCGAGTTGACCACGACCATCGCCACACCATCGGTGCGCGATAGCTCGCGGTCGACATCGTCAGCTGACTGCAGCGGCGTTACACCAACACCGTCCAGCTCCATCCACATCGGTTTCACCATGTCACGATCGTATAGAGATTCCATATTGAGGTACCTTTCCTGTGTCAAAGTCTGTCGCGATTACAGGTTATAACTCCTGATACGCGCCGATGGTTTCCGCTGTTGGTCAAAGGCAGTTGAAAATCGTGGGGAAAGTGGGCATAATGGAGCAATTGGGAACTTTAGACCGCCGGGCCTGTTTGCTATGGGTACGGAATACGACGTAAGTACAGGTAACGTAATAAGGTAAGGAGATCTGATTTATGGCCTATCAACTGCCGGATCTGGGATATTCATTCGACGCCCTCGAGCCGCACATCGACGCCCGCACCATGGAGATTCACCACGACAAGCACCACCAGGCGTATGTCAACAAAGTCAACGATGCCGTCAAGGGGACCGACTGGGAGTCCAAGAGCATCGAAGACGTTATCAGCAATCTCAAGCAGGTGCCGGAGAACATTCGCACGGCGGTCCGAAACAACGGCGGTGGCCATGTCAATCACAGCTTCTTCTGGACAATCCTGAAGAAGGATGTCGAGTTTAAAGGCCCGGTCGCCGATGCCATCAAGAAGGAATTCGGCGGTTTGGACCAGTTCAAGGAGAAATTCTCCGCCGCCGCCGCCGGTCAGTTCGGCTCCGGCTGGGGCTGGCTGGTCTGGAATAACGGCAAGCTCGAGATTACCTCGACGCCCAACCAGGATTCACCGCTCACCGACGGCAAGACACCGCTGGTCGGTATCGATGTCTGGGAGCACGCCTATTACCTGAAATACCAGAACAAGCGCCCCGACTATATTGCCGCCTTTTTCAATGTGATCAACTGGGAGAAGGTCAACGAGCATTTCGAGGCCGCCAGCAAGTAACGACGAAGTGACAACTCGCACTGGCAGCAGAGAGCGCCCCGCTTTGATCGGCGGGGCGTTTTTTTTATGCTCAGTAAGCGCCGCGATTGGGGACGATACAGATGAACTCCAACGGCTCGCTGCCGGTAGTGCGGAACTGATGCTCGGTGTTGGGTGGCACAAACGCATAGTCGCCGGGCTCCAGGTTGTAAATCTGCCCGCCGATCAGCAGGGTGCCCGTTCCTTTGGTCACATAGTTGATGTGTTCCCAGTCGTGGGCATGCCGCGGCGTGTGCCCTCCCGGATGCAACGCAAACAGGCGCATGGTGTGGTTGACCCAGCCCTCTTTAGGGCCGATCACGTCGGCCTTCTCCACCCCGCTCGCCTCCGGTACGATAATCGGTGCGGTCTTGACATCGTGAGCTTTGATAACCGGCATGCTGTCACCTCCTGTCGTCAGACTCCTTATTTATACGAAAATAGCGCCGGCGCTGCTTAGGCGCAACGATTGACCGGCCGCTCGCGACAATAGGCTCGGGCATCCTCCCCCCGAGAAAAGGCGATATTCATCCAATCTTCGTGCGGCGGGTACGTCCCCGTGCCCGCCGAAGCCTCCGAAATTTGTGACTTTGCCACTGACACGTTTTGACAGTCATACCCGCTATATTGCGCTCAAACCGGGCAGTCGGACATGACAGAAGAAACATATTTTGTAAGTCTGGTCACAGTCGAGCGGGCGCCGCTCTTGTTTAACGCTCCGGAGTTGTTCTATGGCTCGTGGGATGGCGTGCGGCCAACAGCATGGACCATGCTGCCGGATCACGTCCATGCTGTCATCCAACCGTCGCCATACTCGATCTATGATCTCTTGCAGCAGTTCATGCACCGCTACACCGATGCCGCGATTGAACGTGTCGGCACCGACCTGATCTGGGATGGCCGGGTGCGCGAGCAACGGCTGCATGATACCGACCAGTTTCGATCAGCGATTGACTTCGTGCATTATGACCCGGTGCGTCACGGTCTGGTCGACGCTGCCTGGAAGCACGGCCATTCGTCGTTTCCGTTGTGGGTCGCCAAGGGGGTGTATGATCTGGAGTGGGGAGTGGAGTAGGTCAGTAAAGTTGATCGAGATCATGTAGGCAGATGAGGCTAACTAATTTTTCGCTTGTCAAAACAGGCGATAGTGCGTCTATTTAGAGCAGGCTAATCACTTTTCATTTTGGGGGCTGATGTGAACCATCAGCGACGGTCTCGCACAACGCCCATCGACCGTTCTGCGCTCGGCGTCGACAAACCGCCGTGAGTAAAAGGCTTGTCGAACGCCAGGTCAAATAACGTTTCACAAACACTATAAGACGAAAGGCAAGTCATATGAGAACATATTCGCACTTAGCACGAGCAGTGACTCTGAGTGTATTGGTGATGGCCATTGCATTGGAGATACAGGCAACACCACCGGCAATTCCGAAGCTATATGACTACAAACTTTCCGCTTCGACACCGATCACCGCTCCTGGGACATATGATCTGACGTTTTCCTTCACCCCGCTGAGAAATCGATGGGAGACGGCTTCCTTCAATTTTGAGACTGATGGAAAGCTGCAGATACTCAGCGATTCGGCGTGGACTTCGACGGTAGACTCGGGGGTATGGGTCTCAACTACTGTTCGACTCGGGATTGCTCCATCTGACACTTCCTACCTATATATAAGGGTCATCCTCGACTCCGACAGGGCGAATGGTATCGGACGCTTCTTTGTCTCGAGTCAGACGACAGCGGAAATGAAGACGTCAATCAGTACGCTCGCCAAGCCATCGCAGACCAACAACAACATCGACCCTGACACCTTAACAGGGCAGCAACTTGCTGAGGAATACCGGTTCTCAATCACGATCGACGACGATCGCCAACGACAGTTTGCTGAGGACATGTTCGGACCACTGCCGGATTCCATCCGCTATCCAGGCTCCTCAAGAATCTACATTCTATGGATGACTATGGGCGAGGCTGTTCAACTCCACAAACATGGTATGACGGTCGACTTTGAACCAACCCACCCGACCAAGGCAGAAATGCGGCGCCAAATGCAACAAATGAAGCCGACGAAATCAGTCGAGGAACTCAAGAAACAGTCGCTCAGTCCGGCTTCGGCTGGAATATCCCTCGCACACGTCGAGGGCATGAACACCTACGGCGTCCTTCCAAGCGGACAACCCATCACGTTTTATCTCTGGGTCAACAACTCATACGGCGTAGACATAGACGGCCTCGCGAACGGCTTCAGGGTGTACTCCCCGGATGGCGCACAATGGGATACTACCATTGCCGATACTCTGCCGCTTAACTGGGAGTGGCGGTTCAATGAGCTTTTCAACAGGTACTATCTCAACACGCTTGATGGTATAGGAGCTGACACTGTCGGCTTTCTTGG
>CAZJCK010000114.1:0-7104 GCA_964544635.1 uncultured Ignavibacteriales bacterium | reverse complement strand
GGCTTGTAGCGTCCGGCGGCCAGGTTGTATTCGTTCTGAACGACGGTTTTAGCGTCGACCCACCAGCTGCGTGGTTCATCGCTGCCCGGCTCCAGCAACGTTTTGCCTTCAATGCCCGGACAGTCTTCAAAGCGGGAGTTCTTGTACTCCTTCCACTGTGCCAGGAGATCGGGCATGTCGTTTCGCTCGGGTGTTTCAATGCGGCCTTTTTGGCTGATCTTGTCCGGGTCGTAGCCATCGGCCCGTACCTCGTAAAACCAGACCTTATCGGTTACACCCCTAACCTGATCCGATGCCGGCCTTTGAAAAACCAGGATACCGGTCTTCACTCCTGCATACGGCTTGAATACACCGGCCGGTAGTGACACTACCGCCTGCAGATGATACTTGTTAAGCAACTCCTTTCTCAGGTCGACGTGGGCCTTGGTAGAGCCAAACAACAGCCCCTCGGGGACGATGACCGCACAACGACCGCCCGGCGCGAGCGACTTCATCATGACCGACAGAAAGAGCAGTTCGCTTTTCTTGGAGTTTGTCGGCAGGTCGTCACGGATGGAGTCGGCTGGCAACTTGCCCGCAAAAGGCGGGTTCGACAGGATCACCTTGTACTTGCGCTTGAAATCATCGTCGCTCAGTCCGCCTGTCGTAGACAGCGTGTTCGCCCGCTTTATCGGAGCCTGCGGAATACCGTGAAGCACGGCGTTCATAATCGCGACACGAACGATCTGGCGACTGACATCGAAACCGAACAGCCCCCGTTCGAGTGTCTTCCAATCCGGGATTTTGTCGCCAGCGCCTTTCCTGACCGTCTGCAGGTTCGGATTGGCTTTCTTCAGCTCGTCGATACCCTTCTGCTTGTCTTGGAGCCACTCCTCGCCGTAGATCGGTATCTCCCTTGTTTCGGAGGAATACCTGGCCAGAATGTAGTCGAGTGAGTCGATCAGGAACCCGGCGGTGCCACAGGCGGGATCGAATACCGTGTCGCCAAAATCCGGGTCGGCCATTTCAACCATGGCGGCACGGATCTGTTTCGGAGTCCGGAACTGTCCATTAAGGGCTGCTTGTCCTAAGTGGCGTAACAAGTACTCGAATATGTCTCCGTTGGTATCTGCCCCCTGATCGGCGAACCGAATAGGATCGAGCTCGTCGATTACTTCCTTAAGAACAGCAGAGTCGGTAATCTCGAGAACAGCTCCTTTAAAGAAAGTGGCAATCTGCGGAGCATCCTTGACCAGTTGATTACTCATGTAATCGAAGACATCATCGCTAAGGAACTTTCGGAGTTCGTCGCCGGAGTAGGTCAATGCCCAGTTGCTCCATCGGTACCTGCGGGCTTGCTTGGGAAAGAGCGACGGCGGCCGGTTGCCGGTCATCTTCTCCTGCTGCTCGTACTTGCTTTCCTGCTCGTCAAGCAGCTTCAAGTAGATGAGATAACTGATTTGTTCTATATAGGTTACCGGGTTGACAACGCCCCCAGCCCACAGGATATCGGTAATGCGATCGAGTTTACGCCGCAGTTCCGGTTTCAGCATCAGGCAGACTCCGAAAAGAGGTTAGCGTTCATTTCATCGACGATCTGTTTCAGGCCATCCGTGCCAAACAGTTCGACTCCCCGCCCACCGGCATTAACCAGCGAAAGCGGTGGAGCAAACAGTTCGTCGAGTTCGACATGCCCCTTGGCGACTCCTCTGTTCTTCAGCAGAGAAAGGTACGAAGCCTGTTCCGGCGTGAGTTTCTTCGAGACAAGCCATGCCTGAAAGTTCTCCTGGATCTTCTCTTCCCGGCTCTTCACCCTGACGAGTCCAAGTGCTTCCTTTATGAAATCGATGATGGTGCCACCAGGATCACGATACGCCTTACGGAGGTTGTCCTCGTTGAAGAAGTAGCGCGGAGTGTTTAGCCTGTCAGTCAGTTTGCGCTCTTCTGCTTCGGTAAGCAGCTCATCATTTCGAATCTTCTGCAGCGCAGCATCGTCCTTGTCCGCCCTGACGATTTTTTGCCATTCGGTGATATAGTCCTTCTTGTCGATGCGCTCCCCTTCGGGGCCTACTTCGACATAGTGAACGTGCTCCAGCCATTCGTCCTGCAGCCCCAATTCAATCAGCTCCCGTTCACCGCCTTCTCTCCTACGGCCGCCACCGCCGCCGCTACCCCATCCCTCGCCGGTAAAGAAGTCTTCATCTGAGTCGTTGAAATACTCGCTGTTGCGGAAGAAGTCGTAAATCACAAATCCACGCTTGTCAATGTGGGGGGCTGTTCGTGTGCCTCGACCACGCATTTGCTGATATAGAATGGGGCTACGGACTCTGCGGCACATCACGAGATGCAGCACCTCGCGACAGTCGAATCCCGTGTCCAGCATACCTACACTGACGGCAACCTGTGGATAGTCTTCCTCCTTGAACCGCCTGATCGCTTCGGAGGCATCCGGGATGTCAGATGTGATTACGTGCGCGTAATCACCTTTATGCTCGGGATGTAGTTTATTGAGGTATTCAGCCAATCGGGCAGCATGCTGCTTAGTTATAGCGAATACAATGGCCTTGCCCGGTCCGACCTTCTGACCCGGTGCCAGCTCCTGGTATTTCTCCCAGGCCAGTTCGTCGAACTTCTTCATCATGAGTTGGTTGGTGTGCTTGTTTGTCCAGTTCTTTTCAAAAGCTGCCGGGTCCAAATGCTCATCATCATTGTCAGCACCATCCGCAATTATACTCGTGATGCCTTTTGCAAACCTGTACGGCACCAGATAGCGGTTCTTGACCGCATCCTGAAAGCTGTACGTGAAATCCGGAGTTTGTTTCTTGCAGTTGTAGAACTCAAACGTGTTGCGCTCGATCTGCTGGGATGGAGTGGCGGTCAAACCGATGTGAATCGCGTCAAAATACATCAGGGCGTTCTTCCAGTTTCCGTAGATTGAGCGATGGCATTCATCCGCGATTACAACATCAAAGTAGCCTGAAGTATATTCCCGGTATGAGCTAATCATGGTTTGCAACAGGCAGACAGTAGCCATTTTTTCCTGCTTTACAGTGCCGGATTTGCGCCAGTACACTCCGTATTGATCACCCAATAGATCGTTAAGCGCTTCCACCGCCTGCTTCGCAAGCTGATCGCGGTCAACCAGGAACAAAACGCGACGCGCCCGACGTGCTTCCATCAAACGTCTAACATACAGACAGGTTAAGTCGGTCTTGCCCGTGCCCGTTGGTAACTGAATGAGAAAACGTCTCTTGCCCAGCTCGACAGCATGATCGAGTGCCTGCATCGCCTCAATCTGATACGGGCGCAGCGAACGAGATTCGGACTGACGCAGATAGTGCTCAGGTATCGGTATCTCCGCCATTGGCTTCGCCTGCGACCGCATCTTTACGACACGCTCCAGGTCCTGTTGAGAATAAAAGGACTCGACTTTGCGGGCATCATCATTCTGGTAGTCCCAGAAATAGATCAGATCACCGTTGGACAGGAAGATAAATGGTGCGTCAACGTCCTTGGCATACGGCAGGGCCTGCTGCTTGGCAGTATACGGATTGATTCTATCCTTCTTTGCCTCTATCACGGCCAGGGGCTGGCCATGTCGGTCAAGGAGGACATAGTCGGCACGTCCGTTGTCGGTTTTCTGTTCGGTGAGCACCTGGGACTTGTCGGCCGGGTCCCAGTCGGCTGCCCTCAAAAGTTCATCAATGTTGATTCTGGCGTCGGCCTCAGAGTGCCCCATTAAATCTGCATTCCCTGTTGATGGTTGACAAGAAGATAAGACTTTCCCGGTATTTTTCAATGGCCAATTAACATTCAACATAAGCACTCCTGCCTGTCATATTGCTAAAACCATGCCGAAAACACATGGTGTGCTTAAGCGTTTGACCAGCCACGAGTTGCGAAATCTCCTTCAACTGTCAGCAGCAGAGCGTACACGATATGAGGTAAATCTTCTTGTCATTACTACAATTTTTCTTATCTTTCTCTGGTGCAAACCCTCATTAGCTGGATCGGGAAGACCGACCTCGACTGTGCCATGGGAAACCGCGGTGAACAGGCCGGGCCAATTCTTCAGGCTGCACAGTCGAGCGATTACAGAGAAATTTATCTCTTGTGCGATTACTCGAAGGCCGAAGGTAACAGCTTTGCAACCTACCTGAAGCACCACGGATACGATTGTACCGTGCGTTTCGTTAACCTGTCGTCACCGACCAGCTACCGAGAGATTTATGCAGCAGCTCGCGCGTTCGTCTCACGTGTCGTCGAACAGCATCCCAACGCGTCACTAACACTCCATCTCTCGCCGGGCACACCGGCCATGGCATCTATCTGGATCATACTGAGTCGCACGGTTTTCAAAGCAGACCTGATAGAGTCCTCGCTGGAAGCAGGCGTCCAGCCAGTCGACCTACCCTTCGAAATCTCTGCGGAGTTTATCCCGGAGATCGAACGGGGTCTGGGAGACAGGCTGGCAAGGCTGTCCGAGGCCGCCCCCCCAGCCTCTCCGGAGTTTACCAAGATCGTTCATCAGAGCCCGCGCATGCAATCAGTGATAGGCCAAGCGAGAACGATAGCAATTCGCGATGTCCCAGTACTTGTTCTTGGTGAATCCGGCACGGGCAAGGAGTTGCTGGCTCGAGCGATTCATTCCGAAAGTGTAAGAAGCGATGGTCCCTTCGTTGCCGTAAACTGCGGTGCGGTCCCACTGGAACTGTTCGACTCCGAGTTCTTCGGACATGAAAAGGGAGCTTTTACGGGCGCTGTGTCGAAGCGAATTGGTTACTTCCGAGCAGCAACAGGAGGCACCCTGTTTCTTGACGAAATTGGTGAACTGCCCAAAACGGTGCAAGTGAAGCTTTTGCGCGCACTACAGGAACACGAGGTGATACCAATCGGAAGTTATGCTCCTGTGGCCATAGATTGCAGGGTAATCGCGGCAACGAACCGTGATCTGCACAGAGACGTAGTGGAGGGGCGGTTTCGTGAGGACCTGTTTCACAGGCTGGCCGTCGGTGTACTCAAGCTACCAGCACTTAGGGAACGGGAGGGCGACATCGGCTTGATCTCCAAGGCCTTGGTTGACGACATTAACTCCCAGCTCACTGGCCAACCAGGATACGACCAAAAGCGACTGTCAACTGCAGCGGCAAAGGAAATTTTGGCATGCCGGTGGCCTGGTAACATACGCGAACTCCACAACGTACTCTTCAGAGCCATGCTCTGGACGAGTGATAACAAGATAACGGCCCAGGATATCAGGGATGCCTTTTCCACTTTTGAAGGAAGCGCCGCAACCCTGCCGGTCGTCCAGATTGGTGATGGCTTTGACCTTCGTCGGTTACTCGCTGACACGCGAAGAGCATACGTGGAGAAGGCATTGGAACTATCGGGCGGCAATAAATCCAAGGCCGCGCGCCTGTTGGGTCTGAGCAACTATCAGACGCTTGATAACTGGCTTAAGCAGTGACGTGTGCTGCAACACGGTTCAATTGTGACTTCGCTAATGTCCAACCGACCGTGGCTCTTTCTTCAACAGCTTGCGGTAGAGCCGTCGGTA
Organism: uncultured Ignavibacteriales bacterium; assembly: GCA_964544635.1. GTDB lineage: Bacteria > Zixibacteria > MSB-5A5 > GN15 > FEB-12 > CAZJCK01. The sequence continues at coordinate 1,568 of CAZJCK010000114.1, read as the reverse complement.
CTCGTCCACTTCCCCCAGGTAGGCCGCCCTCATCATCTTCCTGAAATTGGACATGCCCTTCTGCTGGCTCTCGTAAGTGAGGTTATAGCAGACACGGCAGGCAAAGACATAGCCGCTGGGCGGCAGGTAGAGAATACGGCACCGCCGACTACAAACCGGGCAAAACAGCCACCACTGCCTGCCGCCGAAGTTGCACGGTGTCCACTCGCGGCGGATGTCGTACCGCATTTCTCGCTTCTCGCCGGTGTAGTTGTTTGTTGTGGTATAGTGCAGTTGCATAACCCCGGTCCCCCAGATGATAAGCCGAAAGCTGATGTAACTGCGGCCGGGCGTACCGGCCGAGATGAGTCTGTCCTGCGTACCCTCGGCGTCCGTGAGTTCAAAAAGCTTGGTCAGGCTCTTACTTGTCAGCTGCCAACAGTCACTGACCAGTTCCTTCTTATTCCATACACCTCGCCCAACACTACCCACGATTAGACCTCCAGTTTTTTCGAAATCCTTTACAATGAGTGAAACACTTTTCAACCACCTTGAGAGTCGTAACTCCTTGTGAATCAATGGGGTTAGCTTCTCGGTCGCTGTCGGCTTAGTTTACACACAACTGCCGATCGAATTGTAGGCTCAGGTCGTTGCAAGTGACGGCCACCGTCGGGGTATGGGGCCGAGCTCTCGCCCGGCCCCAACATGGTTCAAAAAGAAATCAAGAAACCAGTGCGCGCGGAGCGCTACCCTGATATGTGTGCTCTTCTCACTGATTTTGACGCGCCGCTGTCGGCGTAGCCCATTGTGCAACATCACAATACAGACAGGCTGACATGGTAGTACGTCAGAAGTAAGAAGTCATCAGTCAGAAGTTACCTGTCAAGCGTCACCCGCCTCCTGGTTAGGAGTTTCTTCTTCTTTCAACCACTGAATGATCGTTTCTACAACAGAGTATTGAAGAGAAGGAGGCAGCGGTTTGTTGCTGCCCTTGAACTTCCGTGTTGTAGTACCAACCTTGACTACGTACCACTTTCCGACGAAGACGCGATCCTTGTTCAGTCGGTCGCCCTTGCCCGGCGCGCCATCGATGGCGAGGCACCACTGGATGTAGATCTTACGCCGTGTCCGTGTTCGGCCCAGTTGAGAAGGACAGGCCATGAAGAGATCTACGCCCTTGTATGGGCCCTCACAGATGGTGAATCGCACATAGAGGCTCTTGCGCCCGAAGCTCTTTCCGTACTCGGCCCGATGGCAGTACGCGATGTATTCACCCTCGGGAATGAGCGGGTCGCGTTCCGGTGCCTCGATCTTCGGATCTGGCTTCTGAGCGCGTTTCTTGCCCTGTTGCGGGTCTTTACTATGCTCACTCATCAGTTGGCCCCCTGTCGCGATTTGGAGTCGTCTAAGTCGTTGACATTCAATGACCGATTTGCACCCGTTTCTTGGATCTCGGATCGAAAGTGAGCCCGCAAGAGCGCACGCGCTCTCTCGGCCAGATCTTCAGAGATAATCACGTCGTAAGCGCGGCTGCCATCGGGCATGTCATACACGCCGCCTGGGCGTGCACCTTTCCACCGAATCATCTT
>CAZJCK010000113.1:0-7455 GCA_964544635.1 uncultured Ignavibacteriales bacterium | reverse complement strand
GATCGGGGGCGGCTGGGAGTTTGCACGATCGGCGCAGTTTGGCGTCTATCTTGCCGGAACCAGGTATGCGGATGACATCGGCACCAGCGGCCACTTTCATTTGAATTTCGTCTTTTCGGTCGTAACATACTGATCGCAGCCAATATCGACGTGAACCAAACACCGAATCGCGCTGTTTCTCTGTCAAACCACATACACTCACTGATTCAAGGAGGCACGTCTGTGCGACTGCAATCTCTTTTCACCGCTACGCTGACCGGCCTGCTCATACTGTCGGCCGGGGCGGCAGCGGAAATCGTCACCCGCGACGTTGACTACACCGACGGCGACATGACATTTCAAGGCTATCTTGCGTATGACGACGAGATAACCGAACCGGTACCCGGCATTGCGATCGTCCACCAGTGGAAGGGCCTGGGTGATTCGGAGAAACGCCGCGCCCGAATGCTTGCTGAGCTGGGCTATGTCGCGTTTGCGGTCGATGTGTACGGCAAGGGGGTGCGACCGGCCACCAGCCAGGAAGCATCGCAAGAGGCCGGTAAGTATTATCAGGACCGCCGGCTGCTCCGCGATCGGGTTTCGCTCGGTGTCGATCGCATGAAGGAGTTTGAGCAGGTCAATGCCGAGCGCATTGCCGCGATCGGCTACTGTTTCGGCGGCGGTGGCGTGCTCGAGCTGGCGCGGTCGGGATACGACGTCGATGGCGTGGTCTCGTTCCATGGTACCTTGAGCACGCCGACTCCCGAAGATGCACAGAACATCACGGCCAGCGTGCTGGTCTGTCACGGCGCCGATGATCCGCATGCGCCGATGGCGGATGTCAACGCCCTGAACGATGAACTGGACGCCGCCGAGGTCGATTACTACATCATGCTGTTCGGCAACGCGGTGCACAGCTTCACGCATCCGGAAGCGGGCAACGATCCGTCGACCGGCTCCGCCTACAACGCCAAAGCCGACTGGCGCTCCTGGGAAGCGATGAAGGATTTCTTCGTCCAGATCTTCCAATAGGTCCAGAAAGCGGCCCAAAGCGCTTGCGTTCCGATGCTGAAACGGCCAATATGACAGCAGTATGAAGAAACTGCAAAACCTTCTTCCCAGCGATCCTGTCGACCGTGTAACGCCTCCGGAACACAAGCGCTTTCAGTTTCTATTCTTTGCACTGCTGACGCTGGTTGTGATTTACCCCTATTTCCAGGAGTCGGGGTTGCACATTCGCATCTACCGGCTCCTGGGTGCCGCGATTGTGCTGGCCAGTTTCTATGCGGTCGCTGATGATCGCCGCAAGCTGATTCCGGCCCTGTTGCTGGGTATTCCCGCTATTATTACGCAGGTGATCGCGCAGCTTGCGGGCCAAAGCGAACTGTTGCGGCTGATTAACAACTTCACCAATATCCCGCTCATTGTTTTCATCTGCGTCGTCGTGTTCCTGAAAGTAATTCGCAGCCGGAGAGTGACAGTAGATACGCTCTATGGTGCGGCATCGGTGTACCTCTTAATGGGTTTCGCCTTCGCCCTGGGCTTCCTGGCGCTGGTCCAGGTTGATCCGACTGCATTTTACATGGCGGAAGCGCACAATCCCGATGGCGTCATCGATTTTTCCGACACGATATACTTCAGCTTCGTGACACTGACAACGCTCGGATACGGTGACATGGCGCCGGTTTCGCCGATTGCACGGTCGTTTGCCATCCTTGAAGCCATGCTGGGGGTGCTTTACCTTGCAATTCTGATCTCCCGCCTGGTATCCATTTACACTACCACCCAGACGGCGTATGATGAGCCGGTCGAGGAGAATGACAGCGAGGAGCGGGCATGATCTCGCTGCAGCATGTCACCAAGCAGTTTGAAGATACCGAATCTCCGGCCGTTGACGATGTTTCTATTGAGGTGAAGCATGGCGAGTTCCTGGTGCTCCTCGGTGAGTCGGGGTGTGGCAAGACAACGACTCTGAAAATGATCAACCGCCTGATCGAACCGACATCGGGAACAATCATGGTCGGTGATCGCGACACTTCACAGATCAGCCCGGTGCAACTCCGGCGTTCGATCGGCTATGTGTTTCAGGAAATCGGGCTGTTTCCGCACATGACGGTACGACAAAATGTCGGGGCGGTACCGCACCTTTTGGGTTGGGAGGAGTTGCGGATACGATCGCGAACCGACGAGCTGCTCGAGCTGGTCGGGCTCGATGCTGCGGAATTCGCCGACCGCCTGCCGGAGAACCTGTCCGGGGGGCAACGTCAACGCGTCGGCGTGGCCCGGGCGCTGGCCGTCGAACCGGAAGTGATGCTGATGGACGAACCGTTCGGCGCCCTCGACCCCATCACCCGCGATGCGCTCCAGGACGAGTTCAGATCCTTGCAGCAACGTTTGAACCTCACGGTCGTGATGGTGACACACGACATGACCGAGGCGCTGCTTCTGGCCGATCGCATTGCCGTGATGCAGGCCGGAAAGATCATTGCTGTCGGCTCACCACACCAGTTGCTCGAGGACCGGCAGCATGAGTATGTCGAAGCGCTCCTGTCGACGCCGCGCAAGCAGGCCAAACGGTTGATTGACCTGGCCGACGAGGACCGGGAAAGATGAGCTATACCGACCTCCAATATCAACTCGATCTGTTGCCGGAATACCTCGGCCATCACATGCTGCTCACCATGGTGGCGCTGGGGATCGGAATTGCCGTGTCGCTGCCGCTCGGTTGCCTGATAACCCGGGTCAAGCCGATGCAGTGGCCGACCCTGGCGGTGGCCAGTGTGCTCCAGACAATTCCCGGGATCGCCTTGCTGGCGCTGATGGTGCCGATACTGAGTATGATCGGTTTCGTACCGGCCATGATCGCACTCATCCTGTACAGCTTCCTGCCCATCCTTCGCAACACCGTGACCGGCGTACTCGGTGTCGATCCGGCGATCACCGAGGCGGCGCGTGGCATTGGCATGACCGACATGCAGGTGCTGTTCAAGGTCGAGCTGCCGCTGGCGCTGCCGGTGATTGTGGCCGGCATACGAACGGCGACCGTCTGGGTGGTCGGCACCGCCACGCTGGCCACACCGGTTGGCGCTGTCTCGCTGGGTAACTACATTTTCAGCGGACTGCAGACACAGAACATCACGGCGGTCATTGTCGGCTGCATCGCCGCCGCTCTGCTGGCGATTAGTCTCGATCAACTGATCCGGCTGGTCGAAGTCGCCACTGCCAAACGAAGCAAACCGCTCACTGCCCTGGCCGGCAGCCTGATCCTGGTGCTGGTGCTCGGGGCGCTCTCCCCCATTGCGGTGGCGGCGCTCGACAGGGATGATCGCGGTACCGTCATGATCGGCTCCAAGACGTTTACCGAACAGTACATCCTGGCTGAAGCGCTCAGCCAGTTGCTTGACGATCATGGTTTTCGGGCCGACCGCCGCCAGGGGATGGGCTCAATTATCCTGTTTGAGGCGCTGGCCGGCAGCCGGGTCGACTGTTATGTCGATTACACCGGTACAATCTGGGCGAATGCGATGAACCGTGATGATTTTCTGCCGGGCGACACGCTCCTGCAGGTTATGACCGAGTGGCTGATGGAGAATCACGGTATTACCACGGTCGGCGGTTTGGGGTTTGAGAATACCTATGCCCTGGCGGTACGTCGGGAAATGGCCGAGGAGTACGGTCTGGAATCGATCACCGACCTGATTTCGGTTGCCGATGATCTGCGAATCGGCAGCGACTACGAGTTCTTCTCCCGTCCGGAGTGGGCCTCGCTCAAGGAAACGTACAACCTCGAGTTTGCCGAGCAGGTCACGTTCGATCCGTCGCTGATGTACAGCGCGGTCGCCCAGGGACAGTGCGATGTGATCACGGCATTTTCGACTGACGGTCGCATTGTGGCGTACGACCTGGTCATTCTTGATGATCCGCGGCGGGTTTTTCCGCCGTATGATGCGGTCGTGCTCCTCTCTCCCGAAGCTGCCCGGCGAAGCGCCGTTGTCGAGATCCTGAAGCGGACGATCGGTACCATTTCGGATAAGGAGATGCAGCTGGCGAACAAGATGGTGGACGTGGACGGCAAGCCGGTCGATTCGGCGGCGGTTTACCTGAAGCAGCAGTTTGAGGGCGAATCGGAAACATCCGCTGATCAGACGCTGTTACGGGATTAGCCTCATGAACAAGAACGGCCCAACCCTGGAACTCGAAATGGAGTCGTACCGCTATGCCGGTTCAAGCACATAAAGGGAGTAATGTATCCAATCGTGCCGAGCTGATTCGTCGCTTTACCGAAACCCGGCAGGTGACGGAAGACTTGTGCCGACCGCTGGAGACCGAGGACCATGTTGTTCAGACGATCGATGATGTCAGCCCGCCCAAGTGGCATCTCGGTCATACCACCTGGTTTTTTGAACGAGTGATCCTGCAGGAGTTCGAACCGAACTTCTCGCATTACAATGAGCGGTACTACTACATTTTCAATTCCTACTATGAGACCTTCGGACCACGGGTGGTGCGCGACCGGCGCGGGACGATTTCGCGCCCGACGGTAACACAGGTGCTGACGTATCGCCGGCAGATCACCGAACGAATGGTCAAGCTGCTGGAAGAGATCAGCATGGACCAGTGGCCGATGATTGTCGACATGGTCATGGTTGGTATCAATCATGAGCAGCAGCACCAAGAACTGCTGATCACGGACGTCAAGCACATACTGGCGAGCAACCCGCTTTTGCCCGTCTACACGGAGCGTCCGGAACTCCCCCGCCCGACCAGGGTCGACACGACCGACTTTGTCGAGTTCGCCGGAGATCTGCACGAGATCGGCGCCCGGCCGGGTGAGTTTGATTTTGTGTACGACAATGAATTTCCTCTGCACAAGCAATACGTGCATCCGTTCAAGCTGGCCAGCCGACCGGTTTCCAACGGTGAGTTTCTTGAGTTCATCGAGGATGGTGGCTACCACGACCATCGCTGGTGGCTGTCGGACGGCTGGGATATTGTCCAGCGCGAACGGTGGGAAGCTCCCATGTACTGGGACAAGGACGGTGAGCAGTGGCAGATCATGACGCTGTCCGGGATGTGCGCACTGGATCCCCTGGAACCGGTCTGCCATGCCAGTTTCTTTGAGGCTGCGGCGTTTGCCCGCTGGAAAGGGATGCGCTTACCAACCGAAGCGGAATGGGAGGTTGCAGCGCGGACCCAGTCGATCGACGACCGTCGCGGCAGCTTCATGGATGACAAGACATTTCATCCGGTGGCGCGAGCCGACGACGAGAGCATGGCCCGGTTTGCCCGCCTGTTCGGCGACTGCTGGGAGTGGACGCTCTCGGCGTACAATCCGTATCCGGGATATAAGGCGTCGAACGACGCCCTTGGCGAATATAACGGCAAGTTCATGAACGCCCAGCGGGTGCTTCGGGGAGGCTCGTGTGCCACGGCCCATAATCATATCCGACCCACCTATCGAAATTTCTTCCAAAGCGACAAGCGCTGGCAATTTACCGGCTTCCGTCTGGCCGACGATTTATAATTCCCGGGAAAGGGGTTTGGCAGGCAATGGCATCATCAATCAAGCAGATTAACCCGGAGGACTTTTCAGCCACCTTCGGGAGCAAAGAGACGTTTGCCCTCGACGTGCTCGTCGGGCTGTCCGAAACACGCAAGGGTCTGCCGTCGAAGTACATGTACGATGATGAAGGGAGTCGTCTGTTCGAGAAGATCACGCATCAGCCGGAGTATTACCTGACCGATCGCGAGATCGAGAACCTCGAGCACTACACAGCCGAAATCGCCGACCAAGTTGCCGGTCAGCCGTTCAACCTGATCGAGCTGGGACCGGGCAATGGACGCAAGGCGGCCATCCTGATCGACTACTTCCTCAAGCAGGGGCTGGAGTTTCAGTATGTGCCGATCGATATCTCGCGCGGCGCCCTCGAAGAACTCATTGCGGCACTGGAGCCGAAGTTTCCGGACCTGAAGATCAGCGCCCTGGTGTCGGACTACTTCACCGGCATCAAGTGGCTCAACCGTCGTGATCCCCGCCGCAACCTGATGCTCTTTCTCGGCTCGAACATCGGTAACTTCACCCACGCCGATTCCCGCTTCTTTCTCCGCAACCTCTGGAACGCGCTCAACCAGGACGACCGGGTGGTGATCGGCTTTGATCTGAAAAAAGACATTGAAAAGCTCTTGTGGGCCTACAACGATCCGGCCGGGGTGACTGCCGCCTTCAACCTGAATCTGCTTACACGGATCAACCGGGAACTGGGCGGCCAGTTCGATGTCGACAAGTTCCGTCACTATGGCACCTACAATGTGCGGAATGGCGCCATGGAAAGTTATATCATCAGCCTCGAACGGCAGGATGTCTTCATCGAGCATATCGGCCGGAGCTTCTCCTTCCGTCCCTGGGAGCCGATCCACACCGAGTCTTCGTACAAGTACCTGCAGTGGGAAATCGAGGCCATAGCCGATGAAACCGGCTTCAAGGTGATGCAACACCTCAACGACTCTCAGAAATACTATATCGACTCGATCTGGTCGGTCCAGAAGGACTCTGCCGACAATCACTGAATGGGTGCCGGCATGAACCGGCATGTCAAATTCCAAAGATCTTCCGTTAAAAACTAAGAAATTAGTAGCAACTTTTTGCGGTCGCTGCGTATACTGAAGTAAAGTCCTAATGAATTAGTAGATAATTGGAGCTGCAATATGCCGCGAAAGCCTACCCCTACCCTGACAACTGCGGAACTGGGGATCATGAATGTATTGTGGGAGCATGGTAAAGCGACGGTCAACGAGGTGCTGGAGAAACTACCATCGAAGAACCGTCCCGCCTACAACACGGTACTGACCATCCTGCGTATCCTCGAAGAAAAACAGTATGTCGCGCACACCAAGGATGGCCGTGCCCATCGGTTTTATGCCGTGGTCGAGCGTGACACCGCACGCCGCAAGGCGGTCAATCACATGGTGAAGGATTTCTTCGACGGTTCGCCGAAGGGCTTGATGCTTAACATGGTTGAGTCGGATGAGTTGTCGGCTGACGATCTCCGGGAGATTGCCCGTCTGATCGAAGATAGAGAGCGGGAGGACCATACATGATACCGTTTGATTACCTGTCGCTGGGCGAAATAGTCCATCGGTCGATCGAGATCCTGATTCACTGCGCCTTTTTCGGGGGTGTGCTGACTCTGTTACTGTGGCTGGTCAATCGACCGGCGTTCGTGTCGTCGGCCCGACATCGGTACCGACTGTGGACGGTTGGTCTTGCGGTCGTGGTCGCGTTGCCGTTGCTGTTTGTCGTGGGACAGAGTATCGGTTCGGCCAATGCCGGCCAAAACAAGGTCGTATTGGCTGAGAACCAGGCTGGAGCCCGGCCGAGTGAAGTACCTCCCCCCTCTATTGTCGTCGGGTCACCGCAACGACCGGTAACGCTAATACAAACGACACTTCAACTCGCGGCCAGATCGGCCAGGTACC
>CAZJCK010000112.1:0-7700 GCA_964544635.1 uncultured Ignavibacteriales bacterium | reverse complement strand
GGCGGAGGCTGCCCCACGCGGGAATGACGTCCGTCCAAACCCACCTGAAAGGTGGGCGACCACCACGTCCCCTACGCCCGTGTAAACTCCGGCTTCTTCGGGCCGGCCTTTACCACCTCGGGCGGCGTACCATCGGCGAACTTCTTGAAGTTTTCGATGAACAACGACGCCAGCTGGGCGTACTTCTCCTGGTACGCCTGCGGATCGTCCCATGTCTCCTGCGGCTTCAGCACCTTCTCCGGTACATCACCGCAACGCAACGGCACCTCGAATCCAAACACCGGGTCGGTACGATACTCGACATCGAGAAGCGAACCATCGAGCGCGGCGTTTAACAATTCACGGGTATGACGGATGCTCATGCGCTTGCCAATGCCGTACGGTCCGCCCGACCAGCCGGTGTTGACCAGCCAGCAGTTGACATTATACTTGGTGATCTTGTCGCGCAGCAGCTCGGCATACTTCGCTGGGTGATGTACCATGAACGGCGCCCCAAAGCAGGCGCTAAACGTAATTTCCGGCTCCTTGCCGAGATCGATCTCGGTGCCCGATACTTTCGACGTGTACCCCGAAATGAAATGATACATCGCCTGCTCAGGTGTCAGCCTGGCGATCGGCGGCATCACACCCGAGGCATCACACGTCAGCATGATGATATTCTTCGGGTGCCCGGCCATCTTGTCCGGCACCGCGTTTTCGATGAACTCCAGCGGATAGGCGGCCCTGGTATTTTCGGTACGCGACTCGTCGTCCAGATCGAGGTAGCGCGTCACGGGATCGAAGATGACATTCTCGAGCACCGTACCGAACTTGCGCGTGGTCGCATAAATCTGCGGCTCGGCGGTAGGCGAGAGGTTGATCACCTTGGCGTAGCAGCCACCCTCGAAATTGAAGATACCGTCGTCGCTCCAGCCGTGCTCGTCGTCGCCGACGAGGCCACGGTTGGGGTCGGCCGAGAGCGTCGTTTTGCCCGTACCCGACAGACCGAAGAACAGCGCTGAGGCGTCATCCTTACCGACATTCGCCGAGCAGTGCATACTCAGGGTATTCTCGAGCGGCAGCAAATAATTGAGCACCGTGAACGCCGATTTTTTGATCTCGCCGCCATAGCCGCTGCCGCCGATCAGGCAGATGCGCTGGTCGAAGTTCAGGAGTATGAATGTGGAGGACAAAGTGCCGTCGATCTCCGGCGAGGCGTTAAACGACGGGATGGAGAAGATTGTAAACTCCGGCACGAACTTGCGCATTTCATCGTTGGTCTTCGGTTCGATGAACATGTTGCGCACGAACAGCGAGTGCCAGGCCAGTTCGGTAACCACGCGCACCGGCAGGCGGTAGTTGGGATCGGCGCCGGCGTAGACATCGCGTACGAACAGGTCGCGCCCCTGCAGGAAGCCCTGCAGTCGCTGGAAGACGGCGTTGAACTTGTCGATCGAGTAGGGACGGTTGTATTGCCCCCACCAGATCTTGTCCTCGGTTTCCGGTTCACGGACGATAAACTTGTCGTTGGCGGCGCGGGCGGTGTGCACTCCGGTATTGACCACCACCGGGCCCTGGTGCGAGATGCGGCCTTCACGACGGAAGACGATCTCTTCGTAGAGCGCTTCGGCGGGCAGGTTCCAGTACACGTTGTGCAGGTTGCGCAGACCGTAGTTGGAGAGGGAGTACTCCGACTTGAGCGCGGTCTTCTGGTCATGCGCCGGGGTCTTGATATCGATGATGTACTGCGTCATTTCCAGTCCCTCCTCATCTTGCGGTCGCCGATATAGATTTCGTTCGGCGATTCAGGATCGAGCACCCATTTGATACGGGCCACCCCCTCCATAATTTCTTTAATCGTCCCACAGTAGCTCAGTCGCAGGTGTCCCTCCATACCGAACTCGACTCCGGGTACAGTCACCACCATCGCTTTCTCCAGCAGAAACTTCGACAGCTCTACCGAACCCATCCGATAGGCCGAAAAATCAGGCAGACAGTAAAATGTGCCGCCCGGCTTGATAGTCTTGATACCGGTGAACGACTTCAGTTCGGTCATCATCACGTCGCGGTTGTTTTCCAATGTCTGGCGCAGCGACTCAACCGATGTCTGCACGCCCATCAGGGCGCCGGCGGCGGCATGCTGCAGGACCACCGACGGACACGACGTATTCTGCGCCGATACATTGATCATCGCTTCAGTAATACGTTTGTTTGCAATCGTCCAGCCGATACGAAAGCCGGTCATGGCATACATCTTCGACACGCCGTTGATCACAACAAGATGCGACGTCTCGGTATCGTCCTTTGCATGGTCGTAGCAGGAGACAACACGGCGGCCGTCGAAAATCAACTTCTGGTAGATGTCGTCCATCACCAGGAAGATTTTCTTCTTCTCGCAAAACTCGACGATCTCCCGAATGAAGTCTTCACTGTAGACCTCACCCGACGGATTGTTCGGCGAGTTGATTACGACGGCCCGGGTGTAGCCGGTAACGGCATCGAGGATGTCTTCCATCCGCGGATGGAAGCGACCGTCCTCCGGCTTCACGATGATCGGCACACCGTAGACCATCTTCACGATTTCCGGATAGCTGACCCAGTACGGCGCCGGGATGATCACCTCATCCTGGGGGTTGATGATGGTCATCATCAGGTTGTAGAACGCCTGTTTGGCGCCGGCATGAACACAGATGTTTTCCGGCGCCACCAGCTTGTGGTAGGTCTCTTCGGTGTAACGGATGATCGCCTTGATCAGCGACGGTATTCCTTCGGTCGGGGTGTAGCGAATGTCGGCCGACTTGAGCTTGGAGGCGCAGGCCAGCACGGCATCGAGCGGCACCTTGCTCTTCGGTTCGCCACTGCCGAGATGAATAACCGGCTGTCCCATCTCGCGCAGTTTGCGGGCCGCTTCGTTGAGGGCCAGCGTCGGTGAGGCATGAACTTCACGTGCTAATTGACTGACTGACATGATATCAACCCCTCATCAGCAATGCGATTGCGGAAACGTCAACGATGTCATCCACCGAGCAGCCGCGCGATAAATCGTTCATCGGCTTGGCCAGACCCTGGATAATCGGGCCGGTGGCAGTAGCATTGGCCAGGCGTTGCACCAGCTTGTAGCCGATGTTGCCGGCATCGAGATCGGGGAAAACCAGTACATTGGCTTCGCCGGCGATGGCTGAGTCGGGCGCTTTCTTTTTGCCGACCGACGGTACGATGGCGGCATCGAGCTGCATCTCACCATCGACCTTGTAATCCGGAGCGTCGCGCTTCACCGCCTCGAGCGCCCGCAGCACCTTGTCGACATCAGCATGCTTCGCCGAACCCCTGGTCGAGAACGACAGCATGGCGATCTTCGGCTCCATACCCAGCAGGGCCTTCATCGTATCGGCAGTGGAGATGGCAATCGATGCCAACTGCTCCGCCGACGGTTGCGGGACCACGGCACAATCGGCGAAGAAGAGGATCTTGTTCCGTTCGTCGCCAAAGTGCGGTATGGTCATCATGAAGCAACTCGACACCGTGCGAATGCCGGTTTTCAAGCCGATCACCTGGATTGCCGAGCGCATCACATCACCGGTCGTATTGACCGACCCGGCTACCGCAGCATGGGCCTTGTCCTCGCGCACCATCATGGCGCCGAAATAGAGCGGATTGGCCATGGCGGTCTGCGCTTCGTCCTCGGTAATGTTCTTGGCCTTGCGAATCTCCATGAACTGCTGGACATACTGGTTGTAATCAGGGGAGTGGATCGGGTTGATTACTTCCACCCGGCTGAGCTGCAGGTTATGTTCTTTGGCCAGTTTTTCGATGTGGTCTTCGTCGCCCAGCAGCGTCACCTGCGCGATGTCGTCCATGAGGAGCTTGCGCGCCGCCTGGATGACTCTCGGTTCGGTGCCTTCCGGCAGCACTACCCGACGTTTTTTCGACCGTGCTTTATCTTTGATTGCCGACAATGCGTTCATGCATATCCTCCCGTACTCCTCGTCGCGCCCGTCCTTGCAAACCGGGCTGTTGGTGTACCTTAATCTTCACGTAGTTCCGGATCAGACAAATAACCTTCTATGAACCGATCGATATCGCCATCCATGACTGCCTGCACATTGCCGGTCTCGACGCCGGTGCGGTGGTCCTTGACCATGTTGTAGGGATGAAAAACATACGACCGTATCTGCGAACCCCACTCGATCTTCTTCTTCGACTTCTCGAACTTCTCCATCTTTTTCGCCTCTTCCTCTTTGTGTAGCTGGTAGAGGCGCGACTTGAGCACCAGCATGGCGGCGTCACGGTTCTTGTGCTGGCTTCGCTCCGATTGGCAGGTGACCACGATGTTGGTGGGCAGGTGGGTGAGGCGCACCGCCGATGATGTCTTGTTGACATGCTGGCCGCCGGCGCCCGAGGCGCGGTAGGTGTCGACTCGCAGGTCTTCGTCGTTGATTTCGATCTCGACATTGTCCTCGACGACAGGGTAGACGTGTACCGACACAAACGACGTGTGACGCCGGGCGTTGGCATCGAACGGAGAGATCCGGACCAGGCGGTGCACCCCCGACTCCGCTTTCATGAAGCCAAACGCCAGCTCACCTGTAATCTCCATGGTGGCCGACTTGAGGCCGGCTTCGTCGCCCGGTTGGTAATCCATCAGGTCGACCGAGAACCCCCGGCGTTCGGCCCAGCGGTTGTACATGCGGAAAAGCATGTCGGCCCAGTCCTGGCTCTCCGTACCGCCGGCGCCGGGATGGATAGTCACCAAAGCGTCGCGGTGATCATCAGGACCGGACAGAAATGTCTGCTGTTCGAAATCATCAACCGCCTTCTCGAGTTGACTGACTGCACGGTCAAGCTCCTTGGCTTCCGAGCTGTTCTCTTGCGGCTCGGTCAGGTCCAGCAGTTCGATGTTATCGGATAATTCGCCGGCCAGCTTGTCGTAAGCCTCGACCCAGCGCTTGTGGGCGGTGATTTCCCTGAGGATTCCCTGGGCGCGTTCGTTGTTGTCCCAGAATGCGGGTTGGGTGGTAAGTTCTTCCAGGCGGGTCATCTCGGCTCGACGGGTGTCGAGGTCAAAGATACCTCCCGAGCTTCTCCAGGCGCTCTTTCAACTCCGGCAGGGTGCTGCGTAATTCCGCTACAGTCATAGGTTTTCTCTCCTCATATTGAGGCTGGCAAATATATAGCGGTCAAACAAGATAGTCAAATACAATAGGCGGAACGGTCGTGATTTTTTTCACATAAATCGACAATGAAATCGCTCATACTGATGCAAATTGACTTTCATATTTCAGCACGTATCTTATGCCTATGACACAGATCAAAACGGTCGTCGTTGGACCATTTCAGGTGAACTGCTACCTGGTCATGAACACCAGGACCAAAACCGGCGTCATCGTCGATCCCGGCGCTGAAGCCGAACGGATCGCTCAAGCGATCGAGCGTCTCGAAATGACACCGCAGGCGGTCCTGCTCACCCACGGCCACGGCGACCACATCGCCGCTGTCACCGAGCTGGTCGAACGGTTCGGCCTGCAGTTGTATGTCGGTCGCGACGACGCCGACTTGTTGACCGATCCCCACGCCAATGTCTCGGCGCTTCTGGGCATGCCGGTCACGACGTCGGAGCCGGACCACCTGGTCGACGACGAACAGCTCATCACCGTCGCCGGTATAGAGTTCCTGGTGCTTGCCGTGCCGGGCCACACGCCCGGTGGTGTCAGCTATCTGCTGCAGCGCGAGGGGAAACTGCTGTGCGGCGACTCGGTCTTCCACGGTTCGATCGGCCGAACCGATTTGCCCGGCGGCTCTCACGAGCAGCTCGTGCGTTCTATACACGAGAAGATCATGCGCCTGCCCGACGAAGTGGTGCTGTATCCGGGCCACGGTCCGCAGACCACGGTCGGCGCGGAGCGCATCTCAAATCCGTTTTTGACCGGAGGACAGTTTGTCTGAAACCAAAGATATACAACCACTGGTAACCCGATCGCTGGCCGATCACCACTGCCATTGCGACTTTTCGCTCGATGCCGAGGGCAGTATCGACGAATACTGCGCCGCTGCCGTCAAGCGCGGCCTGGTCGAACTCTGTTTCACCACGCACTTCGATCCCAACAAGAATGTCGGTTACTCCGACAACTTTATACGGGTCGACGGTGAGACCATCCCGGCTACCATTGCCAACCTCGAACCGTATGTCGATGCCGTCCTGGGCGCCAAGGACGAATGGATGGCGCGCGGCCTGCTGGTCAAGCTCGGTGTTGAATACGGCTGGTTCGAGAACTGCGAAGCACAGGCGGCCCGGTTGTTCGAGGCCTGGCCCTTCGAGTACAAGCTGTGTGGTATCCATACCCTCAAGAACAAGTGTTTCTGCTCCAGCAGGGTGTTCAAGGAGAACATGGCGGAATACAGTATGGAGCAATTTGTCGCCGCCTACTACGAGCAGGCGATCGCCGCCGCCAAATCCGGCTTGTTCGATACTATAGCGCATCTGGGATACTACGTCCGACATGGCCACGGTCACTTCGGCGATGCCATCCTGAGCGAACACGAGAAACACATCGAACTCCTCTTTGGGGCGCTGAAAGAGACGCACACCTCGCTCGAGATCAACACCTCGGCCTCGCGACACGGTTTCGATCACTTCTATCCGATGACGTCGATCATCAACGACGCCAGGCGTGCCGGCGTACGCATGGCGTTTCTCGGTTCCGACGCTCACAAACCGGAGCAGGTCGGCTGGGCGTTCGACGAAGCGGCTGCCCTGGCACCCGAAACCCAGGTCTTCTGCGACTGGTAAGGAATGAGTCGGGCATCGGTGGGCAAGAAACTTCCCAGGTCATTCTACAAGCGACCAACCGTCACGGTGGCCGAAGACTTGATCGGCCGGGTGGTGGCGTACGACTCTCCCGACGGCCTGCTGCGCGCGCGCATTGTCGAAGTGGAGGCGTATGTCGGCACCGATGACCCGGCCTGCCACGCCGCGCGGGGGAAGACCGAACGCAACGCTGTAATGTTCGGTGAGCCCGGCCATGCTTACATCTACTTCATTTACGGCATGTACCACTGCCTGAATTTCGTGACCGAACCGTCCGGCATCGCCGCCGCCGTGCTGCTTCGTGCCGCCGAACCGCTTGACGGCGAGGGGATTATGTCGCCGCGCGCCAATACCGATCGGCCCGACCGGATATTAAACGGCCCGGGAAAGTTTTGCCGGGCGTTTGGTTTGACGCGTGATCAGAACGGTCTTGATTTGGTCAACAGCCGCCTCTATCTTGAGCCCGGTAACGGTCGGACGGCTCGCATTGAACGATCCCGTCGCATTGGTATCCGCGTCGGCACCGACAGGCTGTGGCGTTTTTTTGACGCCGACTCGTCCGCTGTGTCACATTGCAAGAAAACCATTGTCCGATAGAACGGAGGAGAACAGGTTCGCATGGCCAAGAAGAATACGCCTGCAAAGAAAGCTACCGCCGGCAACAAGAGCGCAAACGGAAAAAAGGCTGTGACGCGCAAGAAGGCCGGTGAGTTGCACTCGCGCTACGTTGTGCAGCGCAAGAACACCAGCATACCGATATCCGTCTTTGACAATGTGATGAAGCAGTTCGACGAGGCGGCGCGGAAGCTCAACATTGAAGCCTCGTTGCTCGATTTCATGAAGCACCCCCGACGCTCGACCATCATGAATCTGCCGGTGCGCATGGACGACGGCAGTTATCGCTTGTTCAAGGCGT
>CAZJCK010000111.1:0-7952 GCA_964544635.1 uncultured Ignavibacteriales bacterium | reverse complement strand
CTTGGCTAAGAGTACTCGTATTTTGTCCGGCATGGGATTACTACGATCCTTCGTTTATTGCCACTCTCATTATCATTCGACTTACGACACCTGCATGGCGGCCTGGTTTTCGACGTACTCGCCCCACTCTTCGCGCAGGACGTCACACATCTCACCCAGTGTCGCATACGCCTTACAGGCATCCATGATGGCCGCGAAGGTATTACCATTACCCCGCGCCACTTCCCGCAACTTCTCCAGTGACGCAATGGCGGCGCCTTCGTCGCGCTCCGATTTCACCTGCTTGAGGAAAGCGACCTGGTCCTGCTCGACCTGCGGATCAATGCGCATCACCGGGATCTCGATCTTCTCGTTCTCCATCTCGAACGCATTGACGCCGACAATCAGCCGTTCATTCTGCTCCAGTTCGCGCTGGAAACGGTAGGCCGACTTGGCCAGTTCGCGCTGGAAGAAACCTTCGTCGATACAGGCCAGCACGCCGCCACGCTTCTCGATTTCGCTGAAGTACGCCTCGGCCTCGGCCTCCATCTGGTCGGTCAGCGCCTCGACAAAGTAGGAGCCGCCGAGCGGATCGACCGTATTGATCACGCCGGTTTCATGCGCGATGATCTGTTGTGTACGCAGGGCGATCAGGGCGGCCTTCTCCGACGGCAACGCCAGAGTCTCATCCATCGAGTTGGTATGCAGCGACTGGGTGCCGCCAAGCACGCCGCTGAGCGCCTGGATGGCGGTGCGGGTTATGTTGTTCTCCGGCTGTTGCGCCGTCAGCGAGACACCGGCCGTCTGGGTATGGAAGCGCAGCATCCAGCTCTTCGGGTCCTTCGCGCCATACTTCTCTTTCATACGGCGGGCGTAAATACGCCGGGCCGCCCGATACTTGGCGATCTCTTCGAAGAAATCGGAATGGGCATTGAAGAAGAACGAGAGGCGCGGCGCGAATTCATCGACATCCTGTCCCGCCTCGATGGCGCTCTCGATATACTGGAAACCGTCGGCCAGGGTAAAAGCCAGCTCCTGCACAGCGGTCGCACCCGCTTCGCGAATATGATAGCCTGAAATGGAAATGGTGTTATACTGCGGCACTTTCCTGGTGCAGAAATCCATCATGTCGGTGATGAGGCGCAGCGACGGTCGCGGCGGGAAGATGAACTCCTTCTGCGCGATGTATTCCTTGAGAATGTCGTTCTGCAGGGTGCCGCGAACACTTTCAAGCGGCACATTATTCTTTTCCGCCACTGCCAGATACATCGCCAGGAGCATCGATGCCGGCGAATTGATCGTCATCGAGGTCGATACCTCGCCCAGATCGATACCGTCGAAGATGATCTCCATGTCGGCCAGGGTATCGACCGCCACGCCGCACTTGCCGACCTCACCGAGCGAACGCGGATGATCGGAATCGTAACCCATCAGGGTCGGCAGATCAAACGCCGTCGAGAGACCGGTGCCACCCTGCTTGAGGATGTAGTGGAAACGCTCGTTGGTCTGTTTCGGCGTGCCCATGCCGGCAAACTGACGCATGGTCCACAAACGCGTGCGGTACATGGTGTGGCGCACGCCGCGGGTGTACGGATACTCGCCGGGCAGGCCGAGTTTCTCCCAGTAGTAGCTGGGATCGTCGGCTCCCTTCACTTTGTCGGGAGTGTACAATTCGTCGATATCGACGCCGGATATGGTGAAGAAGCGCGGCTTGGATTTCTTGCCGCGGAACCGTTCGGCTTGCTTATCCCAGTCAGTCAGTCGCGAGTTCAGGTCGTTGAGTAGTTCTTTACTGAACATGACGGTAATCTCCTCAGTTAAATCAGATGACGAACATAATATCTGGCGAGCCAAAAAGCAACCACCAGCGGCCGCCCACGGCCGCAAATGTAGTACGAACAAAAGGCTGTGGTTAAATAACTTAACCGTGAGAAATCAGGCACAGCTCCGTGGCGCCGACCGGCCTGCACTCGAAGAACTGCATCCCCCATCTGCGATCGCTGTTTGGCGGCTCCGGCCCGGGATGGCATTTCAAGGGGCCTCCGGCGGATCATCGCCGAGATGACGGGCTCGGCGCAGCCGCAGCGGAGTGTACGGTACCAGCGCCGCAAGACATCCCGGACAAGCGACGCCACGCGTCGGCGCGGTGGTGCGCCGATAAGGGTGCCAGTCTTTCTTAAACGGAAACTGTCAGGCCGGATGGACCGTCAGGTGATCGCGGTAGAGGCGGTCGGCAATCGTATAGGGGTTCGATTCACCGGCCGTGATCCGCTCGACCTGTTCGTCGAGGCTGGTTTCTCCCGACAGCTTGTCGAGCAGATCCTTTTCGAATCGGTTCTTGAGAATGTTGAGGATCTTCTTGCGCAACTGCAACTTGCGGTGCGCTTCGTACTTCCCGGTCGTCTTGATGTGGCTGACATGCGACTCGATCATCGCGGCCAGCTCGTCGATGCCCTGATTGGTCGTGGCTACCGTCCGCACAATCGGCGGCAGCCAGGTTTCTTCGGTCATGTGGCGGTACTCCAGCGACTGCTTCAGTTCCGATGCGATCCGCTCCGAACCGTCGCGGTCAGCCTTGTTGACCACGAACACGTCGGCAATCTCCATCAACCCGGCCTTCATCGTCTGCACCGAGTCACCCGATTCGGGGACGACCGCCACCACCACTGAATCGCAGGTATCGATGACATCGAGTTCGACCTGCCCGACACCAACGGTTTCAATGAGTATGATATCAAAGCCGAACGCGTCGTAGGCGACGGCGGCATTGTCGGTGGCGCCGGCCAGTCCGCCGGTGGCGCCGCGGGTCGCCATCGACCGAAAGAACACACCCGACCCCGGTTCAAAGTCCTGCATTCGTACACGGTCGCCAAGGAGCGCTCCGCCCGTAAACGGCGATGTCGGGTCGACCGCCAGAATCCCGACCTTCTTCCCCGCCGTCAAATACAGCCTGGTGAGACGGTTGATCAGGCTGGACTTACCGGCGCCCGGCGGCCCGGTCAGCCCGAGGCGCAAGGCGCTGCCGGCACTGGGATAGAGCTTGCCCAGCAACTCGCGATACCCGTCAGAACGATTCTCGATGTACGAGACAATTCGAGAGAGGGCGCGGATGTCCCCCTCGCGAAACCGTTCGAGCGTAGTCGTAGCCATCAATCGTATCCCGTGCTGAGGCTCCCGACGGTCAGTTTGAGGTCGCGGAGCTGGATCTGTTTGCGGGTAATACCGTTGTGCGTATTCCACTCCACGACATAGACGATGTCGACCAGGCAACCCCTCGACGAAATCTGCGCCGCCTTGTCGCCGAACCCGAACCCAATAACATCGAACACTGTATCCCCCTTGCGCACTTTCATGCGCAGGTGGTTGCGGCCGACGATATACGGCTGGCCGAGCACCTCGACATTGCGGGTCAGGAAGACCGGCTTCATGTTTTGGGGACCGAACGGCGCGAACAAGTCAATGGCGTCCATGAAACGGTCATCGATATCGTCCAGCTCAATCTCCTGGTCGATGTTCAGCTTGGGCATGATGTCGTCGGTCGAAAGATGGTTCTCCGAGACCTGCACGAACCGTTTGCGGAACTCCTCGATATGCTCCGCCTTGATCGACAGTCCGGCGGCATACTTGTGGCCGCCGTACTTGATCAGCAGATCCTCGCACTGCTTGAGAGCCTCGCACAGATGGAAGCCGGGAATGGAACGGGCCGAACCCTTGCCGATACCGTCCTGAATGGCAATCATCACGGTGGGCAGGTGGTGGCGTTCCACCAGGCGGCTGGCCACGATCCCGATGACACCAGGATGCCAGCCCTCGGCGCCGAGCACGATGGCACGGTCGGATGTCAGGTCGGTCACTTCCATCATCTGGTCGATCGCTTCGTTCAGAGTCACTTCGTCGATCTCTTTGCGCCGACGGTTCTCGCTGTCGAGCTTGCGGGCGATCTCGGAGGCCAGCCGTTCGTCGCGGGTTGAGAGCAGACGGATTGCCTGGGAAGCGTCGCCCAGACGCCCCAGCGCATTGATGCGCGGTGCCAGGATGAACACCACCTGACCGGTACTGATCGCCTTACCCATAAGACCCGACACGAACGCCAGCGACTTCAGGCCCGGCTTGGTAGTACGGGCGATCTGGCTAATGCCGTAACGGGTCAGGATACGGTTCTCACCGATGAGCGGAACGATGTCGGCAGCGGTTCCCAGCGCCACCAGGTCGAGATGCTCCTCCAGTTCGCGGATATCCTGGTTGAGCGCACGGTAGAGCGCCTGGGCAAACTTGTAGGCCACGCCGACGCCCGACATCTCTTCACCATAACTGCAGCCCGGCTGCTTGGGATTGATGATGGCACACGCCTCGGGAATGCCGGCACCCGGTTCGTGGTGGTCGGTGATGATAATATCAACGCCGACCGAATTGGCATAGGCGACTTCGTCGACCGCCGTCATGCCGGTATCGACCGTGATAATCAGCGACACCCCTTTTGCCTTGGCCTCGTCAATGCTGTCGTTGGAAAGGCCGTAGCCTTCGGTCAGACGGTTGGGCAGGTGAAAATCAACCTGGGCCCCGAGCTTGTTGAGGACCATGTACAACAGCGTGGTGGCAGTGATTCCGTCGACATCGTAGTCGCCGTATATCATCATCTGCTCGTTGTCGTACAGGCCTTTGATGACACGCTCGATCCCCGCGGCCATACCCGGCAGATCCATCGGGTCGCGCAGATCGGTCATGACCGGATGAAGAAACTTGTCGATCGCGTCGGCGGAATCGAGGTGACGATTAATGAGGATGCGCACAATATTGGCGGACAGACCGGTTTCGTTCACCAGTTTGCTCACCAGTTCGGGATCGGGCATGGGCGCCAGAACCCACTTGGGCGGCGTGGCACGCTTCACCCAGGACATGTATAAGCCTCCATAGCCTGTGTATGAAGGCTCGGAAAAGTGGAGCGGTAAGCCGAATTCTGTTGGCCCGCCAAAGGCGGACTGCAGTCATTTATCTGGGGCCAACGTTACCGTCGGCCGCTGCGCGGCCTACCCGGGAATCAAGCGGAGCGAATCAACTCCTCTTCCCCTATTTGGCCTTGCTCCGGACGGGGTTTACCCACTGTCGACGTTGCCGCCGACAGCCGTGGTCTCTTACACCACGTTTTCACCCTTACCCGCCTGAGCGGGCGGTCTGGTTTCTGTGGCACTATCCGTCGGATCTCTCCGCCCCGGCGTTACCGGGCGTCCTGATTCTCTGGAGTTCGGACTTTCCTCACTTTGGGCATTTCTGCTAAAGCGCGACTGCTCCTTCCACTTTCTCAAGCATTCATCTATTTAAGAAAACAACGTTACATTCATTGTCAGCGGCCGCTAATACATGCGGCGATAGTTCGGCGCCTCTTTGGTGATCGGCACCGAGTGCGGGTGCGATTCGGTGACACCGGCAGGTGTAATGGTCACCAGCTTCGCTTTGTTCCTCAGTTCCTCGAGATTGGCCGCACCCACCATGCCCATGCCGGCCCGCAGGCCACCCACCAGCTGGTAGACCGACTCGTCCAGCGAACCCTTGTACGGTACGCGGCCCTCAATCCCCTCGGGAACGAATTTCGAGACATCCTCGGCATGCTCCTGGAAATAGCGATCCTTGGAGCCGCGCTTCATGGCGCCGACCGAGCCCATGCCCCGATACACTTTAAACGTCCGACCCTCATAAAGGATCGTTTCGCCGGGCGATTCTTCTACGCCGGCGAACAGCGAACCGATCATCACCGCCCGGGCGCCACAGGCCAGGGCCTTGGCGATGTCGCCGGAGAACCGGATGCCGCCGTCGGCAATGACCGGCACATTGTGTTTGTCGGCCGTCTCGACCGCCTTCATGATGGCATAGACCTGCGGCACGCCGGCGCCGGTCACGACTCGTGTCGTACAGATCGAGCCGGGACCGATACCCACTTTTACACAGTCGGCGCCGGCATCGATGAGCGCCTGGGCGCCTTCGCTTGTGGCGACATTGCCGGCTACCAGCGGTACGACGGTATGCCTCTTCTTTATCTGTTGGACGGCGTTGAGAACACCCTGGCTGTGGCCGTGCGAGCTGTCGACCACCAGCAGATCCACGCCGGCCTCGATCAGACGGGTCGCCCGTTCGTCGATCTCCCGATCACTCACGCCTATCGCGGCCGCTACCCGCAACCGCCCCTGCGAGTCCTTGCAGGCGTTGGGGTACTGGATCCGCTTCATGATGTCCTTGACCGTAATCATCCCCTTGAGACGGAACTCGTCGTCGACCATCAGTAATTTTTCGATCCGATGCTGGTGCAACAGATCCTTGGCGGTGTCGAGGTCGGTCCCTTCCTTCACCGTCACCAGGTTCTCTTTTGTCATCACCTGGCCGATTTTGGTATCGAGGTCGCGGTGGAAACGGAGATCGCGGTTGGTGAGTATGCCGACCAGCTTGCCGTTTTCCGTGATCGGGATGCCGGAAATCGAGAACTTGCGCATCAGGTCGAGAGCGTCTCCGATCGTACGGTCGGGCGGCAGCGTGATCGGATCGACAATCATGCCCGATTCCGAGCGCTTGACTTTATCCACCTCGGCAACATGCTCGTCGATTTCCATATTTTTGTGAATGACACCAAGGCCGCCCTGGCGGGCCAGTGCGATGGCCAGGTCCGATTCGGTTACGGTATCCATGGCCGCTGACACGAACGGCAGGTTGAGGTCGACACCGGGCGCTATGGTGGTGCGGATATCAGTATCGCGCGGCAGCACCGTTGAATGCGCCGGCAGCAGGAGGACGTCGTCAAACGTCAATGCAGGTTCAGAAATAATAGTAGCCATAAAGAGATTACATATTTTCGTGCCGAGTTGTCAATTACAAATGCCTGACGATTACGCCGACTGGTGGTCATCCCAGTACAGCAGGCGGCCGCAGGTATCGCAGGTGAGGATGCGGTCGCCCCGCTTGATTTCCTGTAACTTCTTGGGAGTCAACGCCTTATAACAGGAGCCGCAGGCTCGCTTCTTCACCGGCACCACCGCCGCACCGGAGCGCCCCTTGCGCACCCGCTCGTATACCGAGAGGACTCGCTTGGGGACCGACGACAGGGTATCTTTGCGCTCCTTCTCCTTGACATCCATCTTCGAGCCGATCGAGTCGACCTTTTCCTGCAGGATCTCAAGCTGCCTGGCGTTGTTCTCCTGGATCTGGCCCTGGCGTTCATCGAGTTCCTTGCGCTTATTCTCAAGCTCCGTGATCCGATCGATCGTTTCGAGCAGCTCGGTCTCGTTGTTGGAGATGGTCTCCTTGATGTTGTCGATCTCGGCGACAAGGGCATCGTATTCCTTGTTCGTCTTTATCGACATCATCTGCTCCTGGAACTTGGCCAGCTTTTGCTCTTTATCCTTGATGTCCAGTTCGAGGTTCTTCTGGTGAATCCTGGCCTGTTCCAGCGCGGTTCCGGTTTCCTGAAGCTGCTTCTTGACGTCGTCGATCTCGCGATTGAGATTTTCCATCATATCGGGCAGATATGCCTTGGAACGTTCCAGCTCGCCGATATCGTAGTCGATTACCTGCAGTTTCAAAAGCAACTCAAGATCCTGTTGCATCGAATCGATCCTCCTTCACGCCATCTCGCAAAAGAAAAAACGCACTCGTCGGCGATGCCAGACGAATGCGTCTTTTCATTTCTTCTTCCGTTACCGTACAGCCGGGCAACATCTGCGGATCTCCCGCATGCTTTCGCCGCACCTGTAAAAACTTACTCAATACCATCGTATTGTATAATACCGCTTCACTTATCAAATATCAATATGGGCAATACTGGATTCGAACCAGTGACCTCTCGGATGTGAACCGAACGCTCTAACCAACTGAGCTAATTGCCCAAATGTTGTTCACTCACTTTGCTTTCTCCAAAATCATGGGCCCTGCAGGGCTCGAACCTGCGACCCGCTGATTATGAGTCAGCTGCTCTAACCAACTGAGCTAAG
>CAZJCK010000110.1:0-8629 GCA_964544635.1 uncultured Ignavibacteriales bacterium | reverse complement strand
CGGAAGCGACCCTGCTTGCCCTTGAGCAAGTCGGACAGCGACTTGAGCGGACGCTTGGAGTCGCCGCGCACGGAGTGGGTACGACGGCCGTTGTCGAAGAGAGCGTCGACCGATTCCTGCAGCATACGCTTCTCGTTGCGCAGGATGATTTCCGGCGCCTGGATATCGATAAGTTTCTTGAGGCGGTTGTTGCGATTGATCACGCGACGATAAAGGTCGTTAAGGTCGGAGGTCGCAAAGCGGCCGCCTTCCAACGGTACCAGCGGACGGAGGTCCGGGGGAAGTACCGGGATAACGTTCATAATCATCCACTGCGGCCGGTTGTTCGACTGTCGGAAGGACTCGACTATACGCAGGCGCTTGAGGGTATCTTTCTTGCGCTGGACCGAGGTCTCGACCTTGGCCTGGGCGCGCAGCGACACCGCCAGTTCGTCGATATCGATCTTCGAGAGCATTTCGCGCACAGCGTCGGCGCCCATGCGGGCGTCGAAGGTCTTCCCGGCGTCCTCCAACTCGGAGAATTCTTCTTCAGAAAGAACATCACCCTCCTGGTACGACGAGTTGCCCGGATCGATCATCAGGTAAGCCTCGTAATAGAGGATCTTCTCCAGCTCGCGGATCGACAAGTCGAGCAGGTGGCCGATGCGCGACGGCAGCGACTTGAAATACCAGATGTGCGACACCGGCACGGCCAGCTCGATATGGCCCATGCGTTCGCGCCGTACCTTTGACTGGGTGACCTCGACACCGCAGCGGTCGCAGACGATACCGCGGAAGCGAATGCGCTTGTACTTGCCGCAGTTACACTCCCAGTCCTTTACGGGACCGAAAATGCGTTCGCAGAACAAGCCGTCGCGTTCCGGTTTAAACGACCGGTAGTTGATGGTCTCGGGTTTGGTAACCTCCCCGTAGGACCAGGACAGAATAGTATCGGGCGATGCGATCTGAATCTGGATGGCACCGAAATCGAGTTTCTTTTGCTGTCCCAGAGCTGAACCAGTATGCTCGGCCATAGCTCACTCCTCTATAACAAGGTGCGTCGCCGATGCGACGCACCGATCACATTTCGTAGCGTTTATTTCTCGATCAGCTGAATATCCAACCCCAGCGCCTGGAGCTCTTTTATGAGGACGTTGAATGCCTCCGGATATCCCGGTTCGGGTGGATTCTCGCCTTTGACGATGGCTTCGTAAACCTTGCTTCGCCCGGTAACGTCGTCCGACTTCACCGTCAGCATCTCCTGCAGGGTATACGCCGCGCCGTAGGCTTCGAGCGCCCACACTTCCATTTCACCGAAGCGCTGGCCGCCGAACTGCGCCTTACCGCCCAGCGGCTGCTGGGTCACCAGCGAGTACGGGCCGATCGAGCGGGCATGTATCTTGTCATCAACCAGGTGTGACAGTTTGAGCATGTAGATGTAACCGACCGTCACCGGGTTTTCAAAGGGATCACCCGTCATGCCATCGTACAACTGCAATTTGCCCGATTCCGGCAGGCCGACCTCCTGGAGTTCCTTGCGGATCTCCTCGAGCGTGGCGCCCTCGAAGACCGGTGTAGCGTAGGTTGTACCCTTCGCCTTGGCGGCCCAGCCGAGGTGCGTCTCGAGGATCTGCCCGACATTCATTCGGGAGGGAACACCGAGCGGGTTGAGGATGACGTCGATGGTCGTACCGTCATCGAGGTAGGGCAGGTCTTCGATCGGTACGATCCTGGAGATCACGCCCTTGTTGCCGTGACGCCCGGCCATCTTGTCGCCGACTGCAATCTTGCGTCGGATCGCGACCGTCACCTTCACCAGCTGTTTCACACCCGGAGGCAGTTCGGCGCCGCGCACGACCTTGTCGATCTCGACTTCCATCTGCTGATTCTTTTCCTGAATCAGACGGTTGGCCCCGGCGATGACTTCCTCAACCTCCTTGTTTATCTTGTCGTCGGTGCAGTAGCCTTCGGGGGCTACGGCATTTTCAAAGTCGAAGCTCTCGAAGAAATCGGCTTTGAACTTATGACCGGCGCGCACCATGACCGAGTTGTCAACGATAGAGCGAATGGTCTGCGAGGTCTGATCGTCGAGCAATTCGCCGACACGCTGGTTGCGCAGCTTCTCGATGTCATGAATCTTGGCGCCAAAGTCACGTTTGAGATTGGCGGTCTCGAGCTTCTCCTGCTTCTTGGCATCTTCCGAGCGCTCCTTGCGGGTAAAGACCTGGGTCTTGACGATCACGCCGCGCATACCGGGCGGCGCCTTCAACGAAGCGTCGCGCACGTCACCGGCCTTCTCACCGAAGATGGCGCGCAGCAGGCGCTCCTCGGGCGAGAGTTCGGTTTCGCCTTTCGGCGTCACCTTACCGACCAGGATGTCGCCGGCTTCCACCTCGGCGCCGACACGGATGATGCCGTTTTCGTCGAGGTTGAGAAGCGCTTCTTCGGAGACGTTGGGGATTTCCCGCGTAATTTCTTCCGAGCCGCGCTTGGTATCGCGGACCTGCAGTTCGAACTCCTCGATGTGAATCGAGGTGAAGCGGTCATCATGGACGAGGCGCTCGGAGAGGATGATGGCATCCTCGTAGTTGTAGCCGCGCCAGGGCATGAAGGCGACCAGCGAGTTGTAGCCGAGGGCCAGTTCACCGTTGTCGACAGCCGGGCCGTCGGCGATGATTTCGCCCTTCTTGACCTTGTCTCCCTCCCGCACCTTGGGAATGAAATTGATGCAGGTATCCTGGTTGGAGCGGCGGAACTTGGCCAGCGGGTAAACATCGTCCTCGACATAGCCGAGCGCGTTATCAACTTTCTTCTCGCCGGCGCGGATGACAATTTTCATGCAATCGGCGTAAACGACTTCACCGGCTTCGCGGGAGCGGATGACGGCGCCGGCGTCGGAGGCCGCCTTGGCTTCCATACCGGTCCCGACCACGGGCGCTTCGGTGCGCAGCAGCGGCACCGCCTGGCGCATCATGTTGGAACCCATGAGCGCACGGTTGGCGTCGTCGTGCTCAAGGAACGGGATGAGCGATGCCGCCACGGAGACAATCTGCCGCGGGGACACGTCCATGTACTGGACATCTTCCGGTTTCACCGGCGGATATTCCGAGCGACGGCGGGCAATGATGCGATCGGCCACGAAATTGCCGTCGTCCTTGAGCGGCTCGTTGGACTGAGCGATGTAGTAACGGTCTTCCTGATCAGCCGACAGGAAGTCGATGTCGAACGTCACCTTACCGTTAACGACTTTGCGGTACGGCGTTTCAAGAAAGCCGTACTTGTTGATCCGGGCGAAGGTGGCGAGCGACGTGATCAGGCCGATATTCGGGCCTTCCGGCGTTTCAATCGGACACATCCGGCCGTAATGGGTATGGTGCACGTCGCGAACCTCGAAGCCGGCCCGCTCGCGCGTCAGACCACCCGGACCGAGCGCCGAGAGACGGCGCTTGTGGGTCAGCTCCGACAGCGGGTTGGTCTGGTCCATGAACTGCGAAAGCTGCGAGGAGCCAAAGAAGGTCTCGACAACGGTCGACACGGTGCGGGCATTGACCAGCAGTTGTGGCGTGACGTTCTCCTGGTCCTTCAGCGAGAGGCGCTCACGAATGGTACGAGCGACACGCGACAGACCGACACTGAACAGGTTGCCGAGCAGTTCGCCGACGGTGCGGACGCGGCGGTTGCCGAGATGGTCGATGTCGTCGGTGAAGCCTTCATCATTGGCCAGGCCGATGATGTACGTGATAATGGCGAGGAAGTCCTTGACGTCGAGCGTGGTGTGATCGTCCGGCAGATCCAGGTTGAGCCGCTGGTTGATCATATGACGGCCGACTTCGCCGAGATCGTAGCGCTTGGCATTGAAGAAGTACTTCTCGAGAAGCGACTCGGCCATTTCGATCGACGGCGCTTCGCCCGGTCGCAGCAGCGAATAAATCTTTATCAGCGCTTCCTCGCGTGAGGAGGTGGTGTCTTTCTTGAGGGTATTGAGAATGACACGAACTTCGCGGCGTTCTTTCTTACCGACCAGCTTGACTTTTTCATGCCCGGCATCGCGCAGCTTGTCGACGACGTCCTCAGTCATCTCTTCCCCGGCCGGGAACAGGATCTCGCCCGTTTCCTTGTCGATAATCGTTTCGGCCAGGTTGCAGCCTTCGAAGCCGGAGGCCTTCTTGCCCTTTATGGTTTCATTTTCGACGGTATAGAACTGGGCGATGATATCTTCCGACGACGAGTAGCCGATCGCGCGCAGCAGCGTGGTGGCCGGCAGCTTGCGCTTGGAGTCGATGTAGACGTACATGACGTCGTTGATATCTGTGGTGAATTCGACCCAGCTGCCCCGGTACGGAATGATACGGGCGGAATACAGCTTCTTCCCGTTGGGGTGAATATCGTCGCTGAAGAAGATGCCCGGGCTGCGGTGCAGCTGCGAGACGATCACCCGCTCGGCGCCGTTGATGATAAAGGTGCCCCAGCGGGTAATGATCGGCAGTTCACCGAGATAGACATCCTGTTCGATAATGTCCTTGACCTCTTTTTCGTCGCCGTCACCTTCCCGGGAGATGAGGCGCATGGTGACGCGCAGGGGCGCCGAGAAGGACATGTTTCGTTCGCGGCATTCATCAATACTGTAGCGCGGCGGTCCGAGGTGATAGCTCACGAACTCGAGCGAGAAGTTTTCGTGGATATCAGTCACCGGGAACATATCCATGAATATTTTCTGTAAGCCCCGGGGGACGCGTTTTTCTACGGGCACATTGGCCTGGAGAAAATCGTCGTAACTGGACAATTGAATGTCCAGGAAGTGGGGCATTTCAGTGGCATCGGGGATTTTCCCGTAACTCTTTCGAGTCTCGATCCCTGTTGGGTTCAAGGTATTACCCTCCTAAAACGCAAAAAACCGCGTTCACCGTCGGCGTTTTCGGTAGACGCCGGGCGTCGACACGCGCTATTGTCCTCACTGTGTAATCTTACACAGGTGGTTCTGCTTAACAACTATAGTATTCTCCCACCTACGTCTGGGGAGCTTAAATCGCAGCTACATCACCAGCGTACAGCAAACTCAGGGATATAGTAGATTTTACATACTCACTAACACATCCGCTTGCAAAAACAAACCCGCCGGGAACGGTATTGTTCCCGGCAGGCAGTCAAAAACCAAGTCGTTACTTGACTTCAACCTGAGCGCCGGCGTCTTCAAGCTTGGTCTTGGCCTTTTCAGCTTCGTCCTTGGAGAGGCCTTCTTTGACCTTCGCCGGAGCGCTTTCGACCAGTTCCTTCGCTTCTTTGAGACCGAGCGAGGTCAGCTCACGGACCGCCTTGATGACCTGAATCTTCTTGTCACCGGCGGAGTTGAGCACGACATCAAATTCGGTTTGTTCTTCGGCCGCTTCAGCAGCGGCGGCGGGCATGGCACCGGCCATCGCCATCGGAGCGGCGGCGGTGACGCCAAACTTGTCCTGGATGGCCTTGGACAGATCGGCCAGGTCCATCGCATTCAGTTCTGCGATTTTGTCAACGATTTCGTCAATTACTACGTTCGCCACGTCATCAACCTCTTCTATTGATTCGATTCTTCTTTTTCTATCTCTATCCGGATAGCTGCCCTGCCCCAGACGACCGGAACCTGTCGCCTAAAAGCACGGGGTGGGCGTTTACCCAAAGGTTCCCTATTCGCTTTCACCACCCTCGTCGGCGGCCTTATCCTCACCTTCAGCGGCCTCGGCAGAATCCTCACCGCTGGTTTCAGCGGCCGGGCTGCTCTCGGCTGCCGGTGCGGCCGACTCCGGGGCAGGTTCGTTCTTGCGCTTTTCGACCAGCGCTTCGACCGACAGGATCAACTGCTGGAAGAAACCGTCGATAGTCCGGGCCAGTTCGACCAGCGGCGCCTCGACCGCCATCGCCACCTGAGCCAGCAGCTCTTCGCGTGACGGCAGGTCGGCAAACTGCTTGATATCGGCGCCTTCGAAACGATCGCCGCGGACGACGAACACCTTGGTGCGGGGCAGCTCCTTAACCTTGTACGAATCATTCAGGACTTTGGCGGCTGCCGGAGCATCATCGGCGGCGAACGCAATAGCGGTCGGGCCGATCAGGTGCTCTTCAATATCGGGCACCCCGGCATCTTTGGCGGCGATGCGGAACAGGGTGTTCTTGCCAATCAGGTACCGAACCTGTTTATCCCGCAGGTTCTTGCGCAGGGCGGTCATGTCTTCGACGTTGAGGCCTTGATAATCGGTAACGAAAAAGGCGCTCGACTCTTCGAAGAGCTTCTTCATGTCCGCAACCGCGGTAATTTTCTCCGGCTTGGGCATGGGGGTCTCCTTTTTCGTTTACTTTTTCAGATCCGCCAGCAATTGCTGGTGATCCAGTTTCAGGCCCGGGCTCATCGACGAACAGATCGAGGCACCGAGGAAGTAGGCTCCCTTGGAGGCCGTCGGCTTGGCTTTGACGATGGCATCGACAAAGGCCTTCACGTTCTCTTCGATCTTGTCAGCCTCGAACGAGAGCTTGCCGACGGCGGCCGCGATATTGGCCTGTTTGTCGACACGGTACTCGATACGACCGGCCTTCAGTTCTTTAATCGTGTCCCCGATATTCATGGTCACGGTGCCGGTCTTGGGATTGGGCATCAGGCCGCGGGGGCCGAGTACCTTACCCAGTTGACCGACAACGCGCATCATGTCGGGCGTGGCGACTGCGACATCGAATTCCATCCAGCCGCCCTTGATCTTTTCCGCCAGGTCATCCGAACCAACCACGTCGGCGCCGGCCTCCTCCGCCTCCTGGACCTTATCGCCCTGGGCGAAGACGGCGACCCGGATCGACTTACCGGTGCCGTTGGGCAGCGAGACGGTGCCGCGCACCATCTGGTCGGCATGCTTGGGATTCACGCCGAGGCGGATAGCCACCTCGATGGACTCGTCAAACTTGACATAGTGGTTGTCCTTGAGAATCCCAACCGCTTCCGACAGGGTATAGCGCTTGGTGCGATCAACCTTCGTGCGGTACTCGCGTTGGTTGTTTGAGCGTTTCATAGCCTCCACTTCTCCCCGTCGGCGAATCGGCTATAGCCGACAGGTGCAACCGAATTAAAATAGTACGTACGCAAACGCCTTAGATGCGCGCGACTTCAATACCCATCGATCGGGCGGTACCTTCGATGATCTTCATGGCGGCCTCTTCATCAGCCGCATTCAGATCCGCCATCTTGGTCTTGGCGATTTCCCGCACCTGGTCTTTGGTGACCACTCCCACCTTGTCCTTGTTGGGCACCGACGAGCCTTTTTTGAGCTTCGCCGCTATCCGCAGGAGAGTCGAGGCGGGCGGGGTCTTGGTAATGAACGAGAACGACTTGTCGGTATAGACGGTGATAACCACCGGCGTCAAAATACCCTTGCCGTCCTGCGTCCGCGCATTAAAGGCCTTGCAGAACTCCATAATATTCACGCCGCGCTGACCCAGCGCCGGTCCGACCGGCGGGGCCGGGTTTGCCTGCCCGGCGGGAATCTGAAGTTTGATCTGTCCTGCAATTTTCTTGGCCACAGTCTATCTCCACTACAATTATTTTGCTTTCAAGGCTTCTACCTGGAGGAAGTCGAGTTCGACCGGCGTGGGCCGACCGAAAATGGATACCATCACCTTGACCTTCCTGCGCTCCATGTTGACCTCACTGACGGTGCCGGAGAAGTCGGCAAACGGACCGTCGATCACTTTGACCGACTCGCCGGCCTGGAACGGCACCTCGGTGACTTCCTCGGTGCGACTGCGGTTGATCTGACCGACAATGCGAGTGACTTCGTCATCCTTGAGCGGTTTCGGCTTGCCGCCGCCGCCCACAAAGCTGGTGATACCGGGGGTCGAAACCACCAGATCCTGCGTTTGTTTGTTCAACACCATTTGAACCAGGATGTAACTGGGCAGGAACTTTTTGGTCGACGTCGACCGTTTCCCCTGCTTCATTTCGGTCACCTCTTCGGTCGGCACCAGAATATCGCCAAACAGCTCCTGCATACCCTGGTTCTCCACGGCCGATTCCAGGTAGCGCTTGGCTTTCTGTTCATGTCCCGAATAGGTATGCACGACATACCAGTTCAGTTGTGCTGTCTGCTCCGTCACCCGCCGACTCCTGTACCAAAGATCTGCGAGACGATAAACGTCAGGATCCGATCAACTATACCAATGAAGATGGCGACGATGACCGACACGACGATAACGACGATGGTCGATCCGGTCAGCTCTTCCTTGGTCGGCCAGGTGACCTTCTTCAGTTCAGCCTGGACCTCTTTGAGAAACTTGGTGATTTTTTCCACCGGTTCAGCTCGCTATCTGTTAAAGCAGGCCAGGAGGGATTCGAACCCCCAACATTCGGTTTTGGAGACCGACGCTCTACCAATTGGAGCTACTGGCCTAAACACTCGTTACCTGGTTTCTTTGTGCGGCGTGTGCTTGTTGCAGAACGGGCAGTACTTGCGGTACTCGACGCGTTCCGGGTGCAGACGCTTATTCTTCTTCATATTGTAATTGCGTCTGCTGCAATCGCCACAGGCCAGGATTATTCTATCTCTCGGCATTTCTCATGCGCCTTTCAGCGACAGGCGGTTATTCCAGGATCTCACTGATGACGCCGGCACCGACCGTGCGGCCACCCTCACGA
>CAZJCK010000109.1:0-8960 GCA_964544635.1 uncultured Ignavibacteriales bacterium | reverse complement strand
GCGGGATGGGGTGGCAATAGCCACCCGAAAATAGGCGTGGGGCAGGGTCGCGGGCACCGAACAAACGGTTGTCTTCACAGGTAAGAACAACCGACCGGCAATAAAATCTGCGTCGACGGTACAATTTTGGGCTGCCAGTGGAACCGGCATCAGGTTTTGCTCGTTTAACGTGGTAGTTGTTGCAAGGTCAGGTTAAGTCTTTACAACATCTCACCGATACATCGGGACAGGGAGCTTAACAGTTTCAGTTCCGTGCGCGAAATCGGTTGCACCTCACCGGTTACAAAGACGTTCAGCGTTTGACGACAGTTTGTCGAGGGCTGTAAAAACAATGACCATACGGTTTGGATTGCCGCGTTTTAAAGGTCTGAACCGTCGAGAAAAATGTTGACAAAATGTTAAGCCTGTGGTTTCTATCGACCGTCTTTGGGTGCTGTCCATTCGTACATCAGGCCAAAGACATTCCCAGACCCACGGGTTACAAAAATGAAGACCGGATTGTCGGTCACGAGCTTGTGACGACAATCACTTGGACTGTTCAAACGGGATAGACGGGCCGTTGGAGAAAATCCTGGCGGGCCTGAATCATGGCGGTCTAAGGACTTGGAGGAAAGATTCCATGGCGCTCAAACGAGCTACTTTCATTACGTACGGCAAAGACGAAGCCTGCGCCGGAACCAGAGAGTTCATCGAAGGCAGTGGCGTTACGCTCGATATTCGCAATCTCGACGAGAAGCCGTTCAGCTATGACGAACTGAACGACCTGATCGGCCATCTCTCGCTGTCGCATTTCGTCAACTCCGGTTCCCCGGCTTACGAGAAGCAGAAGCTGGACCAGGAAATGCCGTCACGCGAAGAAGTCATCAAGATGATGGTCGAGGATCACAGCCTGCTGCGCCGTCCGATAATCCAGACCTCGCGTCTGCTCACGGTCGGCTGCGATCACCAGAAGATTTCCGAGATGCTTCAGATCTCACAAAACGGTGACAACAGCGAAGATCGCCAGCAGAACGGCAGTGCGGGTAACAACCGCAGCCAGCAGCACCAGCAACAGCACCAGCAGCAGTCGAACCGTCGTGACCGACGTCGGCAGCAACACGCTCAGTCCGGGAATAACCGCTAATTAATTCCTTGCCCTGATCCGCGTTCGTGTCGTATCTCTTTATAGATTGGTCGGTTGAACGAATCCGACCCATGAAAGGGATGGTATGGATATTGAACGCGAAATTCTCGAAACAGATATATTAATCGTTGGCGGTGGTGTTGCCGGGTTGGCCTGCGCCCACCGCCTGGCTAAAGCGATCGAGGAGGCCGGCGACGTCGAGATGCCGGAAATCCTCGTCATGGAAAAGGCCGGCTATGTCGGTGCCCATGCCCTCTCGGGCGCCATCATGGATCCCCGGGGAATCCGGGAGCTGATCCCCGACTACCGCGACAAGGGCGCCCCGATCGAGGCGGATGTCACCAAGGATGCCATGTACTACCTGTCGGAAGGCGGGTCGTTCAAGTTTCCCCTCACCCCGCCGTCGATCAACAACCACGGCTTCCACGTTATCTCGCTGAACAAATTCAACGCCTGGCTGGCTGAGCAGGTCGAGGCGATCGGTATCGATGTCTATGCCGGGCTGGCCGGCTATGACCTGATTGTCGAGGACGGCAGGGTTGCGGGGGTGCAGACAGTCGACATGGGTATCAGCAAGAGCGGCGAGAAGAAGCCGAACTTCGAACCCGGTTCGATCATCAAGGCCAAGGTGTATGTGCTGGCGGAGGGGGTGCACGGTAACCTGACCCGCCACGCCTGGGAGAAGATCCCCCAGATCCGCGAGGGGAAACTGCCGCCGCAGTACCTGACCGGTGTCAAAGAGGTCTGGGAAATTCCGGAAGGCCGGTTCGAAGCCGGCCAGGTGGTGCACACCGTCGGATTTCCGTCGGCCAGTCATGAGTACGGCGGCTCGTGGATTTACGGTATGAGCAACACCCTGGTATCGGTCGGCTATGCAGTCGGTCTGGACTCGCCTAACCCGATGAACGACCCGCACATGAAGTACCAGCGGTTCAAGTCGCACCCGATGATCCGGGAGATCCTCGAGGGCGGCAGTATGCTGCATTATGGCGCCAAGACGATTCCGGTCGGCGGCTACTATACGATGTCGAAGCTGTATCACGACAACCTGATGCTCCTGGGTGACTCGGCCGGCATGCTCAACCCGATGCGACTGAAGGGAATTCACCTGGCGATCAAGTCGGGGATGATGGCCGCGGATACGATTGTCGACGCCCTCAGGGCCGACGACTTCTCGAAGAGTACGCTCCAGAAGTATCACGACCGTTTCGAACAAAGCTGGGTGAAGGATGAACTCTGGAAGTCGCGCAATTTCCACGCCGGCTTCAAGGGCGGCCTGCTTGCTGGTATGTTCCATGCCGGCATGCAGCAGCTTACCGGCGGCCGCGGCCTGTTCGACCGACGCGAGCACGAGCGCGATCATGAGTACATGATGCCGATCGAGGACTACACGCGGCGTTTCGGCGAGCCGCCGGAAAAGAAAAAAGTAAGGTTCGACAACGAGTATTATTACGACAAGTTGTCGGATGTCTACAAATCTGGCACCAAGCACGAAGAGGACCAGCCGTCGCACCTGGTCATCACCGATCGCGATATCTGCAACAACCGCTGCACCTACGAATACGGCAACCCCTGCCAGCATTTCTGTCCGGCCCATGTGTATGAGATGGTCGACGACGAGGCGCGGGAGGGGAAACTCAAGCTGGAGTTGACACCGTCCAACTGCGTGCACTGCAAGACCTGCGACATCGCTGATCCGTACCAGGTGATCCGGTGGGTGACGCCGCAGGGTGGTGAGGGCCCGGACTATACTAATTTGTAGGTAGTAGTCGAAGCTTGACTACTGTCTGAGCTCCGGTCAATTCATTGATCGGAGCTTTTGCTTTCGTATGACGCGTGCCTATATTCCCCGCATGGAAACTGCAACTATCATCGGATCGGTCGGGGTCGGGCTGCTGCTTTTGGGCTTCGTTCTCAACCTGACCAAGAAACTGCACGAATCGCACTGGCTCTACCTGGTTATGAACGCTGTCGGGTCGTTCATGGCGATGTACTATGCCGTCGTCGGGGAGAACATCCCGTTCGTCATACTCGAAGCGGCCTGGGGACTGGCGGCGCTGATTCGCCTGCTTCTGGTCTGGACAAGAAAAACCCCTCGACCAGCCTGATCGAGGGGCTTCTCACTGTTTTCGTGTCGAGTCGGCTTACATTTCGTTGGCCGCGAACTCTTCGTCGCGCGCCCGCTCGACATTGTTGATGATCTCCGACTCTTCGACCAGCTTTTGCAGCCACGAATTGAGCAGCTCGCCACGTTTGCGCTGCATTACACTCTGATATAACGAATCGCGCCTGGTAGTGAACTCGCTTAGATCGGGATTGGTCTTCTCAAGCAACTGCAGGATGACGGTCCCCTGGCTGAAATCGACCGGCTGGGAGATGGCGCCCACCGAGTCGAGGTTGAAAGCGGCGCCGATCGGGGCCGGATCGCTTCGGAGCCTGGGGACGGTGGCGCTGCGCGTGAACGGGCCGACCTCGGCAAACTCGGCATCAAACTCCTCAGCTGCCTGCTGAAGTGACATGCCGTTTTGAATCGACGAGTAGATCGTCTGGGCTTTCTCACGGCACTGCGAGGCCACGATATCTACCAGCAAGTCCTGCGATACCTGTGATTTTGCCTCTTCGAACGACGCGATACCGGCCGGGATACGTTCATTCAGTACCGCCACGAAGACTGCATTATCCGATTCCATGACCGGCGAAATGGCGTCCGGCTCGGCCGTGAAGGCGAAGCGGTTGGCCTGCGGATGGAAACCAACATACTGGATGTTGGCGTTGCGACGGAAGCGGGTGGTGGTATCCACAGTCAGTTCCATCTGCTCGGCGGCAGTCTGAAAGCCCTGTTCGAGGGCCAGGCTGCGGAATGATTCCGAGCGGCGGTACAACTCGTCGAGCGTTTCCGGCGACACCTTGACCTCCAACAGGATGTGCGAGGCGTGGAACTCCGGCATCATCTCGGTCTGGTTAGTGGCGGGATTGACCTGTTCCCGCTCCCGTTCATCGTGTTTTTTGATGATGTGCCAGCCGAAATTAGTACGGATCGGCTCCGACAACGCACCTTCTTCCATGGATCTCACGGCGCGATCGAACGGCGGTACCATCTGGCCCTGGCGGAACCAGCCGAGGTCGCCGCCGTCAGTGGCCGACGGTCCGTCGGAGTAGCGCTGCGCCATTTCGGCAAAATCGGCGCCGTTACGCAGCGAATCGAGGATCGCCTCGGCCGCCTGTCGCTGGCGCATCCAGTCGGCTTCTTCCGGTTCTTTCTGCAGGATGACCATCTTCAGCGAAGCCCGTTCGTCGAGCTGGTACTTCTCTTTGTGCTCGTCATACCAGGCGCGCATCTGCTCCTCGGTCGGTTGCGGCGGCGGATTGGTGAACTGGGCGTACGGTACATTCAACATCGCCACTTTCACCCGTTCATTCGAGGCGAGGAAGGCGTCGCGGACCTCGTCCTCAGAGACATGCACCGACTGCAGGATCATGTCCTGCACTTTGAGCTTGAGCAGTTCGCGACGCATCGACGGTTCGATGCTGCCCCAGAAGGTGGCGGCCTGGGGATCGACCATGGTGTTAAGGTATTTCTGGTAATCGAACTGGCCATCGGTCTGGAAATAGGCCATCGACTGCAGTTCCGGCGGCGGGCTGAAGCGGAGAAAAGCGTACAGCTCTTCGTCGGTAACACTGAAATTGTATTTGCGGGCTTCCTGCATGAGCAGGCGGTCGTACAGCAACTGGTTCCAGGCCTGCTCCTGCAGTTCTTCGGCCTGCTGGTCGGAGACATCCCCCTCCGGGGAGGACATCACCGCATTGTTGTACAGGTTGCTGTAGATCTGGTTATAGACGGCCCAGTCGACTTCTTCACCGTTAATAACGGCGGCCGAGGTCATGGCCTCGAAATCCTGGCGGGTGGACATGCCCAGCCCCCATTCGAGCACAATCATGGCGATGAAGAAGAACAGGACAATCAGGATGATCGGCAGGATCATCTTGCGTAGAGCGTCAAACATCCGCGTAATCTCCTTGTATAGACACGTTTCTCTTTTTCCATTTCACAATCGTCCGAAATTTCCGTTCGGGGTAAAAGAAAAAGAAATATACGCCCGCGCGGCTAATTGGCAAGACAACGTCGAGGTTTCGGCTGCCAAATATACAAAAAGATTGGATATCAGCAGGCGAAATCTGTATGTTGGCCGACAAATCAGCTATGAAAGTTCACCGACTGCTTACCATATCCTTTGTTATCGGACTCATTTGGGCCATGGCCACTCCGGTACAGGCCGAAAGCTGGCCGGTCAAGGGGTCGATCGACCTCTCCAGCGGCTTCGGCAATTTCCGAAACGGTCATTTCCATGCCGGGATTGATGTCCGGACTGGCGGACGGATCGGGCGGCATGTGTTTGCGCCGGTCGACGGCTACATTTCCCGTATACGGACGTCGTATTACGGCTATGGCAAGGTCGTTTACCTGACCGGTGACAACGGCAACATCTATGTCTTCGCCCATCTTGACCGTTTCGTGGGCAAGCACCACGACGCCCTGCGGGCGGCCCAGAAGGAAAATAGGCGGTATTACCAGGATATACATTTCCCGCGCGACTCGATCCGGGTGAGTGAAGGGGAGCTGATCGCCCGTGCCGGCCAGACCGGGTCCGGCGGTCCCCATCTGCATTTCGAGAAGCGTTCCCGCAACAACCTGCCAATCAATCCGCTCAGGCATGGTTTTTCGCTGGATGACACCACCCCGCCCACGATCAGTCGGATCGGCTTCCAGATGCTGGATGATACGTCGATGTTTATCGACGGTTCGCGGCGGTTTTTCGTCTATGCCCGTGAGCACAGCGGCGGGACAGTTCACCTCGATACCGTCCTCACCTTCGACCGCCCCTTTGGTGTGATGCTCGATTCTTACGATCGAATGCGCGCCGGTGGCATGCAGCAGGCAGTTTATCGGTTAACCATGTATGTCGATGACGAACTGCTGTACCGCGCCACTCTCGATACCGTCGATTACGAGACCGGCCATGAAGTCTTCCTTGAGTACGATTACCGGGAGGTGGCCGAAGAGCGCACCCGCGTGCGCCGTCTGTACAAGCTTCCCTACGATACCTACAGCGGCAGCCAGGTGTTTGTCGGTGATGACGGCGCCTACGGCCGAACCGGCCGCGAAACGTTTGGCCGCCACACCCTGCGTATTGTTGCCGAAGACGCCTTCGGTAACAGCTCGGAATTGAGCCTCGACTTTTACTGGGTGCCCAAAGAGGGGATCTTCGAATTAGTCGACAAGGAGATCATAAAAGTCGACACTACCCGGAACGCCACCTTCACCTTTGTGCCTCGATTCGATATCTCGCAATTGGCCATTGATACCGTTTTCCCGGTCGTCAATGCCGGCGACACCTGGGGCAATGTGTCGGGCGCAAAGACGTGGTTCGAGGGCGACACGCTCCGGCTCCAGGTGACTGCCACGTATATCTACCCGGCTATCATGCGCCTCGCGGTGTTCACCGATGTGGGCGGGCCGATCATGTCACCCATATTCAACGGCCTGACGGGTGACGGCAAACCGGTACGGCGAATTGAGCATACCATCACCGACCGTGGTATTTACTTCGAGGTCTTCTGCGAATCGAATTTCGGCACGGACGGCCGCATTGAGCTTTATCACGGCGACTCGCTGCTGGGGCGCGAAGACCTCATGTTCGTCACCGAGCATTACCACACGGCATTTATTCCGCCGCAGGAAAAGTACCGGCGGATTGATCTGGTTGGCGCCATCATTGAGCGGGACACCACCTTCCCGCCGGCCCTCTTCAAGGGACTCGACATTTACCTGGTGGGGTTGGAAGACGATGAGTCCCGCGATCTGGATGAGGTCGCCCGCCTGCGGCTCGGCAAACGGAATTTCTTCGAGCCGCAATATATCGAAATCATACCGAGCAATCCTCAGACTGGAAGCATGATGCGCCTGGCGTCGCCGGTCTACCATATCCTGCCTAAGGCATTTCTCACCCGAGAGAATTTCGAATTGTCGGTCAAACTGCGCGGCATTACGCCGGCCAACGAACTGGCCGGTATTTGCTGGCTCGATCAGAAGGAAAACAGATGGGTCTGGCTGGAAACACAGAAGAGCGACGACAACTGGTTGACCGCCGAGTCACAGGGGGGCGGTTTTTTCGCAGCTGTCTATGATGTTGAGCCGCCGCTCATTCATGCGCTCAATGTCCGCCACCGTGGGCAGTTGCGCGGCGACGACCAGACGATCTACTTCAGCATCAAGGATACGCTGTCAGGTATCCACGACGATGAGAGCATCGTGCTGGAAATCGACGGTGAGCGCATTCCGGTCGAATACGACCCGGAGACGGGCCAGTGCCGCGCCGAACCGTTTGGTCGACTGCCACAAGGCGAGCGGCATCTCGGCATTGTCGTCACCGATCGCGCCGGCAACACGACCGAACAATATCTCAGCTTTATCGTTCCAGCACAAAGAGGCAGCAACTAATCTGAGATAAGGACCGCCGGTGTTTTTTCCGATTCGCGACGATCAACCGACCTTTCGAAAACCATACCTGACAATCGGCCTGATCGTCGTCAATGCCCTTATATTCCTCTATTCCCAGACGCTCGGGATACAGGGCTTCCGCATCTTCACCTTCCAGTTCGGTTTTATACCGTATGAATTCGTGCAGGGTGTGGAACTGACACCGGAGATTGCCGCCTCGGTCTGGTTAACGCCGTTTACCAGCATGTTCATGCACGGCGGCTGGATGCACCTGATCGGCAACATGCTGTTCCTGTGGATCTACGGCAACAATGTCGAGGATTACTTCGGCCCGGTCCGCTTTCTCCTGTTCTACCTGTTGTCGGGACTGGCGGCGATCACGCTGTACACGGTGTTCGCACCGGACTCGCAGATCCCGCTGGTCGGAGCCTCGGGCGCGATTGCCGGCATCATGGGCGCCTATATGGTGCTGCACCCGAACGCCCGCATCACGGCACTGATTGTCTTCTTCTTCATCCAGTTCATCCAGGTATCGGCCAAAGTGGTACTGGGAATCTGGTTCGCGTATCAACTGCTGATGTCGCTGCTGGACCGCGGCACCGGCGGTGGTGTCGCCTGGCTGGCACATGTCGGCGGCTTCCTCTTTGGCTTCGCCGTCCTCTGGGTGCTGTTGAAGATGACCGGGCGGCCACGGCCGCCGCGGGGACGGTCTGATCGCCAGCAGGTTTACCGGATGGAGTGGTAGTACTTTTCGGTTGAACAAGGGGCGGTTGAGAACGTATCATTAGTGGACAGTTTAAATCCAGTATAGCGTTGTAACGAAAGTAATGATATGCCCTGCAATGATATTACCGATACCCTCAAGATCCTGCTCGATCTCGATGATCGACTAATCAAGTACTCCCTCTCCAAGCGTACCTGCGGCGGCGCCGTCGGCCAGAAAGAGCTGATCGGCGACTGGCTGAAAGGGAAGAGTGCGCGCGAAATTCTGGATGCTACCGGCACGTCGGTGCTCGAGGCAATCCGCCCCGCCGACGATGTCGAGGAGTATCTCACGCTAAAGCATTTCTTCGCCGTCCAGACCGGCCTGATGATCATGTTCGGCGAAGAGGCGGGAGGGAAGGACGATTGCTGTGCCGTGGACACCATCCATTACGGCCCGAAGGGGATGGTGCTGGTGGCTCAGCTCGATGTCAACGGCCTCACCGAGCAGATCCAGTCGTGCGGCGGCTGCACCAGCTGCGGCGGCGAACCGGACCAATTCGCCGTCTGATGCCGCCGACTCTGCCGGGGGCATTCAGTCTCTTCCGGAACTTGCATCCTGCCGATCTGTTGTAG
>CAZJCK010000108.1:0-9033 GCA_964544635.1 uncultured Ignavibacteriales bacterium | reverse complement strand
GATACCACATAAGAATAAAACAGACCAAAATCACACCCACAGAACACCCAGACCGGCCCTGCACCATGTCTCAGCCCGTCTGTCAGTGAGGAGGGGAGAGGATGCCAGAGTGTACGTCTGGTTCCTCGCCGGCAAACACCACCGAACCAGGCCCGCTCAGCGAAAGTCGATCAAACCTCTGACGCTGACAAAAACGTGAAACACATCACAAGCGAAACGACGCAGGGAGCTTCACCCCGGCAACCGAGAAGCCGCCGGTGGGACGTATCGCATGTGATAGCAATCACAAAGCCTCGCTGTGCAACTTTTGAACAGCAGGCCGATGGATGCAGCGAAAAATGGTATGGATGAGTCTGTGATAGACATAGCAAAATGGATAAGCGAGGCTATTAAGTAGGAGATACTCCTGACTGTTCGTACCCTGGCCACTCATTCTGGGAACTGAAAAAAAGTAATGGCGAAGCCCACCCCGTCAGCACAAATTGGCGCCATGGATATCGAACTGTTTGACTACCATCTGCCCTCTGACCTGATCGCTCAGCACCCCGTTCGTCGACGCGATGAGTCCAGGTTACTGGTCGTCGATCGAGCGACAAAATCGATCGCAACGGCCCAATTCTCGGACATCTCCAGATATCTCAATTCCGGTGATTTGTTAATAGTAAATAACACTAAGGTCTTCAAGGCGCGTCTGCTCGGACGACGAAAAACCGGCGCCGAGGTCGAAATTTTGCTTGTCCGAAAACATCCGTCCGACCACCCGACCCGGCGATGGCTGGCGCTGGGACGTCCATCCAAGCGGCTTCATGAGGGCGAGCTAATCGTGTTCGGGCCCGACGGTGACCGGTACCTGACCCTGATCGAGTCGCTTTCCGGCGGTCGCTGGATTGTTGAATTCAGCGGTGAAAAAGTCGAGCAGGAGATTATCAGCCGGTACGGCCATGTCCCCCTGCCGCCCTACATTGAACGCGCCGTTCAGCCCGACGATGTTGACCGCTATCAGACCATTTTTGCCAGGGCCGATCGCTCGGGCGCTGTGGCCGCGCCCACCGCCGGGTTCCATTTCACCGAGCCGCTCGTTACCTCGCTCAAAGCCGCCGGAATCGCTTTTGGCGAAGTAACCCTCACCGTCGGCCCCGGTACTTTCAAGCCGGTCACTGCCGGCCGGGTTGAGGACCATGTCGTTGATCCCGAACTGGCCGAGCTGCCTGCCGACACCGCCACCCGGATCAATGAGACCCGCGCTTCCGGCGGACGTGTCATCGCGGTCGGGACCACATCAGTGCGGACTCTCGAGTCAGCCGATATCGACAGTTCGGGTCTTGTGAAGCCGTTCTCCCGCGAGGTCGACCTCTATATCCGACCCGGCCATGAGTTCCGTCTGATCGACGGCATGGTGACCAATTTTCATCTCCCCAAATCATCCCTCCTGATTCTTGTCTGCGCCTTCGCCGACCGTGATCTCATCATGGCGGCTTATCAACATGCCGTAACTGAGCGCTTTCGGTTCTACAGCTACGGCGACGCCATGCTGATTCTCTGATAGGAATACCGTCGTTGACTAACAGTCCTCAACAGCCTACCATATCCTGCTATGAGTACGGCAGCGCTGATAGTGGCCGGCGGCAGCTCCTCCCGCTTCGGGGGTGAGGTGCCCAAGCAGTTTTTGAAGGTTGCCGGTAGGCCGCTCCTGTCCTGGACCATCATGCGCTTTGAATCGGCGGCGCAGATCGATAACATCATTGTTGTGGTGGCTGATGAGTATCTTCTCCACACCAGCGAAACGGTCGTCGATCCGTATGACTTCTCGAAACTCTCAAAAATCGTGGTCGGCGGCGAGTCGAGGCAGGA
Organism: uncultured Ignavibacteriales bacterium; assembly: GCA_964544635.1. Lineage (GTDB taxonomy): Bacteria > Zixibacteria > MSB-5A5 > GN15 > FEB-12 > CAZJCK01. The sequence goes on along the minus strand of CAZJCK010000108.1, from coordinate 7,182 downwards.
GTCGGTCTTGAACGGTCTGTCGGCGTTACCGTTGTCTACCGGCTGGGTTGCGATCCATGATGGCGCCCGGCCGATGATCAAACCGTCCGACATCGACCTCGCGGTTCAACAAGCCAGGACCAGCCGCGCCGCTATCATCGCCCGGCCGATCACCGACACCGTCAAACGGGTCAGAGACGGCTTTATTATGTCGACGCTCGACCGCACCGCGCTGTATCGCGCCGAGACACCCCAGGTCTTCCAGTACGACCTTATCCGGCAGGCGCACAAGACTGCGGCCGAGGCGGGCAGATCGCCGGCTACCGACGATGCCGCGCTCATCGAAGCCGCCGGTTTCACCGTACGCGTCGTCGAACCGACCGGCATGAATATCAAGATTACCACCCGGGAAGACCTCGAATTAGTCCGACCGATTCTGGAGGCGGAAGCACGTGGCTGAACTTCGCATCGGGCAGGGCTTCGATGTCCACCGACTGGTCCCGGACCGTAAACTGATCCTGGCCGGATTGGAGATTCCATTCGAGCGGGGACTGGACGGTCACTCCGACGCCGATGTTGTGCTGCATGCCCTCATGGACGCGCTCCTGGGCGCTGTCGCCGAAGGGGACATCGGCAGGCATTTTCCGCCCTCCGACGAGATATTCAAGGACGCCGACTCGGCCGAACTGCTGGCGCAGGTGCTTGCCATTGTGCACGACCGCGGCTTCGACCATGTCGTCAACGTCGACATCACGGTCATGGCGGAACGGCCCAAACTGGCGCCACATATTCCGCTTATGTGCCGACGGATCGCCGAACTCCTCGCTATCGATGAGAGCCGTGTCAGTATCAAAGCCACCACCACCGAACGACTTGGCTTCACCGGCCGTGAGGAGGGGATCGCCGCACTGGCGGTCTGTCTGATCAGTGGAAGCTGACGTCGCTGTCACCGTCCAGCATCTGCTGGATACGATTTTCAAATGGGGTCCGATCTGGGTTTACCTGATCATCTTTGCGGCTTGCTTTATCGAGAACATTGTCCCGCCCTTTCCCGGCGACACCTTCATCGCCGTCGCCGGCGCCCTTGTCGCGGCCGGACGGCTCGATCCGGTACTGGCGCTACTGGTGGTCTGCACCGGCGGGCTGGCGTCGGTCATGATTCTCTATCACCTCGGCCACAAGTATGGCCGCGACTTCTTTAATCGCAAGAATTACCGATTTTTCTCCCGTGCCGACATCGCCCGCATCGAACGGTTGCTCGCGGTATACGGCCCCTGGATCCTCATGTTTCACCGCTTCATTGTCGGTGTGCGCGCCGGTTCGGCCATCGCCGCCGGCATTGCCGGCTATAACGCCGGTCGTATGTTGTTGTACTCCGCCATCTCGTATGTTCTATTCGGCGGCCTCGTAATGATCCTCGGCTATGTGTTCGTCGAGAATCTCGAGAAGATCAAAGAACTGTTTCAGACGTACAACTCTATCATCTGGCCGATTGTAGTCATCGCCCTAATTGCATACATTGTCTGGAGAATTCGAAAACGAAAACGGAAGCACGAATGAAGGTATTACTCTTAGCCGGCGGCGCCTCCAACGAGCGCCAGATATCGATTGCCTCCGGGCAGGCTGTGTACGACGCCCTCAATCGCCTTAAACATACCGTCTACGTCGTCGACCCGGCGACCGGCAAGTCGTTGTTGACCGGGGAGAAACTCTCCACCGAGCCGTTGCCTCAGGTAGAGCGAACACCGCGACAGGCCGCCCGCGCCCGCATGCGTGCCCTGATCAGTACGCTCGGGTCGCCCGGTTTCCAGGATATAGATATCGTCTTCAACGCTCTCCACGGCGGTATTGGTGAGAACGGATCGATTCAGTGCCTGCTCGATATTGCCGGTGTCAAGTATACTGGTTCTGGTATGACTGCGTCCGCCATCACCATGAACAAAGCCATGACAAAACGTGTCTGCAAGGGGATTGGTCTGCTCACACCGTCGTGGATGCGCGTTCACCTTCCTGAGGACGACATCCCGGAATCGATGGCCTCCGAAATCGATGATCGCAACCAGCTTCCAGTTATTGTCAAACCCAACGATGGCGGCTCCACCATCGGCCTGTCGATAGTACGCGACCGCAACGAGATCATCCCTGCCCTCAAAAAAGCACACCGCGAAACACGCGACATTCTCGTCGAAGAGTATATCAAGGGACGCGAACTGACGGTGTCGGTCCTCGACGGCAGGGCGTTGCCGGTCGTCGAAATTCAACCCGATTCCGGGCTGTACGATTTCGACGCAAAGTACACCAAGGGAAAGTCAAAGTACGTTGTCCCGGCGCCGATCGAGGAAGATATCGCGAAGAAGATGCAGGCTGCGTCGGAGCGCTTATTTGGCGCTGTCGACGCCGCCGGTCTCGTTCGCATCGATTTTATCCTTACCCCCGACAACCGCTTCTTCATGCTCGAGATAAACACCTCGCCGGGCATGACCGAACTTTCGCTGGCGCCGATGGCGGCGCGGGCGGCCGGCATCGAATTCGATGGTCTCATCGACCAAATCGTACAACTGGGACTGAAGACAGAGGACATGATGTAGCTATGGAGAAACTGCGACCCCGTGCGGTCATTTTTGATCTGGGTTCAACACTTATTGAATACGAAACGATGGCCTGGGATGAGCTGGGCGAACAGTGCCTGAAGGAAGGCCACGACTTTCTCAAAAAGGGCGGCCACGATGTTGGTGATCTCGACGCCTTCGCCGCAGCCTACTGCCAGATTCGCGACAAGTATCGCGCCGAAGCCCGCGAGAGCTGGCGCGAGTGGACTGTTCCCGAAGCCGCCGGCAAACTGTTTGTAAGCCTCGGTCTCGATCATGACGAGGCGCTCCTTGAGCGCTTCTTCGATGCCTACTATGGACCGGTCGACCGACTGCTGTATGCATACGACGATACCGCCGATACGCTCGAGAAGATCAGCTCGGCCGTCGACCGCATCGGCCTCATCTCAAACACCATCTTCCCGGAGCGGGTACACAAGAAAGAGCTGAAGAAGTTTGGCCTGATCGACTACTTCGATTTTCTTATCTTCTCCTCGACCTTCGGCGTGCGCAAGCCCCACCCGGATATATTCATGAAAGCGGCCAATCAGGCCGGTTTCGCACCCGGCGAGTGTGTCTATATCGGCGACCGCTACCTTGAGGACATTACCGGTCCCAATTCGATCGGCATGCCGGCCATACTGAAAGTGAAACAGGGGCGAGAATATCCCGACGATATGCCCGACGATGTCCGCAAAATCGATCATCTCAGGGAATTGACTGACCATCTCGACATTTAGCTGTAGACGGTTTGTGCTGCCTTTGTTATATTCGCCACCTGTGCGTAGATAGTATGTAAACGGCCCTGGGGCGGCTGTAAATGACAGGAGATCGGCGTGGATTATAGCACGAAACTGCTCAGGGAACTGACCGAAGCCAACGGCGTGTCCGGGTACGAAGGCGAGATTCGCCGCCTCATGGCCCGCGAACTCAAAGACGACGCCGACTCAATCGAGTATGATCGCATGGGCTCCCTGCTTGCCACCAAAAAGGGCAGCAGCGACGACCCCCGCATCATGATCGTGGGACACATGGACGAAATCGGCTTCATGGTCCGCGAAATTACTGACGACGGTTACATCAAGTTTCTGCCCCTCGGCGGCTGGTGGGGCCACGTCGCCCTCGGCCAGCGCATGCGCATTATCACCTCCAACGGTCCGGTCCTCGGTGTCATCGGTTCCAAACCGCCCCACCTGCTCGAAGAAGAAGATCGCAAGAAAGTGCAGAAGCCGAAGGACATGTTCATCGACGTCGGTGCCCAGAAGGGATTCGACGTAAAAGAAAAGCTCGGCATCAAGCTCGGCGATCCGATCGTTCCCGAATCCGGCTTTGTCCAGATGGGCAACCCCGACCTGTACATGAGCAAGGCATTCGATAACCGCGTCTCCTGTGGCGTCGTGGTCGAGGCGATCAAATACTTCGCCAAAAACGACCACCCCAATACTGTCCTCGGCGCCGGTTCGGTGCAGGAAGAGGTCGGACTGCGCGGTGCCAATACCGTAGGCTGGCTCGGCGACCCCGACGTTTGCCTTGTTGCCGATATCGGCATCGGTCAGGATGTGCCGCCCGACGGTTTCAAGAAGAACGAACGGCTCGGCAACGGACCATCGGTGCTCATCATGGATGCCGTCATGATTCCCAACATCAAGCTCCGCGACCTGGTCATCGACACCGCCGAGAAAAACAACATACCCTACAACCTGACCTACATGGATCGCGGCGGCACTGATGGCGGACGTATCCACATCCAGCGCGTCGGCGTACCGTCGGTCGTCATTGGCCCGCCGGTGCGGTACATCCACAGCCACAACGGCATCCTGAGCAAATCGGATTACGACAACACCGTGAAACTATTCTGCGAAGTAATCAAGCGTCTCGATAAAGAGACGGTAGCGTCGCTGACGAAAGACTGAGGGACGAAAGCATGTCGCTGAAACTGAAGAACAGCTATTCACGACAACTCGAAGAGTTTAAACCGATCGAAGAGGGCAAGGTGCGGATTTATACCTGTGGCCCGACCGTGTATAACTACCAGCATATCGGAAATTTCCGCACTTTCATCTGGGGTGATATCCTCCGTCGCTACCTGATCTACAAGGGCCTTGATGTCACCTATGTGATGAACATCACCGATATCGACGACAAGATCATTCGCGACTCCCGGAAGATGGGCAAGAGTCGCAAGGAGTTTGTCGACGTTTACGAAAAGGCGTTCTTCGAGGATCTCGACGCCCTCGGTTTGATGCGGGCCGACGAACACCCGCATGCAACCGACCACATCCCGGAAATGGTCGAGATGGTCAAGGCCCTGCTTGACAGGGGGCTGGCCTATGAAGCGGGCGGCAGTTACTACTACAAGGTCCAGGCGTTCTCGGACTACGGTAACCTCGCCAACCTCGATATGTCCGGCCTGAAGGCCGGTGCCCGCGTCGTCTCGGACGAATACGAAAAAGAGTCAGTCTCCGACTTCGCTCTCTGGAAAGCCTACAGCGAGGCCGACGGCGACATTTATTGGGAAACCGACATCGGCAAGGGTCGACCCGGCTGGCACCTCGAGTGCTCTGTCATGTCGATGAAATACCTCGGTGAAACCTTCGACATCCACACCGGCGGTGTCGACCTGATGTTCCCCCATCACACGAACGAGATCGCCCAGTCGGAAGGAACTACCGGCAAGAAGTTTGTCAACTACTGGCTGCACGGTGAGCACCTGATCGTTGACGGTAAAAAGATGTCGAAGTCGCTCGGCAACTTCTACACCCTGCGCGACCTGCTCGACAAGGGTTACCCCGGCGTAGCGGTCCGCTACCTGTTGATGGCCACCCACTACCGCCAGCGGATGAACCTGACCTTCGACGGTCTCGACTCCGCCCGAGAATCGGTCCAGCGCTACCTCGACTTTATCTCCAACCTCGAGGCGTACGCCGGGGGAGACTCCGACGGCAGCGCCAGGCAGGTCATCGAAGCCGGACGTACGGCGTTCGAGGCGGCGATGGACGACGACCTGAACGTATCGGGCGCGCTGGCTGCGGTCTTCGATTTCATCAAGGGGATCAACCGGATCAAGGCGGAGAACAAACTGTCGGCGAGCGAGCGCGATGAGGCGCTCGATACCATCCGTAAATTCGACACCGTGCTAAACCTGACCTTCGGCGCCGGTGAGTCCAATCTCGATGAAGAGGTCGAGGAGTTGATCCAGAAGCGGACCGATGCCCGCAAGAACAAGGACTTCGCCACCGCCGACAAGATCCGCGATCAACTCACCGAGATGGGGATTGTGCTCGAAGACACGCCGCAGGGCGTGAAGTGGAAACGAAAAGTCTGATTTGGCGTTTTAACCGCAGCACGACAGACAAGCCGGCATAGCTCAGCTGGTAGAGCAGCTGATTTGTAATCAGCAGGTCATCGGTTCGATTCCGGTTGCCGGCTTTATTTCTGTAAACATCTCCTGGCTCAGAAACCTCTAAATCCCGGCCCAAAAAGTCCCGACAGAGAAGAAAGTGGTCCGCCCACCTTTTTGTTGATTACCGGCAACCGCCCGCCTACACTTGCCGTAACACCAATCAGGGAATTTATCTGTTATGCACGTTGTCGAAACTGAGGGCCTGACCAAAGTATATCCCGGCGCTAAGCGCGGCCGACGGATCGTGGCCCTTGAAGATGTCTCAGTCCACGTCGAGGCGGCTGAAATCGTCGGCCTGCTGGGCCCCAACGGCGCGGGGAAGACCACCTTCTTCAAGTCGATTCTCGGGATTACCCACGCCTCGGCCGGTAAGATCCGGGTCAACGGCCTGCCGGTTTCAAATCCGCAATCCCGCGCCCGCCTCGGCTACCTGCCCGAAAACCACCGTTTCCCTGCTCATCTCTCGGGACGCCAGCTGATCTCGCTGGCGGGGCGGATGGAGGGTGTCAATGCCACCGAAATGAGCCGACGGACCGATGAGTTGCTCGAACTGGTCGACATGACCCGCTGGGGCGACACCCCGCTGAAGAAATACTCCAAGGGCATGGCCCAGCGCATCGGCCTCGCCCAGGCGATGATCAACGACCCCGAACTGCTGTTGCTCGACGAACCAACCGACGGTGTCGATCCGGTCGGCAAAGTCGAGATCCGCAAGATCCTGGAACGGATCCGCAGCGAGGGCAAGGCGATCGTGCTCAACTCGCACCTGCTGGCCGAGGTCGAGTCCGTTGCCGACCGCGTTGTCATCCTGCAACACGGCCGGGTGGCGCGGATGTCGTCGATCGAGGAGCTGGTGGCGCAGGGGATACGCTACGAAATCGAGGCCTCCATTGGCGAACGACTGTTCAAGATTCCCGAAGATATCGGCAAGATTGTCTCGGTTTCCAGCAACTGGATGATCGTCGACCTGGAAAACGAAGAGGGCATTAACTTCATCATCGATCAGCTTCGCACCATGAAGATTTCGATCAAGCAGGTCAAGCGGATGCGCCAGACATTGGAGCAGTCGTTCATGGAACTGGTAACCGCCGGTCAAAGAGCGATCAGCGAGGCAAAGGAGGAACGTCCATGAACGGGCTCCTGCGCGATACGTTGCATGAACTGCTGGCGCGGCGCATCCTCTGGCTGTTCGGCGTCATTACGCTGATACTG
>CAZJCK010000107.1:3110-9185 GCA_964544635.1 uncultured Ignavibacteriales bacterium | reverse complement strand
GCCCGCGACCCTGCCCCACGCCTATTTTCGGGTGGCTATTGCCACCCCATCCCGCAGGGGCAATATGGTGGTAAAAAAGCGGTCGTCCGCGTACAGCCGTTCGTTGAATTCGACGATTGACTGAGTCGTCTTGCTTTGTTTCTTGTCAGCCACCTCGCCGTTCCAGATCACGTTGTCGGTGATAAACAGGCCGCCTTTGCGCAGACGGTCGGCAGCCAGGTCGATCGTCCTCGGGTAGTCCTGCTTATCGATGTCGTTGAGGATGATATCGAACGGACCTTCTTGCCGCTTGATTATATTGAGCGCATTGCCCACGCGAAAATCAAACGACGACTTCAGGTTCGCTCGTTTCAAGTAATCCATGGCCCGCTTGCGGTTTTCCTTGTCTCCGTCGGTCATGATTATCTCCCCCCGCTTGCCCATCGCCAGCGAAAACCAGTAGGCCGAGTATCCGTATCCGGAACCCATTTCGAACACCCGTTTGGCTCTGATGGCGGTTGCCAGCTGGAACAGCACGCGCCCAACCAGCGGGCCAATAATCGGAAAGCCATGCTTCTTTGCATATCCTTCCATCTCCTGGAGTACCTCCGGGCGTTCCGGTGTAACCTTGTGCAGATACGTATGAACTTTCTTAAACATGCGCAGGCGTCCTTATTTAGATAATGACATAGATATCGTCGCCGTCGATTTCAACAGGATACGTCTTGAGGTTCATCTTGTCGACTGTCAGGCACCTCCCCGAAACCAGCTCATACTCCCAGCCGTGCCAGCGACACGTGATGACACCGTCGCGGATCTTCCCCGATGCCAGGGTTGCTTTCATGTGTTTGCAGTCCCCCTCGATACCGTACAGTTCACCGTTATGCCTGACGACGAGGACACGCCGGGCGAGAATCCGCTTTTCGAGCACGCCGTTCTCGGGCAGGTCGCTCAGCTTGCCGAATTTGAGACGGTTCATGAGCAGCAACAACGAACAAAAAACCGGCTGCGTCAAGAACGCAGCCGGTGAAACTCGTTATGGTCGCCGGTTTGTCAGGAGGCAACCGGGGTCTTCTTGATATCGCTGACGACTGTCTCGTTTTCCGGTTCCGCTTCCACCCCGAGCATCTGCCGGCGTTTGCGGCGCGTGCGCATCGACATCAGGCCGCCGAAGAACATGATGATGGTGCCGCCCCAGAACAGCATGATGAGCGGCTTCTCCGAAAGCTCGATCACCAGGATCGGCACGGCGCCGGCAACCCGCGGAATAAAGTCTCCATCAAACTGCAGCACCACCGAACCATCCTCCGGCCGCACCCCGGCAATGGATACACTGCCACGGCCGTCGTCAAAACTGACCGGGGTCGGGGTGACCGTACCGCTGGCTACGGTCAACAGCGGCTGGACCTCTTCGGTCGTACCGTCACGCTCGATCGACACCACGGCGGCTGCCGAGGTCATACCGGCCTCACCATGCGCGCCGGCAAACTCGAACTCGTGGAAGGTAATCGTGTAGTCGGCCAGCTGCGCCTGCTCACCCTTGTGAAGGTGGAAGACACCCGGCGACTGCTGTTTCGGCTGTTCGAGGCCGGACGGTGCGACGTACAGGTCATGCGTCGGATAGTACTGGATGTGCGGCTTGCGCATCACACCTTCTGCGTTTTTCGGGAATTCGTGCGGCAGGACAGCATTGACCATGCGGCCATCCTTCGTCAATTCGACATGACAATCAAACCCCTTGGCGTTGTCGACCATGCGGGTGAAGGTCATGTCATAGCCCATGGCATTGACCCTCTCGCCCTGCGGCAAACGAATGACCTCTTTGTTTTCAAATCCCGCCGATACCCCGGCGCCAATCATCGCCAGGGCCAGACCGATGTGCGATACGTATCCCCATACTATCGGTCTCTTGAAGAACGATTCGATCAGCACCCAGCCGTTGGAGACCAGGGCCCAGGCCGCGGCGCCGAAGAAGAACAGGTAGATCGGTTCCGACGTAAAGCCGCTCAACAATAGTACCAGCGCCGTGACAACCCCTGCCGACGCACCAATGACCAGCAGTTGCCGGCGCTGCAGGCCGTTGTTCCAGCGAAAGGCGGGAAACAGGCCGATCAGCATCATCACGGCGATGGCGATCGGGGTCATGGTGTTGAAGTAGTACGTCAGACCGACCGCCGACGGGTTCTCGGCGAGGCGGGTGAGGAGCGGCGCCGACGTTCCCAGCAGCACCAGCACGCTACCCAGGAACAACACCAGAATACCGAGGGTGACCAGGTACGAGCGCGAGCTGGCGGTTGCGTACGAAGGTTCCGGGGAGATATCGCGCCAGCGAAACAAGAGCAGGCTGAACGCCAGCACCACGAAGAACAGCAGCCCGGCGATCAGGAAATTGTTGATCCCGAGGTCGACAAAGGAGTGGACCGAGAAGTCGGCCAGTACGCCGGAGCGGGTCAGGAACGTACCGTAGAGCACCGACAGGAACGACAGCGACACGACCACGACCGAGAAGCGCAGGAGACCGCGGCGGAGTCGCTTGATGAACAGGGTATGAACCTGCGCGGTAAGGAAGAGCCAGGGTATGAACGACGAGTTTTCGACCGGATCCCAGGCCCAGAAACCGCCCCAGCCGAGCGTTTCATACGCCCACCAGCCGCCCATGGTCAGCGAAATGCCGAGCGACGCCCACGCAAACATGGTCCAGCGACGGGCCGATTCACTCCACGTCCGGTAGTTGCGCTCGACCAGCCCGGTCATGGCAAAACAGAACGGTATGACGACGGCGGCGAAGCCGACGAACATGATCGGGGGATGGATCTGCATCCAGAAGTTTTGCAGCAGCGGGTTGAGACCGGCGCCCTCGGCGCGGAAGACCGGCATCAGTTCAAACGGCGACTTGACGAGCAGGATCAGCAGGATGGAAATCTGGAACAGGTTGAGCCAGACCATGTTGCCGAACTCGAATGTCTTCGCCGTATACATCATCACCATGCCCATCAAGCCGGCGAGGAAGATCCACAAGAGGAAAGTTCCCTCCTGGCCGCCCCAGAGCGAGGCGATCAGATAGCCCAGCGGCAGGTCGGTCGAGGAGTACGAAAAGACATACGCGACCGAAAAGTCGTGGCTGAGGATGAGCATGAGCAGGATGGTGATGGCAAACGTGATGGCGGCCGTCGATAACGCGAAAAAGCTGCGCGACAACGCCAGCAGGTTATCTTTCCCTCGCCAGACGGCGACATAGAATCCGAGCGAAATCGTAGCGCAGACCAGCGCGGTTACGATAAAGAGATCACCGAAATACGGCACGATATTACCTCCCGTCTACGCTGCCCGATCCCCGGGGTTCATCGGCAGCGTGACTTACGACGCCTGCGCCGCCCGGCGTGCGCGGTCTTTTTTCCTGGGTTCTACCACTTCGGCAGTGCCGCCTGAAATATCGACGAGCCGCTTGATTACATCTTCGACAAGGAAGTCCGGTGTGGAGGCACCGGCGGAGATACCGACGGTGCTGACCGAATTGCCGGCAAACCACTCGTCGTCGATGTCGATGGCCGACCCGATCAGTTTGCCGTTGCCGCAAATGGCATCGGAAATCTGGGCCAGCCGGTTGGAATTGGCGCTGGTTGCCGAACCGACGACCAACACCATATCACACTGGGGGGCCAGATCGAGGATGGCCGACTGCCGCTTGGTGGTAGCGTTGCAGATCGTATTGAATATTTTGATGTGCGGCCACTTCTCTATGGCCAGCTTTTCAACCTTTTCAAACTGGGCTTCGTGAGAGGTTGTCTGCACGGTAAGCCCTAACTTGCGGTCCGTCCAATCCGGCAGGGCCAGCAACTCCTCTTCGGTACCGACGACAGTGATGTTGTCCGGCGCGTAGCCGAGTACGCCGGCGGTTTCATCGTGGCCGCTGTCACCGAAATGAATGATGTGGTAGCCGTTGGCGACAACCTTCTTGATGATATCGTAGATACGCGTCACCAGCGGACAGGTAGCATCGATGACATTCAAGCCCTTCGATTCAGCCCGCTCGATGACATCCGGCGCGATCCCGTGCGCCGAAATTATCAGGGTGCCACCCTCGACCTCGTCGACCGAAAACGCCTGGCCGACCCCCTGATCGCGGAAACGCTCCACGACAGCTTCGTTGTGGACGATTTCATTGAGGATGGTAACCTTGCCGTCGGCCGATTCAGCCGTCTCTTCGGCAATGTTGATGGCACGTTTGACTCCCATGCAGAAGCCATGGTGCTTGGCGATAATAATCTTGTTCAGCATGCCTGCTCCAGTAGTGCGGCGGACTGGGTAAACGCTTTGTACGAGCTGCGGACCAGCGGTCCGGCTTCGACGTGGCCCAGTCCAATGTCCTTGCCTATACGAGCCAGCTCGGCGAACTCGTCGGGATGATAGAAACGCTCGATCGGCAGGTGGGCCTCCGACGGCCGCAGGTACTGGCCGATCGTGAGAATGTCCACGCCGGCGGCATAAATCTGCTGCATGACCTCCACCAGTTCGTCGCTGGTTTCACCGAGGCCGACCATCAGGCCGGTCTTGATTACCCGTCTCGGCTTGTAGTTGGCGGCATAGCGCAGCACTGCCAGGGAGCGATCGAGCTTGGCGGCGCCGCGTACCCGTTTGTGCAGCCGCCCGACAGTCTCGACATTGTGCGCGAAAACATCAACGCCGCTGTCGAGGACTGTCCGGACCGAATCCATGTTGCCGCCGAAATCGGGCACCAAAAATTCGACCTTCACAAATTTATCCTGCCTTCGGAGGGCCTCTATAGTCCGGGCAAAAATAGAGGCACCCCCATCCGGCAGGTCATCTCGTGTTACCGATGTGATAACAACTTGTTTCAAATTTAGTTGCGCCACGGCGTCGGCCAGGCGCTTCGGTTCGTCTTCGTCGACCACCCCGCCCGGGCCGCCGTGCAGCACGTCGCAAAAGTTGCAGTTACGCGTACAATACTTGCCGAGGATCATGAAGGTGGCGGTGCCTTCGTCCCAGCACTCCCGGATGTTCGGGCAGGCTGCCTCCTGGCAGACCGAGTGCAAACCGTTCTCGGCAAGAATCCCCTTTACCCGATTGTAACTCGACGAAAACTTCGCAGTGGTCTTCATCCAGCGCGGCAGGCGCACATGCGGCACCTGCAGACGCTCCGATACCTTGGGCGCTTTCGGCTTCAAACCGTGGGCGGAATGATCGCCGATCGACTGTGTAAAAAGGACCTTATGCATCGATGAAGTATATGTTAAGAATCGGTTGTCGCCAATAAAAAGTTTGTTAAAAAATACGCAAGCAATGTCGTGTCGTTATCCAGTTCCGTATGAAACGAACTGGCCAGCAAATTGTTCTCGCGAAGTAGTACGGGGTCACCGTGAAATTCGGCAAGAATTTCCACCGTCTCGCCGGTCCGGATCACCCGCGGCGCCCGGATAAAACTGCCGTTGAGCTTTACCACCCGGCTGTCCAGCCGGGCCGTGATGGTTTCATCAAATGAAAAGATCTGCCGGCCGTAGCTGTTGCGCTCGATATCGATATCCATCAGCCCGAGCGTCTGTACCCTGGAGAGGTTGCCGATGATATTTTTGGCGATCATAATCATGCCGGCGCACGTTCCCCAGACCGGTTTGCGGCCAGCAAACTCGGCTATGGCGTGGCGCAGATTGAAGCGGTCGAGCAGGATGTTCATGGTGGTCGACTCCCCCCCCGGCCAGATCAGACCATCGACTGTCTCCAGATGTCGCGGCAGCCGGATTTCGCTGCACTGGGCGCCCAGCAGACGCAGTTGGTGACAGTGGCGGGCATAGTCGCCCTGCAGGGCCAGCACGCCGATATGCAGGTTTCTGAACTCGTTCATGGCACAGCCTTAAACACGTAAATTGTTCGGAAGTGCCTATGGTACAGGAGAATATCGTTCGCGTCAACCGGCCCGTAAACGGCCCCGGAACTCTGCGTCCGGCTTCGCCGGACTTGAGATTCCAGGCTACAAGATCGCATCAATCTTGTTGACCAGCATGCCCGAAGGACTTGGGTACATCCTGTACGCGGCCCTCCCCGCACGATGCCCACAGACAGCACCTTCACATGTCATCC
>CAZJCK010000107.1:0-3010 GCA_964544635.1 uncultured Ignavibacteriales bacterium | reverse complement strand
CCCGGCGACAGCCGGGCCGAAGATCCGGGATCCACTCTTCCCCAGCGACCGGTTCATCCTCATGCTCACCATCAACACAATCCTGTTTATACCCCACCAATTCACCCACTTTTTTCTCGAACGGCTGCCGCTCAATCACTATATTTGCCACCAGAAGCCAAACGAGGGGAGAATGAGCGGACCTGACCATCTCGACCAGTTCCTGACCGGCAAAATCGCCGTGGTCGGCGCCTCCAGTGCCAACAAACGGTTCGGCGGCTATGTTTATCGAACCCTGAAGGAGAAGGGGTACGACGTCGTCCCGGTCAATCCCAACACCGAACGGGTCGAAAACGACCAGTGCTATCCGTCCCTCGACGCCGTCCCCGGCCAGGTCGACACTGCCGTGATCGTGGTTAAACCGGCCGCCGCCCTCGATGTCATCAACGACGCCATCGCCGCCGAAGTCCCTAAACTCTGGTTTCAGCAGGGGGCCGATTTCTCCGAGGCCGAGGCCAAGGCGCGCCTGGCCGGGATCGAGACCGTATCCGGAAAGTGCGCCATCATGTACGCGAAGCCGGTCACCGGCATCCACGCCTTCCACCGCTTCCTGGCTCACCTGTTCAAGCGGGACTGAGATACATGCCACACGCAGATATGGTAACTGATCCGTTTGTCGAGCGGGTGATCGCCATCATCAAGCGCATCCCGAAGGGGAAAGTAGCGTCATACGGTCAGGTCGCAACCATGGCCGGCAATCCGAAGGGGGCGCGACAGGTGACACGGGTGCTGCACAGTTCGTCGCGCACACACAAGCTGCCGTGGTGGCGCGTGATCAATGCACAGGGACGCATCTCATTACCCCGCGGCGCCGGCTATGAAGAGCAGAAATCACGGCTGGAACGCGAACGCGTTGTCTTCGACCTGGGGGACAAGATTGATTTGAAGAAGTATGGCTGGGGTGGGTAGTGTTGCACTGCGTCTGTGAAATCGAACATAGACACATGTAGCCCACCATTGCGGTGAGTTTCTCGTGGCAGCCTTCCAAGGCTAAGGCTGCCCTGCGAAGAAAAGGGCGGTGGATGCAGGATAATTACTTCACCGCCGCATGCGACTGCAGGGTCTCGAGGCTGATCACGCCAAGGCAGCGTTCATGACACGCATCAAGCACTACCGGCGGCGCCACCCCGGCACGTTCCGCTTCCACCCAGCGCAGCGCGCACATGCACCACTTGTCGCCATCTGTCAGGCCGGGGAAACCCCACGCTTCGTTTGGTGTCGATAGATCGTTGCCGCGCGACTTCGAAAACTCCAAAAACTCATCGGTCACAATCACACAGACCGTGTGCGAGCCGACATCCTCTTCAGATGTATTGCAGAAGCCGTCGCGGAAAAATCCCGTCTTGGGGGAGAAGCAGCACGGTTTGAGCGGCCCGCCCAGAACGTTTTTGGGGCGGCTTTCTACGGGTATATCGTCATGCAGTCGCATCGTTGTCTCCTTTATGATGGCTTGCGTGTGTAACAGGTAAAAGGCACGTACGGTTTCCACTTTCGCCGCCGGGCAATCCCGCAATTCTTCGGGCAGATCCCGAGGTGTGGTCGTCGGAAACGAGCGAACCAAGAGGTTTGGCGCAGGCGATCGCAAGAAGGTCGCGGACCTCTCCGCCCGGCTGCGCCGGACTCCGAAATCTGCGCTACGGCTACTCACGTGTATGCAGCGTCTTCTCCCACCGCTGTCGCGTCAACTGCCACAATTGGACATCGTTGCGCTTCACGCCGTAGCGATCGAACGACACCTGTCCAACCTGTTCAAATCCCCACATTTCCAGCAGATGCAACGCACCCAGGTTGTCGTTGGTCGTGTTGGCAGTCACTATATCGTAGTTGAATTTTTCGAACGCGATATGCAGGAGCGCCTCCCCCGCTTCATACCCCAGCCCCTTCTGCTGGTACTCTTTGAGAAACATCATCCCCAGGTCGACATATTCGGTGCCATCGATGTCGATGTACTTCAACCCGCCCACACCGATTCGCTCTTCGGTTTCGCGAAGTTCGATGACTGCCGGTCCGAACGGACGTTCTTTCCACTGGTCGTAGATCCAGTCGACGAGATGGCTAACCTCGTCTTTAGCGGGCAGGGCGTCGGGGCGATGTGTGAGGGTTTGATCCGAGAGGATACGCCTGACGAACTCGCGATCGGCTTCTTCAGGCCGGCGGAATACGAGCCGCTCGGTTGTGAGGAAGGGCGGGGACATGAAAGAAGATAACGATACGTCGCCGGAAACTACAACGGCAAACCGTACTGCTGCACATGGTGGTCGAGCGCAGACGGCATGTTGTCGTACAAGCGGCCGTCGAGCGTCCGCCCCGTCCGCTTCTTGTTCACGCCACCCCACTGCTTGAAGAAGAATGCCACACTTTGCGTGCGGCACTGCTGACGGATATCGACCACCCAGCTACGCTGCATCGGCCGCGCCCCCGGTCCCGACTCGCCGCCGATCACCGCCCAGTCGATGCCGGACAGATCGAGCGGCGGCATCGGGCCTATGAGCGGTTCCAGCGACAACCACTTCACGGCCGCGCCGGTCTTGCGCAGGTCGTTGATGCGATACACATAATGCCCGCTCTCGACCGTCACCCCTGCCCAGACATTGGACGGCCAGTCGAACGATTTGGTGCGACGCACCATCTGCTTGGAGCGCTTGGTCAGCACCTGGAAAACGTGCTGAGGGCAACGCCGCATGATGTCGAAGATCTGTTCGAGGTAGTCCTGCGGGACGGCGTCGTGGAACAGGTCCGACATCGAGTTGACAAAGACCATGCGCGGTTTACGCCAGCGCAGAGGCTCCTCGAGCGTTTCGGGGTGGAGTGTGACCTCGAAGCCGTGGCGGTACTTATCGACCCCCATAGCCTGGAGACGTCGCGCCATCCGTTCCGCGTAGCAATGTTCACACCCGGCCGAGACTTTGTTGCACCCGGTGACGGGGTTCCATGTAGAGCCGGTCCATTCGATGCGGGATTTAGTTGGCAT
>CAZJCK010000106.1:1511-9191 GCA_964544635.1 uncultured Ignavibacteriales bacterium | reverse complement strand
TGTGAGCCTCCTATTTCATGTCACAAATTGGTCACAAGGCTTACATCGGCAAGATAGCGCCTTTCTAAATCGTTGTCAATAGGGGGATTAGAAAATAATAGCGGTGCAGGGACTCGAACCCCGGACACGCGGATTATGATTCCGCTGCTCTAACCAGCTGAGCTACACCGCCATTATCTCAAAAATGTGAGCCTAAGAAAATATTAACACACCACCGTCTGTCAAGCTATTTGTAACCCGACCGACCAACACCGCCGGCTTATCGGCATGATCGTTATACCCCCGATTGCCTTTCGCCCACCTCAACAGACGGCACTATTAATGCGAAAAGGAGTCGCGCCCTCACTTCGCGACTCCTTCTCAATCCCCACCTCTTAATTACCCTTCACCGCCATACTGTAATTAAGAGTAACTGACTTCGGCCCCAATAGTATACAATGTCCATGCCAACCAGCCTCCCGCTCCCTGCAAGCACGCCAATTGGCTGTCAACAAACCGTTTACGCTGACCACAAAAGAGCCACCATACCTGCTCGCACACTCCGGCCTCGCAGAAACTGCGACAGCTGATCACCCTCGACAACCCGAGCCGACACAACAAGCTGTTACCAAACAAAAAGATAGCCGCCCGCAGATACTGCGAACGGCTCGTTCAGAATTCGCGCTTCGCTTTCTGTTCGTCGTACTGTCTATTTCTTCTTCTTGGCCAGGTGCACCGACATGCCGTGAGCGTCGTGGGCCGCTTCCATCACCGCCTCGGAGATTACCGGGTGACCGAAAATCAGCGAACCGAGCTGCTGCACTGTCAGACCACGGTTGACCGCCAGCGCCGCCGTATGAATGATCTCGGCAGCGTGCACACCGATCGCATGCACACCCAGCAGCTTGTCCGACTTCTTGTCGCCGATCACCTTGACCTCACCGGCAATCTCGTTTTCGGCGTGGGCCTTCCCCAGCGCCCGGAGCGGGAATTTACCGATGATCAGATCATGCGTCTCGGCCGCCTCCTTCTCCGTCAGGCCGACCGAGGCAACTTCGGGATGGGTGAAAATGACCGACGGTACGCCGGTGTAGTCGCGTTTAACTTTGCCGCCAAGCGCATTGTCGGCCGCCACCATACCGTCGTGGGTCGCTGTGTACGCCAGCAGGATGTCACCGCGGACATCACCAATCGCGAAGATATTGTCAACCGATGTACGCATATCGACAGTCGTCTTGATCGAGCCATTCTTGTTGAGCTTCACCCCAACCTCTTCGAGGCCCATGTCTTCGGTGTTAAAGCGACGTCCGACTGCCACCAGCACCTGGTTGGCGTCGATGACCTTCCCGTTCGACAGCTTCGCCTGGACGCCGTCGGGGCCAGGGATCAGTTCTTCCACCTTGGTGCTGCCGTGGAATTCGACCTTCATTTTCTTGAACTCACGCTCCAGGATCTTCTGCGTGTTTTCGTCCTCGAGCGGCAGAACATGATCAAGCATTTCGACCATGACGACCTCGACATCCAGCAAGGCAAACATCGATGCCCACTCGCACCCAATAACTCCGGCGCCAATAATCAGGCACTTCTTCGGCAGATTGTCCAGTTCGAGCAGATGGTCGGAGTTCACGATACGATGACCGTCAACCGGATACGGCGGGATATTGGCCGAGCGCGAGCCGGTGGCAATGATGATATTTTTTGTGTCGAGCTTCGTTTCCTTGCCGTCCTCGTCGGTCACGGTCACCTCGTTCTTGCCGGTAACGCGGCCAAATCCGGGGTAATGATCGACACCGTGCGACTTGAACAACTGACCGATACCGCCAACGAGGCCGGAGACTATCTTGTTCTTGCGGCCCTTCATGGCCTCCCAGTCGTAGACCGGCGGGGCGGCGAGGCGGATACCGAAGTCCTCGGCATCCTTCATGTGCTGGTACTGGACTGCTGAGGCGATGAGGGCTTTGGACGGTATGCAGCCGCGGTTCAGGCAGACCCCGCCCAGTTTGTCGACCTCGACGACCGCCACCTTTGCCCCCTTCATGGCGGCACGGATACCGGCCGGATACCCGCCCGGCCCGCCGCCGATGATGACTATATCGTACTGCGTGGCTATGGCACTAACTCCTTGCTTACTATCATGATTGATCGGTTCGGGTATGGTACTGCGCAGAGGCCGACTTGGCAAGCCGGGACGGCATAAAAAAACCGGCCCGCGCAGCGGGCCGGTTTGACACTCAAGGTATTTGGCTGTCGCTATTCGCCGGCGGTGAAGGTGACAATCACCCGCATGGAATCGAGCTCGAATGTGCCGCCGGTGGTAATGCCGTAGGCATTGAACTGGCCGGCTTCCAGCAATGTGCGGATCGTTTCCAGGTTGCGCAGATAGTTGAACGAATTGGGATAGCTGATATAGTTGTCCCCGGGATCCAGAGTCAGTTCGTCCAGAATGACAGTGGCGTTTGCCTCGACCAGCACTGCGGTCTGGTAGAGCTGCTCGTTGGCATCGTCGATGAACGCCTTGAAGGACTGGGCGGAACCTGATGTGTTATTGATCCAAAGCTCGAAACCGACCAGGTCGATCGACTTGATGTCGTCCTTATGGTCTTCCCAGTCTTCATCCTCGGTCAGGTCGACCTGTTCGGCATAGAAGGTGTCGGTATTGACATCAAAGTCCCGAATCATGATGTCGGCAATGAATGTACCGGTAATCAGACAGCCGGCCAATAATAGCGCGACAACCGTCAGGAGGATGCCGCTTAAGAACTGTTTCTTGTGCATAACAGTACCTCCTTAGTTGCCCAGCAGCAGGTTGAGGCCAACCAAAACGTTGACCGATTTACGCGAACCACCGTCGCCGATCGGAATCAGCACGAACTGTCCGCGGGTATCGAGCTGCAGCTTGGTTCCCAGCCCGATGCCAAGCCCGAGACCGCCGGACCAGCCGAGCTTGGTTTCGCCAACATCAACCTGGTCGCCGGGCAGGTCACGGTCCATATTGTAAAGGGCCAGGCCGGCCACGAGGAACGGTGAGAAGCCGGCACCTCGGAAGCCGCCGCCAAGGGTGGCGTCGACACCATAGGCATTCACCTTCATACCGTCCAGATCGCCGCCAAACTCCGAGAAATCGCCGTCACCGTAGCGGGTGAAGAAGATGTTGGGTTCGATGGTGATAGTGGGAAGGGCGCTCCAGATCAGTCGAGCGCCCAAAACCGGGCCGCTGGTCTGGTCGTCCTGTACCAGCGGGTAGTCAAGGCCGCCCGCCACACCCACGCCCAGCTGGCTCGATGCCGAGCTTCCGGACGCCAGCGCGAGGACAATCAGAAGTGCCAGAATACTCTTTTTCATGGATCCTCCACGTATATGCTGATTTCTGGTATTCGAAGTGTGCGTGAAGCGGTTATCGCTGCCAGGGTAGAGCAGCCGCTGTCTGCTTTGCTGTATTGCCCTCAACATACCAAAAAGTTAAGCCGGAGCAACACAAATGTCTTGACTCCCCGGAAAATTCCCGTATAATTCCCGCCCATGTTTATTAAACAAAAAAGTTTAGTTTATTAAACTTTTGCCGATGAAACGATGTTAAAGGAACCATGACGGACACCCTGATGAGTTTGGGAATCGGACCAAGAATCAAGAGCCTCCGGCTGGCGGCGGACCTGACCCAGGAAGAGCTTGGCGACCGCGCCCGGCTGACCAAGGGGTTCATTTCGCAGCTGGAGAACGAACAGACCTCCATCTCGGTCGATTCGCTGGCAGACATCCTCGAGGCACTGGGACTCAGCATGGCCCAGTTTTTTGCCGACGCCGAGAAACCGCAATCGCTGGTGTGGGGCCCGGAGGATCGGGTTCACGTGGAAGGCTGGGGACCCAGTTCGTTTGAACTGCTGGTGCCCGGTTCGACCAACAACCTGATGGATCCGATCATGATGGAACTGCAACCGGGTGAGACGCTGGCACAGATGGGGCCACATGCCGGCGAACAGTTCGGCTATGTCATGCAGGGTTCACTCACGGTCCGGGTAAACAAGAAGAAATTTCGCGTCCCGAGACGGTCGTGCTTTTACTTCCGCTCCGACGTTGAGTACCAGTTTGTCAACGCAAGCAAGGGGAAAGTGAGCCTGCTGTGGGTCACCACCCCGCCACAAATGTAGATGGTCAATGAGGATTTTTTGAACGAGGGATAAGTGACATGAAGATGCTGGGACGACACTTGATCGTTGAGTTTGTCGATTGTAACAACGGCATGCTCGACAACCTGGCTGCCCTGGAGCAGCACATGAAGGAGTCGGTGCGACGCGCCGGCGCAACCATCGTGGAATCGGTCTTTCACCGCTACAATCCGCAGGGAGTATCGGGTGTGGTGGTGATCGCCGAGTCCCACATCTCGATTCACACCTGGCCGGAATACGGTTATGCGGCGGTCGATTTCTTCACCTGCGGTGATACCGTCGATCCGTACAAGGCCCACGACTATATGAAAGAGGCGCTGGGCGCCCAGTCATCGTCGATCCAGGAGCTGCGCCGCGGCATTCCGTCGGATGTCGACGAAGTTATCAGCCACAAACCCCAGATCGCCCGCCAGGCGGTTGGGTAGCGTTACGCTTGGAGGCGTAGAAAATAGCATGACCCCACTGATGACTCTTTCCCATGCGGCCACCCGCGTAGAAGCGACCGGATTGACCCCCGAGATTGTCCGCGACCTGTTTGTTCGACCCGATATCGAAAGTCCCACCCTCGTGCTTTCGCGGTCACAGGTTGCCGCCAATTACCGGGCGCTGGCCACTGCCCTGCCCCGGGTGCATATCCACTATGCGGTCAAACCGAACAACCATCCGGTGATAGTCGATGAAGTCTATCGCCAGGGCGGCAACTTCGATGTCTGCTCGGCCGGCGAAATTGACGAGGTGTGCCGCACCGGTATCGACCCGCAGTCGCTGTTGCACTCGCATCCGATCAAATCGATCGCCGAGTTCGACTATGCCGTCAACAAGGGAGTCGAATGGTTCGTGATCGACAACATGTACGAAGTGGCCAAGCTCCGACGATACACCGACAAGAAGCTCAAGGTCATGATACGCTTCCGCATCGCCACCAACAGCACGGCTGTCGTCAACCTGCAGTACAAGTTCGGCTGCACCACCGACGAAGTCCTGTCGCTGGCCGAGGCGATTCGCGACGCCGGTCACGAGTTTTACGGCCTCTGTTTCCACATCGGCTCGCAGTGCGTGTTCAACGAAAACTATGTGCAGGCAATTAAGACGGCCGGCGAACTGGTCACGGTGCTGGAGTGGCGCAACCTGCCCGTTCGGGTGCTCGATATCGGCGGCGGCTTCCCGGTCGAGTATGTCGAGCCGGTTCCGGCCATTGCTGAATTCTGCCGGCCGATCGGTGACGCCCTCGACCAGTATATCCGACCCGACATTCGGATCGTAAGCGAACCGGGACGGTTTATCGCTGCCACGCCGGTGGCGCTGGTGACGACGGTGGTCGGTAAGTCGATGCGTGACGGCAAGATGTGGTATTACCTCGACGACGGCTTGTACTCGACATTTTCGGGTATGCTGTTCGACCACTGCCAGTACCCGGTCCTCACCTGGCGTCCGGGGATCGAGCAACTCTCGGTGCTGGCCGGGCCGACCTGCGACTCGTTTGATGTCATGTACGACGGCTTGATGATCCCGGAACAAGAGATCGGCGATCGCGTTGTGGTGTTGGCAACCGGGGCGTACTGCTCGGTATCGGGCTCCACCTTCAACGCCCTCAAACAAGCACAATACATGGTGATTGACTGAGTAGAGTTATGAGTGAAGCGAAGAAAGTCGACGTCGAACAGGCCTACATCCGGGAAGAGAGCATGGAGGATTTGTGGAACGTCTGGTACAGCGAACTGCACGACAGTAATTCAGGGTTGACCCTGAAAGTGAAACGGCTGGTCGAATCGACCGAGTCGGAATTCCAGCGGATCGATGTCATCGAGAACCAGGATTTCGGCAAGCTGCTGGTCCTCTACGGCTCGCTGATGGTGGCCGACAACGACAACAACGCCTACAACGAGATGATCTCGCACGTACCGCTGTTCAGCCACCCGGCGCCCAAAGAAGCGCTCATCATCGGTGGCGGCGACTGCGGCGCCATTACCGAGGTGCTCAAACATCCTGAGGTGGAGCGCTGTACCATGTGTGAAATCGACGAGCAGGTTGTGGAAGTATCGAAGCGACACTTCCCCAAACTGACCGCCGGCCTGACCGACAAGCGGGCTAACCTGTTGTTCAAGGACGGCAAGGAGTTTATCGAGAACAGTTCGGAGAAGTTCGATGTCATTATGCTCGACCTGTCCGATCCGGTCGGACCGGCGGCAGACCTGTTTCAGAAGTCGTTTCACCAGAGTGTGTTCGACCGCTTGAATGATGACGGCATCATGGTGGCGCAGTCGGAGTCGCCGTTCTATAACAAGAAGACAGTGAAGGCGATGTACAAAAACCTGCGCGACATCTTCCCGATCGTAAAAATGTACACCTGTTTCATGCCGATCTACCCGAGCACTTTCTGGTCGTTTGCCTTCTGCTCGAAACAATACGATCCCATCGAACACTTCGACCGCGAACGCTATCGCACGCTCGGCTTGCCTACCGAGTACTACAATGACGATGTACACGTTGCGTCGTTCGCCCTGCCGCAGTTCGTGAAGTCTCTTATCGCATAGCGATCAATCCATGAAGCCGATCCTGATAATCCAGAATGTCGCGGTCGAATCACCCGGTCGCATTCTGGACTTTCTGCATGATCGTGGCCTCGCTTACACTATCATTCACGGCTACAAGGGACAGGAACTGCCGGAGATCGACAGTCTTGACGGTATTATCGCGCTCGGTACGCCGACATCGGTACTGGAGTACCGCCGGCACGATTACCTGAAATCACTGTTTGCCCTCCTGTCGGAGGCGATCCGTCGCGACATGCCGGTGCTGGGTGTCTGTTTCGGTGGTCAGTTGCTGGCGCATGCCTTTGGCGCTACCGTTGAAGCCATGAAAAACGGCAAAGAGATTGGCTGCCACTCGGTGGAACTGACCGAGGCCGGGAAGAACGATTCGCTGTTCGCCGGTGTACCCGATCAGTTTCCGGCGGTACACTGGCATGGCGACGCCTTCCGTATTCCCTTTGGCGCCGACAGCCTCGCCACCACGCCGCACTGCAAGACCCAGGCGTTTCGTATCAAGCGCCAGGTGGGGTTGCAGTTTCATCTGGAGGTACGTCCCGAAGATCTGCCGAAGTGGTTCGATGCCTACCCCGAAGAGGTGTCCGAGGTTGGGGTGGACACGTCGGCAATGCAAACCTCGGCGCACGACACCGAGGATGCAATGCGCGAGGTGGCATATCGCATTCTGGATAATTTCTTCGCGTTGTAGCCGTCCCCGTCAAGCCCCGCTGCTTCCGGTAGGTCGAAACGTCAAGCCCGGCGCAAGCCGGGTGAAAACTTTCGACTCTCTTCAAAGAATATGTCGAAACTCGGCGGCCCGTCGGGCCTGGAGGTTTCGACCTACAAAGAGATTTGTATCACGCCAGGATTCTTGTAGGTCGAAACGTCAAGCCCGGCGCAGCCGGGTGAAGACTTTCGACTCTCTTCAAAGAATATGTCGAAACTCGGCGGCCCTTCGGGCCTGGAGGTTTCGACCTACAAAGAGATTTGTATCACGCCAGGAT
Source organism: uncultured Ignavibacteriales bacterium (assembly GCA_964544635.1). Classification (GTDB taxonomy): domain Bacteria; phylum Zixibacteria; class MSB-5A5; order GN15; family FEB-12; genus CAZJCK01. The sequence goes on along the minus strand of CAZJCK010000106.1, from coordinate 1,517 downwards.
TCTTGT
>CAZJCK010000106.1:0-1411 GCA_964544635.1 uncultured Ignavibacteriales bacterium | reverse complement strand
GCCGGGTGAAGACTTTCGACTCTCTTCAAAGAATATGTCGAAACTCGGCGGCCCTGTGGGCCTTGGGGTTTCGACCTAAAAAGACTGATCTACTCCCCGAAATCATCTTCGAAGCTCATGGGCTTCTTTTCTCCCCAATCAGCATCGTAGTACCCCAACTGCAGATACTGCTGAAAAGAAGAATGAGGCCATTCAAAAGGTATTCGTACAAGACCGTGCTTTACCGGATTGAAATGGATATAGTGGAATCGGACTTCGAATTCCGATTCATTTCTTACAATGCGATCCCAAAACCGGTTCTGCCAGACTCGCTGGTGAGAGAATCGACCGCTCATTCGCAGGGTTTGCGAAAACGACAGCTTGATCTTCCGAAACAACTGGCTCGGCGTGATGTCACGGCATGTGAGCAGCACATGAACATGATCCGGTAGAATAACCCAGGCATGAACATCAAAGTCATGTTTTCTCTGATACCTGGCGATTGCCCTGTGCCAAATGGCAGCGTTGTCGACCAGGCAGGGAAAGCGCCCGTGAGTAACATGTGTCAAGAAGACGGTCTGATTAAGTTGCCAGTATCGGCGGATATTCGTCATAAGTTTCCCATAATGGGCAGCCACGAATTGCACAATCACAAAATCCCCTTCTTGTAGGTCGAAACGTCAAGCCCGGCGGAGCCGGGCGAAGACTTTCGACTCTCTTCAATGAATATGTCGAAACTCGGCGGCCCTTCGGGCCTGGAGGTTTCGACCTACAAAGACCTTCAATGAAAGATGGCGAATCTCTGCTCCGCCTCCGGCGGATTGAGGTTTCGACCTACAAAGAAATTTGTATCACGCCGTACAAAAAAAACGCCCGGCCGAAATGGCCGGGCGCTTGCTATCATGCAAATGCGAGATGTTGTTTAGAACATTTCGTACAGAGCGGAGATCTGGAAGTTCATGTCTTCCGAACCGCCGCTGATGAAGTTGAAGCCTTCCAGGAAGATTTCCGGATCGGTGTAAGTGTCGACATGGAGACGACCCCAATGGAAACCAAAGCCGAGGTAGGTTTCGTTGTCAGCGGACTTCGTGCTGCGATCAAAGGTGACAGTACCACTCGCCGTGCTTTCATCGTTCAGGATTCGCCAGTCGGAGGTAGCGCCGAAGCGAACATCCATCCAGTTGAAGACATCGGCATCAAGACCGATCTTCCAGTATGGAATGGTGAACGTGTTCTCTTTGTTCTCCAACAGTACGCCGGTTGAAGTTGTGTCAATTTCTTCCTTCCAGGTACTGTACTGAATGCCGACGTCGATTACCGCAAGGACGTTGGTGGCCGGTACATAGTTGAGGCCGACACCCAGGTCGATGGCGAGCATGTTGTAAGTTACGTTTTGGTCGAGACTAGTGGGATCGGAATCGAACGCAACGTA
>CAZJCK010000105.1:0-9307 GCA_964544635.1 uncultured Ignavibacteriales bacterium | reverse complement strand
CCGTCGTCGGCGACACCGTCGGCGATCCGTTCAAAGACACCTCCGGGCCGTCGATGAACATCCTTATCAAGCTGATGGCTATTGTCTCCCTGGTGGTTGGCGCCGCCATGTTCAACTAAGCCGCAGCCTGTAAGACCAGACAGTTTTTATCCATGAGGGACATCGTGAACTGTGCGATGTCCCTCTTTTTTGTGATCTTTGTGAATAACCTGTCGGGCAACCGAGTATGCCGAATGAACTCAGGTCAAAATGAAACTTTTGTGACAAGCGGTCGTTAATCTTTGCCATAAGGGAGATTACAGGATGCAACATTCAGACATGCCGGCAGGGGCGACCCCCGAAACTGCGGGCGCTCAGCAATCGAACAAGGGGGCGGGCTTGGAAGGGGTTGTGCAGGTATTCACAAACCCCCAGGAACTGGGAGAAAATCTGCGCCATGGAGCTCGCATTCTTTTCCCCTGGCTCATCCTCATCGCACTGGCCGTCGGCGCCATGTACCTCATCGCCGAGCCGATGACCGACGCCGCCCTCGCGACGCCGGAAGGACGGGCGCGCATGCAGGAGCAGCTCGATCGAGCCCCCGGCATGACCGAAGAAATGATGCGCGACATATCTATTTACAGCACGATTGGCTTTGGCGGCATAATAAGCTCGGTGATCGCGCCACTACTTGTCGCCGCTCTCATGCTCTTCCTTGGTAACTTTGTCTTTGCCGGCAACGCCCGGTTCAAGCAGCTGCTGGCGATCGCCATCTTTTCATCGTTCATCGGTATCATCGGCCAGGCTGTCAACGGGCTGGGCGCCCGTCTGACCGGGAACGTCTACTTCTCCATCTCACTCGGCGTACTGGCGCCCGAGCCGGGACAGGGTGACGCATTGTACCAGTTCCTGTCACTCTTTGACCTCTTCTTTATCTGGCAGATCATTGCAGCCGGCATCGCATTGTCGGTCGTTTATCAATTAAGTCGCAACAAAGGCTACACTATATCGGTCATATCGTTAGGAAGCCTCGGGCTGTTGGGTGTCGCCATGGCAGCCATGTTTGCATAGGATGAAACCTCTTAAGGAGTAACTGGATGAGACCACGACGTATGCTGTTGGTATATGCACTTAGCGCCGTCTTCGCCACGGCATCACTCGCATCAGCACGCACCATGACCCTCGATGACTGCATCGAACACGCCCTCGAAACGCGCGAGAGTATCATCCGCGCCCGGGGCTTTGAATCAACCGCCAATGCTGACAAGCGGGCCGCCCTCGGCGCCTTCCTGCCCCGGATCAATGCCTCCTACTCATGGGGTAAGAGCCAGGAACTTGATGGTTTCTTCGGCTCCGCCATTGGTACCAGCCCAACCAGCAAATCCACGCGAGTAAGCGCCAGCATGGATATTCTCGACGTCACCAACTTCTTTAACTATTTTGGTGCGCGCGCCGATGCCGCGTCGGCCTCGCTGAATGTCATCGATTCCGAGGACGATCTCATTTACTCGGTGAAGACAACATACTATGCCTATCTTGCCAATGTCGAGGCGGTCGACGTTCAGCAGCAGGCGGTCGAGCGCTCCCAGGAGCAGCTCAAGCTCATCCAGTCGCGCTTCGACCTTGGCTCGGCCAACCGCTCCGAGGTCCTTCGCCAGCAGGTGCTGCTCGGCAACGACCAGCTGGCCCTGCTGCGGGCGGAAAACGCCGTGGTCACAAGCCGCGCCAACCTTGCATTCACGATCGGCATCGATCCCAACAGTGATGTCGAGTTCCAGACTGATGCCACCGCCAACGGCTATGACGGTACGCTCGACGAGGCGCTTGCGTATGGTCTTAACAACGAGCCGGGTCTCATGGCCGCGCGAAAGGATATCTCGGCATCAAAGAACGCCGTGCGTTCCCGATGGGCCAGTTATCTGCCGCAATTCGGGGTCAGTGCCGATGTTACCAGGAGCGAAGGGGCCACCTTCATTCAGGGCATAGGATCGATCGACACCGAGTTCAACACCCGATCGTGGTCTTTCGGCATCACCTGGAACATCTTCGACGGCTTCAATCGTGAGCGCAACCTGACCAGCGCCAGGGTGACCTTGAATAACTCCCGGGCCGCCGAAGCCGACACCCGCAACTTTGTCGTCAGTGAAATCAAGTCGGCCTATTTCGCAATCGAACAGCAGCGTCAGGCGCGAGATGTCGCGCAGACCAATGTCGACGCTGCGGAAGAAGATATGAAGATCACGCAGGAGAAGTACAACCTTGGTGCCGCCACCATTCTGGATCTCCTGACCGCCCAGGTGAACCTCCAGGAAGCCCAGCGTTCACTGGTGCAGGCGACCTTCGACCTCAACCTGGCCATCTCCCGCCTCGAAGCGGCGATGGGCAAACGCTGAGCAACCGTGCATGATCTCGGGTGTGTAATCTACGGGTATTTTTGACGGGTATAAGAGAGGTAGCATGAAGAAGAAATGGTTAATCATAGGCGGTATCGCCATCGTCGTCATTGCCATCATCGTCGTGCAGGCGACGAAGAAGACCGGCGGCGGTGTATCGGTACAGGCGGAGACGGCCACGAGCAAGACCATCGTGGAAACCGTTTCGGCCTCAGGCCGTGTCCAGCCGGAAACGGCGGTCGATATCACATCTGAAATCAACGGTGAGATCATTGATCTCTACGTCACCGAAGGCCAGCGCGTAGAAGCCGGTGACCTTCTGGTTGTCCTCGACACCGTCCAGCTGCGCTCCGACGCCGAGCAGGCGCGCTACCGTGTCAGCGAACTGGCGGCGCGCGTCGATGCCGCCAAATCGACCCGCGACCAGAACCTCGACGAATACGAGCGACAAAAGCGCCTTTACGAACAGGGCCTGACCAGCGAGACAGCCTACAAGAACGCCAGGTACGCGTACGAGTCGGCCGAGGCCAGTTACAAGGCAACCAAGGCTCAGTACAGTCAGTTTGAGGCTGCCTATGAAAAGCAGCTCGACAACCTGTCCAAGGCCACCATTGTCGCGCCGATGTCCGGCGTCGTGACCTTCCTCGATTGCGAAGTCGGCGAAATTGCCGCCGCCCAGACCTCATTTACCCAGGGCAGAACCCTTATGACCATCTCCAACATGGATGTGTTCGAGGTCGACGTCGAGGTCGATGAAACGGAAATCACCAAGGTCGATATCGGCCAGGCCGTTGATATAGAGGTCGACGCCTTCCCCGATACTATCTTTGCCGGACGCGTCGTCGAAGTCGGCAACACCGCCATCTTCGCCAGCGCCGCCAGCGCTGACCAGTCGACCAACTTCCGCGTCAAGGTCCTCTTCGAGCAACCCAACCCGAAGATCCGTCCGGGCATGTCGGCTACTGTCGACATCACCACCAACCGCCGGCCGAAAGCCCTCGCGGTACCGTACAGCGCCATCGTCATGCGCTCCTACGACCGCGACTCGCTAAAGAAGATCGATCTGGAAGTTGAAGAGGAAACCGATGGTGGCTCCGACCTGGTCCAGGCTGCCCACGCCGCGGAAAACGATGAAAGCGTCGCCGATTCCGTTGCGCCAAAGAAGAGGGGTGACGACGAACGCATCGAACTCAAGGGTGTGTTCGTTATCCGCGACGGCAAGGCCCAGTTCGTCCAGGTCGAAACCGGCATCGCTGACCAGAAAGACATCGAGGTTGTCATCGGCCTCGAACCGGGCGACAGCGTAATTGCCGGACCGTACCGAATCCTGCGCACGGTGAAGGACGGCGACCTCGTTGAACCAAGACAACAACGACAGGAAGACGAGTAACCCAATGGCCCTTATTGAAACCAAAGATCTCTGGAAGAGCTACCAAATGGGATCGGAGACTGTCCATGCCCTGCGCGGTTGCTCCATCAGCATCGAGAAGGGGGAGTATGTCGCCATCATGGGACCCTCCGGCTCCGGCAAGTCGACCCTGATGAACCTCATCGGCTGTCTCGACACACCCTCGAAGGGGGAGTACATACTGAACGGCCGACGGGCGAGCCAGATGAACGACGATGAGCTGGCCAATATTCGCAACCGCGAAATCGGCTTCGTCTTCCAGACGTTCAACCTGCTGCCGCGTGCCACGGCGCTGCACAATGTCGAGTTGCCGCTCATCTACAACGGCTCCCCCGCCGACGAACGGCGCCAGGCCGCCGAGAACGCCCTCGGGCTCGTCGAACTGAGCGATCGCATGTTGCACAAACCGAGCGAGCTCTCCGGCGGGCAACGTCAGCGTGTCGCCATCGCCCGCGCCCTCGTCAACTCACCGTCGCTGCTGCTCGCCGACGAACCGACCGGTAACCTCGACAGCAAGACCTCCATCGAAATCATGAAGCTGTTCGATCGCCTGCACGCCGACGGCAACACCATAATTCTGGTCACCCACGAACGCGATATCGCCGAGCACGCCCACCGTGTGCTGTCCATCCTCGACGGCGAGATCGACAGCGACGAACGGATACCTGAGAGTAAGAGACATACCTTTACCAGCTCATGATTACCGGATCCCTGCTCAATATCGCCGCCAGTTCACTCTGGGCCAACAAGCTGCGGTCGGGCCTTACCCTGCTCGGCGTGATCATCGGCGTTATGTCAGTCATGACCATCATCTCGGCTTTGGAAGGGATGATGAAATCAATCGAGAACCAGCTCGCCGTGCTCGGCCCGACGACCTTCGTCGTGCAGAAGTTCGGACTTATTCGCAGTCATGAGGAGTTCGAGGAAGCCCGCAAACGCAAGTCGCTGACGATCGACGATGCCGAGGCGATTGAAGACGCCTGCGAATTGTGCACCGACATGTCTACCCGTGTCTTTACCTTCAGCGACGTCAAGTACAGTCGCCAGACTCTCCGCAATGTCGCCATCGCCGGCTCCGATGCCTCCTATATCAATATCGTCGAACTCGAAGTGGCGCAGGGAAGATTCCATTCCGAACAGGAAGACCAGTACCGCCGAAGAGTTGCCTTCATAGGCGAAACCATCCGCGAAGAACTGTTTGCCAATGTCGATCCGATCGGCAAAGAACTCCGCATCGACGGACAGAAGTATACCGTCATCGGTGTCGCCGACGAGCTCGACAGCGGATTCGGCAACAACCCGAACAACTTCATTGTCATTCCCACCTCCACCTTTATCAAGGAGTATGGTGAGCCCAAGCGCTTCGGCGTGAACATCTTCGTCAAGGCGGTCAGTGTGGACCAGTTGGCGGAAGCACAGGATGAAGTTCGCATGGTCCTGCGGTCGCGACGTCACGTGCCATACAACGATCCCGACGACTTCGCTATCATGACCGCCGACAGCATTCTTGAGTTTGTCAACGAGATCACCAGCATGATCCGGCTCACGCTCATCGGCATTTCCTCGATCTCTCTGGTCGTCGGTGGTATCGTGGTCATGAATATCATGATGGTCGCAGTATCCGAACGAACCCGCGAGATAGGTATCCGAAAATCGATAGGCGCCAAGCAAAAACACATCCTCCTGCAGTTTTTGTTCGAATCCCTGCTGGTCACGCTCGGTGGCGGTCTCATCGGTATCGTTATCGGATTCATCCTCGCCAGATGGGGGATGGCCAAGATCGGCTTGGAGATCGATCCTTCGATGTTCGCGATTTTCTCAGGCGTTACCGTCTCCACGCTAATCGGCCTCATCTTCGGCATCTACCCGGCCATGAAAGCCGCCCGCCTCGATCCCATTAAAGCCCTCAGTTACGAGTAGGGGAGACCACGATGCTTCTGACCTGGGTGGAAATCAAGGATGGTATCGGGATGGCGCTCGGCGCCATCAACCAGAACAAATTCCGCGCCTTCCTCACCATTCTCGGTGTCATGGTTGGTGTCGGCACTGTCATCATGCTCGCCTCGATCATTTCCGGCCTGCGCGGCGCCGTGGTCGAAGAAATCGAAGCGCTCGGATCGAATACGATCGAAGTTCATGTCTATGAACCCGGTGTCGACTGGGACAACCTCACCGCCGAACAACGCAACCGGCCCCAGATCACTGTCGGTGAGGCTGAGGCCATCAAGGCGACATGTCCATCGGTGGAAGGCGTCGCGCCACAGAACCACTACTGGAAGAACGGTGGCAACGAGGTCAAGTATCGCAACCGCAAAGGCAATAATCCACCGGTCGTCGGTACCTGGCCCGAGTACATGGCGGTTCGCGACGCCCATCTCATGATGGGGCGCTTCCTCACTCCCATCGACCTGCAGTTCCGCGCCCAGGTCGCCGTCATCGGCGCCGAACTCGCCCAGACCCTTTTTGAGGGCGACAGCCCGATCAACAAGGAGATCCGCGTTAACGGCTACCGCTTTCGAGTGATCGGGGTCTTCGAACCGGTCGAAACCAACTTCGATGAGGACGAACGCAACACCATGGTCGCCATGCCGCTGTCCACCTTTGAGAAGATGTATCCGGAAGATGAGGCCCTTACCCTGGTCGTCCGCGCTGAAAGTATTGAACGTATCGAGCAGGCCAAAGAGGAAATGGTCAGCACCCTGCGCAAGTATCGCAAGGTCCCCTTCAACAAGGAGAACAACTTTGCCCTCGTCACCCAGGAAAGCCGGCAGGAAGACGCCGACGAAATCATCGGCTACCTGTATATCGCCATGATCGTTATTACCTCGGTCGGCCTCATGGTAGGCGGTATCGGTGTCATGAACATCATGCTTGTCTCGGTTACCGAACGCACCCGCGAAATCGGAATCCGCAAAGCGATCGGCGCCAAGCGCTCCAACATCGTCCTGCAATTCCTGACCGAGGCTATGACCCTGTCCGGGTCGGGTGGCCTCATCGGCGTCATTTTCGGCGTTGCCTTCGGGCTGATTATCAACGCCGCCTTCGGCTTTCCGCTCTCGGTTTCCATGTTCTGGGTCGTCCTCGGCTTTGTCGTCGCTGTCTCGGTCGGCCTGATCTCGGGCATGTACCCGGCCATCAAGGCTTCCCGTCTCGACCCGATCGAGGCCCTCCGATACGAATAGCCGTTAAGCATCCGGCGCCTCCATTCGTCCCTATATAAATATTGCGTTCACCGGCCGCCTCCCCGTAAATTGGAACCGGTTTGCATATCACCGGTTTTAATACATTGGAAGTCAATATGATTAAACGATTTGCCCCATATTTCACTCTTCTGCTTTGCGCTCTCCTGGCGGCTGCTACGGTATCCGCTCAGCAGTCCGCCTTCAGGAATTTTCGACTGGCCCAGCAGGATGAACTGGCGGTCGATTACGCCCGCTTCCGCCATTCTGCAACTACCGACTCGGTCCGCCTCGAAGTGTACTACCAGTTCTACAACAGCACCCTCACATTCGAGCAGCAGCAGGATGCCTGGAGCGCCGAATACGACCTGACCGTGGCCGTCAACGACAAAGACGGCCGGCGTGTCGACGCCTTCACGCAAACCAGCCGGGTTGCCGCTCCCGACCAGCGGCGCGCCAAGTCATCGGTCGACTATCGCACCAACCAGGTGAACTTTGTTGTCGAGCCGGGCGACTACCAGGTCGAAGTGACCATGCTCGACGTCAACAGCAACCGCGTCATCCGTCGCGATTTCGAGGTTAAAGCCGAATCGTTCGACGCCCGCCTGCCGGTCTTGTCCGACATCGAGCTGGTTACCGCCATCGGTCGAAGTGAGGGAGACTCCTCGACCTTCACCAAGGGTGGCTTCACTATCATTCCGTCGCTCACCGGACGATTCAGTCCAGAGAACGACGGTCGCCTGGTTTACTATATTGAAGTCTACGAAGGCAGCGATGATACCGAGCGCCTCGTCCTCGAGTCCATGATCGAACGTGCCTTCCACGGCATGCAGTACCGAGACTCCCTGCACCTCGACATGAACGAGCCGATCCTCAAACAACTTCGTGAGATCTCGATCAATGAACTTCCTCCCGGTGAATACGAACTGGTCGTAACCCTTCGCGGACGCCGCGACAAGAAACTGGATGAAGAAAGGAGCACCTTTTTCGTCAATTGGACGCAGGAGGCGATACTGGCCCAGGACTTCGAAAAAGCCGTACGGCAGCTCAGCTATATCGCCGATCCGGGTGAACTCGAACCGCTCAAGCAGGCTGAAACCCAGTCGGCGCGGATCGACGCCTTCAATAATTTCTGGGAAGCCCGTGACCCCACCCCCGGCAGCGCCGAGAACGAAACCAAGCAGGAATTCTATCGACGCATCCAGATCGCCAACAACGCCTTCTCCTACCTTCGGGTGGAGGGCTGGCGGACCGACCGCGGACGCATTTATATCATGTATGGTGAGCCGGATCAGGTCGACGACTATCCGATCCAGCTCAACACCTCACCCTACCAGGAATGGCACTATTATCGTAGTGGACGATACCGCAAGTTCATCTTCGTTGATGAAAACGAAGACGGCGAGTACCGTCTGCGCTATCCGTACGACGGGCTGTATCAGCGCCCCGACTTTTAAACAACCCGGTGTGTAGAACAAGTATGAAAATGAACAGATTACGTTACGCAGCAGTTGTCATCACGGCGCTGGTCGCCGCAATACTGCTCGGGCCGAACACCGTGCAGGCCGACGGTTTGACGGTCTACGCCAACGCCATCAAATTCGCCAATCCCGCCTACGATTCGGTGGTCCGGATCGATTTCCCGTTTTCCGTTAACCGTAATGAATTCCAGTTCTCGCCGCTTGATCCCGGCTCCACCGAGCTGTTCGCCCGCATCTTTGCCGATGTCGTCCTCTACGACTCCACCGGCACGCCGGTCGACTCTACCAGCCGACTCTTCCTGACCCGAGCACGCTCTTTCCAGGATTCAGAGGCCGAAGATGTCCGCATCTTCAACTTCCTCAGCCTGTTTGCCGCCCCCGGCAGCTACTCCGCGAGGGTGACGGTGATCGACGCCGACAGCAAAGCCAAGGGGGACTTGTTCATCGAACGTCTCAAGATCGGCCCGCCTGATCGAAAGAACGTCCGGCTCAGTGAAGCGATTTTGTCTTACGACCTGCAATACGTCGGCGACGATTCGGCAGCCACGGCCATGCCGCAGGTTCGCAACGGCTTCTTCATCACCCCCAACCCGAGCCGCGTTTTCGCCGATACCGATTCCAGCCTGCACATCTATGCCGAAGCCTACAATCTGCGCGAGTCCGCCACCGATTCGGTCGACTGGTGGTTGCAGTACGCCGCTTACGATGACGAGGGCGAACTGTTTCTCGGTCTGGGCGGCCGGCAACTGGTCAATCCCGGGCGCTCTGCCGTGATCACCGAACGCTTCGACATCAAGGGCTGGCCGACCGGTGTCTATTCCATCCATATGAAACTGGAGAACCGCGTCACCCGCTCGTCGTCCAATA
>CAZJCK010000104.1:0-9468 GCA_964544635.1 uncultured Ignavibacteriales bacterium | reverse complement strand
TACACGGGGAGTATGACCCTCATCCGATTGACGGCATTCGGCCATATCTGGAGGAATGGTTGACGGAGGTGACGTTTCACCTGTTGCCGGAGTGCGGGCACTATCCGTGGATTGAGCGGCAAGCGCGGGATCGTTTTTATGAGATTGTGCGCGCCGAGGCGTGACGGTTGGCCGGGGGCTTCTGCGCGCGAAGCGAGCGGCGGGGTACCGGGTCGTTAAGAGCCCGGCTGCACGGCCGGGTACCTCGATAAGCAATCTCATCGCAAAGATGCTCGGACTGAATGGGGGTTGTTCATGAGGAATTCGTGGCGGCCAAAACAATAAGGCGCCACCCGGATTCGAACCGGGGAATAAGGGTTTTGCAGACCCCTGCCTTACCACTTGGCTATGGCGCCGATAAAAAAAGCGGGAAACGAGACTCGAACTCGCGACAGCCACCTTGGCAAGGTGGTGCTCTACCAACTGAGCTATTCCCGCCTATTCCCTGATCTGTCAACTTTCAGGTAACCGCCAATATATATTGGGCGGGAATCTTGTCAACCGATTTTCTCCGGCAGATTATCGTCGCTGCCGCTGCCTTGTTCGTTCAACCGCCTGACGGGCAAGACTGTCGGCGCGGGGCAGGTACCAGGGGACCATCTTGCCTATCCAGCGGCGGTGGAGGTCGGCCATCTCGGTGTTATTTCGCAGATAGGCGAAGATCAAAAGCTCCTTGTGGGCCTGCCAGATGACGGAATCGGCATCGAGAGTGGCATTGAAGAAACGTTCGGCGGTGGCAATATCACCGAGCATCATATTGGAAAACCCGATCTGATAGAGCAAATATGGATAGTATGGCTGGGGCGAGGCCTCGGCCGCGTTGCGATAATGGACGAGGGCGTCGTTGTGGCGACCGATGGTAAACTGGTCGAGGCCGAGCTTGTATTCGTTGACCCACTCGATCGGGTAGGTTGGCTGGAAGGGGCCATCGACCGGATATATCCGCTTGAACACCGTCTGGAGGGCGCCCGGCTGCCCCTCGACGACGGCGAAGTACCAGCCTATGGTGCGGTAGCTATTGAGGAACTGGGGGTAGAGCATGAGAGCGCGTTCGGCGGGAGCGGACGGTTTGATGCCGGTGGAAAAGAGAATGTAATCGGGCGCCTCGCCGAGGAGGTAGGTGGAATTGTGTTTCGATTCCTTCCAGGTAGTCTCCATGCCGGTGATGGTTTCGTCGGAGTGGCGGGCGATGGTGGAATCAGTGAGGCCGAGCATGTCGATGATACGGTGGCCGGGCAGTTCGTAGCTGAAGATACCGATGGTGGGCAGGGCGACCGAAAACATCCGGTCGTCGGACTGTTTCATATGCTGGGCCATCCGCTGCATCTTTGCGGTAAAGAGCTTTTCGCGGCGGTTGAAATTCTCCACAAAGTCACGCGGCAGGGTGAGCGAGGACGCAACAACAGCGATGCCGAGGACAAGGAAGACAGTCAGGCGGGCACGGATCGGTATGCGGATCGAGGCAATAACCAACCAGAAACCCAGGGCGATAAGGACAGCGTACGGCGCCATCAGTGGAACGAAGAATCGGTGAACACTGAGAACGTCACCGCCGACCAGGATGATATAAACCGTATAGCTGACGGCGAACAGCCAGACGGTGCGTTCGCGATCGGTCAGCTTCTTCCAGAAAAAGAGCGTAAGCAGGAGCCCGATGCCGAAAGCGCCATAGTGGTAGAGAAAGCGCCAGGTATACTCGAGGCCGTTGGTGATCTGGGCGATATCCATGCCGGTCTTGGCGTAGAACGGGTTGGGGAGGATGCCACCGTAGTAGGCAATCTTGAAGCCGACCATCGGGAGGGACAAAACGAAGGCGATGGTAGCGGAGGACAACGAAAACCTGGGGAGACCACGGGATTGGATGGCGTCGACGATGATGATAATACCGGTTAAGAGAGCACCTTCAGGTCGGAACCATACCGCCATGAATAGCGACCAGATGAGGAACCAGCTGCGCTTGACGTACCAGTAGAGTGAGAGCATGGCCATGAGACCGAAGGCGGCGGTTTCCAGGCCGGCCGGCGCCCAGTAGGCGAGTGACATGTTGGTGCCGACCAGCAGGGTCGGCAGCCAGACCAGGGCCGGTTGACGTTCGAGCAGCAGTTCTCGTGACAACCGGTGGGTGATCACGATGATTCCGGCGCCGCACAGGAAGCCGGTGAGCTTCGAGATCGCGATGTAGCCCAGCCCGATGGCGCCAGTGAAAATCATGTAAATGACCCAGCCGAAGTTGGTGTGGCCTTCAACCTGTTCACCGACATTGAAAACGAGACCGTGGCTGTTCAGGAAGTTCTGGACGACACGATAGGAAATGTAAGCATCGTCCTGCGTGAAGTTGAGACCGTACGCCGTGGCGCTGTAGAGGATCAGGGCAAGAAGGAGTGGCCAGTGCTGTTGGGCGAGTTGTTTCATCTGTTTAACCGTTGTTGTTGGGCGGCCCGGTAGCGTGCCACCTCATCGTCGGCAATCTCCTTCGCGCGCGACCAGTACCAGGGGGCGAGTTGCTGTATCCAGGCGGCATGAGTGGCGGCTTTGGTGTCGCTGTCGAGCATGCGGGCGTAGAGATACAGGTCTTTGTGCGCTTCAAAAATGGTTGAGTCGCGCGCCAGCAGGCTGTCCATCACGGCGATCGCCCGGTTATGCCGGCCGAGCATCAAGAAACTAAGTCCTTTGCGATATTGCAAGTACGGATTGACCGGTTCCGGAGAGACGGCGCGGGCGGAGTCGAAACGGGCGATGGCGGTGGTGTGTTCGGCGGCATTGGCGGCATCGATACCGCGCTGAAACAGCTCGGCGGTGATGGGCGGATGGGTGAGATCAAATGGAGGCTGGGGGCGCCTGCGTTTCTTGAAGAGGCCGGCGAGAGAACCGACGCCGTCTTCGTTGTCAGGACGGTAGCTGAAGCCGATGGTGCGATAAGCATCGATGAAGGCGCCGTACAAGAAGAGCGCCTTCTCACCCGGCGCCGTTGGTTTGACACCGGTGGAAAAGATAATGTAGTCGGGGGCGCGCTCCAGCAGATAGGACGTGTTGTAGTGTGGCTCCCGCCAGCCGGATTCGAGATTCGGGATTTCGGGTTGGGGGTGGCGACTCACCACGGTATCGGTGAGGCCGACCAGATCGATGAGATCGTGGCCAATCAGTTCGTAACCGAAGACACCGATGGTAGAAGCGGCGACGGTGAAGTTGGTGCTGTCGACCTGTTCGAGGCGCCGGGCCAAAAATTGCATCTTGTTGTTCAGCCCCTGGCCGGTGGTGTAATAGGTGGTGACGTACCGGCTCGGTATGATGTATGAAGTCGCAGCAAGAAGCAGTGCCGCAACGACCGTGACGGACACTGCTGTCTTGCCGGCCTGGGACCGCAGCGCGACAAAGATTGAGCCGACAAAGAGGATTGCATTCAGGGGCAGCAGGGGAATGAAGAAACGGTGAACCTCAAGAACGTCTCCCCCGATCAGCAGTATGTAGACGGTGAAGAGTGCATAGAAAAGCCAGAAGACGCGAAGCGATTGCGCAAGGAATCTCCACAGGACAAGCGGCAGTATGAAGGCAGCGCCCCAGAGGGCGTAATGCGATAAGAAGAGCCAGATATAGTCGAGGCCGTGCTGGAGTTGCTCGATACTGAAACCGGTCTTGGCGTAGAACGGATTGGGAAACAGGGAGCCATAGTAGACGATCTTGAAGGCAACGTACGGCAGCGAAAGCACCAGGGCAATGAGCGCACTGCGGAGCGCGAAGGTGTTGATTCGTCGTTCCGTGATCATCTCAATGATGACCAGCAAACCGGCGACGAGAGCGCCTTCGGGGCGTAGCCAGACAGCTATCAGCAGGGACCAGATCAGGAAGTTGTTTCGTTGCCGCCAGCAGTAGATCGACAGCAATGTGAAGAAGGCGAAGGCGGCAGTTTCCAGGCCGGCCGGCGCCCAGTAAGCAAGAGAGGGGTTGACGGCGACGATGAGTGCAACCAGGCCGGCGAGCCAGGGTTGGTCGGGGAGGCTACGTCGCGCAACAACGCCTGTCAATATGACGATACCGAGGCCGAACAGGAGGCCGGTAAACTTGGAAACAGCGAGGAAATTGACACCGAGCACGCCCCAGAAGAGCAGCCAGATCACCCAGCCGAAGTTGGTGAAGCCCTCCACCCTCTCCCCCACATTGAACACCAGGCCGTCGCCATTGAGATAATTGGCGACATAGCGGTAGGAGATGTAGGCGTCGTCCTGGGCATAGTCCCATGACAGGGCGAGGGCGGCAGCAATAACGACGGCTGCCGCCAGCAGACCCCGGAATACAAGCCTGGTCTTCAAGAGATGGCCCGCCGGTTACCGCCTGGTAACCTCCTCGAAGAGGTCGGCGTAACGTTGCGCCGACGCATCCCAGGAGAAATCTTTGCGCATGCCGGCCTTCATCAGCTTCATCCACTTGCGTCTTTTCTGGTAGAGTTTGACGGCGCGCGAGACGGCATCGAGGAAGGCCTCGGCGGTGTAGTCTTCAAAGACGAAGCCGGTTCCCTGGCCGGTAGCAGGGTCGAAGTCGGTGACGGTATCGGCAAGCCCGCCGACTTTGCGCACGACTGGCACGGTACCGTACTTGAGGGAGTACATCTGGTTAAGGCCACAGGGTTCAAACTTCGACGGCATGAGAAAAATGTCGGCGGCCGCCTCGATGCGATGAGCGACCTTGTCGTCGAACGTGAACCAGCATTTGAGCTTGTCGGGAAACTTCTGTTCCAGCTCAGAAAAGAGGGTATGATACTTATCCTTGCCGGTGCCGAGCAGGAGCATCTGGATGTTCATGTCAAAGAGGCGATCGGCAGCGTTGGCAATCAGGTCGAGACCCTTCTGGTCGACGAGGCGGCTGATCAGGCCGAGGACGGGGGCATCGTCGCGAATCGGCAGGCCGGCATCGCCGAGCATCTCGACGCGGTTCATTCGCTTGCCGGAGAGATTTGAGAGATGGTAGGTGTAAGGAATCTTCTTGTCGCGAGAGGGTGACCAGACGGTGTAATCGACACCGTTGAGAATGCCGCGAACGTCGGCGCTGCGACCGCGCAGCACGCCGTCGAGTCCGCAGCCCAGTTCGCTCGACTGCTGTATCTCCTCGGCGTACCTGGGGGATACGGTGGTGATCATGTCGGCGTAGACGATGGCTGACTTCAGCAGGTTGATCTTACCGTAGAACTCAAACGGCGCGGTGGCGGCCATAAGCTCGGCAGGCAAGCCGAAGACGTCCCAGCGTTCCGGCGGGAAGACACCCTGGTAAGCCATGTTGTGTATTGTCAAAACGGAGCGGACATTGGCGTAGAACGGATCGTCCTTGAGTTCGGTCTTGAGCAGCGCCGGAATAAGGGCGGTTTGCCAGTCGTGGACATGGACGATGTCGGGCCGGAACTTGAGCTGGCGGGCCGCCTCGAGCGTGGCGCGGCAAAAGAAAGTAAAGCGCTCGTCGTTGTCTTTATAGTCCGAACCGCTCTGGGGGTCGGTGTAGAGGCTGCTGCGCTCGAAGTAATCGTCGTGACCGATAAAATAGGTTTCAACGTTGGTTTTGCGGTTCTTGATGAAACCCACCGAGGCGGAACGGTAGGTTCCTTTGACGCGGGCTTCGACCGACCAGTCCATGGGGACATAGCGAGCCGGGCCGTAGCTGGTCTGGCGGTAGTGGGGCAGGAAGAGCTTGACGGTATGGCCGAGTTTGGCCAGGGCGTTCGGCAATGAACCCAGGACATCCCCCAGCCCACCGGTGCGTGCGAATGGTGCGGCTTCAGAACCGACAATCAGAATATTCATATATACATCCCTTTTGCGTTTCCTCGGTTATGCTGACCGGGAACTGACGGCGGGATCGTACGACGTGGTATCAATATCGCGCAGGAACACGGCGGCTTCCTCGGGGGCGGTGGGGTTGATATAGAACCCGCTGCCCCATTCGAAGCCGGCCATCTTGGTCAGGCGCGGAATGATCTCGAAGTGCCAGTGGAAGTACTCATTGGACTCCCGCGACACCGGCCGGGTGTGGAGCATGAAGTTGAACGGTGGATCGTTGAGCGCGAGTTTGAGTCGCAGCAGAACGTCCTTCATCGACTTCGCCAAATTGAGGTAATCGGCGTCGCTCATGTCGAGAAAGCTCGACTGGTGGGTCTTGGGTATGAGCCATGTTTCAAAGGGGAAGCGCGAGGCAAACGGCTGCAGGGAAATGAACGAGTCGTAGTCGCGTACGATGCGTTCGTTTTCCATCATCTCCTGCCGCACGATGTCGCAGAAGATACATCGTTCCTTGAACTCAAAGTAGCGCCGGGCGCCTTCGACTTTCTCGGCCACCCGCTTCGGAATGATGGGGGTGGCGATAAGCTGCGAGTGCGAGTGCTCGAGCGATGCCCCGGCCGCCTCGCCGTGGTTCTTGAAAACCAAAACATATTTGAAGCGGCTGTCGCGGTACAGGTCGATCATGCGCTCGCGGAAGGCCCAGAAGACATCGCGTACTTCCTCGTCCGAGAGATCCACCAGGTCACGGTTATGGTCAGACGTTTCCACGATTACTTCATGGGCGCCGATACCGTTCATTTTGTCGTACAATCCTTTCGGTTCCCGATTCATCGATCCTTCGATTCTCAGGGCCGGATACTTGTTGGCAAAGACACGAACGCGCCAGCCGGGCCGGTTGCGCTCGGTGTCGCCGCTGCGGTACGAGATGATTTCGGGCGGGGTGTGCTCTTCACGTCCGGGGCAAAACGGGCACATCGTCGGGTTCACCCGTGTCGACACGGAGCCGAAAGACGATGGACGTTTCCCCCGCTCGGTGGAAATGATCACCCAGCGGCCGATAATCGGGTCTTTTCTCAGTTCCGGCATGTAGTCTCCTGATGTAGTCGTTTAGCATAACGGTCGGGGTGCCATCTGTCAAGAAATGACCGCCCTTTTGTTGTTGTCGGCCAATTTCTTAACATTATTGAGAGGCTACAGGTCGAGCGCCCCGGCTTCGTCGGGAGAACCGTCTGAAATGGTCTGCAAAAGCGTCTCTTCGGCGGCTGACAGCTCGACATGGCGTCGCTCGCAGGTCCGCTTGATGGTCTCGATCGCTTTGTCGAAGCGGTAGTCCTGGTAGTTGCCGGAGCCGCCCCAGGCGAAGGACCCAACCTCCTTGTCGGTAATAAGGCCGGCTCCGAAGATGTTGGAGCTGATGCCGATATTGATGCCGGTGTTCAACAGCGTGCCGATGCCGAACTTGGTGTGGTCGCCGATGATCGAGCCAACCTTGATCGAGCCGGTGTCGATCATCTCACCGTGCATCGAGACACGGATGGTGGAATAGTTGTTCTTGAGGTCGGAGTTGGTTGTCATGGCGCCGAAGTTGACCCATGAGCCAATGTAGCTGTGACCAATAAAGCCGGCGTGGTACTTGTTAACGTAGGATTGGAAGACCGACTCTTCCACCTCTCCCCCGACCCGGCAGGTATGGCCGATCGAGGAACCGGCAATCTTGCCGGCGACGACTTTGCAATTGGGGCCGATATAGCAGGGACCGTAGATGGCGACATGCGACTCGACCGTCGTGTTGGCGCCGATGTAAATGGGACCCGAGGATGCGTCGAGGACCGTGCCGGGGAAAATCTCGACGTCGTTTTCCAGCTGGATGAGACCTTCGTTGACCATGAAGACACCGTCGTGGACACGAACGTTCTGGGGCGGCATGAAGTTGGACTCGAGCCAGCCGTACTCTTCGGCGATGCGGCTGTCAATATCCATCATCACCTCCCAGGGATACTGGTAAAGGCTTGCGGTGGTGGTGACGGCCGTGATGTCAGCGTCGTTTTCTTTTATCCATTCGGTCCATTGCGCGGGGGTGGAAATGGCCGGCGGCTTGTTGCGGTCATCGGCTTTGACGAGGACTGCGACGGTTTCGTCGGCGGCGACATAGCGGCTGGTTTTGCCGGCAGCCGCGATCTGGGTGGCAAGGTCGCCCAGATTGCGGAGTCGACCATTGATGAGGAGCAGGTCATGCTCGCCGCGCTTGGCGATGTTAATGGGAGTGTCGCGAAACTGCTCTGTCATGAGCGGGGCGAGGCTGTCACGGACGCCGAAGGACCACTGGTCGACATCGGGAAAGTGGATCTGGATCCGCCGGTAAAGCGGCAGGATACCGGCGCGCATGAGGCAGACCGGCCGCAGCAGCGTGATGGGGTAGAAATGACGGCAGGTCTTGTCTTCGTATATGCAGGCGTTTAGCGACATAGCGTATTGGCCCTGTTTATTTGGTGAACAGTTATCAGTATCTCGTATCGGTCGGTGCCGTGGTTTCCTTGAAGAAAGGTAAGATTGCGGGGGGCGGTCGGTGAGGCAAGGTTTTTTGCGGGGGGGGCTCGGGGACGACGGGCCGTGTTTTTTTCGTATATGGCGTTTTTTCTCGATTCCGACTGACACGTTTTGACAGGGGAGGGTGGTATATTACAGTGTATTTCGCTTGAGTGGGCCGAATTTCGGTTTGAGAATCCACGGTTCACAATTGGTTGTCCTGCCACAGGCGGTTCACAGATTGATGCATCACGTGTCATAACAGATGTCCAATGGACGAAATTGAGGGAGGGGAAAGAGTGAACTTCTTTCTTACTCACAAGAGGCGGCGCTGCCAATGGCTTGCCGCCATGCTGTTAACTTTAGGGGGGGGCAACGGTTTGCGGCGGCGTGAATGCGCAGACTGAAGGCCAGCAGACTTATTTTACCGGGGTGATCGAGATCAAGGCGGGGCGGGATCTCGTTGACATGCCGTATCCGTACATTGCCCTGACATTCGATCAGGAGCAGGTTGAGGGCAAAGTGCCGGCAGACCGGAGCACCAGATTGGAGGGCGACCTGACGATCCACGGTGTAACCCGGGCCGATCATTATTGGGCTGTCGAGGGGTATTCGCAGTCGGCATATGAGTTGGAAGATGGTCAGGCGGTGGCGCGGGAGTCGATCAGGCTTGGATCGTCGATTTTTAATCGCGCATTGGTTGATCTGGGGGTACGGGAATTGCGTCGTTCGGATGAGTATGCAAGACCGGGCGACACACTTATTTGGAATCGTAAAGCAGAAGAATGGCGCCCGATTCCGGATTTGTCGTTATATTATCTGTTGAAGGTCGACAGTACGTCGGACCTTGACAAACTGGTGGAGACTATGCGGGCAGTTCCAGGAGTAATTGGGGCGTCGAAGCTCCCGGTGCCGATTTTGGATCAATGCAATATCGCGGCTGATACAGTGGGCACCACCAATCCCATTGATCTGGCGATGCTGGTGGACTACCTGTTCAACGGAGGAGCTCCACCGGCCAACTGCCTGTAGCGAGTATACACTTTAGTACCGGCCCGTCGGCTGTTGTATCCGACGGGCCGGTAAACCGGTTTACAAAATACTAAGGATGTGGCGTCTTGCACTTACATCACTTTCGCAG
>CAZJCK010000103.1:0-9496 GCA_964544635.1 uncultured Ignavibacteriales bacterium | reverse complement strand
CTGAGGCGATAAGAGAATAATGGGTCCCCGCCTGCGCGGGGACGACGTGGCGTGGGGCGGGGAACACGTGGTGTGGCGCGGGGACGACGTGGTGTGAACCTCTTCTGCATACGTTCGGCCAGGGAGTTCCAGCCTTCGCTGAAATGACAGATGCCCCACCCCATTTGGTATCCCACTGCCCGGCAGAGCCGGGCGGTGGGGACCACAATCACAATCTATTTCTTCTCCAACGTTATCAACGAAATCATCGCTCCGGTCGGATCCTGCAGAATCACGAACCGTCCCACCGTCGGAATATCCTGCGGTCCATGAATCACGTTTGCCCCCAGGCTCTTCGCCTTCTCGGTTAACTCGTCGACCTTCTCGACCGCGATGTACGACATCCAGTGCGATGGCGCCCCCTTGGCTTCCTCCGGCATGTTCATCATACCACAAGTCTGCTTGTCACCGGCATGTGCCAGCAGATACTGCATTCCCGGCATGCCGCTGTCTTTAATCTCCCAACCGAGCAAGTCACCATAAAACTGCCTTGCTTTGTCCAGATCGGTCGAAATCAGTTCATTCCAGCAAAAGTTACCATGTGCGGGCACTTCAGCCATGACGGCCTCCTTACAGGTTTTGATGTGAATCGGTTGTTGATTACAGCCTGAGTATACGTCGATACTTATCCGAAAGTGTCACATTTCCACCAGCAACAACCTCTTGGTGACAACGTCACGGCGGAACCACCACCGTTAAGCGCCGTTCTATTTACCATGCCGATTAAATACCACAACCAGCCGTCTTCCGACGAAATCGCCGAGCGCGCCCCTGTCTGGCTCAAGCACGGTGTCCATTTCGCCATGATTCTGGTCGGCTTTTGGCTCATATTTAGCACAGTTCAGCTTGATATGGACGAACACGGGGTGGCTGTGTATATTGCCCGCGCCATCCAGAATATCTTCCATAACCTCCGCGCCACCAGCGGTTTGGTCCTCATAGCCATAGGCGCCTGGCTCAACATTCGCTTGCGAATTGGCGCTAAATAATCTCAATCCGCTGTCGATAGTTATCTGGTCCGGCGACAAAACCCCGCGGTGAGGCCGAGGCTACTGGGGTACCCCACTGCTCCCTTCGGGCGGCAGGATCGCAAATGCCGGACAGGAGAAAGAACCATGACCGAACACGCTCTTCGTCTGCTTATCCAGTCCGCCTGCCAGGGCCTTCTCGATAACCGGGCCGACAGCCGGACCGCCGTCAATACGATCATTCGCGAAACCCTGCGTTTCCGCGAAAAACTGTCGCGCGAAATCGGCCACGACCTGTCGCTCGACGATACCCGGACCGCCCTCGAAGCCCTCGGTCAACTGCTGGGTGGCGGACGGATGCCGTCAGATCTGTCGGCCGAACAGCGCGCCCTCACCCAGATTTGGGTTGATCACCTCACCCTGTTCTCGACATAATGCGGCTATGACGCCGCAATTGGGTAA
Source organism: uncultured Ignavibacteriales bacterium (assembly GCA_964544635.1). Taxonomy (GTDB): domain Bacteria; phylum Zixibacteria; class MSB-5A5; order GN15; family FEB-12; genus CAZJCK01. The sequence goes on along the minus strand of CAZJCK010000103.1, from coordinate 8,027 downwards.
ACTCCTCATCATCGCCGGTATCCTGATTGTGATCCTCGGTCTGATAATACTCTTTGCCGACAGGATCCCGTTTCTGGGCAAACTCCCCGGCGACCTTACGTGGGAAAAAGGGAATACCCGCGTCTATATCCCGATCACCAGCATGATCCTCATCTCGATCATCCTGACGATTGTATTGAATTTGTTTAGCCGGAAGTGAACCTCCGACAGTTCAAGCGATCAATGCGCGGTACCCCACTTCGCAGTTCGCGCGCTGGGGGGCAGCAAGATGGACCCCGGCTCTGCGTCGGGCCTTCGCCGGACTCCGGCCGGGATGAGGCGGGCGCGGGCGCTTCTCTTTTTTCTGTCTTCTGTCCGCTATCTGTCGCCCCGGACTTGGTCCGGGGCCCAGGATCGCCCCGTTTGCGCTTCGCACGGTGGGTTGCACTAATGCGAGCTGTGTGTGGGTCACGAGCCCTGCGCTCGCGACACCTCTCGATCGACGTCACTAACAATGCCTACCGCAAAGCGGTGGGCTACAAAGAGGGCAAACAAAAAAGGGGCAGACGAAGACGTCTGCCGCCCACGCAACCCGTAGGGCAAACCGGTCCCTGCAAGCCGGTCGGCTTCATTGCACAGAATGAACCGCAGGCATCTCCGTTCGCCTCCGGCGGCCTCGGAGATCTGCGCTGCGAAACTCCGACGTGTTCTCGATCATCCCAAAAAGAAACCCACCGCAAAGCGCTGGGCTATAAAGAGGTTCGTGCGACCTCCCAATCGGTACGTCGTTTCGTACTCCCTACCCCAGCACCACCCCGTTGCCACTCCGACCGTCTATCCGAATATCCAGCGGATTTTCCAGATGAATATGCTTCACATAGTATTCTTCGGTCTCTGTCCGCTGCTTCTTAAACCAGTCCCAATCAACCGCGCCGTTCCCAATCGTCTCGTTCACCGTAAAGTACCCGACATGAAATGCTGTCAAGTTCGCAAAAAAGTGGGTGCCAAACGACGGATCGACCGCCATCTGATCATTGGCCACCTCGACAATCACCCGCGCACCCTGTATCTGGTCCCACTTCACCGGGATCCCCAGCCACCGCTCCTGCGTTCCCCAGCGCCCCGGCCCGATCAACAGGTATGGCCGCTCCTGCTGCACCAGCTTCTTGTTGATCTTTCCGATCTGCTCGGCAATCACCATGGTGCGTCCCCGGTCAAACGTATCCGGCGGCACCACCACGATATCCTGTATCGCCTCGAGACGCATGTTGCCGAGGGTCTGACGGCTGTGCAGAATTACCCGCTCTTCGTCGACATCGTCCAGCGACACCAGTTCAGTCGTCGTTTCTTTCGCCATCGGACGGATCTGCAGGAAATAAAAACCGCGCTGTGTCTCCGGCTTGTCATCGAGATCAACCGCAAACTCGATCTCGACCGGGCAGTTCATACCCTGGCTGCCCAGCTTAAGGAGCAACTCGACGATCGGAATGAGGGGGAAGCGTTTGTGCTTGAGGATGGGCGCAAACGTTATCACCGGCGTCCCCTCGCGCGCTGTCCCGTCGTAGATGCGATGATTCTGGTGCGAATAGGTCGACGCCAGCATATCAAGCGCTCCATCTTCCATCGCCCGACTCACCGGCAGCTTGATCAATCCCTTGTCACCCTCGAAACTCGGCTCGGCCCCCGGATTCGACAGGTCGATCGCAAAGAAATCATGCTGGGCATTGTCCAGGGTATCATCAACCGTCGACATTTGCGGGAGTTGATTCGGACGGCTCGGGGTGAAACGCAAACACTCCATCCCCTCGACAATGGTCTTGCCCATTCCCAGCGCGACGTAAACCACGCCCTCTTCCGGCTTCACGCCATCAAGCGAGTAGTAGTTATACGACAACGCCACTCCCGAGAAGTGCGGGTAGAAGATATCCTTGTAAGAATTCCCCACTGCCCGCTGAATGATCACCGCCATCTTTTCGTCTTCGAGGCGGTTCCCCGACATCTCGTGGAAGATACGCGTGCCTTCGAAATACGTCGAGGCATACACCAGCTTGATGGCCAGTTCCAGCTGGCTCAACCGGATGTCGATGTGCGAATGATTGTTCGAAAGCATGAACGTTTCGTACACGCCCGCGAACGGTTGCAGGTGCGAATCCTCGAGCATTGACGACGACCGCACCGCCAGCGGATAATCGACGACCGCCAGCAGCGCCCGCAGATCCTCGACAATCGCGGGGGGGAGGTAGGCGTCACGAAAGCGCTGTGCAATCTCGGCATCGCTATGCGGAGCGAGTGCAAACTGACGCAGGTTGTTCAATTCGAGAAAATCGTCGAACACGTCGGTACCGATTATCGCCGAAAACGGTATAGCTACCCGCGCATCATCAAACTGGTCCTCCAGTTGATACTTGCTCAGGATCGCGTTAATAAACGCCAGGCCGCGTCCCTTGCCGCCAATCGAGCCGCCACCGATGCGTACGAAATCGCTCTGGAGGTCGAATTGCGCCCGCGAAAAGTCGGTGATCACACCAAGCTGCTTCTCGTGTCGGAACTTCCTGAAAGAATCGATCAGGTGCGACCGGATTGCTTCAACCCCCTCAAACTCCGAAACCTTGCGCGGCCGCAGTCGTGTCGCCAGGTCGAATTCGGTACGGGCCATCGCCCAGTTCGAGAAGTGGTTGCGACGCGCATGGTACATCAGCGATTCGGCATCGACCCACTCCAGGCACTGCTCCATGCTCCGGAAATCGGTTGCCCGCCCGATCTCGCTCCCATCCGGCATCTGGAATACGAAGTCACCGAACCCAAAATGCTCCATGATGAAACTCTGCAAATCCATGTAGAGCGTCCGCGATCGCTTGTACAGGAAGCCGGTATCATTCTCTTCAGCGACGTCATTGTTTTTCGGATCCGACGACTGCATCAGCACCGGTATATCCGGGTATTGCGAGCGCACCTTCTGCACCAGCTTCACACCCGCTTCGTCATCCTCCCGACCCTCGATCGAGAACCGAAAATCCGACACCAGGGCCAGCAAATACCGCTGGTACTTCTCGACCAGCTCGGCCGCTTCTTCATAATTGGTTGCCAGGAGAATCTTGGGGCGCGCCCGCATCCGCAGCAGCTTGTCGGTCAGGTTCAACCCCTCCGACATCACCGCCCGCGTCTGGAGCATGATCTCGGTGTACAGCATCGGCAGATATGCCGAGTAAAACTTGACCGAATCTTCGACCAGGATGATCACCCGCACGCCGACAAGGCGGGTGTCCATATCGACATTGAAATCATCCTCGACCAGCTTAATGATCGCCAGCAGGATCTTGACATCGCCGGTCCAGACAAACACCCGGTCGATCGCCTTGCGAAACTGCTCTGTCTGCGTCATCGCCAGCTCGCGCTCATGATACGCCAGGAGCACCACCGGCATGTTGGGGCGCTTGGTCTTGACCTTGTCGGCAAACGCCACCACGTCGATATCCGATACCCGCTTGAAGATGATAACCAGGTCGATGTTCTGCGTCTCGAGAATCGAGAGCGCCTGGGCGGCGTTGGAGGCTCGCTTGACGTGCGGCGTGATCGTCAGGTTCAACTCCAGGTATTCGTTGTATATAAGGTCAGTGAGCTGACCGTCCTCTTCGAGGATAAACGAATCATACAGGCTCGAAACCAGCAGGATATGCTTGACTCGAAACTGCATCAACGCGTCGAATTTCAGGAATTTCGACTCGTAGTCCGGAAAGGCCGCTATTGGTTTCTTCTCATTCATATTGTACACCAGCCGTCAATATACGGCCATGCGCCCATCAGTCAACTTTAAGCGTCTTTTCGGGCTTGTGCGCGGCAGACGTCCTCGTCTGCCCGAGTTCTGCCCGATTGCGCTATCCCACCCTGCACGTGAGGCTATAAGAACGGGCGGACCGTCCACAAACGGCCCGCCCAATTCTCATCTATATGGAAGAACAGATATCAGACAACACCCTGATCCATCATCGCGTTGGCAACTTTAATGAAGCCCGCAATATTGGCGCCGTTGACATAATTGCCCGGCGTGTTGTACTGCTCCGATGCCTCGATGCAGGCGGTATGGATGCTCTTCATGATGGTGTGGAGACGGTCATCGACCTCTTCACGAGACCAGCCCAGACGCATGCTGTTCTGGGTCATCTCGAGACCCGACACCGCCACGCCGCCGGCGTTGGCCGCCTTGCCCGGACCGAACAGGATCTTCTTCTCAACGAAGAGCTCCACCGCTTCCGGCGTACTCGGCATGTTGGCGCCTTCACTGACCACATAACAACCGTTGCCCAACAGCGTCTTGGCATCGTCGCCGTTCAGCTCGTTCTGGGTGGCGCAGGGGAGAGCCACCTCGCACGGTACACTCCACAAGCCGGTACCCTCGTGGTACTCGCACTTGAACTTGTCGGCGTATTCTTTGATGCGACCGCGACGGACATTCTTCAGGTCCATCACGAAGTCCCACTTCTCACCGGAGATACCGTCGTTGTCGACGATGTAACCCGACGAATCGGACAGGGTCACGACCTTGCCGCCCAGCTCGTTGACCTTCTCAGTGGCGTACTGGGCCACATTACCCGAACCGGAGACCGACACCCGCTTGCCGTCGAACGATTCGCCGCGCGTCTTTAACATCTCTTCGGCGAAGTACACAGCGCCGTAACCGGTTGCTTCCGGACGGATCAGGCTGCCGCCCCAGTTGAGGCCTTTACCGGTCAGCACGCCCTCAAAGGCGTTGCGCAGCCTCTTGTACTGGCCGAACAGGAAACCGATTTCACGACCGCCAACGCCGATATCACCCGCCGGCACGTCGGTATTCGGGCCGATATGGCGGAACAGCTCGCTCATGAACGACTGGCAAAACGCCATCACTTCATTGTCAGACTTCCCCTTGGGGTCGAAGTCCGAACCACCTTTGCCGCCGCCCATCGGCAGCGTTGTCAGGCTGTTCTTGAAGACCTGCTCGAAACCGAGAAACTTCAGAATGCCCAGGTTTACCGAGGGATGGAAACGCAAGCCGCCCTTGTACGGTCCGATCGCCGAGTTGAACTCGACACGGAAAGCACGGTTGACCTGAACCCGACCCTGATCGTCAACCCACGGTACCCGAAACAGGATGACGCGTTCCGGCTCCACGATCCGTTCCAGGATCTTGGCTTCTTTGTACTCTGGGTGCTTGTCCAGCACCGGAACCAGCGATTCCACCACCTCGTGGACCGCCTGATGGAACTCCGGCTGCGCCGGGTGCTTGGCCTTCAGATCAGCCATGAAGCTGTCAACGAAACTTGACATGCACTCTCTCCTTTGTTACCGCCAAATTGTCAATAAAAATGCCAAAAACCAGTTGGGGCGGATCGAAAGCCTCCCCAGGATTTCGGTCGTGAATAATTTCACATGGCGATGTATATACATGCCCGTAACGAAGATGTCAAGAGAAACTGGCCAAATATGATGACAATAATACCCGCGTCGAGCAACTTTAGCCGAAGATCCTTCGGTCCACAAAAAAGACCCGACAACGCACCGTTGCCGGGTCTCAACAGAGGGGAGACTGCCGGGCACTCACCCGCACCCTTCACCGCAGTCACCACAACTTCCCACATGTATCGAGTAGCCGCTGGGGCCAAATTCTCGTTCCACAAAATCAATCGAAATATCGCCAAGCTGCCCGACCGCTTCTTTCAGCTTAGGCTCAATCCAGGCAGTCACGCCGTTCGATTCCAGTTTCACCAGGCCATCCGTTGACTCATCCAGAGCCATCCCCAAAGAGGGGCCGCTTCAGCCATACCCTTGGAAATAGAGGATCAAGTGCTTGCCGTTTCGCGGCTGCTCGGCCAGCAGCTTACTGAGCTGCTCACTGGCCTTATCAGTTACATTCAGCATACTATTCCTTCCTTCATGCTCTACCTATATGATCGAATGTAACCATAAATGATTCACAAATCCCCCAATTTTTGATTTTCAACCCCCCGGGAGCCGGCCCCCCGCGCGTCATTCTGGCGAAGGCCAGAATCCACCTAAGCATATCGAGGCTGGCCGACCAGGCGTTGCCTGGCCGGCCGGGAATCTCCGCTACTTCAAATACATCACCTTCCGCGACACGACAGCATCGTCGCCCGTCACCCGCACGAAATACACCCCGCTCGAGGCCTCGGCGTGCCATTCAAAACGATGCTCCCCGGCGGTCAGTTCGCCGGTGTACAGATTATCCACCACCTGCCCCAGGACGTTGATCACCTCGACGGTGACTTCCAGGCGCGACGCTACCGTCAGTTGCACCTGCAAAGCGTCGTTGAACGGATTGGGATAGGTGTGTACCAGGAACGGCGAGTCGGGGGAGAGCCGATCGGATGGCTCATCCACTATCCCCGTTGAGACATCGAGCTGGAAGTAGAGCAAAAGGCTCATATCCAGGGCCAGCAGCTTGTCATCCCACAAAGCCACATCGATCACCCAGCTTGGCGCGGGCATAGTTGAGAGCAGGACTGCATTGCCAGGTTCTGTGATATCGTATAGATGGAATCCTCCGTCTGCCTGTGCTACACCGAGAACGCCATTGTATAGTTCTACACTCCAGAAGTTGCCCAGCGCCGGCGATACGATCTGTGCCTGCAACAGGGGAACCGTTCGGTTGGAAATGTCCCACACGCGTAAACGATCACCTGCGGTCACCATATACGAACCATCTACATCGACCTCAGTTATCCACCCTTCGATGCGGTATACCTCTGTGGGATTCGCAGGATCGATCACATCCCAGACTCTCAGGCCGGCGTACCTCTCGGCGACGTACACATAACGGCCGTCATACGCGGCATCTACCGCCGGATCAGCCAATGCATTGATCCGACAGAATTCAGTAAGGGTGTCGCGCGAACTAAAATCATACAGGCTGGTGGTGGTCCAATTCGCAGCCACTACAATGTCTTCGTATGCGTCCATCTGATAGAGGGAAGCCGTGGGCGTTGTCTGGGAGAGACGCTGGGACCCGATACTGTCCATACTGTACACTATTAACCCGGAGTCCTGGGTTCCCACCACTACCGCCTGGTCAAACAGGGCGACATCTTCAACATTCGTCCCAGGAAGGTAGAGATCCCAGCCGGCGCCCAGTTCAGTTTCACCCACGTCAAAAAAGTGCACTCGATTGGCGGCATCAGCGATCGCCACAATGCCGCCGCCGTCGTATGACAGGTTTAACAAGTCGCCGCCGCCCGGATACCGGCCAACCTTCTCAAGGGTTGAATCGGTCTGGCGATACAACACCAGTCCCCCTGCTGGTATGACATCCGGATTCGGAAACGAGTCATTGTGTATGGACAGCGCCTTGTCGCCGGTGCAGACATTGTATCGTGGTTCATACCAGTCCCTGAAATCCCCCGCCATGACTACGATGCTGTCGTCGGTCACAATCACCGGTCCGGCGACATCCTCGACATCGACACACTCAGTAAGCACCGGTGCTGACGGTTCTGAGATATCCCACACCTGAAAGCCGGACTTGCCGCACGACAGGTACACTTTGTCCCCCAGCATATCAAGGTAGTTACATCGCCCGATGATAGTATCCGAAGACACAAGCGACAGCCCGGAATCCGGCCGCCTCTCGTATAGTACCAGGGCCGAAAATGGTGTCGGATAGAGGTCCATCTGTGCCGCGACTGCCACCATGCTGTCGTCAAACACCACATCGTTGGCGGTATACGGCACATTTACCTGCTGATCAATGACCGGCTCCCAGGGGTTGCCGATATCGCTCACGAACAAGTCGTTGTTGGCTATCCACAGGGAATCACCATACAGGCACATGTCAGCCGTAGGATACCAGGTGCTGAGTCGATCGGTAAAGATGGAATCGGGGCCCGAAAGCGGCGAGATATCGTAGACTATGAGACGGTCCAGCGACAGGATGTAAAGCTGGTTGTCTCTAAGCTCGACAATCGGCCGATCACACGTACAGTTGAAACCGTACAGGTACCGGGGGTTCGCCGGGTCGGCCACGGAATACAAATGTATGCTGTCCGACCGCGTTCCAA
>CAZJCK010000102.1:0-9591 GCA_964544635.1 uncultured Ignavibacteriales bacterium | reverse complement strand
ACGCCTAAAACTTCGCCCATCTGGGGACGCGCGGGAACGGCAGCACATCCCGTATGTTCTGCATCCCCGTGATATACATCAGCGCCCGCTCAAACCCCAAACCAAAACCGGCGTGCGGACAACTACCGTACTTGCGAATGTCAAAGTACCACCAGTAGTTCTCGATGTTCTCAACCTTCAGTTCCGCCATCCGACGTTTGAGCACATCGAGCCTGTCTTCACGCTGCGAACCGCCGATAATCTCGCCAACCCGAGGCACCAAAACATCCATGGCCCGCACTGTCTTCTCATCGTCGTTGAGCTTCATGTAAAACGCCTTGATGTGGGCCGGGTAGTCGTACACGATGACCGGTTTCTTGAACGCCTTCTCGGTCAGGTAGCGCTCATGCTCGCTCTGCATATCGACACCCCACTCGACCGGGTACTCGAATGTTTCACCCGACTTCTCGAGCACCTTGATCGCCTCGGAGTAGGGGATGCGGGCAAACTCGGAGTTGATCACGCCCTCGAGACGCTGGACCAGCTCCGGGTCGATCCGTTTGCCGAAGAACTCCATATCGTCGGTGCAGTGATCAAAGGCGTACTGCAGGAGGTATTTGAGGAAATCCTCGGCAAGATCCATGTTATCGTCGTTTTCGGCCCAGGCCATCTCCGGCTCGATCATCCAGAACTCGGAGGCGTGACGGCTGGTGTTGGAGTTTTCGGCGCGGAAGGTGGGGCCGAAGGTGTAGATATCGCCTAAGGCGGTGGCCATCAGCTCCCCTTCGAGCTGGCCCGACACCGTCAGGTAGGCCTCGGCAGCGAAGAAATCTTCGTTCCAGTCGATGGCGCCGTCCTTCTTCGGCGGGTTGGTCATATCGAGGGTGGTGACCCGGAACATCTCGCCGGCCCCCTCGCAGTCGGAGGCCGAGATGATCGGCGTGTGGATATAATAGAAACCGCGCTCCTGGTAGAACTTGTGGACGGCATAGGCGAGCTTGGAACGGACCCGGTTGACCGCGCCGAAGGTGTTGCCGCGCGGGCGCAGGTGGGCGATCTCGCGGAGGAACTCGAAGTTGTGGCGCTTTTTCTGCAGCGGATAGGTTTCGTCGGCCGGCCCGACCAGAGTGACCTCAATCGCCTGCAGCTCGTATTTCTGGCCTTTGGCGGGGGACTCGACCAGCTTGCCTTTCACCCGCACCGAAGCACCGGTACTGATTTTGTCGAGGTCAGAAAACTGTTCCGGTTCGCCGATCACGACCTGGATCGACTCCATGCAGGAACCGTCGTTGACTTCCATGAAGGCCACATTCTTGCTCACCCGGACAGTTCTAACCCAGCCCAGGACAACGATTTCGCTGTCGACCGGGACCTGGTCGTGGACAATCACCTGGTTGACGCGGGTACGGGTTTTATAATCCATGACGGCTCTCCATCAGTTCTTTTCACAGGTTACAGAGGGTAAATCCGTTGGGGATATATACATGCGGTGGCGGGTGGGGGCAAGAGGGAAGTGCGGTGACGGTCGGCTGAAACAAAACCGGGGCATTTTCGTAAAATATGGTACCCAACTCAACAAAGCTTCTCAGCAAGTTCTTTGTTCCCAACCTATCACCACGTGAGCGGCCGGTTCCCACCGGCCGCTCATGGTTTATGTGGGGGTATTCTTCCCTGCACCGTATAGCTTGTAGTGAAGCGTAGTTGTCGGATGCATGCGTCCGCGTACGACTATGACCGTGCCTCGATTGGCTGGAGCGATCCACACTGGATTTGAATTGGAGGAAAGGAACGACTGCCGTGCGTAATCGGCTTTGCAAACGTGAACCCAGAGAGTAGTGTGCCAGTCACCGACGGTGAGTCGTGAGGCACCAACACCAGAGTTAATCAGGCTTGAAGCACGTGCGCGAGGGATATACCGGCGCTTGCCGAGCGCGATGACTTTTGCTTAATATCGTCGGTAGATTTAGCGGGGGAGGGGTGGATCTAAGGCTTCCTTGCCTTGCTGGTCCGACTTGGCTGGGATATCAGGTGCAAGATCAATGCGAATTCCGCGACGATGTATCTCAAGTGCTTTCTCAAGAGACATGTGACGTATGTATGTATTTGAAGCCCCTGCAAGAAGTGCTGAGTCATGTAAGGCGCCTAGCATCTTCTGAACGAATTCGCGGTCATCGTTACTCTCAAGAGTGAACTCCCAGCGATACACTTGCTGCAGCTGTTCCTTGGACAGCGTGTCAGTTTGGAAATCCTGGGTTGTATGATGTTGAATGTGACTGCGCCCAAAGTGACTCCGTGTCTCCGACATGGTCGCTGCAGTCTCGGTTGAAGTGAAGAACATCTGAAGACACGTTATCTTGTCATCTCCTTGATGAACCACAATTCTCAGCGCGGCGGTATCGCTCGGTTGGACCACAATTCGCAAGGTTTGCACTGCCGTGGTTCCGGAGTCAATTGAAACATCCCACGTAGAAGGACTAAGTAGTTCCAATTGCCCCTCAGTGGTCACTGAAAGTTGAACTTTACGCCATTCATCAAGTCGCGGTGTGTACGTGAAGCGAAGCAAATACTCGCCCGGTCCAGTGATTGGCTGTTCCGACTGCAGGCTAGTTTCAAACGGGAATTCCGGCAGCGGTGGGGTGGCATTAGACCCGAGCGCAATTGCGAGTAGGATAATGGTGAGGCATAGCAACAATGCCTTCCCGCGTTTGAGAGTGCCTTGCAGCAAGAGCGCCAGTGGCGCCAGTCTCCTAGTCTTCTGTTTTGACAATCCATGGGTTCTTCTCATATCCGATTCTCTCCATTTAGTTCGTGAAGCAATCTGCCTATCTAATAAGGGTAGACGTTGCGGGATACCAGAACATCCCCGTACTCACGGCGGTTTGTCGGCGCCGAGCGCAGAACGGTCGATGGGCATTGTGCGAGACTGTCGCTGATGATTCACATCAGCCCCCAAAAATGAATAGTGATTAGCCTGCTCTAAATAGACGCACTGTAGCCTGTTTTGACAAGCGAAAATCGGGTTAGTTGACCTGGGTCAATGAGGTGCGAAAAAGAACTTTGGCTGAACTGTAAGATCTAAAATCGGGATACCATCAGAAAAACCGGCCGGTCGACATGAGGGTGGAAGGGATCGAACCTTCGACCCGCTGCTTAAAAGGCAGCTGCTCTACCACTGAGCTACACCCCCATACCGTCCGGCCGGCATGGTTGTCCAAAATGAGCCTGACACCCCCAATTGTCAAACCCTTTCTTGACCGCGATCAGTCCTTACAACGCTCAAATCCCTGCGCAGTGCCCCAGTAACGTGACACCGATATGACACTGCATGGGTCCACATTACCGTTCTTGCGGCCGTTGTCACGATAACCTGCTATCCTGTGCTGGAGGTATGCCATGACCGCCGCCGAAATGCTGCGCGCCATACATTTTATTCCAATTCTGACCACCATTATTGCCGCTGTCTTCGCATACAAGATCCTGTCGCGCTGGGCCGCCAAGCCCGGCTCCTACTATCTCTTGTGGTGGGGACTGGGCGTAGCGGTCTACGGTGTCGGCACCCTCGTCGAGGGGCTGGTGGCGGTCTTCGGCTGGCACGTTGTCTTTTTCAAGTCATGGTACATCGCCGGTGCTCTGCTGGGCGGCGCGCCGCTGGCGATCGGGACGATCTATCTGTTAATGGGGAAACGTGCCGGTCACATTGCAGTCACATTGCTGACCGCCACGGTGGCGATAACCTCCGTGTTTGTCCTGCTTTCTCCGGTAAACTACGAGTTGGTCACCGACGGCGCCCTGACCTCGGCGGTCCTCGAATGGCAGGATATCCGCATGGTGTCGCCCTTTATCAACGGCCTGGCGGCTATTTTTCTGATTGGCGGGGCGATCCTGTCGGCTATTCGCTATGCCCGCAAGCGCGAAACGAAGAACCGTTCGATCGGCAACTGGCTGATCGCGATCGGCGCCATGTTGCCGGGGATCGGCGGCGCGTACAGCCGCATGGGGCATACCGAGGTGCTGTATGTCGGCGAATTTCTGGGAATTATCCTGATCTGGTGGGGCTATAAGTACTGCCAGCGGCCGGTGGAAGAGCTGTCGTCACGCCCCCAAACGGCCGAAGCGGCCGTCAGCTCATGAATGGTGGACAGCGCGAAAGTTTTTGTGCACAAATGACGTAACGGTGACAATCGACTCCATGAGCGTGGTATCCTGATTACGCGCAAGAAAAATCATACCTCTCTTAGAAATGTAAAGCGGCACCTGGTCAGTGCCGCTTTTCATATTAATCGCTGAAATTCGAACGGATCTTAGTAATTGTACGGCCAGCGCTGCTGCATGACGTGGCTCAGTTCATGCGCCAGGGCCTTGATCTCTTTGGAATGCGCTCGCTCGAACGACCGCCCGAGGCGATAGGCCTTACTGCCCACCATTCGGGCGAGGTATTCGCGTCCCGGCTGGGTGCTGGCAACATGGGCAATCGCTTTGGGCGTTTTGTCCAGCGGTCCCACCTTGACGCGGGTTTCTCTCTTGACCAGGTCTTCGAACTCGCGGACTTGTTGCGGGTTTGCCGGATTGAATTTACGGGTCAACTTCATGGCCGCTCTCCTGTATTTCAGTTTTCCAGTGTGCTAATGAATAGAGCCGGGCGCGGCTCCCGATACCCAAGTATATACGCGCACAAACGGTCGATCAAGTACAAGTCGAATCGCTTTATTCCATGATCTCGAGCAGTTCGATCTCGAAGATAATGTCGGCGTTGGCCGGGATGACCGGCGGCATGCCGCGGGGACCGTAGGCGAGGCTCGACGGAATCCAGAGCTGGCGCACGCCGCCCGCCTGCATCCCGATCATACCGTCGCTCCAGCCCGGAATCAGCCGAAAGCCGACGGTGCAGACAAACGGCTGCCCGCGATCCTTGGAGCTTTGCAGGCGCTTGCCTTTCTCACCGGCACCGTCATCGAGCCACAAGGTGTAGTGCACTTTGGCTTTGCTGCCCATCTCGACCTTGTCACCCTTGCCGATCTCGAGGTCCTTGTAGGTGACCCCCAGTTCGGTCGTTACCTTACCGTCATCGGCCGCCTGGACCGAGTCCGGCTCCTCAGCTCTGGTCGAATCGGCGTCGTCGGCCATGGCAAGGTTCCATGTCATCAGCAGTGCCAGTGCGCTGATCGATAGTATTCGTTTCATGGTAGTCCTCCTTCACGCTCCTGCCGGTTACATCATTATGGTTTCTACACGGTTGGCGCCGGTGGAGACAATCTTAATTTTTACATCCAGGTCATCGGCAATGTATTTCAGGTAGGCCCGTGCCTTTTCCGGCAGGTCGCCGAAATCGGCTTTGCCGGTCGAGTCGGCCATCCATCCCGGCACCGACTTGTAGATCGGCTTGACCCGTGCCAGGTCGGCCAGGTCGAGCGGTACTTCGCTCATGCGACGGCCGTTCAGTTCATACTCGGTACAGACCTGCAATTCGGGGAAGTCATCGAGCACATCGAGCTTGGTGATGGCGATCGAGTCGACGCCGTTGATGCGCACCGCGTGGCGCAGCGCCACCAGGTCGAGCCAGCCACAGCGTCGCGGTCGCCCGGTTACGGTGCCGAACTCACCACCCACTTCGCGCAGGCGGTCGCCGGTGTCGTTGACCAGTTCGGTGGGGAACGGTCCGGCGCCGACGCGGGTGGCATACGCTTTGACCACGCCGATCACTTCGTCAACCATGCGCGGGCCGATACCGAGGCCGGTCAGGGTGCCGCCGACGGTGGTGTTGGACGAGGTGGCGAACGGGTAGGTGCCGAGATCGACATCGAGCATCGTCCCCTGCGCCCCTTCGTACAGGATCGATTTACCCTCCCGATCGGCCTGCTGCAGGAGCAACGATATGTCACGCACCATCGGTTGCAGGACGGGCGCCAGGTCCATCAACTCATCGAATGTCCTGTCGATATCAGCCCGTTCGTCGGTCGAGCCCTCGAAGTATTTCTCTTTGATTTGGCGTTGGTAGTCGAGGCGCTTGCGCAGTCGGTCGGGAGCAAACAGGTCGGAGATGCGAATGCCGTTACGCCCCACCTTGTCGACATAGGCCGGGCCGATACCGCGGGCGGTGGTGCCGATGGCGTCGGTGCCGCGACGTTTGTCTTCGATGGCATCGATCAGTTGATGGTACGGCATGACCAGGTTGGTGGCGGGTGAAATCCACAGCCGGCCTTCGTACGAAATGCCATGCGACTCGAGGGTCTGCAGTTCTTCGAGGAAGGTCCAGGGGTCGAGCACCACGCCGTTGCCGATCACGCAGGTTTTGTCTTTGTGCAGGATGCCGGTCGGCATGAGACGAAACTTGTAGGTGGTATCACCGACAACAATGGTATGGCCGGCGTTGGCGCCCCCCTGGGCGCGGGCGATGATATCGACATCGGCGGCCAGCAGATCGGTAATCTTCCCCTTGCCTTCGTCACCCCACTGGCAACCGATTACTATCTTGTGCTTACTCATACATCCCTATCTATAGTTTCCAGACTATCGTGTCACTAATTCGTCGATGGCGCCGAGCAGTTCCTGTTTACCTTCGCCGGTGACGGCGGAGCAGGGTACCACGCCGACACCGAGGTCGTCCTGCAATTGCTTAATCTTGTTGGCCCGCTGCCCGCGCTTGATCTTGTCGACTTTCGTCAGCGCAATCAGGGCAGGCAGTTCGCGGTCGGCCAGCCATTCCAGCAACTGTATGTCTTCGGCGGTCGGGTCGCGCCGCGAGTCGATCAGCAGGATCAGACCGGCGAGCACGGTGCTTTCTTCGAGGTAGGCCTCGATCAGGCGTCCCCACGACTCGCGCACCGCTTTCGGTACTTTCGCGAAGCCGTACCCCGGCAGGTCGACAAAATAATAGCGCTGATTGATCAAGAAGAAGTTCAGCGCACGGGTCTTGCCGGGGGTCGCCGACACCTTGGCGATTTTCTTCCGACCGACCAGCCGGTTCAGCAGCGACGATTTCCCGACGTTGGATCGGCCGGCGATCGCAATCTGCGGACGACGGTCCTTCGGGAGCTGGTCAAGGGCATAAAACGACCCGATGAATTCGCAGTCGGTCATACTAACGACAACCTATCTCTGCGTTTGCCCGGACGTTCAATGCGACGTTGACTGCCCGACCCGATGATTTACAACTTTCGACCAGGGGCCGACAAACGGCGAACTGGTCATGGCAATTTTCAGTACATCACGGATCGTGCGCACATACCGGAGCGTCAGCCCCTCCAGCAGTTCGGCCGGCAGCTCGGTAATATCCTTGCGGTTGCGCTCCGGGATGATCACTTCAAAGATCTTATGCCGCTTGGCTGCCAGCAGCTTTTCGTTCAGGCCGCCGATCGGCAGAACATCGCCGATCAACGTAACCTCGCCGGTCATGGCGATATCGGTGCGCACCGCTACGCCGGTCAGCGACGACAGCAGCGCCGTCAGGAGCGTGATGCCGGCTGACGGTCCATCCTTGGGCACAGCGCCCTCGGGGATGTGCACATGTATTTCCATATTTTCATAGAAGTTGTCGTCGAGACCAAAGCCGCCGGCATGATTGCGGATGAACGACAGCGCGGCGGTCGCCGACTCGCGCATGACGTCACCGAGTGAACCGGTCATGGTCAGCCTGGCCTTGCCGGTCATCGGCACCACCTCGACCGGCAGTACTTCGCCGCCCTTTTCGGTCCAGGCCAGGCCGACGGCATAGCCGACAGTCGGCTGCTGCTTGATATCGGTGTCGGTGTACTTGGGCGGTCCAAGCAATTGATGGACGATGCGACGGGTGAATCTCAGTTTTCGACGGCGTTTTCCTTCCGCCAGCTCGACTGCTTTCTTGCGCAGCAGTGCGCCCATCTGGCGTTCGAGTTCGCGTACGCCCGACTCGCGGGTGTAACTGCGGATGATTTCGTACAGGGCATCATCGGCAAACTCCACCTTCACCTTGGCCAGGCCATTCTCCTTGACCAGTTTCGGCAGCAGGTACTTCCGCGCAATCTGGAATTTTTCGAAATCAAGGTAGCCCGGCAGGCGGATGATCTCCATGCGGTCGCGCAAGGGATCAGGTATGGTCGCAATACTGTTGGCGGTGGTGATAAACAGTATGTCCGACAGGTCGTACTCGACTTCGAGATAGTTGTCGGTAAAGCTGTTGTTCTGTTCCGGGTCGAGCACTTCCAAAAGCGCTGAGGCGGGATCGCCGCGGAAGTCCTTGCCGACCTTGTCGATTTCGTCGAGCAGGAAGACGGGGTTGGACGATTCCGCTTTCTTCAGTGACTGGATGATCCGTCCCGGCAGAGCGCCGATATAGGTGCGGCGATGGCCGCGGATCTCGGCTTCGTCGTGAATACCGCCGAGCGACATGCGCACAAACTTGCGATCCATGGCCCGGGCGATCGAACGTCCCACCGACGTCTTCCCGACTCCGGGGGGGCCGAGCAGGCAGAGGATCGGGCCACGCACCTTGCCGGCCAGGCGTATGACCGCGAGATGTTCGAGGATGCGCTTCTTGGCCTTGTCCAGACCGTAATGGTCACCGTCGAGAATCCCGCGTACTTCATTGAACTCGGTACGGTCCTCGGTACGAATCGACCAGGGCAGGCCGACAAGCCAATCGAGGTAAGAACGCACCACCCCGGCCTCGGCTGAGTAGGGGTGCATCTTCGACAGTTTCTTGATTTCTTCTTCCGCCCTGGTCCGGACTTCTTCCGGGTACTCGTTCTGGTCGAGCTTGTTGTACAGGTCGTCGACATCGGCGCCCGGTTCGTCGTACTGCCCCAGTTCATCCTTGATCGCCTTGAGTTGCTGCTGGAGATAGAACTCGCGCTGATTGCGCGACACCGACTCACGCACATCACCGTCGATCTTCAACTCAATCTTCAGGATCTCGATCTCTTCCTTGAGGATCTCGCCGATCGTGTTGAAGCCGTCCTCGACCGTCTCGGCCTCCAGCAACCGCTGCTTGGAGTCGAGTTTCAGCAGTAGATGGGCGGCGATGGTGTCAATTTGCTGCTGGTATCGCTCGATGGCGGCCAGTGACACCAGGACCTCGTCGGGCAGGCGACGGTTGAGGCGGACATATTCGGTGAATTGCTCGACGACCGAACGTGACAGCGCCTCGATTTCACGATTTTCATCCGGTTCCTCGATCGGCATGATATCGACGTCGGCATAAATACTGTTTTCACCGCGATCGAAGCCGGCGATGCCGGCACGCACGATCCCCTCGACGAGCACCTTGAGCGTGCCGTTGGGCATCTTCATGACCTGGATGATCCGCGCAACCACGCCGACATCGAACAGGTCGCGCGGCTGCGGTTCGTCGATGGAACCATCCCGCTGCGCCACCAGCAGCGCTAACTTGTTGCCCTCCATTGCCTGGTGGAGCGAATTGACGGTAAATCGGCGGCCGATCAGCAGCGGGTAGATCATGTGCGGGAAGACCACGACATCGCGTAAAGGAATGACCGGTAAGCGATCAGGGATGTCGATGACTTCCGTGTTGTGCGTGTATCTCATTGCAATAATCTCACATTCGGGTTCGGGCGGCTCGTTCAACCGCAAACATCGCAAGATAGCCGCTTGTGTTATACGGGTAAAGACCTTTTTGGC
>CAZJCK010000101.1:0-9671 GCA_964544635.1 uncultured Ignavibacteriales bacterium | reverse complement strand
CCCTACATCCACAGCTTGCGGTCGAGCGAGCGGTAATGCACCGCCTCGGCGACGTGGCCCGACTGGATGTCGTCGTTCCCCTCCAGATCAGCAATCGTCCGCGCCACCTTCAAAATCCGATCGTACGCCCGCGCCGATAACCCCTGCTTGTTGATGGCCAGGGCCAGCAGCGACTGCGACTTGTCGTCGATCTTACAGTAACTCCGAATATCACGCGACTCCATGTGGGCGTTGCAGAAGATATTCTTCTCGTTGGTAAAGCGGGCCAGCTGACGGTCGCGGGCGGCATTGACCCGGTCGCGGATGGCGGCGCTCTTGACCCCGGTCGTGGCAGCCGACAGCTCTTTGAACTTCACCGACGGTACGGGGATGTGGATATCGATGCGGTCCATGAGCGGGCCCGATACCCGCGACATGTAGCGCTGAATTTCGGTCGAGGTACAGTTGCATTCGTGCGACGGATCGCCGTAGTAGCCGCACGGGCAGGGGTTCATCGCCGCCACCAGCATGAACGACGCCGGGTAGGTGAGGGTGGTAATGGCGCGCGAGATGGTGACCTGGTGATCCTCCATCGGCTGACGCAGCATTTCGAGGATGTTCTTGCTGAACTCCGGCAGTTCGTCCAGAAACAACACGCCGTGGTGGGCCAGCGAAACCTCGCCCGGTTTCGGTACCGTGCCGCCGCCGACCAGGCCGGCATAGGAAATGGTGTGGTGGGGGGCGCGATACGGCCGGGTGGCGATGAGCGCCTGATCGCTCGGCAGGCGTCCGGCAACCGAGTGGATCTTGGTCGTTTCCAGCGCCTCTTCCAGGGTCATATTGGGCAGGATAGTCGGGACCCGGCGCGCCAGCATGGTCTTGCCCGATCCGGGCGGACCGGTCATGGCAATATTGTGGCCACCGGCGGCAGCAATTTCGAGCGCCCGCTTGGCTGATTCCTGGCCGCGGACATCGGCAAAGTCGATCGGATAGGTCAACGCCTCCTTGAAGACCGCCGAGCGATCGACCGCAAAGGCGACAATGGTCGACTCATCCTCCAGGAAGTGGACTGCTTCCTGCAGCGAATTGACCGGATAAACCGGCAGTGTCCCGGCGATGGCCGCTTCTTTGGCGTTCGCCATCGGGACTATCATCCCCTTGAACCCGTTGTGCCGGGCACATGCGAGCGCCATTGGTAGAACGCCCGGTACCGGGCGCAAGGCTCCGTCAAGCGACAGTTCCCCGAGCATGACGAAGTCGTCACAACGCTCGCGCATGATCTGACCGGTCGCCGCCAGGATGCCGACAGCAATCGGCAGATCGAAGGCCGAACCCTCTTTCTTGATGTCAGCCGGGGCCAGGTTGACTGTGACCCGCTTCGACGGAAAGAGGAAGTCGGAGTTTTTGATGGCAGCCGTGACGCGTTCTTTTGATTCACGCACAGCGCCATCCGGCAACCCCACCGTCACAAACGACGGCAGCTGCTGCTGGATATCGGTTTCCACCTCGACGGTGTACGCTTCCACGCCCAGTGTCGCCGATGACACCACCTTGGCAAGCATACCACAACACCCCAGTCAGTCAGTTTTCTTTTTGCACTGGCGACAGTTGATCGCGTGCACTTTGTCGTCCCCCGGTGTGCGACCCTCGACTGTCCCAAGACAACATACAGAGACTGACTGTCAAAACGTGTCAGTGGGATTTACCAAATGTGATAAAAAGTGACAAAAAAAAGCCCGATCGGCTTCGATCGGGCTTCAATTTCTCTGTTATGACCAGATTATTGAATCTCGGTCAGCTCGAACCGTTTCTCTACCACGGTCCCATCTCCCAGAGTTGTCACCTGCGACAGCACCAGCAGGCTTTGCTGGCGGATGAGCTGGAAGGTCCCATCGGGACGATCATCAGTTCCGCACGATGTACAGCTCACCGAATCGGTATTCGGTTCCGGAACGACCGAGGCCTGGGCATTGAGCTGGAGGCGCAGACGGTCGGAGACGCTATAACGCCCGAAGGAGCGGCACAGACAGAAATCGGTCGGATTGATCGTGTCCACCCCCATCACCCAGTCACCATCGTCAAGAAAACTCATCAGCACATTCTGGGTGCCGACGGTGTCATTGTCGTCAATACGCGTGTACGTACCCTGGTAGCTGCCTTCAATGCCTTCTGGGTCTTCCAGTACGATGTCGTCGGAGCAGCTCCAGAGAACAACAGCAAGTCCGAGAACGGCCAGTATCCCAACCTTCTTCCTCATTTACCCAAACTCCTTAACCTATCATAGCTTGACACGAGCGACCAATATAGGCGGTCGCCGTCAGGTGCACAACACCAAAATAAACGCAATTGCCGTAAGAGTAACGAATAAGCCGGCGGACCTGTTTAACCAGAGCAAAAAACGAGGTGCTTGAAAACCATGTTTATTCAGGTCAGCTCTGCCGACGTCAAAAACGCCCCGAATATAACTTGATTTAAATCATTGACTGGCAACTTGATAACGCCGGGCCAGGACAGATCACATCTCTCCATCGACCGCCGATACGGGATTGACACCCGGACTGCCAGAGTCTATATTTGGACACGTTTACCAGGCACCCGGCTGATGGAAGCCTCCCCCTCTGTTTCTATCGCCCCCTGGTAAACGTTTTTTTTGGCCCTCTATCGTGGCGGTCTATCGACCGGACCGCTGTCGATTTCATAGCCGGCATCAACCCAGTCAATTATTCCACCACGCACATTGCGGGCATTACTGTAGCCGAGTGCCTGGAGAAACTCAGTGGTAATACCACTGCGCCGTCCGGAGCGACAAAAAGAATAGATTGGGGTAGACTTGTCCGACGGCAGGCGGTCGACATAGAGGTGCAACTGATCGTACGGCACCAGGGCGTCGGTGAATGACAGACGTCCGGCTTCATACTCCGGCAGGGTACGGACATCGAGGAGATAGAAGTCACGCTTTTCGATCCGGGCGGCGTGGAGTTGTTCTACGGTGATTTCGGGAATACCGTTGTCGATAGTCATAGTTGCAGTATGATCGGCGTTGAAGCGACCGAGGGCACGGCCCGGGACGACTCCGGGCAGACGAATTAAGAGGCTCCTTCAGTCTTGGTCTGGAACGAGTAGATTTTCCATTTGCCGTTTACCTTGTGCAGCCCGAACTCGGTGAGGTAGCCGCGCGAGGCTGCCTTGTCGACAAATGTCACTTCCACGGTTGCCTGGTCACCCATGATCTGGGTTTCGCCGATTATCCGCTGCAGCGAGAACCAGCGTTGCTTGGTGGTGCCGCTGCCCGTCAGGTCGTCAAGAATCTGCTGCGGGTTGGTCCAGACGCGGGCGGTGTCGGAAGTCAGGGCATAGTCCATGTCGGTGTTGTTCATCAGGGCGGGCAGATCCAACAGACGGGCCAGGGCACCCTTGTCGTCCTTTTCCATGGCGCCGAACATCGAGATGACCGCCTGTTTGGGGTTGCCGCCGGAATCGGTACCGCAGGCGCCGAGCGCCAGCGCGCCGAGCAGCAGTAACACTGGAAACGCCATGTATTGCATATATCGCATGAGCCTAAAACCCTCCCGTCACAGTAATACGGTGGCTCTCCCCCAGTTCGGCAGCCGGGGTGAAGCCGTATGAAATCTGGTACTTGTTGATATCGATCCCCAGGCCGAGCGACAAACCGGCCCAGCTGTCGTCCGACTCGGCCGCCCGGTAATTGGAGCCGTAGGAGTTCCAACCGAGGCGCAGGAAGACCGGTTCGGCATTGAGGTACTCGGCCCCGATGGCGACATCGACATTGTTATCGGTCGGTACGATCACGTCGGCCGCCAGCAGGATCGGGATCTGGCGCGGTCGCACCGAGCCGCCGGCGCGAAGCATCAGCGGCAGATCATCCTTCTCCTCGCCCAGGGAGCTGAGCTGGACACCAAGGTTCTGCACGGCAATGCCGACGACATATCGTTCACGATCAAAGCTGTACTTGGCGCCGAGATCGACCGCCACACCGGTGGCAGAAAACTCCTGGATCTTCTGGTAGATCAGTTTGACGGTGCCGCCGAGCCGCCAGTTCAGTTTTGGCTGGTACGCAAAAGCGCCGGCAAAGGCCAGGTCGCCGCCGCTGAAGTCGCCGGTGACAGTTCCCAGCTGATCGGTCTCGATGAATTCGCCGTAATTCAGGTAGTTGACATAGACCCCGACGGACTTTCGTTCATCAAGCTTGTGAATAACCCCGACCAGACCCGACTGGATATCGTCAAAGTAATTGTGGTATTCGAGGATGAAGCGGTTATTCACGATTTCGTCGCGCCCGACAATGCCGGCCGGATTGTAGTAGAGTGCCGTCTCATCGTCGGCCAATCCGGTGGCGGCGCCGCCCATGGCGACAGCCCGGGCGCCGAGGTGTATCTTGAGGAAGGGAAACGACGATGTCCCGGCGTTGGAGTTGATCTCGCGCGCCGTCGCGCTCAGGCTCAACAACGCGACCAACAGCAGGCTGAAACTAAGTCGAATGATCATAGCGGTCTTTCTCTTATGGCTGGGCTGACAGATGATAAGCCGTCAACCGTGATTATTCTCAGCGTCGGTAGCTCTTGGCCTATAACTTACCAGCTTTTCGTGGTTCGCGTAATAATTTCTTCCACCAGCAGTTCGATGGCCCGTTCCTGGCCGGTCTCCTCGGTTTCGGTATCGGCCTCATAGATCCCCTGCTGCGTAACGTTTTGCTGCCAGAGCAAACTGTCGTTGACACGTCGTGTCAGGGTGACATCGAAGCCCATCACCACCCGGTAGCGGGTGACGCGGTCGGTTTCGTCGAACTCGTGCGGCTGCAGCTCGTACCGCGTCAGCACCGCCGACAACAGCGACTCGGCAGCATCGGGCGGCAACACCTTGATAGTACCGTCGGAGATAAAGGCGTCGGTTACTATATCGGTCATGCGGTCCTCCAGGCCGAACTGGAGAGTTTGATTTTCAAACCGGTTGATGGCCACGCTGTCGATGGTGGCCTTTCCCCCCGGATTGAACTTGTACACGCCACAGCCGGCGATGAGCGTCAGTACCAGCAGACAGATGATTGAGGTGTACTTCTGCACGTCTGTTTTACCCGCCCCCGGGCGGCTCCGTTCCGGCAGTTTATAGACGGACGATTACCTTGCCGTTTTTGATCACTTGCGAGACCAGATTGACGCCATAGTGATACGGCAGTTCACGGTAATCGTTCATATCCCAGATAACGATATCGGCCCTGGCCCCCTCGCGCAACTGGCCGGCCCGGCTGTGGCGATTGATGGCATAGGCGGCGTTGACCGTCACCGCGCACAGCGCCTCGGCGGCGGTCAGGCGCATTTGCAGGGCGGCCAGCGAAATAATAAGCGGTAGCGATTCGGTACAGCTCGAGCCGGGATTGCAGTCGGTAGACAGGGCCACCACCACGCCGGCATCGATGAATTTACGGGCCGGGGCGTACTGCTTGCCGCGCAGGGCGAAAGTGGTACCCGGCAGCAGCACCGCCGCAACACCGGCATCGGCCATGGCGGCAATGCCGGCATCCGACGCATACACCAAATGATCAGCCGAGGTCGCCTTCAGTTCGGCGGCCAGTTCGGCGCCGCCGGTCGACTCCAACTCGTCGGCATGCAGCTTCAGCTTCATCCCGGCTTTGTCGGCAGCCGTTAGAATTTTGCGCGACTGCTCGACCGTGAACACCCCTTCTTCACAGAAAATATCGCAGAACTCCGCAAGTCGCTTTTCTTTCACTGCCGGAATCATCTCGTTGATCACCAGGTCAACGTAATCGTCCGGCTTGTCGCGATATTCGTCGGGAATTTCGTGGGCGCCGAGGAAGGTCGGCACCAGGTCGAGCGGGTGGATATCGTTGAGGTGCTGGATAATCTCGAGCTGTTTGAGTTCGGATTCGGTCGACAGGCCATAGCCGGATTTTGCTTCGAGGGTGGTGATGCCGTAGCGCATGAGACGGTCGAGCCGCTTCTTTGTTTTTTCAATCAACACCGTCTCTTTGGTCTGGCGCAGATCACGCACCGATGCCCGTATGCCACCGCCCGCCTGGGCTATCTCCATGTACCCTTTGCCCAGCGTGCGCATCTCGAATTCGGCCTCGCGAGTCATGGAGAAGACCGGGTGGGTATGCGGATCAACCAGCCCCGGGGTAACCACCATCTTGCGGGCGTCGACAACAGTACATCCCTCCGCCAGCGGGGCATGGCCCTCGACATCGTCGGACTTGCCGACAGCGAGAATTTCGTCGCCGGCCACGGCAATGCCGCCGTCCTCGATCAACCCGATATCATTGAGCTGTTCGCGCCCAACCCGCGGTACCGGCCCGGCCATGCTCACCAGCTGGCCGATATTCTTGATCAGGAGCGTTGCTTTTTTCTCTGGAGGCATGGCAGGAATATAAACGCTTGCTTGCTGAAATCAATCGCTTTGTCGGATCCGATAGCCGAGCAGCGGGCCGATCGAATCGGGCGGGAGAGTGACCAGGTGCAGCAGCGACGAATCGTACTCCTCAATCGGCTGCTCGATCACCAGCCAGTCAAGCCCCTGCTCGATCAGCGGGGCAATCGCCGACGAATCGATTTCGTTTCGCAGCGGCCAGCCGTGGCGATTCATCCGATACAAGCGAATGGCGGTTGTCCTGTCCTCCACCGCGACCAGATCATCGCGATCGATCAGCCGCTCGCTATCGTGCCGCACCGCATGGAATATCTCGGTGGAGCCGTGTCGATGACTGATCCGCAGATGCGCTGCAAGCGGGGCGGCCAGGAGCAGCAGGAGTGCCAGGAGTGCGGTTGCCCGGGAACGCTCGAGCAGCCAGTTCAGCCCCATACCGGCAACAAGGGCCAGCGGCGGCACCATCAACAGCGTGTAGTAGTCATGACTGGCCGAGTGCTGGGCGGTCATTGCGAAGACGATGTAAATCGAGATAATCCAGCCCAGCCACAGTTTGGAGAGTCCTGAGCGCATCAGCGGCGCGATCCCGAGTACTGCCGCCGGCAACAGCGCCCAGCCGACCCAGAGTTCGAACGGCCATTGGAGGAAGAGCTTCTTCACGAACTGGGTGGTCAGGAGAAACTGATGGAAGTTGGGCAGGTTTTCGCCAAGATAGAACCCGGGCGTCTGATACCTTTCATTCAGCCAGTAGGCAAACATGAACCAGGCGGCTACCGACACAAACGACAACACGACATAGCCACCCCAGCGCAGGAGTCGTTCGCGGGAGCGGCGCGACCTGTGCAGTTCAAGCAGCAGCAACGGCAGATAGAGTGACAGGGTGAGCGGCTTGATCAGGGCCGACAGTGTCAGCAGGACGAGTGACCATAACCACGACGACCGCCGTTTGGTGGCATCGTATACCTGGTAGCCGCGAAGAGCGCCGATCCAGAGGGCCAGCATCAGTATGTCCGGCATGATTTTGAAACTGTAGAAATAGACCAGCGGGGAAAAGGCCAGTGCCCAGGCGGCGAGAATGGCGGTCGACGTTGTGGTTGCATCGCGCACCACCCGATACCAGGTCAGGATCGCCAGTATGGCAGCCAGGAAGGTGATCCCCTTTGGGATGGTGTGACTCGGACCGAACGCCGAGTATCCGACCGCCGCCGCGTAATTGTACAACGGAAACTCCATGCCGGTAATACCGGAGGAGGCGCCGCGCTGGTTGATGCGCGGGTGCAGCGGGTTCATGTCTTCCTGGTAGTAATTCAGGATGACCGCCGCCGTATCGGATTCCCGCCAGGCATGGTAACCGTTGGGCGGCTCCGCCAGACGTACGAGGTGTGGCACGGCGAAAATGATGATCGCCAGCCACAGCAACGGTCGGGCGTAGCGCTCTACCAAACCCCGTGCCGTCGTCACCGCGCTACTTCTTCATCATCGGGATCTTGATCTTGTGCTTCTTCGCGTTGGCGATGGCGTCCGGATAGCCGGCATCGACATGGCGCATGATGCCCGTACCCGGGTCGTTGGTCAGCACCCGGTTGAGGCGCCTGGCCATCTGAGGGGTACCGTCGGCGACAATCACCATGCCGGCATGAATCGAGTTACCGATGCCGACGCCGCCGCCGTGATGGATCGACACCCACGATGCCCCGCTGACGGCATTGAGCATACCGTTCAACAACGGCCAGTCGGCGATGGCATCGGAACCGTCCTTCATGCCCTCAGTCTCACGGTTGGGTGAGGCGACCGAGCCGCAGTCGAGGTGGTCGCGGCCGATCACGATCGGGGCACTCAGTTTGCCACTCTTGACAGCACGATTGAGCATATCACCGAACTTCGCCCGCTCGCCGAAGCCGAACCAGCAGATCCGCGATGGCAGTCCCTGGAAGGGGATACGTTCCTGCGCCAGTTTGATCCAGCGCATGAGCATCTCGTTCTCCTTGAATTCCTTCAGCACCATCTGATCGGTGGTGTGAATATCTTTCGGGTCGCCCGAAAGCGCAGCCCAGCGGAACGGTCCCTTTCCTTCGCAGAACAACGGGCGGACATACGCCGGTACAAAACCGGGATAATCGAATGCGTTCTTCAGCCCGGCGGTCTCGGCCTGGCCGCGCAGGTTGTTGCCGTAATCGAAGACAATCGAGCCGGCCTTCTGGAAACGAACCATCGCCTCGCAATGCTTGACCATTGAATCGTACGATCTCTTGATATAACCGTCGGGATCCTTCTTACGCATCTGGTTGGCCTCAGTGACTGTCAGGCCCTCGGGGATGTAACCGTGCAGCTCGTCGTGGGCCGAGGTCTGGTCGGTCACCATGTCGGGAATGAGGCCGCGGCGGTAAATTTCGGGAAAAATGTCGGCGCAGTTACCGACCAGGCCGATCGAGATCGGCTTGTTCTCTTTGGTATGTTTCTTGACCAGTTCGAGCGCCTTGTCGAGCTGCTTGACCTTCACATCGCAGAAGCCCTGCTTGACCCGTCGGTTGATGCGCGACTCGTCGACCTCGACCACGAGTATTGTCGCGCCGGCCATGGTGCCGGCCATCGGCTGGGCGCCGCCCATCCCGCCCATGCCACCGGTCAGAATCCAGCGACCGTCCAGCGTGCCGCCAAAATGCTGTGTGGCGGCGGCGGCGAAGGTTTCGAATGTCCCCTGGATGATCCCCTGCGTGCCGATATAGATCCAGCTGCCCGCGGTCATCTGGCCGTACATGATGAGGCCGAGCTTCTCGAACTCCCGGAATTTCTCCCAGCTTGCCCAGTTCGGCACGATATGGCTGTTGGCGATCAACACGCGCGGGGCATCCTCATGGGTGCGGAAAATCCCGACCGGTTTGCCCGACTGGACTAAGAGCGTTTCGTCGTTTTCGAGCGATTTGAGCGATTTGACTATCGCGGCGTAGCAGTCCCAGTTACGGGCTGCTTTGCCGGAGCCGCCGTAGACGATCAGTTCTTTTGGTTTTTCGGCGACTTCCGGGTCAAGATTATTATTGAGCATGCGCAGCGCGGCTTCCTGATGCCAGCCTTTGCAGGCAAGTTCGGAGCCGTGGGCGGCTTTGACAGTCCTGGCTTTCATCCGGCGCTCCTTTGAGATTTTGGGGGGAATATAGAACTATGTGCCCGGCATCACAAGTACGGTAGCCTCAGGCGAACTCTTAACAAATTAGTATTTCCCTGCAACAACACTTGCGGACGTGCGTAATCACTTACGTAACTCAACATGCAGCAGATTTCGCGAGGGATTATGA
>CAZJCK010000100.1:0-9853 GCA_964544635.1 uncultured Ignavibacteriales bacterium | reverse complement strand
CGGTGGTCGCCTTATCATTAAAATAAAGGGCCACCTGAGCGTAGGGAACGGCATGCAGCTGGGTGCGCGGAGTCTGGATCTGTCCATTGACTTCTATTTCGAGCCATAACTCGGTATTCATAAGTCCGAATGGCGAGCCATTGGCAGAACCGAAATTCTGCGGGAACGGTGTCGGTGTGCCAAGCACGGTATTGAAAAGGCCTTCGACCGTGTTCACAATCACGCCCGGTTCGGCCCACATTTCGATTCCGCCGACATCGGCATCGTACAACCGGAAGTCAATGTTATAACTGCCGTCTACTACCGGATCACCTGCGGCATTGGTAATGCGACCCTGGTAAGAGATAGTGGTCGGCGTCTCGGCGTGCGACAGACCGGCGCCGAGCGTGAGCGCTACCATAAGTGCAATCGCTATGGCTGCGTGGATTCGTTTCATGATCGTCCTCCTGTAAAAAGAGCAATTCTGTTTGGCCTGATCCAGATCGTTGTGGGCTGCGTATGTAAGGATTGCCGTCGCCGCATGATTGGAAGGAGAACGATGTGGTCGAAATATCCCTCTGCCAGCCTGTCTTTTCCGGCGACCGCCTGACTCTCACATAGCCTTGTTGGCATATCGGAAGATAAGAACGTATGCTAAATAGGTCAACTAAATCTATTTAGGGAATCGATCCGGAGGTCAGGTCGTGGCCAGCCGCAGACGGCTGCCGATGCCGCGCTCTTCACGGAACGAGGTCACGGCATCAAACACCTCGGTGGCACAGTTGACCTGGTCAAAGTTGGTGCGCAACTGCCTGGCACCGTCAAAACCGTTGGCATAAGCCCGCAAGTGTTTCTGCATGACCGCGAAATTCTTCCGGCCGCGGAAGACATTCTCATACAGGAAGGAGTGCTCGATCATGACATCGAGTTTCTCTTCGAGCGTGATATCGTCATATGTCCGTGCGCGATCATACAACCAGGGGTTGCCGAAGATAGCGCGCCCGAGCATGCAGCCGTCAATACCCGTCTGCTCCGTGAGTTCGGCGGCATGCGCAAGCGAACGAACGTCACCGTTGCCAACGAGAATCGTGTCGCTTCCGTCGCACAGCCTGACCGCAGTCTCGGCCAGTTCCCAGTGAGCGTCGACGAGCGACATCTCCTTGCGCGTTCGCAGGTGCATGATCAGTGCGGCCGGTTCGGTTTCGAGGATGGCCGGAATCCAGGATTCCAGTTCCGGACGGTTCCAGCCGATGCGGGTCTTGACCGACACCGGCAAATCGCCGGCGCCTTTTATGGTGGCGCGGATAATGTCCTGGGCCAGCTTCGGTGTTTTAATCAGGGCGGCGCCGGAACCGGTCTTGGTGACCACTTTGACCGGGCAGCCCATGTTGATATCGATTCCGTCGAACCCCATCTCGACCGCCAGTTCGGCTGTTTCTTCAAACTTCTCCGGCTTATCGCCGAACAGGTGGGCAACCACCGGCCGCTCCTCTTCATGATAGAACAGTTCGCGCATCAGGTTGGGGCGGCCGCGGGAGCAGAGACCGTCGATTGAGACGAACTCGGTGAAGAAGGCATCGGGACGGCCGCGCCGCGCGATCATCAGGCGGTAGGCGGCATCGGTAACATCGGCCATGGGCGCCTGCAAGAGGATCGGGCGCTTGAGTTTCCCCCAGAACCCGGGGGCTTTGGTCAGATCACGCATACTGGTAGATTATACGAAGAAATCGCCGGTTTGAACAGACCCGCCGCTTTTTGATTGATTCGTGATCCGTCCGTCAATTACATGTTGATATGAAGCGAGTTCTCCTGCTCATCGGCGCCGTCGCAGCACTGGCCGGCTGTGGCGCCGAGCCGCCCCAACACCGGCCGTCATGGAACAGCTGTTATCTCGGCCGCGGAATTGCGGGCGGCATGCTGATCTACAACCACACCGCCGGCAGCCGGCAGTCCAGCCATCCGCATCGCGACAGCCTGGCCTTCTGGCCGGCCTCGACTTTCAAGATCTTCAACTCGCTGGTAGCGCTGGAAACCGGGGTGGTCACCGCCGACAGCATGGTCATTCCCTGGGATTCGACCGAGCACTGGTGGGACAAGCACAACCGTGACCACGATCTGAACACCGCCTTCGAGTACTCGGTGCTCTGGTACTACCAGGAGGTGGCGCGACGGATCGGCCGCGAGCGGATGCAGCAGTACCTCGACATGGTCGGCTACGGCAACGCCGACATTTCCGGCGCCGTCGATTCGTTCTGGCTAAACGGCGGCCTGCGCATTTCCAATCAACAACAGATCGACTTTTTGGTTCGCCTGTACGAAAACGACCTGCCGTTCAGCCAACGGAGTATGGACATCGTAAAGGACATCATGGTGCGCGACTCGACCGATACCTATGTCCTTCGCTACAAGACCGGCTGGGCGGTTGCCGGTCCTAATGTCGGTTGGCTGGTCGGTTGGGTGGAGCGGCCGGACTCAGTCTGGTTCTTTGCATCGCATGTCGTGTCGGACGACCATGATGCTGTCGGTCGGGCGCGCACCGACGTTCCGATGCGTATACTGCGGCAGGAGAAGATAATTCCCTAACGACGGAGTTACGGTGATGACGAAGGATGATGTTGTCAAGAAGTTCAATCGGATGCTGCTGGCGGCATCGCCGCTGTTGTCCGACATACATGATCGTTCCGCCATGCGCAAGATCGATCCCGACCGCTGGTCCCCGAAGGAGTTGCTGGGGCATTTGATCGACTCAACCGCCAACAATCACCGCCGCATCGTATTGGCCCTGTTGCAGGACGATATGCTCTTCGACGGTTACGACCAGGAGGGCTGGGTGACGAAGCAGTATTACCAGCAATGTGACTGGATTGAGTTGCGGCACCTGTGGCTGAACTACAATCGACTGCTGTTGCACACGGTAAAGAGAAACTCTGAGGAAGATTTGCTGGCGCCCCGGGAGAAGCATACTCTCAACACCATTCTCATGAAGAAGCATCCGGCGGATGAGCCGGGAAATGTGTTGATACTGGTGAACGATTACATCGACCACGCGGTGCATCACCTGATCCAGATTGCACAGTTGACGAAGAAAGAGTGGCGGATGTAGCGCCGACAGCTTTGTCGCGCGGGTTTCAGACGTACTTTTCCAGCCATGCCTTGCGCAGCTTGTCGATCTGCTGGTAGCTGCCGTCCTTGAGTGCCACGTGGCCGCCCCCTTCGATGACATGAAATTCGTGGGGAACATCGTGCTTCTGCAACTGCTCGACCATCCCCTCCGACTGTTTGATCGGGATGGTGTCATCCTTGTCGCCGTGCATAAGAAGTATCGGCGTGTCCTTGGGCAGTTTGTCGGCAAAATGGACAGCCGATAATTCACGCAGCTTGACATCGCGCTCATCCTCCGACAAATCGCCAAACAACTTGTTGATATACCGGTGGAACCGTTCACTGTGCTGCATGATACCGAACAGATCGACCAGTCCGGCATGCACCATAGCGCACGAGAAGACCGGCTTTTCGCGCAGCGCGCGGTAGGTAGTCATACCACCGCGCGAAGCGCCCTCGATGGCCACGCGGTAGCAATCGGCGAACTCCAGTTCGTCGGCGACTTTCAGAAGATGAAGCGCATCGTCGAGATCTTTCCCGCCCCAGTCGTCGCCATCACCATCCGACCCCATATTGCCGCGATACTGAGTCGCCAGCACCGTGTACCCCCAGACGGCCGTGGAGGCCAGGATAAGGTACGCCAGCAGATCATCCAGGGCGCCGCGGTCATCGTTACCGCCGCGATTCCATATGAGCACCGGATACATGCCGGGTGCCGCCGGACGGGCGACATACCCCTTCACCTTCAGGCCGCTCGAGCCATACGTCAGCTTCTCCACTACGGTATCGGTGAGCAGGTCCTCTGAGTACGTCTTGGCGACGATCTGCCTGAGGTAGGGCTTCAGTTCGACCGGATCGCGCGCGATGATTTCACCGTCGTACATGGTCACAAAGGTAGAACCTGCAAGTGCGGCGGTCAAGCAGTGAACAAGCCCCGATTTGCTTGTATAAGAACCGGAAAAGTGATATAGATGTGCTCATGACTAAACCGTCTCATTGCATCGCCTCGATACCGTTGTTCGCCGGGCTGATCCTGTGTTTGCTGATCACACCGTTGGCCGCACAAGAGTCTGATGGTTCGACGGATGATCGAGACAGGAACTTTTTCGGCGACATCGCTTACGGCGCCGAGGCGTTTGTCTCCGACGCCGCCTATATCTACTCATCCCCGGCGCGACTCGACAGGAACTCGGCATTGATCCTCGGCGGGATCGTGGTCGGCGGCGGCCTCATTTTTATCTACGACCAGGAAATTTACGACCTGTTCCAGCGCAACCAGGATGAGTTCCCGATCCGTCCACTGCGCGAGGTGGGTGAATACTTCGGCCCCCTTGGTGACGGTGGTGAGGTGGCGAAGTGGTACGTCGGTGGTTTGGTCGCAGGGTACCTTTCAGGCCTCGAACCGTTCCGCGCCATTACCTTTGACCTGTTCGAAACCTACTATATTGCCGGTTCGATCAAGAATGTATTGAACCGCACCATTGGACGGCGCCGACCACTCACTCATGGTCCGCGTTCGTTTAAGTTCGACGACGGCACCTCGTTTCCGTCGGGACACAGCACCAACATCATCATGTCGGCGGCGGTGGTCAGTGAACATATCGATTTCTGGCCGGTGACGGTGGCGTCGTATACGGTAGCGTCGGGTGTGTTTGTCGAGCGGATGACATCGAAGGGCCACTGGCCATCGGATGTCTACGCCGGCGCGCTGTACGGCTGGTTTGTGGCAAAGGGGATCATGAATCGCAACCAGTCCCGCCGTGCCGAGTGGGACAACGCCAAAGAGTTGAGCATTGTGCCGTTCTCCGATGGCCGGACGTTTGGTATGGGTATGCGGTTGGTGTGGTGATGCGGTGACGCGGCCGGCAGACGGGCTCGTCTGCCGTTTAAGAACAGCCTACTCCGTCGTACTCACAACCAGATCGATCTCGGTGCCAATATCCAGTTCCGTCCCCTCCGGCTCCGACTGCTCCAGCACGGTCTCCGGCAAATAATTCTCATCCGTCCGATACGAAATCAATCCCACCCGAAGCTGTTTGTCCTCGAGGCGTTTTCGTGCCTCCGACAGAGTCAGACCGCTCACGCCGGGCACGAACGTGAAGTTCGATGCCCGGCCGCGGTTGACCATCAGGTTGACCGGCGAGCCCATCGGCACCTCGGTGCCCGTTGCCGGATAGGAAAACACCACCACCCGTTCGGGCAGGGTATCGGAAAAGGCCCACGCAATCTCACCGAGTATCAGGCCGGCCGTCTCCAAATCGAGCATTGCCTGGCGCACCGACTCGCCGGCCGTGTTCGGCACCTTGACCTGTTTCTGGCCAAGCGATACGACAAACTTGATCAACCGCCCCTCTTTGACCTCAGTACCGGGGATCGGGAACTGGTTGAGAATGACACCGGCCGGAACATTGGGGGCGAACTCTTCGGATGTCACTTCATGGCTGAGGTTGAGATCGACCAGATGCATGCGGGCCTCGACCAGTTCCTGTCCGGTAAAGTCGGGCAGGGTGAATTCGGTGCCGTGACGGGTAACCATCGGCATAACGACGCGATCGACGATGAGGGTGATAATGATCAGCGCCAGCAGGGGAACTCCCAGCCAGAGCACCATACGCCGCTGCCAGCTGCCCAGCGGCAGCCATTGTTCGAGTCGCGATTCCTTGCGGGCCTTGCCCTGGTTGAGCCGTGAGGCACGTGGCTGATTCATATCATTAACATCCGTGTTCGTCGCTCGGCCGGTTTTCGGCGCTTGTCTTATACCCGCACAGTCGGTGTCCGGTTGGACAAAATCAATTAGAAAAACAACGGGTTATTCCGGTTCCAGTATGAGCCTGGCGGCAAAAGCACCGTCCATTTCCGGATGGTCCGGGTAGGTCTTTACAAAGCCCCGCTCGGTAACCAGGGACTTGTCGAAGAACGTTTCGGCCGAATCGATACTGAACTGCTTGTTGCGCAGCAGGAACTCCTCGACAACCTGGTCGTTTTCGGCCCTGATGATGCTGCAGGTCGAGTAGACCAGCACCCCGCCCGGTTTGACCAGACGCGCTGCCCGGTCGATCATCATCGTTTGGATTTTCGTCAGGTTCTGGATATCGGCCGGCGACTTGGCCCAGCGCAGGTCGGCATGCTTGCCGGCGGTCCCCCAGCCGGTGCAGGGCGGATCGAGGAGAACGCGATCGAACGGGCCGCCCTTGAAATCGGCCATGTCGGCGGCCACCGGCGAAATGATGCGTATCCCCAGACGCCTGGCGTTTTCTTCGACCAGCTTCAGCCGCGAGTGTGACTTGTCGACAGCGGTCACCCGCCCTTTGTCGCGCATGCGGATCGCCATGTGGGTGGTCTTACCGCCCGGGGCCGCAGTCAAGTCGACGACGTTCATCCCCTGCTTCGGGTTGACCAGCCGCGCCACCAGCCCGGCCGATTCATCCTGCACGAACACCTTTCCCGTCGCGATCAATTCCTCGTGCAGCGGCAGGCCGGTCTGATCGATATAAATGAACTCGTCGAGGTTCGTGCTGCGATGAAAGCTCACCCCGTGCTCCTCCAGCATCGCCGCCACCTCGTCGGGCTTCGCCTTGAGATAGTTCACCCGGTAGCAGACGCGCGGCGGGGCGTTGTAAACTTTCAACAACGCCTCGGTTCGATCAAACCCGAATTCGTCGAGACAATACTGAACGAAGTGATCCGGGTAGCTGTACATTACCCCGAGGTACCTGGTCGGCTCGCTGTCGCGCTTCGGATAGCGCACTTTGTCGGGCTGGCGCAGCGATGCCCGCATGACGGCATTAACCAGGTTACCCCGGGTACGATCGATCAGGTAGCGTGCGAGATTCACGGTTTCATTCACCGCCGCCGCTTCCGGCACCTTGTCGGCGAAGCGCAGTTGGTAGAAGCCGAGGCGCAATACGTTGGACAATTTCAATGGCAGAGCCGCTGACGGCCGGGCGAGGTAGAACTTGATCTCGTAGTCCAGACGACGTCGCATCTTGGTGGCGCCGTTAACAAGCGTCTGGAGAAAACGATGGTCGATCGACCGAAAGTTGCGGTGGGCGCAGACGGTGGCGATGGCGTCCTCGGCCTGGTCACCCTGTTCAATCAAGATCATCGCCTCGACCGCCGCCAGGCGAACCGGATCATACTGATCCGAACCCTTCTTTTTGGCAGGCACACTCATATCTGACTACAACAGCATTCCGTCGGTCATACTGCCATCCTTGTCGACTCGGAACATGGCGGCACGATGGATCTTCACCGAGTAGAGACGTTGATCGACGGTATCGTCAATCAGCGACGCAACCTCGGTTGGCCGGACATAACCGGCATCGCCCAGCCCGAGAACCATCTCGACCTGGTCGCCGACGATCTCGATACGGAAGATACCCGGTCGCAAATCGACCGTCTTGACACCTTTCTTGCTTTCACGCTCGATGTCGAGTTGATCGGCGGCCAGCAGCTCATCGATGCGCGCCCGAGCCTTGTCGCGGTCCGGGAAAACCGCCAGCGGTATGCCGTAGCGGGCGCGGTTGATGGCAGCCGTGAGCGACACCGATCGCGCCAGCGACGTACCGGCGTCGATGATACGCATCCCCTCCGGCATGCGCTGCTTCAGCTCGTCCACCATGTGGTCCATCACCGGACGATCGAGCGTAATATCGACCAGTTCGGCGTCGGAGGTAAAGCCGAGCGGCAGGGGCGGCCCGAACGACAATTTCATACCCGGGTTGAAGCCCTGCGAGTACTCGACCGGCAGCCGGGCCCGTCGCAATGCCCGTTCGATCGCCTTGCAGTTCTCGAGATGCGACATGTATTTGCACCGTTCGGTCTTGCCCCAGCGCAACCGCAGACGCGACTTGGTCGGGGCGGCGCCGGATTGCGACGCGACTTTCTTCTTGCCGCGACCGAACTCCATCGACGGCTCCAGCTCGTTCGTCTTCTCGAAACGAGGAGTGAACTCCTTCAGTTGCGCTGATGTCTGACGGCGCTGCGCCTGCAAGTGTTCGTGCGACAGTCCCTTGTCGATGTGTGCCCACGGCAGCTGCCGGGAGAACGGAACAGGTTTGAGGTAATCATCGATACTCAGCCCCGACGATTCGAATGCCTCCCCCCATGCATCGTAATCGAACTCTTCGCTCCAGGCATCGAAACGCCGGCCGTTTTTGAAGGCCTTTTCGATAACGTCACACAACTCCCTGCCGCCGCGACCGAACGCCGTTTCGAGCACCGCAGTTTCGGCCAGGTGATGTTTAAAGGCAACCTGGCGGATACGGCAGTTGCGACGCACGAATTGAATGCGGCGTATCGTTTCGTCGACACCGATCATCTCGTCCCACTGAAACGGCGTGTTTGGTTTCGGCACGAACGGTGAGAGAGTGACGTTGATCGTCTTTTTTCCCGCATAGTTACGGCCGAGATCCCATACGTTGTGCACTATATTGACGATTCCGAGAAGGTCATCGTCAGTTTCAGTCGGCAGACCGACCATGAAATACAGTTTGATCGTGGTCCAGCCCTTTTCGAAGGCGATGCGCACAGAGTCATAGATTGCGTCGTCGGGAAAGTCCTTGCGTATGAACGAGCGCAACCGTTCGCTGCCGGCCTCCGGGGCCAGTGTCAGGCTGGAGGTGCGTACCCTGGCGACGGCGTCGAGCAGTTTCGGGCTGATCGAGCCGGGGCGCAGCGACGGCAGCACCAGCGATATCCTGAGCGGCTCCAGACGTCGCGCCGCCGTTGACGCTACCTGCTCGATCTCGGGATAGTCGGAACTGGAGAGTGACAGGAGCGACACCTCTTCAAAGCCGGTAGCGCGCGACTGTTCATCGATCTGGCGCAGGACATCGTTGGCCGGTCGCATGCGGACGGGGCGGTAAATCGGTCCGGCCATGCAAAATCGACAGCCCTGCGGGCAACCCCGCATGATCTCGATCGGCAACTGCGAATGCACCGTATCGATCAACGGCACCAGCGGCTGCGGCGGATAGTACTCCGGCTTCAGTTCGCGCAGCAGGCGCGACTTGACTTTCTCCGGTGCGGTCTCGTTGATCGGTTTGCGATCGTCAGCGTAGAAGCGCGGCACATAGACCGACTCGACCTGGCGCACGATCGCCTTCAGTTTTTCAATACGCGACTGGTCACGATTGGCGCCGACGACATGCAGCAACGCCGGCAGACCCTCTTCGGCGTCGCCGATGAAAAAAGCATCGAAAAACGCCGCCATCGGCTCCGGGTTGAACGCCATCGGGCCGCCGCCAATAATGAGCGGGTCGGAGTCGGAACGATCAGCGGCCCGCAAGGGGATACCGGCCAGATCGATCATCTGGAGCACATTGGTGTAGATCAGTTCGAACGGCAGGGTGAAACCGATAACGTCGAACTCGTTCGCCGGACGTTTCGATTCGAGCGAGAACAGCGGGATCTGCTCGCGGCGCAGGATAGCTTCGGCATCACGGTCGGGTGCGAAGGCCCGTTCACACAGCAGGTCATCGTGGTGGTTGACAATGTGATAGATAGTTTGCAGGCCGGGATACGACTGCCCGACCTCGTACTTGTCCGGGTAGGCGTGGAGATACGAGGTGCGACCGTCCGGATCTTTGGTGATCTGGCCGAGTTCGCCGCCGGCATAGCGTCCGGGCTTGACGACAAACGGCAGGAACTGTGCTTCGAGGCGTTCTTTCATCGGTAATGTGCTTCGCTTTCAACTTGTCGTGGGGTGTGAAGATAGGTGATGTGGGTCGCATTGGCAACGGTGATTTGTGGCATGGGAGAGCCTAAAGAA
>CAZJCK010000099.1:2335-9930 GCA_964544635.1 uncultured Ignavibacteriales bacterium | reverse complement strand
GGCGTTGACCATGGCCGGAATGGGTCAGTCCACCTGCATCGGTATTGGCGGTGACCAGGTGATCGGCACCAACTTCATTGACTGTCTCGAAGCGTTTCAGGCCGACAAGACGACCAAGGCGATTGTCATGATCGGCGAAATCGGCGGCAGCGATGAGGAAGAGGCGGCCAAGTATATAAAGAAGAACGTCACCAAGCCGGTGGTCGCATTCATTGCCGGGCAGACCGCTCCCCCGGGCAAGCGGATGGGTCATGCCGGTGCGATCATCTCCGGTGGCAGCGGTACCGCCGCCGACAAGATCGCGGCCCTGAACAAGGTTGGCATCAAGGTGGCCGGTTCACCGACCGAGATCCCGGAGCTTCTGAAAGAAGCGATCGACGAAGGCTCGGGCAAGGTGAAGAAGACCGTGAAGAAAGCAGCCGGTAAAGCCAAGAAGGCCGCTAAAAAGGCTGCGAAGAAAGCGACCGGGAAGGCCGGGAAGAAGAAAACGACGAAGAAGGCAGCGAAAAAAACCTCGAAGAAGGCAGCCAAGAAGAAAACACCGAAGAAACCGGACAAATCGATTGAAAAGGGCAAGGTTGGCAAGCCAACCAAACCGGCTGCCGAACGTAAAACCCATCAGTCGACGCGCAAGCGTTGATTGGTTCCGCTGTTGTGCGGAGTGCAAGCAAGGTATAGTTAATTGATTGTCTCGAGGAGCAGACATGACTGACGCAAAAACGTCAAGTACGCCACCCAGCAAGGGCAAACCGCAGTCGAAATATGATTATTCCGACGGCCCGCTGCCTTTGGAGATAAACCTGGGGTGGTGCAAGGCGTGCAACATCTGCATCGCCATGTGCCCGACCCAGGTCTTTGAACCCGACCGTGACGGCAAGCCGGTGCAGGCGCGCCCGGAGAACTGCACGCAGTGTACCATTTGCTGGATACACTGTCCCGACTTTGCAATAACATCGAACTACAAGTGAGGAGACGGGAGCAGTGACCAAGAACCGACGATTATTACAGGGGAACGCCGCCTGTGTCCAGGGCGCGATCTATGCCGGCATGCGTTTTTATGCCGGCTACCCGATCACGCCGTCGACAGAAATTGCCGAACAGTGCGCCCGGTTGCTTCCCAAAATGGGTGGTCGTTTCATCCAGATGGAGGACGAAATCGCGTCGGCTGCGGCCATTATCGGCGCCTCGGCGACCGGACTCAAGACGATGACCGGCACCTCCGGTCCCGGCTACTCGCTGATGCAGGAGCATATCGGCTATGCCTACATGGCCGAGATCCCGACGGTGTTTGTCAATGTCCAGCGCGGCGGACCGTCGACCGGCCTGCCCACTAAGGTCAGCCAGTCGGATACGATGCAGGCGCGCTGGGGCACCCACGGTGACTTTACGTCGATCGCCGTGGCGCCGTCGACGGTTGAAGATACCATCACCGAGACGATCCGTGCCTTCAACCTGGCCGAACGCTTTCGCACGCCGGTGGTGGTATTGCTCGACGAAGTGATCGGCCACATGCGCGCACTGGTGCGGATGCCGGAGCCAGGCGAAATCGACATTGTCGAGCGCGTCCGCCCGACCGCCAAGCCGGACGAGTTCGAGCCGTATGCAATAACCGAAAACTATGTCTCCCCGATGCCGGACTACGGCGAGGGTTATCGCTATAACATCACGGGATTGACCCACGACACCCATGGTTTCCCCACCAACCGGGCCGACGAGATCGCGGTCAAGCTCGATAAGCTGCGCAATAAGATCGAACAGTATGAGCACGAAATTGAATCGGTGCGGGCCGAGTATGTCGACGATGCCGAGACGATCTTCGTGACCTATGGCACGGTCGCCCGCGCCGCCCTGCAGGCGACGCAACTGGCCCGCGAGGCCGGCGCCAAAGTGGGGGTCGTACAGCTCTACACCATCTGGCCGTTCCCCGACGAGCGCCTGCGCGAACTGTGCAGCAAGGCCAGGCGAGTAATCGTCGGCGAACTGAACATGGGCCAGATGATTCACGAGGTCCGCCGCGTTGTTCCGGGCGACATCGACGTGCTGCCGTTGCAGCGCTACGACGGCGAGATTCTCACACCCCTGCAACTACTCCAAAAACTCGAGGAGGTACTCTGATGGCTACCGCAGTCAAACAGAAATCGGATGTACTCCTGCAATACCTCCGACCTAAAAAGAAATTCCCCAATGTCTGGTGCCCCGGATGCGGCAACGGCATTGTGATGGGTGCGTTCGTGCGCGCCATCGATAAACTGGGACTGGACAAGAACAACGTCGCGCTGGTGTCCGGTATCGGTTGCACTTCGCGCATGCCGGTCTACCTCGACTTCAACTCGCTGCACACCACCCACGGCCGCGCCCTGCCGTTCGCAACCGGCGTCAAGTTTGCCCGGCCCAACATGAAGGTGATTGTCATCACCGGCGACGGTGATGCGCTGGCGATCGGCGGTAACCATTTCATTCACTCCTGCCGCCGCAACATCGACATCACGGCCATCCTGATTAATAACTACATTTACGGCATGACCGGCGGACAGGCCTCGCCGACCACGCCGGATAAGGCGGTCGCCACCACCACGCCATACGGAAACATCGAGAAGCATTTCGATCCGTGCGAACTGGCTCGCGCCGCTGGTGCGACTTTTGTCGGTCGCGGTACCGTCTACCACGTCCCGCAGATGGAAAAGCTGATCACCGAAGCGATCGAGCACAACGGCTTCAGCCTCGTTGAGGTGATTTCGAACTGTCACACCTACTATGGTCGCCTCAATCG
The DNA here is from genome assembly GCA_964544635.1 of uncultured Ignavibacteriales bacterium. GTDB lineage: Bacteria > Zixibacteria > MSB-5A5 > GN15 > FEB-12 > CAZJCK01. The sequence goes on along the minus strand of CAZJCK010000099.1, from coordinate 7,160 downwards.
CGAAGGCGATGCCGTGGCAATGCTCGAGATGTTCAAGGAGCGCTCCATACCAGTCGCCAAGGCGAGCAAGATGTCGGCGCAGGAGCTTGAAGGTAAGACCGTGATCGGCAAGCTGCACGAAGCCGACAAGACGGAATTCTGCGACGAATACCAGATGCTGGTCGACCGGCAGGAGGGAAAGTAAACCATGAGTGAGAAACTCCTCGACAAGGTGAAGGTCCCGACCGACCGGTACGAGATCCGCTTGTCCGGTTCCGGTGGCCAGGGTATGATTTTTGCGTCGGTGGTACTCTCAGAAGCGATCGGGACGTCGTCGGAACGCAATGTCGTCCAGACCCAGTCGTACGGCCCCGAGGCGCGCGGCGGTGCGTCGAAATCGGATGTCGTCATTTCCGACGACGAGATTTACTACCCGAAAGCAATGAAGCTCGACCTGCTGCTGGCGATGACACAGGAGTCGCTCGACAAGTATTATTCCGACCTGAAAGAGGACGGCATGCTTATCGTCGACACCACCCTCGTCACCGATTTCCCGACCGACAAGTACTACGGCCTGCCGTTTACGCGCCTGGCCCGCGAAGAGGCCGGCCACATCATGGTGGCCAACGTCGTGGCGCTGGGCGCCGTCAGCGCTCTTACCGATATCGTCGATCGCGAGGCGCTCATCAACGCCGTACTCAACCGTGCCCCGCGTGGCACCGAGGACCGCAACCGCAAGGCCATCGCCCTCGGCTACGATGCCGCCATGGGCCTGAAGAACGCAGAATAAGGAGTAACCGTGAGTCAGACCCTTCTGATGATCAAGCCGGATGCGACTGAACGGAACCTCGTCGGTCACATCATCAATCGGATCGAGAAAGCCGGATTCAAGATTGTGCAGATGCGCATGGTCTACCTGAGCGAGGCCGAAGCCCGGCAGTTCTACAAGGTACACGAAGGCAAACCGTTTCTCGATTCACTGGTCGCATTCATGTCGTCCGGTCCGGTCGTACCGATGGTGCTGGAAAAAGACGACGCCGTGGCCGGCGTCCGCGAACTGATCGGCGCCACCAACCCGGAGAATGCGGCGGTCGGCACCATTCGTCAGGAGATCGCACTCAATATCGAGAAGAACTCGGTCCATGCCTCGGATTCCGATGAAAATGCGGCCAAGGAGATTGCGTTCTTCTTCAGCGACAAGTAAACCCTGTTTGGTTACAAGGAGCGGGCGAAAGCACCTGCATGGATATCGACGTAGCGTACGGTTCAGACACGATATCGCTTCGCATACCGGACAGCATGAGCACCGATGAGTATGCACCCGACCCCGGTGAGGCTCTTTATTCGATTGAGCAGTTCGAAGCGCAGATCAGGGAGCACGGCGGGAGTGACTGGCTTGAGTCGGACGATCTGCTGTTCGTGCTCAACGACGGGCACCGCAACACCCCGACACCGCTCATCCTTTCCTGGCTCAACCGGATCTGGCCCGGCATTTTGGACAAGAGCCGTTTCCTGATTGCCACCGGCACCCACCAGCCCCCGACCGATGCTCACTACGACAAGATCTTTGGCGACCTCCGCGAACGCCTGTGCGAGCGCGTCGAATATCATGTCGCCACCGACACCGCTGCTCACGAGAGCATTGGGGTCGATCGCTTTGGCGGTGATGTCATGCTCGACCGTCGATTTGTCGAGGCAAAACGCGTCATCGCCATCAACTCAGTGGAACCGCACTATTTTGCCGGCTTTACCGGTGGTCGCAAGTCGCTCTTTCCCGGCCTGGCGAATCTCGGTACGATCGAACGAAATCACAACCTTGCCAACTCGCTGGCGTGTCGGCCGATGCGTCTGGACGGCAACCCCATGTCGGAACACCTCGACGAACTGCTCGGCCTGGCCGATACCGACAAGCTGTTTGCAATTCAGACCATCAGCATATCGCCGACTGAAGTGGTCGCCGTGACGGCGGGGGAGATCCGCGAGGCGTTTCGTCGCGCCACCGAACGGGCGGTGCCCGTCTTCTCAAGAAAGGCAACGGCGCCGTACGACCTGCTCATAGCCGAACTGCGCCCGCCGCTCGACGGTAACCTGTACCAGATTCAGAAAGCCATTGAGAATACGCAGATGGCGGTAGTCGACGGTGGCGATGCCGTGCTGGTGTCGCCCTGCCGTGACGGTGTCGGCTCGGCGCACTTTTTCGAGCTGGCTGATCACTGGGATGCAACATCTAACAAGCCGCGCGACGGCAAGTTGCTGTTCGGTTCGCACAAACTGTCGCGGGTAATCGATATGCAGCGTCGCATCGGCGTCTGGGTATGGTCGGAACTGGCCGGCACGGATGTCGAAAAAGTGTACTACAAACCGCTCGGTGACCTGCAGGAGATGATCGACTCCCTGGCCCAACGGCGACCCGGCGCCAGGGTAGCAGTCGTGCATGATGCCGGGAATATGGTATTGACAACAGAATAACGACCCATAAAAACTCAAGCATGTGGAGGTAGTATGAATAGGAAGATCGCAGTAATTGGCGCCGGGAATGTCGGCGCAAGTTGTGCCTTGTACCTGGCCGAAGCGAATTTTGCCGATGTCGTCCTCGTCGATATCGTCGAGGGGATGCCGCAGGGAAAGGCGCTTGACCTGACGCAGTCCGGCCCGGTGCGCGGCTACAATGCCATGGTGACCGGAACCAACAAGTATACCGATATTAAGGGTGCCGATGTTGTCATTATGACCGCCGGCAAACCGCGGACACCGGGCATGAGTCGCGAGGACCTGATCAAGTCCAACGCCGATATCGTCGGCAAAGCGGCCGAACAGATCAAGAAGTATGCCCCCAAGTCGATCGTCATTGTTGTTTCCAACCCGCTCGACCTGATGACCTTCCACATGCAGAAAGTGACCGGTTTCCCGAAAGAACGCGTCGTCGGCCAGGCCGGCGTGCTCGATTCCACCCGCTTCCGCGCCTTCGTCGCCATGGAGCTGGGCGTGGCGATGACCGATGTCCAGGCAATGGTGCTGGGCGGTCATGGCGATACCATGGTGCCGCTGCCGCGCTACACCACTGTCTCCGGCGTGCCGATCGGCGAACTGATCCCCAAGGACCGCATCAAAGCGATCAGCGAACGCACCAAAGGCGGCGGCGGCGAAATCGTCAAGCTGCTCAAGACCGGTTCGGCCTACTACGCCCCGGCTGCCTCGTCGGTCGACATGTGCCGCTCGATCATCTCCGATGAGAAGCGCGTCGTGCCGGCTTCGGCCTACCTGACCGGCCAGTACGGCATCAAGGATATCTACATCGGGGTACCGGTGGTGCTCGGCGCCAAGGGTGTGGAGAAGATCCTCGAACTGAAGCTGACCAAGTCGGAACTGAGCGCACTGCAGAACTCAGCCAAGACGTATAAAGAACATCTCAAGGCCGTTGGCTACTAAAGGACAGCAAGGGACGTATATGCCAAAGTACAAGCACATTAAGGTACCTGAGGATGGTACGCCTATCAGTCTGAAGAATAAAACACTTCAGATCCCCGACAACCCGATCATCCCGGTGATCGAGGGGGACGGTATCGGCCGCGACATCATGAAAGCAACCCGGCGCGTCGTCGACGCCGCCGTTGAGAAAGCCTACAAGGGCAAGAAGAAGATCGCCTGGATGGACGTGTACGCGGGTGAGAAGGCGAACGAATTGTACAAGGAATGGCTGCCGGAGGAGACCGAGGCGGCCATCAGTAAGTACTACGTCGCCCTCAAAGGTCCGCTCACCACGCCGGTCGGCGGCGGTTTCCGTTCGCTCAACGTATCGTTGCGCCAGCATCTCAACCTGTATGCCTGCGTGCGACCGGTACGCTACTTCAAGGGTGTCGGTTCACCGGTCGTGGCGCCGGAGAAACTCGATGTCATTATATTCCGTGAGAACACCGAGGATGTCTACGCCGGTATCGAATGGAAGAAGGGCAGCAAAGACGCGAAGAAGGTCATCGACTGGCTCAATACCGAGATGGGTCGCGACATCCGCAAGGATTCCGGCATCGGTATCAAACCGATCTCGGTGAAAGCAACCCAGCAGCTGGTGCGCAAGGCGATCGAATGGGCGATCGAACGCAACCGCAAGTCGGTCACGCTGGTGCACAAGGGGAACATCATGAAGTTCACCGAGGGCGCCTTCCGTGACTGGGGGTATGAACTGGCCAAGAAGGAGTTCCGCAGCCAGATCGTTACCGAGGACGAACTGTGGGACAAGCACAGTGGCAAGGTGCCGAAGGGTAAAATCGTCATCAAGGATCGCATCGCCGACTCGATGTTCCAGCAGGTGCTGTTGCGCCCCGACGAATACGATGTCGTGGCGACGCCCAACCTCAATGGCGATTACCTGTCCGATGCCTGTGCCGCGCAGGTGGGCGGGCTGGGTATGGCGCCCGGCGCCAATATCGGCGATTATATCGGCCTGTTCGAGGCGACCCACGGCACGGCGCCGAAGTATGCCGACAAGGACAAGGTCAACCCCGGTTCGCTCATTCTTTCGGCGGTGATGATGCTGAATTATCTCGGCTGGGAGAAAGCGTCGGCAATGATCGAGAAGGCGATGGCGGCGACGATTTTGAAGAAGACCGTCACCTACGACCTGGCCCGCCAGATGAAGGGGGCGAAGGAAGTGGGTACGTCCGACTACGCCACCGCTATCATCAAGAATATGAAGTAGGCGTTCTGTTGATATAGGTGGGGCAAACCGGCAGGTCTGTCGCCCACGAAATATGAAGTGATGTCACTGCCGCCGACAGGCGCCATCCGGCACTCTGTGCAGCGCGTACGTCCTCGTGCGCGCTGTTTCTTTTCTCTCCAGCAGCGCAGT
>CAZJCK010000099.1:0-2235 GCA_964544635.1 uncultured Ignavibacteriales bacterium | reverse complement strand
TGTGCAGCGCGTACGTCCTCGTGCGCGCTGTTTCTTTTCTCTCCAGCAGCGCAGTTCCCCAAACAGGCCGGCCGAAGGCGATATTCGTCCTTGTGGACGTAAGCGCTTGGTGGGCAACCGTTTGGGATGGGTAAATAATGTCAGATTATCTTAAATTCAGCCCTCCCGGCTTCCGATACAAGGGAAGTCACTAATCATTCAATCCTGATTTTCCCGCATTGCCCATCCTTACAAGGGAGTTTTGCCATGTTTACCGAAAACAGCGGTATTCTCAAGGCTGTCCTGTCGTTTCTGTTCTTCCCGCTCTTGTTCCAGGACGCCTTTGTACAATTCGCCTGGGGGGCCGGTGACCCCTTCTGGTCCATGGCCGGAAAACGAACCTTCCTGCTGTTGCCTACCCTGGCTTTTATCCTCGGCTGCTGGGCCTCGATCGCCTGCCTGCTGTCGGTGGTCATGCGCCCCAATCGCCGGGAGTTCCTCACCGATCTTCTCATCACCTGGTGGGATCTCGGCAAATCGATCATCATGTACTGGGGCGGCCTGCTCAAGTTCGGCTTCATCTTCGCAGTCGCTGTCGTCGAGTTCGCCAAGGTGACTGTCATGGCGGCCTGGTCGCTGGTGCAGGAGGTCATCTTCACGCCGTTCCGTATGGTCAAGAGCCTGAGCCAGAATGTCCTCAGCTCGCCGGTACCGTGGGTAGCCGTCTTCATGACCATCTTCTGGTGTTTCGTCGAAGCCGTCATTTTCACCTACGTGATGACGCCGCTGGTGCTCGACGTTTTCTCCAACATTACCGGCGAAACGCTGCATATCAACTATGTCCGCATCCCCTTATTCGTCTTCCTGCTCTTCATCGTGCTGGGCAGCTATGCCGTGTTGTCGAATTTTGTCGACGCCGTCAAGCAGAAGAGCGTCCGCTCTATCGTCAGTATCGCCGCCATCGAAGCGGTGGTGCTGATGGTCGAGGTGCTGTTTTTGTACCGTGAGTTTGTCGACGCCCTGGTACCCTGGTTCGCCCAGTACTCGAGCGACTTCAGCCTCGGTGTCCCCGGTATTCTGGGCATTTCGACATTTGTCTGGTTCGGTATCCGCAGCCTGTCGTGGTTCCTGTTTGCCGCTCATGGTACGCCGACCATCCTGTACCTGATCCAGGGTCGCGGTATGGTGGTGTTCAGCCAGCCCGACGGCATCAAGACCCGCCTCGCCGGAGTATCGTCGGAATTTGTCGATCGTCTCAAGACCGAACTGGCCTGGATGCAGACCCAGGCGGAAGGACTGCTGGCGTCGCTGATGTTGCCGCCGCTGCAGGTGATCGCCGCCGGGTTGAATTTCTGCACGCTGCTGTTGAGCGGTAACCACCTGTTCGACCTGCCGTTCAAGTCGATGGCCTCGGTCACCGACACCAAAAGCCTGCGCAGCACCGGCTCGGTCGGTCGCAAGCCGGCCCCGGTCGAACAACCCGAGCCGCGGAGGGAGTATGAAAACATCGATGCCTAAGATTGCCGTCGTACTGCTCGTGATTGCCGCGCTCATGCTCAACGGTTGCCTGATCAACGGCGATCCGAAACCGCGCATGTGCATGTTTGTCGGTGTCGACATCAGCGGCTCGTTCATGAACGGGGAGTATTTCGACGATTCTATCGACTTCCTCGCGCACTACCTGTACAGCCACCTGCATGGGTTGGGCGGGCTGGAGACGCCCGACGTGCTGTTCGTCAGCTCGATCGGCGGGGCGCGGGTAGATGAAGCAAAAACGTTCTTCCCGATCCAGACCTTCGAGAACAAATCGGTCGCGGAAATTCGGGACGAACTGCACAAGATCTTCCCGAAGGAGCAGCCCAACCCGTTCACCGATTACAACGCCTTCTTCGAGCAGGTCGCGCTGACGGTGAAAAATCGCAAGCTGACCCTGCGCCCGATCACGATCGTGATGCTGTCCGACGGCATCCCCGACGTATCGCGCAACAGCAAGCCGGACTTTGCGAGCATCATTGTGAAGCCGCTTGAGAAACTGTCGCGCAATGTCACACTTCGGCTGTTGTACACCAACGCCGTGGTCGGCAAGGACTGGCAGACCAGGGTGCCGCGATCCAGAGTGAAAATCTGGACGCAGGATGCCGAGGTACTGACGCAATGGAACGACCCGAAGATCCTGCAGCCGCGCATGCCGATCAACCGCCAGGACCGCTTCTTCGAATGGATCGAGGACAACGTCAACTACGGCGTTCGCGCCCG
>CAZJCK010000098.1:0-9962 GCA_964544635.1 uncultured Ignavibacteriales bacterium | reverse complement strand
CTATATTCCCCGCATGGTAATGTTCGCGGAGTTCCGGCTCTCCATGCTGCCGGGGTATATGAAACTGTTCGTCGGCACTGTCACCGGCCTCCTCATGGGCGTTGTGCTCTGGGCGGTCTTCATCTACTATGTCGACAAAGGTATCATCGCCGAGCACGAAGTACCGGACTATTACTACGATTCGGAGCAGGCGGGCGCGGCCGACCCGTTGTCGGAAACCACACCGGCCTACGATCCATCCAGCCCCGAGGCCGAAGCCGATCGTCAGTCAGATATTGCGGCACTAAGCGACGATCCCGACGCGGCGCTGGCGCCGATCTGGGACAGCAGTCTGGCCGGGCAGCCGGCCAGGGTCGATTCGGCCACGATGGCGCAGAAATTTCGTGAAGGGGACGAATACCTCGCCGGCGAGGCCCGCGAGTTCACGGGCTCCGACGCCCGCGACGATCCGGCCGAACTCTACAGCGACAGCCGTCCCGACTGGCAGACCCAATTGCGACGCAATGTCGGTCTGGCGCACACCCATATTAACGGGCAGACACTTCTGTACGCCGTGCTCGGGTTGTTCTTCGTATTTACGTCGGCGACCGTCAAACTGAAGAAGATTCTGCTGTGGAGTTTCACTATCGTCATACTGCTGCATTCGATTGGCTTGTCGGGGGAGTCGTTCCACTGGTTCTTTGACGACATCCTGGCGGTATCGGGAGTAGCGATGCTTGCGATCATGTCGTATATGGCGTTTCTAGTGTTTGTGGAGTTGGGCAGGAAGCCGAAGGATATAAGCAATCATGAATAACCCTCCCATCGCCATTGCCGTCCACGGCGGCGCCGGCACCATACTCAAGTCCAAAATGACACCCGAAAAGGAGCGCGGCTACCGCGACGGTATCGAGTCGGCGCTAAATGCCGGCTACATACTGTTGAGGAGTGGCGGCTCAGCGCTTGATGCAACCCAGGCCGCGGTCGAATCGATGGAGGACAACCCGCTGTTCAATGCCGGGAAAGGAGCCGTCTTCACGCACGACGGCGTGAACGAACAGGATGCCTGCATCATGGATGGTGCCACTAAAAACGTCGGTGCCGTTGCCGGGGTCAAACGTATCGCCTCGCCGATCCGTCTGGCGCGACTGGTGCTGGAATACTCCGACCATGTGCTGCTGGGCGGTGACGGCGCTGAGCGGTTCGCCGTCGAGCACGGGATGGAACTGGTGGAAGGAAGCTACTTCTTTACCGAGTATCGCTGGAACCAACTGCAGAAAGTGCTGGCGCGCGAGAAGGAACAGGGCGCGCCCACGGCGCAGCTTGATCACTCCGACGACAAGGACAAGATGGGGACAGTTGGCGCGGTGGCGGTCGATCGCAACGGCAACGTCGCCGCCTCGACCTCGACCGGCGGTATGACCAACAAGCGGTTCGGACGAATCGGCGACAGCCCGATCATCGGCGCCGGCACGTACGCCGATAACGCGACCTGCGCGGTGAGCACCACCGGGGTCGGTGAGTACTTCATGCGGGCGGTGACGGCGTACGATGTGGCTGCGATTATGTTGTATCAGGGCAAGGGCTTAGCCGATGCATGTGATATCGCCGTCGGCAAGCTCGGCGAACTGGGCGGCTCCGGCGGTTTGGTTGCGATTGACCGACAGGGCAACATCGCCATGCCGTTCAACTCCGCGGGCATGTATCGCGGCGCCATTACGATCAACGGCAGCATATTGAGTGAAATCTTTCAGGACAGTTAGGCGTCTGGCGCGTATAACGTATTACTCATGGCCAACGATCATCGCAAATATCTCGACCCGGACATTGTCTCCAAGCTCAAGGGGATGGAACTGCGGGCGCGCATGGTGGTGGAGGGCTTCATTGCCGGCATGCACAAGTCGCCCTACCACGGCTTTTCGGTCGAGTTCGCCGAGCACCGTCAGTATATGCCGGGAGACAGTATCCGCGACATCGATTGGAAGGTGTACGGCAAGTCCGACCGCTTTTATATCAAGCAGTACGAAGAAGAGACCAACCTCAAGGCGTACCTGCTTCTGGACTGCTCCCGCTCGATGGCCTACCAGTCGGAGGACCGCATCACCAAGCACGATTACGCCGGTCTTTTGTCCGGCGCGCTGGGCTACATGATGCTGCGTCAGCGTGACGCCGTCGGACTGGTGACATTCGACGATCATCTCCGCAAGTACATCCCACCGCGCTCCAAGCCGGGGCACCTGCATGTCCTGTTGCGGGAAATCGCGAACCAGCCGCCGTCGGATCGAACCGATATCGCCGCCACGCTGCATGAGATGGCGGAGCGGGTCAAGCGTCGCGGCCTGGTGATTATCATGTCCGACCTGCTCGACGAGGCCGACAAGATCATCAGCGGCCTCAAGCATTTCCGCTACAACAACCATGAGGTGATAGTCTTCCACATTCTCGATCCGCGCGAGCGCGACTTTGCTTTCGGTCGCGAGGCGGTTTTCAAAGATATGGAGACGGGTGAGGAGATGACCACGCTGCCGTACCAGATCAAGAAAGACTTCGCCACAGCGGTGCAAGCCTACTCCAACCAGGTCGCTACGGCCTGCCGCCAGTCAGGAATCGACTACCACCTGATCGACACCGCCACGCCGTTCGACAAAGCGCTGCTGGCGTTTCTGTCGAAGCGGGAGCGGCTGTTTTAGCATAGTTCTGAATTCTCAATCGAGTTTGACGGCGACAGTCTGTCGCGTCCCGGTGGCAGCGCCCGAGTCGATGCTGGCGTCGAGGTAAATCCGCAGCGAGTCGCCGTCGAGATACCAGTGCTCAATGGGGGTGGCATCATTGTTCTTCCAGATCATGTCCATACGAAACCGCCGGTTGTCGTACCGTACAATGCCGTGCGACCGTCCCCTGCTGTCGACTGCGCGGCAATACAAGCGGCCGTCGTTGCGGCGGATCACCGGCTCGACCAGCGAGAGCTGCTCATGGGCCGCGCGGTAACGTTCCTTTCCACTGGCCGGATCCAGCACCGCAATCCCCTGTTGCTCCGACCAGGCGGCGCGGTCGGGTCGCACCCCGACGGCAATGTTATTGAAACCGGTGCAGAAAACCGGCATGCCGGCATTGACATACGTTTGCAGCGTATCAAGCCTACCGTCGGGCGCTATCCGCGCCACCACCGACAGCCAGCGATGATCGGCGCGATAGGTCTGAAAGCAGAACACCGAATCGCGCAAGCGAAAGGCCTGCTTGTTGAAACTGCCGTACGCCTCCCCCGCTCCGTCGTGGCACAACGAGGCTACCGTATCGACCTGCGACGTTTCAACGTCGACCGTAATCAAATGGGTACAGCCGTCCGGCCCGGCCCCGCGGTCCGGATTGCCCGACGAGTGCTCGATGCGAAAGAGCGTGTGATCATCGCACCAGCTCAGATGGGCGGCAGTGCGCACAGAATCAACAATGCCGGTGACCAAACCCTGATCATCAATACTACCGACCAGGTAGAGCCATTCGTTGGTGGCCTGGACACGGGGCATGTCAAGAACGATGCAGTAATTGTCGTCGGGCGATTTACCATTGCGGACGGCATCGTCGGTAAACAATGAATCGGCCGCCATGGTGCCTGCTCCCCACAGCAGCGCCATCGTGCAGCAAAGTGCATTCCCTGTGCGTTTCATCCTCGTAGATCCTCTGCTATCACTTCAACAAGAGTATCTTCTCCTGGGCCGACACTCCGCCGCCCTCAACCCTGAGCAGGTACAGGCCGGACGATTGTACTGAGGCATCCCAGGTGAACAGCCAGTCCCCCGCCGAAGCGGTACCGTCATGCAACACTGCCACGGTGCGACCGAGGACATCGTATACGGTTGCTTTGAGCTCAATCTGTCTCACCACCGTCACCGGTACAGTCAATCGTCCGTTGAACGGGTTGGGATACGGCAGTTCCAGCACGAACGATTGTGGCAGCGTAGGCGCCCCGGTATCGTCAGCCTCAATCGCCGTGGCCATATCGATTGCATACCAAATCAGCTGGTCGTTCCGGCTTGTCATCAGCACCGGGTCGCCATAGCGGCCGTCCAGCCACGCCCACCAGTACTGGTCACCGTCGGGCAGGTCCGATTCCACCTGGCTCACCGAACCGTCATCAAGCGCTAAGGCCACTATCGAGTCGCCCTGCAGTATGAGCAGGTGATCCGGCATGAGCGAATGATACGCCGGCGCGGCGTTATCAAGATGCATCCGCTGCGACCAGACGGGCGAATGGTCATCGGCATCGCTCAAGCGCTGTAAGACAACGGTCGTAGCGATCTCCCCCGGTGCGAACGGATCGCATATCGATCGCGGCGTGCCGACGTCGTATTCGCAACTGCTGATGGTAACGAAATCGACGGTTGGAGCGGGCGACAGTTCTTGAATGAGGCACTGCCTCTCCATCGACTGGCCGCCGGTGTAGTCTCCGACACCGTCCGGCGGCGGGCAGGTCGGAAACGACGCCACCAGTGTGGCATTGTTGCTGATCGTGGTCGCTTCTCGCGAGATGGTGACAACCGGGGCGACATCGCTGCACGCTACCTTTTCCGCCGATATCGCAACGGCAAAGAGCCACTGCTCGGCAGTGGTGTGTGCTGTATGCAGCGTCGTATAGAATCCCGGCAGTGTCCAGAGGGTGTCGACAAGACCGTTCGTCAGACAGATTGTCTCGCCGGTCATCGATTCGATCAAGCAGTTGCCGTATTGTGCCGCCTTGCCACCGGGGATGGAGAGAACGAGTTCAGGGTAACCATCAGAATTAATGTCGATGGCCTGCACCTGTGGTGGGATCAGGCCACCGGTGCCGGAGTAGCTGAGCAGTTCAGTCGTATTAATGTAATTCGGGCCAACGATCAATTCGAGCCTGAGATCGACCGTATGTTCCCCTGCGCCGCCCGTGCCGTTGTCGGTAGTCACAATAACCAGATCAACCGAACCATCACCGTCGAAGTCTCCCAGCGCCTGCTGGTGGTGGCGTTGGGGGGCGACTGCGAACGTGCCCGATGCCATGGTGGCGCCATCTGAGGCTCTCGCAATGGCCCACGACGTATTGTTGCGAAGCAGGAGCAGCGCGCCGTTGTCCGAATCAACCGCATACTGCGGTGGCGCCGTCAGCGGTGCGAGACCGGCGATGTCGGCCGCGCCTGACGGTAGAAAGCCGATTTCGGCGACGGCATTCGAGACGACAGTTATCAATAGTGCGGCGCTCAGCGCGAGCAGCCGTGCGTTCATGAAGACCCCCGAAGCGTGCACGTGATTAATTCCCGGACGGCATGTTCCTGTGCACCGTCCAGGCTACTGCAAAGATAGCCCGACGGTTCGAGTCAATCAAGTCCATTTTTGATTACTCCTGGCGGAGCGCCTTGACAGGGTCGATCCGCGCCGCTCGTGCGGCCGGATAGTAGCCGGCTGCCAGGGCAGTCATGATGTCGCGCGGGGTTCATCGACGGTCCGGCCGAGGTGAAATTGCGAGCGGTTTCCGACGGCACGATTACCGGCGGGCTGCCGTAAGTTTTTGCTATTAAAGAATATATGCCGGTTTCTTGCGTCTGCAGAGGCCTTCCCAGATTCCATTAAAGGCTACCCCGGTCGGATTCCGATAATAGTAATGTACCCACAAGGTGGATAGATCAGCTATCCGGAAGGAGTCATTTCGAGATGCGTACGCATATCACTGCTCTCACTGTTGTTGTCCTGCTCTGCCTGTTGGCGATGCCGATCTACGCGGCCGACAACAAGAGCGAAACGTCGATCGAGGATGGACGTTTGCAGGATTACCTGACCACTGTCTCCAAACAGTTTGGTGTCGATGAAAAGAAACTGGTGCGCCTTAACAAAGATTACCATATCCCGGCCGACGCACTGCCGCCAATCTACTATATCGCGAACAAGGCCGACGTTAATCCGCAGGTAGTCGTCGACCTGCGCCTCGAGGGGAAGGCGTTCTGGGAGATTGCCATCCGACTGCATTTGAAAGCGGAACACTTCTACCTGCCGGTGAAGACCGGGGTAACCAAGCCGCCGTATGCCAACTTGCTTGCCAAGTTCCAGGCCGATCGCGACCGGTGGATACGTATCGCCCTGACCGACACCGAAATGATCAACCTGATCAACCTGCACATGATGCATGAGCGGTTCGATGTCGACTATACAGAGGTGATCAACTGGCGCACCGACGGTGAGACGTTTGTCGAGATCAACCAGCGAGCGTATTACCACAAGCACGGTAAGCCGGCGCCGGCGGCAATGGCTGCCGAGGCCGAAGCCAATGCCGAAGCAGGCGAGAGTAAGGCCGAGAACAACCAGAAGTAAAAGCATCTCCGCATTTCGCGGTTACTCACACCCAACGGCGCTGTTGTACTGACAGCGCCGTTTTTTTGTGCCTGTCGGACAACTGTCGTGAACAGCCGTCCGCTCGAATCGTCAACTTCAGCGGCATAAATCCTGCGCTTCGGAGTAATACGACAACAGGGAAGGCCGTTGCGGCCTTCCCTGTATCCAAGGAGAACTCAATGAGAGTGCAGTTTAGAACTGCGTCGGCAGTTCTGCAGTCGGGATCGGTTCGCAAAGCAGGATCTGTTTGCTGACAGTGTCAACCGTCGCCTCCGACCATACCGAACCGTTCGGTACGTCGAGATTCACGAACACCGACTGAATGGCGGTGCGCCAGTCGGTGGTGACCGGAATGACACCGGTGGTAAAGTCGACCTTGCTGCTGTCGGCATCCCACGTCGAAATCGTCATCGTACCGACACTGTTATACTCAGCCATCATGGGACTGTTGTGGCAGTCGCAGCCCGGGTCGGGATCGATGGTGTGCGAATAGAACGGCGCCACGACCCAGTGGCCAGTGGTATCGTCGTTGATCAGTGTCATGAACGCACCCAGACGAATCAAACCGTCACGTTTCACCAGGAACTTCCAGTTCGGCGCCGCCGGGTAGGCGCGCTTGACATCGGCCTCCAGCTCGCTATCGAAGTGACAGTTGTAGCAGGTGGTGGTGTACTGGCTGTGACAGGCCGAACACTCGATAAGACCGGCGTGGGTGGAGTGGGCGCTGACGCCACTGAGGTCACCATCATGGCAGCCGGCGTCGGTGCAGTACTTCCCGAACCCGTCGTCCCACATCGAATTGGTCGGTGTACCCGAACCGTGGACAGCGTCGGCGGTGTGGCAGGTCGCACAGGCAACGGCGGCGTGAGGATCAGTCACCGGCGTGCTGCCATCGGCCAGTGTCGCGGTGTTTATTTCTTTACCCTGGCGGCCGTGACAGGCCAGGCAGGACGAATTGACCGGCGTCAGCAGCGTGCCGTCGTTGTCAACTTCATGGCAGACATTACAGTCGGCCGGACCGGCATGACAGTTCTTGCACAGCAGCTGGTCATACGGTACGCCGGTCAAACCCTCAAAGCCACCATTCTCTTCAGCATAAAAGTATTCCATGCCGGCGGTGGTGAAGTGCTGGGATGTTGCCATCAGTTCTGAGACGCTGGGTACGGTAACCGTATCAGCATCGGGACAGGTCGGGCAGTCTTCTTCATCATCACAGCCGATCAAACCGATCAGCGGTACCAACCCGATGATGAGGAGCAATAACAATTTCCTTTGCATAATACCTCTCCTTACAGTAAGCGGTTGTCGCAATTTGGCACAGGTAATGTGGCGCTTACCACGCTACACGCATCGATAATCTGGTCTATTATAATGACAGGTGGCCAACTTTGTTTGGTGTTCAGGAGGCTCATTGGCGTGCCGGTCTCTCTCCTCTTTATCAGGTCGATCGTCCGGGCTGAACCGGCCTGAATGTCCACCAAGTTAGTGAACGATCGTTAACATCTATCGGTAAAAAATGACACTGGCCTGACAGAGTCAAGAGAAAATGTGACAAAAATCACAAGATTGCGGATGTTTCTATCGATTAAGTCAGTTCGCGGAATAGCCTGAAGTGTTGCTTTTGCAATGTCTTAGGCACTTGTCGGACGGCCGGACAATATGGTTGTCGGCAGTGTGAGGGCGCGTGGTAGCACCGATGATGCCGGAGCAAGCCGGAGCCGAGTATCTACGATTGCAGACTGTCAGCCCGATCAGGGTACTGCGACAACAGTTCCTCAAGTATCTCGGCCGACTGTCTGCTGCGCACCAACTCTCCGTTGTTGACTACCTGCTGGTAGTCATCAGGGTAATTCATTTCGGCCCAGGACAAAAACGCCGGCAGTAGTTCTTCCAGCGGTCTTCCCGTCGATGTTAGCCTGGTATAGTGACGGTATGCCAGTTTACCCTTGTAGAAGATATAGCGTGCCCGATAGACCTCACTGCCGGCGCCGAGGGCGCGACGCAGGTTATTGGTTTCGGTAACGATCGCCACAACTGTGTCGGCCTCGACCATCGGGATTCGGTATTCGATGGCGACATCGAGTGCGGCGTCGAACGCCTGCACCTGCCTGAACTCGTCCACCCCATGTACGTAGTCGCTGCGATCGTACTCAAAGCGAGCCAGCTTGTCGACGTGCCGCATTATCATCTCGAGGTCATGGAGGTTGCGCGCTTCCTGGAACGTCTTGAAGGCGGCCTCGGCATTCAGAGGCGGGCTTTCGGAGCAGCCTAATGCCAGAGCGAAGAGAGCTATGATCAACAGGGGGATCTTCATGTCGGTCCTCATATTGCTGCAATTGCCGCCAATGTATGGGCTGTAGATGCTGACGGTCAAGCGGGAATGTGGAACAATCAAGAGGTTGACGGGTTTGATTTAATCACGGTTGTACAAACCACCGTCAACCGGTATTATGAGCGCCATGTATAACGAAACCGTATTGGAACATTTTCAGAATCCCCGCAATACCGGGGACATGGCGCAGCCGGATGGGGTTGGGTCAGTCGGCAACCCGGCCTGCGGCGATGTGATGAAGCTGTTCATCAGGATTGACGGTGACCGGATTGTCGAGGCACGCCACAAGACGTTTGGCTGTGCCGCCGCGATTGCCTGCAGTTCGGTGGCCAGTGAGAAAGTCGTCGGCCGCACTATCGACGAAGCGATCGCCATCACCCGGGAGCAGGTGGGTGAGTGGCTCAACGGCCTGCCGGAACAGAAGATGGCCTGCTCCAACCTGGCGCCTGATGCGATCAGGGCGGCGGTTGAGGATTTCCGCTCCCGTACCGATAGATAGAAAGTGATGACCATGCGACACGACAGACCGACTTTGCAGCGCGATATGACGATCGGCCAGATCATCGAGATCGTCCCCGGATCAGAACGGGTCATTCGCAAGTACTTCTTCGGCGGCTGCCATCACTGCCCGTCGCAGCACACTGAACCGCTCTGGCTGGCAGCCAGGCTGTACGGTTATGATGTCGAGGAAATCCTGTTTGACCTGCGCCATTTGCAGCTCGACCCGGAAGCGGTCTTGACCGACGATCCACAGTTGACGGCGCGGGAGCGCCGCCTCGAGCGTGAGCGTAAGCGCGACGAAGAAGAACGTCGCAATCGCGGCCGCTGAGCCTACCCCCTCAGCTCGAAATACCCCTCTTCATACTTATGCTCGGTGACAAAACCGAGCGACTCATAGCAGCCTATGGCGGCGCCATTCTGGTGATGGACATTGAGGGTAACACGAATCCCCTCCTCAACCAGCTCCCGTGACAGGTGCGATGTTACCTTCGCAGCCAGGCCACGGCCCCGGTAGTCCGGGTCGGTCGCGATATTGCCGAGCACAGCCATGTTGTAGCGCGGCGAGTAGACGTGTACCCCCGCTGCCGACACGATCCGATCATCTTCAAGCCAGCCGATATACTTGCCGGTTTCGAGCATGCGCGCCGTGAAGTAATTACCGGGATAGGCCAGGTCGTACAACTGCTGCAACTCATCTCGATGTGATTGGTCGAGCCTGGCGATCTGCCCGGATGATGCCCCCGATGGTGTGAAATTGCGCAGCACCATCTTCAGGTGTGTCCCCAGCGGCTTTTCTGAG
>CAZJCK010000097.1:6841-10080 GCA_964544635.1 uncultured Ignavibacteriales bacterium | reverse complement strand
TCCTCCAGATATGGCCGAATGCCGTCAATCGGATGAGGGTCATACTCCCCGTGTATCACCACCACCGGACAAACTATCTTTGAGAACTCCAACGCCAGATACCCCGGCCGGTCCCGCAGCTCCCTGAACTCCGGCCAGACCCCCGAGTAAACATCGTACTGCACCTCAATTGTCTCCAGATCAGTGGTGATCGGATCGTACATATCGGTGCCGTCAAGCAGACGCCCCAGTTCACTCACCAAATTGTCCTGTGACTGTCCCGATTCGTCCTCGAGGCCGTGCTGAATCTCATGATACCGATCCCGTGCTTCTTTCGAGAGCCGCGCGATCCGGTTCGCCATCACCTTCCTCGAGTTCTCAGAATCAAACACCGCCGACCCGATCAATATCAGCTTCTTCAGGGCATCAGGGTACCGTGCCGCCACCAGCAGACTCAGCACCGCTCCCCACGACGACCCGATCAATACAATCGGCCGGTCACCATATTCGCATAGCTGATCATGCAGCTCATCAATCTGTCCGTCCAATGACTTCGCCGATTGCAACGGTTCCAGCACGCCTCGGTCTTCAGCCAGTTCGCGCGCCACCGGCGCCATATACCCCGGCGCTCCCGGTCCGCCATGTATCACCGCCACCCTATACGGCGCCTCACCGTACACACGAACAGTCACACCGGCACCGCCATCTTATCTGCAATTCTCTTAGACATTGATCCATATCAATTGTAGTATTACTGATAACGACGTAAACAACATGGTACGGCCAGCTCGCGGCAAACGCATCGACTTTCCGCACCAGGCGTAACCCGAACGGGGTAGAGGAACCTTGGCAAATATCCAGACCGACCGTCATCACTTCCGACTGAATCACGGCGCCACCGTCGGCATGGCGCTCCTGGTCACCCTCGCCGCCTGGATCGTCTACTACACCACCGCCTGCCGCACTGTCTGGATAGGTGACTCGGGAGAATTCGCGCTCGCCCTGTACTCGTTAGGCATCTGCCACCCGCCCGGCTACCCCCTCTTCACCCTGCTCGGCGGCAGCTTCCTGGCAATCTTTGATTTCGGTCGTCCCATCCTCACCGCCGGCTTCTTTAACATAACCGTCGCCGCCCTCGGCATCACCGCCCTCTTCTTGATCCTGCGACGGAAACTCGACCCGCTCACATCCACCGGCCTCGCCCTTCTGTTCGCCTTCTCGCCGCTCGTGTGGGCCGAAACCGTCGGCATTGAAATCTACACCCTCAATGTTCTTCTCATCGGCGCCGCCTATCTTGCGATCGAATCGGAACACCCTCGCCGCTGGCCGCTCATGGTCTACCTGTTCGGCCTTGCCCTGACGAACCATCCCTCAGCCCTTTCGCTTGGCGCTGCCCTCATCGTTCTCTACATCAGCGAGCGCCGTTACCGCAATGTCCGCATGCTCCCGGTCCACGTTCTGCTGCTCGCTCTTGCCGCCTCGGTCTATCTCTACATGCTGGTACGTTCCCCCCACAACCCGGCCACCAACTGGGGCGCGCCGACAACCATCGCCGCCCTGTGGGACCACATGACCCTGCAGCAATACTCCGGCTGGGTCGAAAACTCCTGGGCCAACCTCTGGCACGCCGCCGAGCTGTACATCCGCTCACTTACCAAATCGTTCACCATCCTCGGCATACCATTGCTTCTGTCGGGTATCGTACTCGGCCTGCGTACCGCCAGAACCCGCACCACCTGTGCCTCTTTGATCCTTGTCGTCTCACTTGTCCTCGCTGCCTTTCACCAGGCGCGCAACTACGAACCGTTTTACCTCCCGGCCATGCTCTTCAGCACCATACTGATTGCCAACAACATCATCTGGCTCTATCGTCGTTTCCCATCGCGCAGCCTAAAACTCAGCATCGGCGCTCTCCTGTCTCTGCTCGCAATCGGACAGGCCTGGTCCCACTACCGCGACATCGACCGCTCCGACTATACCATGTATGAATCATACTGCCGCGCCATCCTCGACACCGCCGATGACGGTATCCTCTTCACTGCCGGCGATATCAACTCCTTCGGTACCGTCTACCTCCGCTATGCCGAGGACTACCGCCCCGACCTCACGGTCTACGACCGCTCCATGCGGCGATCCCGTATCTTCGATCAGGTCAGGCAACTGAGCGGCCTCGATATCGACGACTACCATAGTGCCCGGGACATTATCATCCGGCTCGATGCGGGGGAGAAGTACCTTGCCAAGAACCATTACCAGAACGAACCAAACTGGCTGAACACTGAGCTTCCATACTACTCGTACGGTCTGCTGTACAGGATGCAAACCCCTCCCGCCGACGAGCCTATTCTCATCGACTTCCCACCCGACCTCGACGGCGGCGACCTGATGTCCCGCCAGATGCTTGCCCACGTTGACCTTTGCGCGGGTGAGGAAGCCCTCACGGCCGCTCCTCCCGACAGCAGTACGGCGCTGGCTGCCTTCCGCCGCGCCGTCAACCGTATGGACAACGAACCGCGCGCCGAAATGCTGTATCATCTCGGGGTTTTCTTCCGACGCATCGGTTATGGTGACCTTGCCATCGAGACTTACGAAGAAGCCCTCACCCGGCCGATCATGACACCGCAGGAGCGCCGCAACATCATACTCGGCATTTCCAATGTCTGTAAAGATCGCGGCAACGCCGCCCTTGCCGCCAATGACTATGAGAACGCCGTCAGCCACTACCGGTGTGCCTCCGAACTCGATCCGGACAATGCTCCGCTTGTCCTCAATCTCGCCCTGCTCCATCTCCAACAACTCAACGATCCTGCTTCGGCACAGGCGTACCTGGAACAGTACCTGCAGCTGCGCCCCGAGGATCAGCAGGCGCGCCGGCTCCTCAACGACATCAGATAAAAAAGGGCCGCCGACTGTGTGCATCGGCGACCCGACTCGAGACGGGGAGGGTTAGTTGCCTCGAGGGTTTCTCTCTCTCTGGCCATTCTCATACATGCCGACAACGGCCACCACATCACCATGGTCATCACGTTCGAACTTGAGACGGAACCAGTCAATCTCCTCGAAACCGAAGACATCCTCCGTCAATGGCATCATCCGCATCGGGCCGTTGTCGGTACCCATTCGCTCATACACCAGTTCATTGTTATTGATGGCGATGTTGCGCGGCCCATATGTCCCGACATACTCCAATCGCTCCGACTCCGACAGCGATGGAGTCCCGTCTTTCGCTTTCAAACCGATCAATGCCCACTCGATATCCG
>CAZJCK010000097.1:0-6741 GCA_964544635.1 uncultured Ignavibacteriales bacterium | reverse complement strand
TGCGCACATACGACTCCATCCCTTTCGCCACCTCAGGAAAGACATAGTAGTCATTGAGAGTCGTCGTAATTGAATCAATGATCTCCAACTGAGTAGCCCGATCTATCTGTGGCGGCTCCGGCACTACTGCCCGCGGTGGCGCCTGCCCGACTATCGGGAGCACCGATAGACCGAACGCTGTCCCGGCAATCACTACACCCAGGCCCATGCTGTTTCGGACACCTTTACTGTGCATTGCTCTTTAGTCCTTTACAGCTTTTCCAGCGCCCCTGGCCAGCTTTCGACTCACCTTGTCATACAGGCTCTGCTCATCGAGCGATGTCTCCATCTCCGAAAGTGCCTTGAGGATATCACACGAGGCCGCACGCATCATCTCGTCCGTCGCCGACGCAATCGCTGCCCAGACCGGCGCCAGTCTTAGTACCAGCCCCTGGCCGGCCTCGGTCAGGTGTAAGAGGCGACGACGGTCATCCGATGGATCGCGACGGTGCCCCAGCAGCTTGTGACGTTCCATAGCGCCGGCAATCTGGTTCACCGCCGGATGGGTGAAACCGAGCTCCCGCGCAATTTCGGTCACCCCGCGCGGTTCGCCGTCCTTCAACAGGTACAGCACGGGAAACCAGCGCGGTTCAAAGTCGACCGGATACTCGCGATAGATCCTCGATACATCTCTCATCAGGCGATCACTCAAGCGGCGCAGTCGACTGCCAAACGCCAGCGCGCCCAGTTGCGCTATAAAATCCATAGTTGTCTCCCAATCTCAGTGACGTCACGTCGATAGTTACGTAAGACCTTACGAATATGACCGCTGAATGTTGCAGCGCAAGTCGCCAAGGGACCTCAATCGCCACGAATTTCCTTGTCGGCCGTCCCTTCCAGCCGTACTTTACGCCGCGTTGGGCGAACCAGGATCGTCCACCGAATGACAATGATGAAAACAGAGTTCGACCCGCGCACCAACTACGAGAAAACCCGCTCCAGCATCGGGTTTGTGCCGCTTGAAGAAGCCACGCCGGAAACCTGGCAAGGCATCGGCTTCAAGTCCGGCCTCGAAGTCCACCAGCAACTGCTGACCAAAGAAAAGCTTTTCTGCCACTGCCCGGCCGGCATCTATCAGGAACCGGACGATTTCGATGCCGAGGTCCTGCGCCACATGCGCCCGACTCTCTCGGAACTGGGGGAGTACGACGGTACCGCTCTCATGGAGTTCAAGACCCGCAAGAACATCATGTATCGCATCAAGAGCGAGACCGCCTGTACGTACGAAATGGACGATACCCCGCCGTTCCAGATCAACCGCGAGGCTCTGCGCATCTCCATCAACCTTGCGCTTGCCCTCAAATGTAATGTCGTCGGCGAGTTCCATATCATCCGCAAGCAATATCTCGACGGTTCCATTCCGACCGGTTTCCAGCGCACCGGCATCGTCGGCATCGAAGGGGAGATCCCGCTCAAACACAAGAAGATCCGCGTCATGCAGATTTCCCTCGAGGAAGATTCCTGCCGCGAGGTCTCCGACATCGGCCACGTTCGCGTCTATCGTACCGACCGCCTCGGTATGCCGCTGATAGAAACCGTCACCTACCCCGACATGCTCACTCCCTACGAATGCGCCGAGGCTTGCCAGTACATCAGCTATCTTGCCCGTGCCTCGGGAATGGTCCGCACCGGTATCGGCGCTGCCAGGCAGGATGTCAACGTCAGCGCTACCGGCGGCACCCGCGTGGAAATAAAAGGCGTTGCCCACATCAAGTGGATACCGCAACTGACCCATATCGAGGCTTTCCGACAGCGCGCCCTCGTGACCATCAAAGAGGAACTGCAAAACCGCATCTCTAATCCCAGGGGCTGGAAGTGCACTATCGCAAATCTTTCGGTTGACGAGCTCAAGGGGGAGTACGAACCAATCGCCCGTGCCCACGCCAACAACTACCAGGTGGTGGCGGTCAATCTCCCGGAATTCGGCGGTCTGCTGTCGCATTTCACTCAGCCGGAGAAAACGTTTGCCGACGAAATCGACGATCGCCTGCGCATCATCGCCTGCCTCGAGAAAAGCAGCATGACCGACAGCGAAGCTCTTAATCCGCTGCTCTCAAGCGACGACTGGAATACCGTCCGCACCAAGCTGCGGGCGGGGGAGGGCGACGCCCAGGTGATTGTCTGGGCTCACCACGACGATATCGGCACTGCCCTCGAAACGATCGAAGAACGCTGCCGTCTTGCCCTTGACGGTGTCCCCAACGAGACCCGGCAATCCTGGCCGGACGGCCGCACTACTTTCGAGCGCGTCCTGCCCGGTCCCGACCGGATGTACCCCGACACCGACTCGGCGCCAATCGCCATCAAACAGGAGGTTGTCGATAAAGAACGGGCTGCCCTTGCAGTCCCTCCGGTCGAACGGATGAAGCAACTGGCAGAATGGCGCGTCCCCGACCATATGCACCACTACCTGCTCAAGCGTAACCTCGCGCCGGTCATTGAGCGCGCGGGCAACGACAATCTCGTCGAGCCGCGCCAACTCGGCATCCTGCTTGGCCAGCACCTGGCCCACCTTGAAGGCCAGCAACACGACCGCAGTCTGGTAACCGGCGACCAGATCTACAACCTTTGTCGCTTTGTCCGTGAACGCTCGCTCCCCTGGGATGTCGCCCCCCGGCTGCTCATGCGCATGGCGCAGCCGGATACTGAAGTATCAGTGCAGGACGCATACGACAATCTCAACCTCGAAAAACATTCCGCCGATGAAATTGCTGCCATGATCCCCAAACTCCGCGAACAGTTTACAAAGCACCGACGCAGTCACCACGACCACGCCGAGCGTAACTGGTTGATCGGCCAGCTTCGGCCGATGGCGATCGGCAACATCCCCCTGCGCGACCTCCCCAAACTCGTCGAACAGGAACTGACCCATGCCTGACATCGTGAAAGACGACCGCTATAAAGGCTACCAGGGTAAAGCCCTCGAAGTCCTCAAGAAATTCAACGCCCGCGTCTGGGCGCAGTCGGTCGTCAAGTCGACCCGCGGAGAATTCAAAGGGATCATCCTGCCACGCTCAGAACAGGACGACGACCGCCATATCGTCCTCAAACTGATCACCGGCTACAACGTCGGTATCGCCGTCGACACCATCACCGACATTACCGAAGAAGGTTACAAAGAGGCCAACTACAAGATTCCCGAAAAGGAATTCCCGAGATCCGACGAAAAGCCGAATATCAAGCTCTTCGGCACCGGCGGCACCATTGCCTCGCGGCTCGACTACCGCACCGGCGCCGTCATACCCGCCTTCTCACCCGGTGAACTCTACGGCGCCGTGCCCGAACTGGCCGACATCTGCAACCTGACCACCACCAAGCTGTTCGGCGTCTTCTCCGAAAACATGGGGCCGGAACAGTACATTACACTGGCCAAAGCAATCGGCGAACAGATCGAGAACGGCATCGACGGTATCGTTGTCGGTCACGGTACCGACACCATGCACCATACTGCCGCCGCCCTTTCGTTCATGGTCCAGAACACGCCGGTGCCGATTGTCATGGTCGGCTCGCAGCGCTCCTCCGACCGGCCGTCATCCGACGCCGCCCTCAACCTGATCCACGCTACCAGGGCCGCCTCCGAATCCGACATCGCCGAGGTACTGGTCTGCATGTTTGGCCCGACCTCCGACGAATACGGCTTGTTGCATCTCGGCACCCGTGTCCGCAAAATGCACTCCTCCTACCGCAGCACCTTCCGCACCATAGGTGACATCCCCGTCGCCATCATCAACAAGGAAGAAATCAAGCCGCTGAAGAACTATCGCAAGCGTCGCAAAGATCGCAACGTCAAGGTCACGCCGGTCTTCGACGACCGCGTGTCGATCGTCTACTACTATCCGGCCATGAAACCAGACATCATCGACTCGCTCATTGACAACGGCTACCGCGGCATCGTCATCGCCGGCACCGGTCTGGGCCACGTCAACAAGGCCGTCTATCCCGCCCTCAAGCGCGCCCAGGATGCCGGCATCGCCATCTACATGACCGTCCAGACCCTCTGGGGCTACGTCCACATGTTCGTCTACGACACCGGCCGCGACATCATGGGCATGGGTGTCGTCCCGGCCGAAAACATGCTGCCCGAAGTCGCCTGGGTGAAACTCGGCTGGGCACTGGGCCAGACCGATGACCTGAAGGAAATCCGCGACATCATGCTCACCCCGATCGCTGACGAGATCACCGACCGCGAACCGTACAACGGCTACCTCGTCTTTCAGGGCGGCATCCCCGAAATCGAAGACTTCCTCCGCACCATTCACAAATAACGTACGCTGGGTGTCGAGCCGTAGTGCAGCCTCCGCCCTGGGAGGCTGCCACTCTTGACCGCCCGTCATCGCAGGTGGGGTTCCGCAGGCGGCAGACGCCTGCCCGGCATCCCGGTATCGGCTTCCTTGAGGATACCGACAATCTGTGTCTCACTGAATCGTGACCGTTTCATAGAGTCCTGCTGGCTGTGACATCCCAAAAAGCCCTACTTCACGACAGTCTACTGTTTGGGGAAGCTTACGATGGCGCCGGCCTCCCCTCAAGGCCTTTGAAAAGAATAGGGATTGTGGCACCCAGCAATATGCCTGATCCGATTGTTGCGACATACTCCATCCAAGTTGGTTCATACCAAGTAACAAACCAGTTTACGAAGAAGTGGGCAAGGGTTGGCAAGAGGATGTTGAACCTGGATCTCATTCCAAGCCAAGTTGCAAAGAACGAAAATGAGAAGTAGAACGGAAGCAATGCGAACCAGCCTACTGGCCCCGCAGGACTATATCCCTCCATGAAGAACACTGGCAGATGCCATAGTGACCAGAATGAACCGAGGATAAGTGAGGTTCCAATTGCTGTGTGCCGCTCCAGGAGCTTGGGAAGTGCATATCCTCGCCAACTAACCTCTTCCATCCACACACCAAATAAGACTCCCAAGAGTCCTGGCGCCAGAGTGATTGCAAAAGTGATTTCTTCCGTTGAAGCAATAGCTGAATAAAGAGCCATTGCTGCCATTAGGAAAGCTGCGGGTAGAAGAGTCGCAAACCAGATCCCTCTAGGGTGCTTGCCTGGGAGTGATCGCTTATAAAGTTCAGCGACAGCCGCCTTCCCTCCCTCTCGAGCAACCCAAACAACTGGCAAGAAGAGCAGGGCGGCCATGTAAACCACTGCAAAGGCCATCTGGTCCGTTGCAAGTGCAGCAGCGACTAGCGCTCCACTCAGCACTAGGTGGATGAGAAGGAACCAATAGACTCTTGGCATTGGGGGCGTTGAAAATGTCAAAATGGATCATCCAATCAGTGAAACTTGCTCGTTCTCGAATTGCACCGGTGCCCCATTCTTCTTCTTCATTCTTGGTGCCCCACCGCTGTGGGTGGACCGCCAATCTACTATACTCACTCAGATCAACGGCCTCCGTCGCTGTCTTCGTGACGCCTCTGAATCGGACTGTGCCGAGATGACTGAAATGTCCTAATCTGGTCACCCGTTACCCCACATAAACTTGTCGAGAATATAGTGGAAAAGACGCTCAAACACAACAGGCCGGATTCCATTTGTAAGCCGCTACTTGTAACGTAAACCCCACCCGCAGCAAGCCACGGAGCACCCGGGCCAAGGCTGCTCTACGGAAGAAACATTCCAGCGGCGCCTCCTCTTGCATCCGCTCTAACAATCGCATACTATTAATTCATGCACATCATTTTCGACGAACAATGTCTTCAGTACTCCCGGCCCGGGCACCCGGAATCGCCCGCGCGTATCCGCTCGACCTGGGAGCACCTGAAGGACACGTATCCGGTCTTCAAACCGAAACCGGCGGACGAAGCCGACATACGAGCTGTCCACACCGACGACCTCGTCGATAAGGTCAAACGCGGCGCCTTCTTTGACCTGGATTCACCCGCCTACGACAACATCTACGACCACGCCCTGTTATCCGCCGGCGCCGCTATCATGGCCGCCCAAAATGCCATGAACGGCACCCCATGCTTCTCACTCATGCGGCCGCCCGGCCACCACGCCGAACGCAATACCGCCATGGGTTTCTGCTATTTCAACTCCATCGCCGTTGCAACCCGGAAACAGCTCGCGGCAGGGAAGAAGGTCGCCATCATCGATTTCGACGTGCACCACGGTAACGGCACCGAGGATATTTTCAGGGGCGTCGACGACGTCCTGTACCTGTCCACCCACCAGTCGCCGCTGTATCCCGGCACCGGTCTCGGCTCCCACGACAACTGCCGCCATTACCCGCTCCAGCCCGGTACTGACGATCGCATCTACGAGAATACGTTCAAGAAGCTGCTCGACGACATCGACCACTTCCACCCCTCACTCATCGGGGTCAGCGCCGGCTTCGACGGCTACCATGCCGACCCGCTTGCCAACTTCGACCTCACTGTCGACTGCTACCACTGGATCGGCAGTGCGATCGGCTCGATCGGCAAACCGGTCTTCAGTATCATGGAGGGAGGCTATGCCGCCGACGTCAAACTCTGTGTCGCTGCCTACCTCGAGGGCCTGGACGAATCCCTATGACCGACAAGGCATACTACGAATTCTTCGAGCATACCGCCGATGCCGGGCTCGACGCTTACGGCGCTACCCTTGGCGACGCCTTTGCCCAGGCCGCGTACGGCATGATGGCCATTATTGCCGACGACAACACGATCAACGGTGAACAGTCGTTCGATTTCGATGTTACATCTATTGACCGGGAGG
>CAZJCK010000096.1:4287-10266 GCA_964544635.1 uncultured Ignavibacteriales bacterium | reverse complement strand
AGTGTTATACTTACAGTTATTCGAATCATACCTTGCATATACAGTTCCTTCCGTCAGGGCAGCACGTTTACTGTCGTGCTGTTTTGGTTCACCACAATCGGCTCATACTCTTCCGCCGGCACCTTGAGGAACTTCGCGACCGGCTCGACGAGGCGGCTGTACTTGAGCGTAGCCGTCACCGTCATATCACCGGTAGCAACCTCGAACGGCAGTTCGAAGGTGAAGGTCTCCAGCTTGGTTTCGCGCGGCGCGAAGCGGTAGTCGACGCCGAGCGCGGCCGTGTTCCATTGCTGGATGGTCATGCGTCCCTGCGGATCGAAGTAAGGCATGCGGAAGATGCGGTCGCCGATCGGCAGGCCGTCGCGCTGCACGCCCTCAAAGTCGGGATCATCGAGCGCAATCCCCATATCCTGGTAGGCCAGCACGCTGTCGGCGATGGTATACTCCTCGCCCTCGAACCCTTTCTTATCGACCGGCAGGTGGTACACGTTGCCGTCGGCATCAGTCGCTTCGACGTGCAGCCAGACGATACGGTCCTCCACTGACCCGGTCGGGAAACTGTGACCGGTCTTCTGGTTGAACAGGGCCACTTTGAAGATGGCCGGCTCACCCGGCACCACCTCGTCAAGCTCCGACCAGATCATTATCTCGACCGTGCCCTGCACCTTGCCGCTCACGTGTGCCCCATGAAACAGGTGCATGGCGGCGTCGGGATAGGTTTCGCCCATCGACGCGGTCTGTGCTTCGGTGTAGGTCATATGGCAATCGTGGCAGCGCGTGTCGTCCTCGGCATACGGTCCATCGAGCCACTCGAGCTGTGTCGACTTCACCCAGATGCCATACGGGCTTTTCTCGTTGTGGCAGGAGCCGCAGAACTCGGTAGTTCCCAAAAATTCCGATTTGGCGCCGGAATGGTTCGGCGAGTTGGCTGATGCCCGCGGTCCGTACTTTACATCCCCCGGTTCCACAATCCAGTTGAAGTTGTAGGCGGTATCGCCGGCAATACCGACTGCCGTGTGACACAGATCGCAACTCACGCTCTCGTTGGCCATACTGCCTTCCTCCGGGCGCGGGGGGGGCACGTCGCCGGCAAGAAACGAAAACGGTGCGTGGCAGCCGTTGCAGCCGGCCTTCACCTCGGCCACTCTTGCGTCGCGCTCGGCGTGCGGCACCGCCAGCTCGAAGTACTCAATTTCATCCCAGTGGTGCGTGTAACACTGCGACATCATCGCCTGCTGCCACTGGCGGTAGATGTCGGTGTGACAGGATGCGCCGCAATAGTTGGCGGTTTCAAATGCATCGTACTCGATAGTGCCGAGCTTCGATCTTTCCTCGACAAACCCGCCGTCGTCGGCCCCCACCGTGAATGCGCCAGGCGACAGCAGCAGGGCGCAGACGAGGCAGGAAGTGAAGATTCGGCGATGATGTGATGGCATAATACCTCCTTGTGGGAACGAGAGTCGTGAATAAATTCACATAATCTCGCGCAAAACATGGGTCATTGTATCCTTGTAACAATGTAGGCTGCAGCTCGCCTCTTTGTCAAGGCTGGTGTTAAGAATTACTAACTTGTAATTGAGGCCGCCACCTGCTATCTACCCGTCAAGCAACGCACCGCCGAACGGCCGCCCCGGGCTGTCGCCGGCGTTGGAGGGACTTCGATTGCAAACTGATGCTCTCACACAACTGATCGAGCGCTGTCTGACAGGGGACCAGTTCGCCTGGCGTGATATGGTCGAAATGATCACGCCGGTTGTTATGGCCACCTGTCGCACCATGAACGTGCCGGAAGATGAGGCCCTCGACGTCTTCGGGCAGGTCTGTTTTCTGCTGCTTGACAGCCTCGAGAACATTCGATCGCCACAGAAGCTGTTGTCGTATGTCGCCACCATGACGCGCCGCGAGATCTACTCGCTGCACCGCCAGCGCCGTCTGCAGCACCGCGCCGCCGAGGAAGAGGCCAATCGCCGGGGCGAGGTGATCGAACCGGAGATTACCGGTCGACTCGATGCCTCCGATCGCCAGGCCAAA
Organism: uncultured Ignavibacteriales bacterium; assembly: GCA_964544635.1. Taxonomy (GTDB): domain Bacteria; phylum Zixibacteria; class MSB-5A5; order GN15; family FEB-12; genus CAZJCK01. The sequence continues at coordinate 8,235 of CAZJCK010000096.1, read as the reverse complement.
CTGATCGAAGGCATGCTGCGGCTCACCGAGAAGGAGTATCAGTTGTTATGGCTGCTCTTTTTTGATCCGTCCCAGCCGTCATATGATGAAATCAGCGAGCGACTCAATATGCCGATCTCGTCGATTGGACCATCACGCGCCCGCGCCCTCACCAAGCTGCAGCGAATCCTTAAACACCGAGACTTCAAGAATTAGGTATTTTGGCGCCGACCCCACGCCTCAGTATCAATGGAACCAGCATGAATGCACAACCCGACATAGTGGAACGGCTGATGGCTTATCGTCGCAATGAGTTGCCCGAAAGCGATCGTGCCGAACTCGAAGGAATGCTCGAGCGCGACGCCGACCTGCGCGATCTGAACGATCTGCTTGATCGAATGGACGACCTGAAACATGCCGATCAAGATGATCCGTCGGCCCAGGCCGCTCACATGCTCGCCATGCATTTGTTCGGCGACTGGCTGTTGCAGCGACGTAAAGCGGAACAGGCGAAACAGAACAACAACCCGCAGTCGAGCAACGACGGCGTTCGGTCCATCGGCGCCGAGCACATGCCGCAACTTGGCTTCCGAATGGGTAGCGGTCTTCTGACCGTCAGTGTCCTGCTGATGAACGAGGAAACGTGCGAACTGATCGGCCAGGTGGAGGGAATCGAACCGCGTCCAACCTTTGTCGAATGTATCTCCCGAACTCGTCGCAGCACGGCCGATATTGACGAGCACGGTCTGTTCCGTTTTGCCATCATTGCTACCGGTCGCATCAGCCTTGTCGTCTCGAGTCTCGACGGACCATCGGAGCGAGTCGAGTTCGTTATCTAATCAAGACCAACAAAGCCTTTATCGCCACGCCGAATTCCCATGTCACGCGCTGAATTCGCCGTTTTTTTTGTATTTTTCGAGTTTCCCGTTTCTCTACCTTTATGTGTTGGGAACAGTACCTCGATTTCTATCAAAAGCATGCCAGTAAACAGATGGACGTCAACCATGCTGCCTGCTACCGGGGGCACCGAGCTAACGGTGGACTCTGTCCGGTTGTAAGCAGCCCGACATTAACCGTACAGGAGGTGATGCGACTGTCAACAACTGTCACGAGGTGACCCAGTTCGGTCATCGCGGAAGAGACTTTTCTTACTTGAAACACACAGCACTTTACGGGACACGTGGAGGAAACATGAAAAGGACTGTTATTGCCGCCCTGGTACTTCTCATGGTTTTGGTGTCTGTCGGCCACGCCGAGCAGATGCGCAATATCGATCAGGACGCCTATCTCGATCGGCCGAGCTTTGTCGGCTGGGTTCCCAACCGATTCATCGTCGTGCTCAATGACGACATAACTGTCAACCACGCCAAGGATATGCGCACTACCCTGGCGCTGTCGGGCCTGGACGGCTTCAGCGAGATTGCCAACGATGTCGGCGTCGCCGCCATTCGGCCGCAATTCCCCGGCTCCGACGCCATGCAGCAGGCTGCTTCGGCATCCGACCGCGCGCTCTCCCGCTATTACAAAGTTTACTTGAACAGCGAAAACCTCGATGAGGCTGTCGCAGCGTATGAGGCCCATCCCATGGTAGAACGGGTCGAACGCATCGGCATTCACACCGTTTATGCGACCCCCAACGATCCGTACTACGATGACCCGCCGTCCGAATTCCCGTACGACCAGTGGCACTACTGGGATACCCACGGCATCGAGGCCGACGTGGCCTGGAACTCCGAGGCCGGCGACCCCAGTGTGCTGGTCGGCGTGCTCGACATCGGTGTCATGTATGACCACGGTGACCTCGGCGGCAGCAACCCGCCTGGCCCCAACGATGCCAGCACCAATGGTAACATCTGGGTCAACAGCGGTGAAACCCCGGGTAACGGTATCGATGACGACGGTAACGGTTATGTCGATGATGTCATCGGCTGGGACTTTGTCGAGCGCACCGACTGGTACTCCTACCAGTGTATTGACAATGACTGCGGTGGTGCCGACAACGATCCTCGTGATGGCGACGGTCATGGCACTCACGTTTCCGGCACAGTAGCTGCCATCACCAACAACGGTTACTCGGTCGCCGGTGTCGCCGGTGGTTTTGGTGACGGTACCTACAACGGCGGCGGCAACGGCGTGAAAGTCGTGCCCTGCCGCATCGGTTATGTGCTCGACTATTCCTTCTACGGCGCCACCGGTGTCGTTATCATGGACTATGTCGCCGAGGCGATGTATTACATGGGTGACCTGAAAGCGGCCGGCCGGAATGTCGCATCCATCAACTGCTCGTTCGGTTCGTCGAACAGCGGTGGCCTCGGCGCTGCCGCCGACTACCTGATCTCGCAGGATGTCGTGATCGTCGTGGCGGCCGGTAACAGCAGCTCCAGTTCGGCTGACTATCTCGGCAGCCGCGGTGACTGCCTCGATGTCGGCGCGACCGACGCTGCCGGCAGTAATGCCAGCTTCACCAACTACGGCAGTTGGGTCGATATCGCCGCTCCGGGCGTAGAGATTCTCAGCACCATCACGGATCCGGCCGATCCGTCGACCGATTACATCGCGCTGCTTGACGGCACGTCGATGGCGGCGCCGCACGTTGCCGGTGTCGTGGCGCTGCTCGAATCGTTCAATCCGGCCCTGTCGGCGGCTGAGAAGATTGCCATCATCACCGATCCGGCGAATGTGAAGCCGTACAGTGGCAATCGCGACCTGGGCGCCGGCATTATCGATGCTGCCGCCTGCATAGCGGCCGCCGGACCGAACACCAACCCGCCGGTCGCGAACTTCTCCGGTACTCCCACTTCGGGCGCCTACCCGCTGGCAGTGCAGTTCACCGATCAGTCGACCAACAGTCCTGACAACTGGAGCTGGGATTTCGGTGACGGCAGTACGTCGACGGCACAGAATCCGTCACACACCTACCAGGCCGCCGGCACCTATACGGTCTCGTTGACGGCATACAATGCTTACGGTTCCGACATCGAGACCAAGACCGATTACATCACGGTCACCGATCCGAGCGCCGGCGCCGATACCTATGCGACCTCCGACATATTCGTCTCGGGAAGCGTCTCCGGAAACTACACCAACACGTTTGCCAGTGACAACTCGCGCCAGTCGATCCAGGAAACCGAGAACGGCGGGCGGCCGACCAACCGCTACTCTTACCTCGAACACAAGTGGACCTTCTCGGTGCCGTCGAGTGCCTCGCTGACTTTCTATGTCGAGGGGTATCGCAACAACAACTCCGACGGTGACAACTTTACCTTCGCGTACTCGACCAACGACAACACCTACACCAACCTGGTGACGATCAGCAGTGCAACCGAACAGGTTTACTCGGCGACGATTCCGAACAGTGTCAGCGGCACGGTATACATCCGTGTTGTCGATACCGATCGCAGCCAGGGGAACCGCTCATCGGATGTTGTCTACATCGACCACATGTACATCCAGTACAGCTCCGGCAACAACCCGCCGGTGGCCGACTTCAGTGGTACGCCGACCTCCGGGGACACCCCGCTGGCGGTGCAGTTCACCGACCTGTCGAGCAACAACCCGACCAGCTGGAGCTGGGATTTCGGCGACGGTAACACGTCGACCGCCCAGAATCCGTCGCATACCTACCAGGCCGCCGGTACCTATACCGTGTCGCTGACGGCGACAAACGCCTATGGTTCCGATGTCGAGACCAAGACCGGTTACATCACCGTAACCGATCCGCCGCAGGATCCGCCGGTGGCCGACTTCAGCGGTTCCCCGACCTCGGGTGATTACCCGCTGGCGGTCCAGTTTACTGACCTGTCGACCAACAGCCCGACCAGCTGGAGCTGGGATTTCGGCGACGGTAGTACCTCGACCGCCCAGAATCCGTCGCATACTTACCAGGCCGCCGGTACTTATACGGTGTCGCTGACGGCGACCAATGCCTATGGATCGGATACGGAGACCAAGACCGGCTATATCACGGTC
>CAZJCK010000096.1:0-4187 GCA_964544635.1 uncultured Ignavibacteriales bacterium | reverse complement strand
CTCGACCAGAACTACCCCAACCCGTTCAACCCGACCACCGAGATCTCCTTCAGCCTGCCCTCCGGCAGCCATGTTGTGCTCGAGGTCTTCAATATTCGGGGTCAGCGGGTGGCCGTCCTGGCCGACGGCAGCTTCGGCGCCGGTCAGCATACGGTGACCTGGGATGCCTCCAGCCAGCCGTCCGGTGTCTACCTCTACCGGATCGTGGCTGATCAGTTCACAGCCACCGAAAAGATGCTGCTCTTGAAGTAAGCAACCGGTCTCGTTTCACTTTCATGAATCAACCGGCGGTACGTTTATCGTGCCGCCGGTCTTTTTTGTGTCCCCAATAATGGCGGATATCCATGATGTACCTTTCTTGCCATCTGAATGTAGCGGGACAGAAGGCGAGGCAGAGGGGGCAAAACGGGGTTTGATTCAGCGTTACAGCCTACTGGTTGTGGATCAAAGATATGGGATTTCTCGAAAGTAGAAACGACTCATGAGTCGATTATTAACATGTTAAATCTTGCTCTGGCGCTCACGGGAAGCTATCTAAGCATATTAGTTATAAAGACTTGAGTCGTATAAGATATGGCTAATAAAAAGACCATGTTTGTCCGATAATAAAGGAGAGAGGTGGAAAAGGATACATTATTTGTGAATTTTTTCACGGATTATGTTGACAATGGGCAGGCTATGGTGGTATAATTTGTCCGGAATTAAGAGTAAGAGGACCAAAAGTGAATTATTTCACATGATAGTGGTCACGTAAGTACTCTTTAAGGTATATGTTAAGGAGCCGTATATGGGTGTCAAACGAAGAGATTTTCTGAAGCTTACGGCTGCCGGTGGCGCCGCGCTTCTGCCGGGAGCGGCGGCGGCGAGCGATCCACCGATGACCGACTTCAGCAAGGCCTACGGTGTGCTGGTCGATACCGTTGTTTGTATCGGCTGTCGCAAGTGCGAGTGGGCTTGCAACAAAGAGCACGGTCTGACGAACGAGCCGTTGTCTGCATACGAAGACCGTTCGGTGTTTAAGCAGCACCGGCGTCCGCACGACGATGCCTTTACAGTCGTCAACGCCTTCGAGAACCCGATCGAACCGGGCAAGGAATACACGATGAAGGTGCAGTGCATGCATTGTAATGAGCCTGCCTGTGCCTCGGCCTGTATCGTCGGCGCTCTCAAAAAGGAAGAGACCGGTCCGGTCAGCTACGATGCCTGGAAGTGTATCGGCTGCCGATACTGCATGGTCGCCTGCCCCTTCCAGATCCCGGCCTATGAATATGACAACGCCCTCGATCCGGAAGTGCGCAAGTGCACGTTCTGCAACGAGACACGGTTGGCCAAAGGGGAACGGCCGGCCTGTGTGTCGATCTGTCCGAACGAGGCGCTGACGTTCGGCCGTCGCGACCAGTTGCTCGAGGTGGCCCACGCCCGTATATCGGCTGCACCCAAGCTGTACAACCCCAAGGTGTACGGCAGGGACGAAGTAGGCGGGACAAGCTGGATGTACCTCGCACCGTGCAGCTTCAAGGAAACCGAGTTGCCGCAGCTGGGGACCGAGCCGGCGCCGAAACTGACCGAGAGCATTCAGCACGGTATCTTCAAGTCGTTCGTCCCGCCGCTCATGCTGGCAGGACTGCTGGGACTGGTGATGCACTCGCTGCGCACCAGGCACGACAAGCCGGTTGATCAAGAGGAGCAGCACCATGATCACGCATGAACATCCCACCATGATCAAGGCCAAGTACTTCACCCCCGGCACCATCATTATTGCCATTCTCGCCGGTCTGGGTGCTGCGGCGTGGCTGTATCGCATGTTCTACGGTCTGGGCGCCGCGACCAACCTCGATAACCAGTATCCCTGGGGGATGTGGATTGCGATCGACGTTGCCTGTGGCGTCGCCCTGGCTGCCGGCGGCTTTACCACCGCCGCTCTGGCCGATATCTTCCACAAGGAAGAATACCATGTCATTACCCGCCCGGCGCTGCTGACCGCGCTGCTGGGCTATACCTTTGTTGCGATCGGTGTCATGACCGACCTCGGTCGCTTCTACAACATCTGGCATCCCATTATTCCGGGGATGTGGCAGGGGAACTCGGTGCTGTTCGAGGTTGGTCTGTGTGTCATGACCTACCTGACGGTCCTGTACATAGAATTCATGCCGATTGTTGCCGAGCGGTTTATAGGCCGCGTTAATCTGCCGGGCATACTTCGTGTGTTCAACGGCATCATTGACTCGTTCCTGCGGGTTGCGCGGCGCACCCTCGGCAAGTTTATCTCGGTGTTCATCATCGCCGGCGTCGTCCTGTCGTGTCTGCACCAGTCGTCGCTCGGCACCCTGATGATCGTCGCCCAGACCAAACTCCACGTTATCTGGAACACGCCGCTGTCGCCGCTGCTGTTCCTGATGTCGGCGATTGCGGTTGGCTTCCCGATGGTCGTTTTCGAATCGATTCTGGCAGCCCGGTCGTTCAAGCTGACACCAGAGCGCAAGGTGCTGTCGTCGATTTCGAAATATATCCCGCTGCTCCTGGGCGCCTACTGCGCGGTGCGTATCGGCGATCTGACTATCCGCGAGGTCTGGCCGACAGTCTTCGCCTTTGACACCGAATCGATTATGTTCCTTATCGAATTCGGTCTGCTTTCCTGTCTGCCGGTGGTGCTGCTGTCGTTTGCCAAAGTGCGCCAGTCGCTCACCGGACTGTTCGTCACTGCCACCATGGTGGTGTTCGGGGTAGCCCTGAATCGCATCAATGTCTTCCTGATCGCCTACGAACCGCTCTACCCGGTACAGACCTACATCCCGCACATCGTCGAGTTCGGCGTGACCATTGGTTTCGTCGCCATGCTGGTGCTGTTGTACCGGTTCGTGGTGATAAACTTCCCGGTGCTCTCGGTTGAGCACACGCATCATGAACACCCGATGAAGCCGGCCGCGCTTGACATGCACGGGTACTCCCCGACGACCAAGGAGGTGGATCGGTGAACAATCTGTTCCGCATAGCAATGGTAACGACAGCGGTAATCGGGCTGGTTATCGTCGCCTCATTTGCCCTTAAGGCACAGGATCACGACAGCCTGCTCATGGGTGAAATCGAGTGCTCGAAGTGTCATACCTGTGAATCGCCGACCGCAGCCGAACCATGCCTGAAGGCCTGTCCTCGGTTGTCGTCGGCCCATCAGACCGCCGAGCACGAGCTGTCCGAAGCGCCTGACCGGATGACCATCGGCGAAATCGCCGACCTGTACAAACCGGTGGAGTTCAATCATAAACTGCACGCTGAGATGGCCGGTATGGGCGGCAATTGTGCTACCTGTCATCACTATTCGCCCGAGGGTGAGCCGATCCCGCCGTGCAAGGAATGTCACGGTGAGGGGAACCCGGTCAATCTGCGTCAGCCCGGCCTGAAAGGGGCCTACCACCGGCAGTGTCTTGGTTGCCACCGTGAGTGGTCGCACGAAACCAAGTGTGTCGTTTGCCACCTTCCGGAAGAAGGCAAGCTGATGTCCGACCCGACGCTCGACTCGACCGACATCATAGGTATCTCTCACCCGGTTATCGAATCGCCGGATATGAAACTGTACAACACGCCGTACAAGCCGGGACCGCTGGTGACCTTCTACCATGAAGAACACATCCAGCTGTTCGGTCTGGCGTGCGCCAGCTGTCACAAAAAAGAGAGCTGCGGCGATTGCCACGACCTGCAGCAGGCGGCATCGAAGCCGAAGAAGACGATGGAAGAAGTCCACGCTATCTGCAACGACTGCCACATCGACGATGCCTGCAACAAGTGTCACGGTCATGAGCAGAAGCCGGCCTTTGTCCACGCCCAGACCGGCTGGCCGCTCAACGAGTACCACCAGGATCTCGGTTGCCGCAGCTGTCACCCGACCGGGAAACCGATCGCCACGCTCAACAACAACTGCAACAACTGCCACGGCGGCTGGAACCAGGACAACTTCGAGCATCTCGTCACCGGCCTGCAGTTGAGCGAATCGCACCTCGAGTTCGAGTGCGAGAGCTGTCACCCCGACAAGCAGTACGATAAAGAGCCTGACTGCTCGATGTGCCATGAGGACTTGACCTACGAAGATATGCCTCCCGGCGAGTACATCGACCGGTAGCGCATTCACACCCCATATACGGCGGCCACCGACATCGTGCAATTTGTGTCGGTGGCCGTTTTTGTTTGGTGTG
>CAZJCK010000095.1:0-10356 GCA_964544635.1 uncultured Ignavibacteriales bacterium | reverse complement strand
GACATCTGTCGTGTATGTGGGCGGCAGCGTCGGTCGGATGATGACGGCAGGTCGGTCGCGTCGCTCCGGGCCTCCCCTGCAAATGAATGTGTGCGCGCCTACTTCACCGGGTCAAACGTCACCCGTACCAGCGCCACCTTGCCGTCGCGAAACTTGTGGAATTCGGCGACCCGCCACTGTCCGCCGTTGTAGACAACATAGGCGGCATCCTCGCCAAACACACCGTCCTCGATCTCGAACTTCGTCATCTGCTCGTTAGACTTCCAGCATTCGTCGAAGAACTTATCGGCGCCGCTGATCGTCTGGTCTTTGGTGCGCACTTCAAAGTCGTCGTGAAGCATCGCCCGCGCTTGGTCGCGCTCGCCGGCCACCCAGTAGCCGTACATCTCTTCAATATATTTGCGTGTATCCATGGACAGAATATATTTGCGTTGCGACCGGCGGTCAATCACCAAGTGCGTCGGGCTCTCCCATACAGGAACGCAGACGAGTACACCTTGAGCCTTAAGAATCCGGTACGTGAGCACGTCTTTTTCTTTAGGCGTCCTCGTCTGCGATGGCACCGCGACCCTGCGTAGAGCGACTGTATATCCATCACTATGGAGGTGGCACTGCGGCCAGTGTTCAGTCGCCGATGGCATGCGTGCGATGTATGCCACCAGAGTAGCACGCTACTGTAAAGACAAGATTAACGCTGTGCTAAGAGTTGGTTTGATCTGACGGTCCGACATCAATCGCATCGGCCAGCTCGTTCGCCCGCTGTGACCCGATGAGAATCTTCTTTCCATCCTTCAGTTCCAACTGTACCCCTTTGTTGCCGAACGCATTGTAGGCGCGACCCGAAGAAAACCCGAACCGTATGCCCCAGCCGCCATACTCCATGATCGGATTGTACTCACGCGCGTATGCCCGGGTGATGTCGTCGAAGCGGATGGTCTTCGATGTCAGCGGACGGTATCGCAGTTCGATCCGGTCATCATAAACCAGCACTCGCAACCGCGCCATCGCCAGCAGGAGGGGCAGGCCGATCCCGACGAGTACCAAAAGCGCCAGCAGCCACCACGTGGCCGACCCAACCGTGCCGTCCGGAATATCCACCAGCGCCAGCCGTACCAGCGCGACCCAGGCGATGATGGTTGTAATAATGACCGCACTCCATAACCACTTCTGGCGCAGCCGCTGGTCTTCCGCAAAGCGCGGTGTATCGTTTCGATTGTCCGGCATCAGTTTACCCTCAGCGTTTACCCCAAGATACACGCTGGGGCCGGAAGTATTAACCAAAATGTCAGCGAATGGCGCTATTTTCCGGCGCCCTCCTGCCCGCGCGAGCGTTACGCCACCATACCGTTTGACATATTCCCGCTTTCCGCCCACATTACGACTACTGTTGCATCTTATCACGTTCCAGGGAGGAATAATGAAACGTCTTGTCATCATCTCGTTGCTCATACTGTGCGCCGGTTCGATCCAGGCCGATCCGCCGCAAGCGTCGACATTCTCAATCGTCGCCTGCGATACCGCCACCGGCGAGGTCGGTGTGGCGGTGGCCTCGCGCTTCTTCGGTGTTGGTGTGGTCGTGCCGTGGGCCAGGGCCGATGTCGGCGCCATCGCCACCCAGGCCTATGCCAACACCTCGTTCGGCTGGACCGGCCTTGAACTGCTCGAATCCGGCCTGACCCCCGAAGAGGTCCGCAACGTATTGATCCGCACCGACGACCGACCGTCGCGCCGCCAGTTCGGTATTGTCGATGTCTCCGGACGCTCGGCCAGCTATACCGGTGACGGCTGCCTTGATTGGGCGGGCGGACGATCCGGGTTTGGCTATGCTATCCAGGGCAACATTCTCGCCGGCGAGGCCGTCGTCGTCGAGATGGAGAAAGCCTGGCTCAACAGCGAGGGAAGTCTGGCCGACCGGCTGTATGCCGCCCTTTTGGCCGGTGAGGCAGCCGGGGGAGATGCGCGCGGCAAACAGTCGGCGGCGCTGGTCGTGGCACGGCAAGGGGCCGGCTACGGTGGCTATACCGACCAGGCGATCGATGTCCGTGTCGACGACCACCCCGAACCGTTCAAGGAACTCGGCCGCCTCCTTGACATCGCCCAGGTCAACTATACCTGGAACATCGCCTGGACCGCCTTCACCGAGAACCGCTTCGATGATGCCCTCGAGCCGATGGAGCGCACCGCCAGACTGGCGCCGGATAACGGCGAGGTCTGGTACGACCTGTCGGTCATTCGGCTGGCCACCGGCGATATCGACGGGTCATACGACGCCCTTGAAAAGGCGCTTGAACTCAACCCGAACCTTGTTGATGCTGCCGTTGTCGACGACGATTTCATGATGATCAAAGAAGAAGCCCGCTTCCTCGACCTGACTGAGAAAATGCGCATGGAAACAGCCCCGCAAGCTGATTGAGCGCGACCGTCAGTACACCCAGGGAACGAGCCGCCAGCTTTGCTCCCGGTACCGCTCATAGCCGGGGAAGTGATGGCACAGCAGCCGTTCTTCATAGTGCAATTTGAAGTGCATCGTCAACAGGAGTGCGATCCAGATCACTGCGCGCTGGTAGCTGAAATCGGCAGCCAGCGCCGCTGCCGTGAACAGGAGGACACTGGTATACATCGGGTGCCTTATCCATCGGTACGGTCCTGACATGACGAGCCGTGCGTTCGGGTGGACCTCCGGCTGGATCCGCAGCTGATGCAGGCCCATTGTCGTAATGGCCCACAATCCCAGCAGGATCGCCGCCGCCTGTACCAGCAACAGCGGCACGACGTCGAGGACGACGAAATCACCCGTTACCGCCAGCAGGACGAGCCAGCATAGCTGCGCAGCCACGATGAGAATCGAGCGAAGCGACACAGTCGTCATCGTTTACGCATGAATTTGTCCAGGCCCGACAGGGCCAGAACGGTGCCCCCCAGCAGGGTGCCGAAAATCGGGAATGGAATCCCCACGGCGATTCCGGCCGCCAGTCCTTTCACGAGCGCCTGATCCGGCGCGTCGCCACCGAACCGTCGCTGCAACCACAGCGTGGCCAGCCCGCCGGCTAAAAAGCCGGTCAGCGAGGTTGCCAGTGTGCCCGCTCCGGCGGTGATTACGTTGCCGCTGAACAGCAGCCAGTCGAGCCCGAGGATGACAATGCCTGACAGCGGGTGCAGCCAGCTGCGGCCGCCCTGGCCCCGCTGCCCGGTATCCTGCGTTTGTTGATCTTTACTGTCTTTGACATGCGGGTTCTTCATACCTGATGAACGTTCCCGGACGCGCCGATGTTTCCCGGTTTGCCGTGCAGCCACAACCGCATGAAGAACATGTTGACATATCGATCCCCCACCTTCATCGCCCCTTCTTCAAGCCCGCTCACAAAGAAGCCCAGCGACTCATAGAGATGCTTCGCGGCAACTGATGATTCCGCCACCCCCAGTTCGAGCAGTTTGAGCTCCTCGATTGAACGTGCCTGGTCGATCAGGCGCCGCATCAACTCCCGGCCCACTCGCTTGGCACGGTAGGCGGGATCGACATATACCGACCATACCGATCCCATGTGTCGCAGTTTCGTGTGTTTCTGCTGATAGCAACCGGCAATACCTATCAGATTATTACCATCGAAAGCCCCGTAAACGAACTTGTGAGTAGGCGAACTGCGCCGGCAGACAAAATCTCGAAGTTCATCATCCGATGTGCTGTCAAACTCCTCCACCGTTTCGGAAAACGCCTCCGGGTGTCGCTCCAGCGCGACCCGCCGAAGCGTCCTGAACGCCTCAATATCGGCTTCAAAGAGAATGCGGTACGCTATATCGTTCATACGGTGCAATGTACGCTCATGCTGCGCCGGCAGGCACAAAAATAACCGGACCACCCTGAAGGCGATCCGGCCGGTTGTCTGTTGGTATTGACCCGACCCGCCATTACACGCAGGCAAAGGAAAGCCAGGCCTCAGATACCTCACTGGAGTCAAACTTGTCGAGCCTGGACCACCTCCTTTCCCAGTGTATGCGCAACAAAAACGTCACTCAAAACATCAATCAACAAAAACTTTCTACGTCATGATATTCTATTGCTGGCCTCCCTGGCTGAACATTTCATACCGCGTCGCGAGGGCGCGATATGTCGAAAAATGCTCGACCGGAATGCGGAATATTCGGTCAGGCGAAACCGTCACCCGGCTGTACTCTTCCCACGCCTCGAGATCGGTGTTGTAATACTGCCAGGTCACTTCAGCCGGACGTCCCTCGCGCGAAGGATCATCAAAAAGGCTTGCATCCAGCTCAACCGTAATCGGCGAATTGAATTGCAGGCCCGACGGCCCGAACACCAGCGCCAGTTCATTCTTGATCGTGCCGTTGCTCGGCCGGTACGAATTCACCGAGATCCGTGTGTTCGATTCGAGTGACGAATCCGGAATACGAATCTGGTTCAGGTCACCAAGATCACGCATCGCGATCGTACCGCCGTTGGCAGCCGTAACATCAATCGTATCCGTCGACTTCAATTCATAATCTTCCCCGATAACATTGCTGTAGTCGACCAGCACGGTGCTGTCTGCCAGCGGCTCGGTGTTAGTCAACCACAGATCGTCACCATCCGACACACTGTCGCGAAGCCACGTCAAGGTTGTAGACTGATCATCCGGGGATGGATTCGACATGCGATCGGAGCAGCCGGTCGACCAGATCAGGCCCAGACTGACAACGGCCACGAGAGAGATGCCGAGGTAACGACGATGCAGGTGCATTGATCACCATCCTTTCGGGCGGGCGATAGAGATTCCTGTTTCAGGAGAAAACAAAAAACGTTCCGAACTGAAACAATTTCCGCTTGTTATCTAAGAAGAAGTTAGCACGACAGTCCGTTGCACTGATCGTTAAATTGCGGCTTAAAGTCGACAGATTGTGGGATTAGCCCTACACTTTTTGGCGATTTTGTGCTTGCTAATGACAGCGAATATGCGAGTTTAATAAAATGCGAGCGTGTCTCATTCAGACATCGTGCTGCAACTGCCACTTTTGAAGACAGATAATCGTGAAGTGAATATGAGCGAAAAGGAGAAACCATGGCTGCAAAGCAAGGCGATACGGTAAAGGTGCATTACACCGGTAAACTGAAAGACGGTACCGTATTCGACAGCTCGCGCGAACGCGATCCGCTCGAATTTAAGATCGGGAGCGGCAGTCTCATCGCCGGGTTCGAGAATGGCGTCATCGGCATGGCGCCGGGCGACTCGAAGACCCTCGAAATCAACCCGGAAGAAGGCTACGGTGAGCGACGTGACGATCTCACGGTCACTGTCGAAAAGGAACGCCTCCCGGAGAATATCAATGTCGAAGTTGGACAGGCGCTTCGCATGGAGCGCGAAAACGGCAGCACCATCGATGTCGTGGTTTCGGATGTTGGTGAGGCCGAGGTCACACTTGATGCCAATCATCCGCTGGCCGGAAAAACACTCCTGTTCGAGGTCGAATTGGTCGAAGTCGAGTAACTTTTCGCTTGACAAACTGGATCTTGTTGCCGATAATTACATCAGAAGGACCCGCCTTGGGGAACCGGACTGAAGATTGAAAGGTCCGACCCCGCCACGATAAGCGGCACTAACGCGGGCAACCTTCCGATACAATCAAAGTTGTCCCCCCGGCGTTCTGTCGGGGGGATTTTTTTTGCTTATTGTCCGGCTGGTGTATCCAGCTCCATCATCCCGTGCACATTCCCTTCCTTGTCCTTGCAATACGCCAGCCAGCCCACTCCCGGGATGGCCATCTTCTCTACTACGATGGTGCCCCCATGTGAGACTACCTTCTCCATATACTGATCGAGGTCCGGCACATTGATGGTGTTATACACCGCGCCGGCCGGATCACGGCGCCTCATCAGGCCGCCGTTGATGCCCGACTCCGACGCCTCGCCGGTCGTTGCCGTCCAATATTCAACCGGACCATCCCAGCGATCAAATGTCCATCCGAACACATCGCGGAAAAACGCACCGGCCCGTTCGCAATCATCACAGTGAATTTCGAAGAATTGCACTCGCGGCATGTCACGCTCCTTTTGTGATTAGTCCTCGCCCGGAAAATTTCAGGAAACTAATCGGTACAATCTGGTTGTTGTCAATAACATAAACGGCGGTTGCGGCGGCGTGACCGAATACATAGTTTTCCATTGAACCCGGAACACCCCATACCCTGGAGCTGATCTATGGCGAGCGTCCTCGTTATCTATGCATCCGATTACGAAAACACGAAGAAGATGGCCGAGACCGTTGCTGACGGCGCCAGGTCGGTCGACGACACCAAAGTCACCATCAAAGAAGCCGGCGACGTCAGCAAGGACGACATGACGGGAGCCGATGCCGTCATCGTCGGATCACCCGTTCACATGGGCACCCCGCACTGGAAAGTGAAGAAGTTTATCGATGAAATCTGCAGCCCGCTGTGGATGAAAGACGCCATGGAGGGTAAAGTTGCCGCTGTATTCGCGACCGGTTCCGGCTTCGGCCAGGCCGGCGGCGGGGCAGAGCTGACAATGGTTGGCATGCTCAACAATTTTGCCGAACTCGGCATGCTGATGGTGCCGCTGCCGAAGAGTACCGACGGCTACGGCGAGCAGGGCTTGCAGTGGGGGCCGTACGGCCGCTCCATGGACGTCGAATTCAATCCAACCGGACTGAGCGACGATGCCCTGAAAGTGGCACGGAAGCACGGCGCCAATGTCGCCCGGGTCGTCAAACAACTCGGTGGAGCGGTGACGTTCAATGACTGATCGCGAGACCAAGCGCGCCCTCGTCGTTATTGCCGACGGCTGCGAAGACATGGAAACCGTGGCGCCGATTGATATCATGACCCGCGCCGGCATGGATGTAACGATCGCTTCGGTATCGGGTGATACCGTGACTGCCGCCTACGGTAATCGTTTTGTTCCGCACTGCGCCGTCTCGAAGATTGACGAATTGTATGACGTCATCGTGGTACCCGGCGGCGGACGCAACGCCGCTTCTCTTGCCGAATCCGACGCTGTCATCAAGCTGGTGCGCGCCCACGCCGAGGACGATCGCCTGGTCGCATCGATCTGCGCCTCGCCGGGCGCTGTGCTGGCGGAAGCCGCTGGCGTCCTCAAGGATCGACGCGCCACCGGTGATCCAACCTACAACCACCGGTTAGCCAACGGCGGTGCCATCGTGACGAACGAGGACGTGACCGTCGACGGCAAGTTCATCACCGCAGCCGGCCCCGGCGCCGCCATACAATTCGGCCTCACCATCATTCGTGAGCTGGGCTATGCCGATGTCGCCGCCCACCTCACAGGCTACTGGCGCAGGAGCGTCTGACGTCACATGAATCTCGCACTGCTCATTCTCGGTATCCTCGCTATGGTTGCGCTGCTTTCGCGGTGGCTTTTTCGCCGGGTGATTCGCCAGTACACCGGACCGCGCTGGCTGGTGTGGGTCGGTGTCGTCCTGATACTGCTCGGCGGCACCCTCACGATCTGGCAGTCGATCCACCTGACCGAACACCGCCAGATGCGACTCTGGCCAACCACCGACGGCCTGGTGACCGACTCCGAGGTTGTTGGTGAACGTTCCTTTCATCCGGAAGTCGTCTACACATACAGTGTGGCCGGACAGACGTATGAGGGCGTCTCGACACTACTCGTGCCCGGGTTCGGCGGCAAGCGGAAACGGGACGAAGTTGCGCGCAAGGAGATCGCCAACTACTGGCCCGGACGCAACGTGACCGTCTACTACAACCCCGAACAACCGTCGGTGTCGCGACTCAACATCCGACTCGCCTGGTCGGTTTACGGGCAGCTCGGTTTTGGGGGGACGATGTTTCTGCTTGGCGTGTTGATGCTACTCTGGCCGCGACGATCTGCCGGGGTGGCTGCTTAGTCACCCGACGGCGCTGCCGGCAGCTGCGCCTCGAGGTGTTCGATGAGCTGTCGTGCCTGCGGGTTGGACGGGTCGAGGCGATACGCCGCCTGGGCTGCACGGTACGCCTCCTGCAGCCGTCCCGCCGCCGCATACGCCGCCCCCAGTTTCAATTGCGTGATCGGGTCGGCCACGTTAATCAGTCGCGCCCGTTCCAGCAGTTCGATTGCCTCGTCGACTCGTCCGGCGTTCAGGCTGATTGACGCCAGATTATTGAGCGCCACCAGGTTGTTCGGTTCGTGGGAGAGGGCGTCGACAAAATACTGACGGGCCTGCATCGTGTTACCCTGACGGGCCAGTAACATGCCCAGGTTGTTCAGGGCATTGCCGAATGTCGAGTCGGCCGCCACCGCCTTTCTGAACTCCCCTCGCGCTGCCCCCACCATGTTCTCCTCGAGATAGGCGTTTCCGATCATCAGGTGCCCCTCGGCCCGCATCCGGCCCTGGGAAATCCCCAGCAGGTTGTGGTTGCTCTCTACCGCCAGCAGCACAAATACCGCCGCAATCACGCCGGCTGTCTTGAAGTCTCGGTCGCGCAGGTAATCGATCAGGCTGATCACCGCCAGTACCGCGAACAGGATAAACAGCGGCATGATCGGCTGACGGAACCGTGCGCAGACAAAGAACATCAGCAGCGACAGCAGGTATGACCCCATTAGCAGGTATACCAACAGGTATTTCCGCCACTCTCGCAGCGATATCGCCAGGCCGATCAGGGCCAGCGGCGCCACGATGCCGAAGGGAAAGCCGATCCCCTCATGCCACATCAGGACCGACATCAGCCCCGAATAGTCATTGACCATGTACAGGCTCTGGTTATTGGGGATCTCGATTCCCTGGAAGATAAGCCGCAGCTTACGGAACTCAAGGGCGAGCCAGCCCCCCAAGTCGGCACGTATCTCATCCAGCCCCCGGTGCCACCAGTAATCCGAGACCTCGGCACGGCTCAGTTCGCGCCCGGCCGCCTGCTCGGCGATGGCGATTGACTCGCGGTATCCCCCTTCCCATGTTTTGTCGATCTCCGGCGCCGTCGCTGACCAGCCGTTGGCATTACGATGATTACCTATATAGAAGTTGTAGCCACCCTGCCAGGCTACCGGCACCAGATCGCCACTCACCTGGTAGTTCCGGATTGTCACCGGCGCAATCACGGCTGCTGCGCACAAGCCCACCACGAGGTACCGTCCGAGCGACTGCGACCAGCCCAGCCGTGGCCGCAACTCGACCAAAAACCAGATGATCAGGAACGGTCCGAACAGGAGTATATTTGGCCGCGCCAGCCCGGCCAGTCCCAGCAACAGCCCGACCAGCACGAAATTGAGCCAGGTCGGGTGTTCCCTGGCACGGTAGGTCTGCCAAAGTAACAGCACGGTTACAAGGGTCATGATAAACGTGATCAACAGGGCGGCGTCATAGTATATGAACGTGGGGTAGAGGGCGGTGGCGAGAGCCGCTGTCCACGCCACGCGGTGCTCGAACAACCGTAAACCAAGCGCCAGGACCAGGAGGGGTAGAAACGAACCCAGGAGTACCTGGATCATGCGGCTCCAGTATATCGACTCTCCCACGGCGTTGTAGACAGCCGTCAGGAAATATGGGTACAGAGGGGCGCGAAAGAACGGTTCCTCCGGCATGTCGTTCGAGCTGATCAGCTCGACCAGGTGCAGGTGATACCGTTCGTCCATGGCCGGTCGGTCAAAGATCGGCATCTCGTCGATCTGGTTCAGGTAGATGATTCGGATCAATACTGCCAGCAGGTAGAGTGCGACAATCCCCCAGCCCGGAAGGCGCCGTCGACGCCGCCCCTGTCCGTTTGCTTCCGTCATGGTCCGAGTATAACAGGTCAGCCGCTGGTCCGCCAAGCCCGAATAAGGAAGGGGAAAGGCGCGTTCGCATAGCGACTATGTGATCTTTTGGAAACTTTTTGCAAGAAAGTGCATGAAAGGACTTGACATTGGCTGGCTAAAGGTTACTTTTGGTCTGCCGATCAACGAGAGGATACGGGGGCACGAGACATTCGGCGGTGCACACTGCTGAAGGTCTTTTTTTAGCGCCGGTTCGGCAGCTAACCCCGGCCTCGGTTGACGACAGGAAAAGAATGCGAAGAGCAAAAAAAGCTCTTGACTTAAGCAGACTGTTGGGATATACTGATCGTCTGCCGGCCACTCTTCGGAGCGGCGGCATTTTTTTCGAAATTGATCTTTGACAACTTAATAGCCATGTTAGAAGACTCGACACATGCCAACGACTCGTCGTGGGTCCTGATTATCGGTCGTCTTTTAGGGCGATCGACAACTGGATTCTTTTGATTTTTGGTCGTAAGGTAAATACTGAACGCAAATTGCGTTTCGGGTATGAGCTTTGAGAACAAACGATGTATATATGTTATGGAGAGTTTGATCCTGGCTCAGAACGAACGCTGGCGGCGTGCTTAATACAT
>CAZJCK010000094.1:3086-10517 GCA_964544635.1 uncultured Ignavibacteriales bacterium | reverse complement strand
AACGGTCAGTCCCCCATATACGGATACTTGTAGTCCTTCGGCGGGACGAAGTTCTCCTTGATCGAGCGCGGCGAAACCCAGCGCAGCATGTTCTGGATACCCCCCGCCTTGTCATTCGTTCCCGAGGCCCGGCCGCCGCCGAACGGCTGCTGTCCGACCACCGCACCGGTCGGCTTGTCGTTAATGTAGAAGTTGCCGGCGGCGTGGCGCAGGGTCCGCTCGGCCAGCGTGATGGCGTTGCGGTCGACCGCAAAGATGGCGCCGGTGAGGGCGTACGGTGAGGTCTGGTCGCACAGGTGCAGGGTCTTGGCGAAGTCGTCATCCTCGTACACGTAAATCGTCACCACCGGGCCAAAGATCTCTTCTTCGATCAGCTTGTTGTGCGGGTCGGTGGTGACCACGACGGTCGGATCGATGAAGTAGCCCTTCTTCTTGTCGTACTTGCCGCCGTGAATGATCTCGCAGGCATCGTCGTTTTTGGCATGATCGATGTACGCTGTAATCGAGCTGAAGGCTGATTCATCGATGACGGCGCAGACAAAGTTCTTGTGATCTTCCGGGTCGCCCATCTTCAATTCACCGAGCTGTTTGAGGAGGATCTCCTTAGTTTTGGGCCAGGTCGACTTGGGCAGGTAGCAGCGTGATGCCGCGCTGCACTTCTGGCCCTGGTACTCGAAGCCGCCGCGGGTGATAGCGGTCGCGACCTCGGCCGGATCGGCAGAGTTGTGGGCGAAGATGAAGTCTTTGCCGCCGGTCTCACCGACGATCCGCGGATACGATTTATAGCCGGCGATATTGTCGCCGATCGTTTTCCACATGTTCTGAAAAACACCGGTCGAACCGGTGAAGTGAATACCGGCAAGGTTGGGGTTCTTGAGCACGGCGTCGCCGATATCGGCGCCGCGGGCGAAGACCATGTTGATCACGCCTTTCGGCAGGCCGGCTTCCTGGAGGATTTTCATGATGAAATACGACGTATAGATCGCGGTCGAGGCCGGTTTCCAGACCGCCACATTGCCCAGCATGGCCGGGGCGGTCGGCAGGTTGCCGTTGATGGACACGAAGTTGAACGGCGTGACGGCGAAGACGAAGCCTTCGAGCGGACGGTGATCGACGCGATCCCAGATCTGGTGGCTCGATTCCGGCTGCAGGTCGTAGATTTGCTCCATATAGTAGGCGTTGAAGCGCCAGAAATCGGCCAGCTCACAGACGGCGTCAATTTCAGACTGGTAGATCGTTTTGGAGTGTGCCAGCATGCAGGCGGCATTCATGGTGTGGCGGTACGGCCCGGCCAGCAGGTCGGCCGCTTTCAGGAAGATGGCGGCACGGTGCTCCCATGAGAAGTGCTGCCAGGTTTTCTGCGCCTCGAGTGCGGTCTCAACAGCGCGGGCGACCTCGGCTTTGCTGCCTTGGTGGTAGTTGGCGATTACGGTACCGAGGTCATGAGGCGGTTTGATCTCGATCTTCTTGTCAGTCGTGACCGACTCACCGTCGATTACCATCGGGATTTCGATCGGCGTGCTTTTGAGCCGTTTCAATTCGGCTTTGAGGGCCTTGTGGTCATCGGAACCGGGAGCGTAGCCCCGGATCGGTTCGTTTTTGGGGGGCGGAACGCGAAAAATACCCATCATAATCTCCTGTTTTCAGGCGGCCACTGTTGTACCGGGTGCCGCACGTCGTTCGTGAATTTAGTCACGAATGATACACTGAAAATGTCCGGCGTGCAAGTTTGCTGTGATATAGAGCGCAGCCCCGGTCAACCGGCCAAAACGATTGACAACATCGAATCATAGCCCTATCATATCTTTGTACAGCACGCAGTACTCCTCGGACAAATAGCTGATACAAGACCCTCTTCGTTTGTAATTCCCGGTTGTCTGAGGTCCGGGGTGTCCTGCCATAGATCATATTCAAACGCTTTTCTGACAACGTATTTCACCGTCCACGTCTTGCAGTAATTGTAAACTACGGAGGGAACACACATGAGAGCACGGTTGTGCCGTCTGATCATGGGGCTTGTTGTCGTATTTTTTCTGGCCGGGTCGGTCGGAGCGACGACGCATAACATCACTGTGGGCAACAACTTTTTCTCGCCGCTCGGCACCACCGTGCTGCCCGGCGATACTGTCGTCTGGACCTGGGTTGGAGGGGTGCCACACAACGTGACATCGGACGCCTCCTCGGCAAAGACTTTTGCCTCCGCAACCTCCTCGGTTGCCGGGTTCACCTTTCAAATCATCATTCAGCCTCTTGACGGCCCCGGGCCTTTCCCCTACCGGTGTACTATCCATCCCGGGACGATGCGTGACACCATCTGGGTGGAGCAGCAGACGCCCAATGGCGACATCATTCCCGGTGGCGCGCCCGGCAGCGAAGAAAACAATGTCGAGATCGCCTTGAGCGAGACCGTTTTCGGCGAAACGTATGCGATCCACAACGTGCTTCCCACCGGTGTGTTAGTTCCAAGCTTCGTAAATGTCTCGTTCAGTCCTGTGAGCGGGATGCCCGGCTCCTGGATACCAATACCCAAACCGGTGGATGCGCCGTATACGGAGGAGTGGAATCCGGCGATCGACGGCAATGCGGTTCCGGGCGGTGGTTTTGTAATCGCCACCAGTGAACGTATTGGACCACCAACCGTAACCTCCCCGGGCAATGCCATCGTGGCCAACGTTTCGCCCGGTGGTGGCGCGGGGTTTGGCGCGGGCATACCGGTGTTTGCGAACACACCAGGCGCGACCTTTGTCGACTTTCCGTATGTCGTGACCGACGACGATCCGGCCTCGCCGGGGGTTGGCGACGCACATTTCGCCTGGGTAGAATATCTTGACGGTGCGCTGGGCGACGCTGACGGCAGCGGCTCCGACTATGATGATCCGGGCGATGGCTACATCATCTGGACCGCATCGACTGCTATCCCGGGTCCCAGCGGCGTGGGAACGCCGGCCTATCCGGTCTTCAGCCCTCCCATACCGCTTTTGCCCGGTGGGTTGGGTGTATTCCCGAATTCCCCCGGCAGCCACCGGCCGTCGATTGACGTCGTTGGTGGTGTCGGCAATCCGCTGCTCCCTCCGGGTGCCGTGTATGTTGCCTGGGCTGACCCGGCCGGCGGCGCCATTTTTGTCGATGCCTCGCCCGCTCCGGGCGGCGGCGTGCCATGGGGCGCGCTGACCGGTGGCACGGGACCGCTTATCGCCGCTCCCATGATAGCCGGGCCACCGATCATCGCGCCCGGCTTCATGGCCTCCCATGCTGTCACCATAGCAAGTCAGAACTCGCCTGCCGCGCCATGTCCCGGTGAGTTGTACCTGGCCTGGCCGGACTTCAGCAACGGCGATGGCGATATCTTTTTCAGCAGGTCGGTCGACGGCGGTTTGACGTGGTCACCGCCAATTCGTGTCAACCAGGATCCGACTGGCAACGGCCTCGACCAATGGGCACCGTCGATGATGGTCGACGACGCCACCGGCGAAATCGTCATCACCTACTATGACCGTCGCAATGATCCCGGCAACACCTTAAGCGAGGTCTGGGCCTCCAAGTCGCTCGACTGTGGCGCGACCTGGGTCGATTGCGTGGTAAGCGATGTCGGCCCGGTGCCGCCGGCGAGTACCGTTCCGTATATCTTCGGCGCACCGTATCTCGGCGACTACCTGAGTGTGGATCAGAATATGCTGAGCGGTCAGGCGTTCGCCTTTAACGATGGTCGCAACGGCGCGGACCAGGATCCGTGGTCGGCCACGGCGTCGTATTGCGATAGCGACGGCGACTTCATTCCGGATGTACGCGACAACTGTCCCTCGACCCCCAATCCGAGTCAGATCGATTCCGATGGCGATGGCTACGGCGATGCGTGCGACTGTGCTCCGGCCGATGGCAGTGCCTATCCGGGCGCCCCGGAGATACCTGACGATGGTGTCGATCAGGACTGCAACGGTTTCGATGCCGTGACCTGCTGGCCCGACAATGACAATGATGGCTACGGCCAGGCCGGCAGCACTCCAACGGTACACCCGAACGGCAGTTGTCCGCCAGGATTCGCCAACAATCAGCTCGACTGCAATGACGGCAACTCGGGCATCAACCCGGGCGCAATCGAGATCCCCGACAACGGTATCGACGAGGATTGTAACGGCGCCGATGCGGTAACGTGTTTCACCGACGCCGACAGCGACACCTATGGCGATCCGCTGTCGCCGGTGGTGTTCGCGAATGGTATCTGTGGACCCGGTACTGTCTCCGATAACACCGACTGTGACGACACCAATGCCGGCATCAATCCGGGCGCAACCGAGATCCCGGGCAACGGTATCGATGAAGATTGCGACGGTTCGGATGGCGGTAGCTGTTGTGTCGATCCGACCGGTGATATCAATAGCGACACCATCGATTCCGACCCGATTGACTTGGCCTTCCTGGTCGACTTCCTGTTCGGCGGTGGTGCCGCGCCACCGTGTGCTGACGAAGCCGACCTGGATAACGACGGCGCCAGTGCCGGCCCAATCGATCTGGCTTACCTGGTCGATTTCCTGTTCGGTAGCGGCCCGGCACCATTGAACTGTCCGTAAGAATATAACCTCATAATTGATCGTGAGCCGGCGGGTGTGATGCCCGCCGGTTTTTTTTAGGGACTGATGAGGAGTTGCGGCGATCAAGGTATGGAAGATGGATCCCGGATCTGCGTCCGGCGGCTGCCGGACTTGTCCGGGATGACAGTGAAAGGCGCGGCGCAATAGTGTCGCCGGGCGTTTCGAAGAAAAAAAGGGGGCTGCGCCCCCCTTGCTATTTCTGCGCCGGATGGTAACTTATGCGTATAACATTGACATGGGGAGGCTATTTCGGTCTTCCCGGATGAGTGAAATGAGAGGTTATAGATATGTCTGCTAAATCAGCTCCGGCGAACCGTCAGGCTATGCACCAGGCGTTGTCGGAAGTGAAACATATTGTCGCGATCGCATCAGGTAAGGGCGGCGTCGGCAAGTCAACCGTATCGTCCAACCTGGCGGTGGCATTGAACGAAACCGGTGCGAAAGTGGGCTTGCTCGATGCCGATATTTACGGTCCCAGCCAGCCCGGTATGCTCGGATCGGGCACCGACAAACCGAAATTCAGCCAGAACGAAATCTATCCGATCACCAGGCACGGAGTTAATTTCGTGTCGATGGGGCTTCTTTTGGGCGAGGATGCCCCGGTTATCTGGCGGGCGCCGATGGCGATGAAAATGATTCAGCAGTTTTTGGGCAATGTCGCCTGGGGGGAGTTGGATTACCTGTTGATTGACCTGCCGCCGGGAACCGGTGATGTCCAGCTCACTCTGGCGCAGCAGGCCTCCCTGTCGGGAGCGATCATCGTTACCACGCCGCAGCAGGTGTCGCTGGGAGTGGCGCGTAAGGGATTGCGCATGTTCCAGGAAGTAAATGTGCCGATCATCGGCATTCTCGAGAATATGTCCGGGTTTACCTGCGAGCATTGCGGCAAGGTGACCGACGTCTTCAAGACAGGCGGTGGCAAACAGATGGCCGAGCAGCTCGGCCTGCCGTTTTTGGGAGCGCTGCCGCTTGATCCCGAATTCATGCAGTCGGGTGAAGAGGGTGTGCCGGTGCTGGCGCGCTCGAAAGACTCGGCAGCGGCCAAATCGCTTTTGGGGGTGGCCGAGCAGTTCAAAGAAAGCCTGCAGAAAGTGGTCGCGTCGGGCGGTGAAGCACCCCTCGATATCGAACTGAACGAAAACGGCGACCTGGTGCTGGTCTGGCCGGATGGCCAGCGCGATGTGCTCAAACCGTACGACCTGCGCATCAACTGTCCGTGCGCACAGTGTGTCGATGAAGACACCGGTGAGAAAATCCTGAACCCCAAAAGAGTGCAGCTCGATATCCAGGTGAAGAGCGCCCAGCCGGTGGGACGGTATGCCCTGATGTTCGAGTTCTCCGACGGGCACAATACCGGCATCTACAAGTTCAAGACATTGAAAGAAATCGCGAAAAAGGGAAGCGACTCCGAGTCGTTTTCAGTGTAACTAAAGGAGGTCGTTGTGGCTTTACGACCGGAAGAAATTCAAATTACGGGCGAACCGACGATGGACCCGAATGTCTGTCGCTTCAGTGTGAACCAGCCGATCTACGCCTCGGGCGCCGTCAAGTGCAAGTCGGCCCAGGATGCCGCCGGCTCGCCGCTTCTGGAAGAACTGTTCAAGATTGACGGTATTACGGAAGTGGTGGTGCTGGGTAACTCGCTGACGGTCGCCAAGCAGAACGACGAACAGTGGCCGGTGATCGGCAAGCAGATCGGCAAGGCGATTCGCGAAACGCTGGCGTCCGATACCCCCGCCATCGATCCTGACCTGAACCAGAAGACAACATCGGAAGAAACGATCCGTGAAAAAGTGCAGGAGTTGTTCGACGCCGAGATTAACCCGGCGATTGCATCGCACGGCGGTCATGTGCAACTGGTTGATGTCCAGGGTACATCGGTGCACCTGATCATGGGCGGTGGCTGCCAGGGTTGTGCCTCGGCCCAGATGACCTTGCGCCAGGGGATCGAACGGGCGATCCGCGAGCACGTTCCGGAGGTTTCGGAAGTGGTCGACGCAACCGACCACGCCGCCGGCGCCAACCCGTATTACTCGTGAGCGGAAGTGTGGGCGGCAGACGTTTTCGTCGGCTCCTTCTGCTGTCGGTGCGCTTCAGTTAGTCAACTCCAGCACTGGCAGGTCCCTTATCAGGCAGTCGCCTGATGAGGAACCTGGCCCGCAAAGAAGCGGCGCGTGCGACGGGTACGCGCCGTATCTGTAATTACTTGAAGCGATCGTCGGAGCGGCGGTTTCGGGCGTTGCGGGCAGCCTTCTCCAACCAGCCGGTGCGTATCTCAGTCACAGAGTCAAAATCGGGGACGTACGGCTTGATGTCCAACAGCGGCGTGCCGTCGAGTATGTCGACATTGCGAATACGCAGCGTCGCACCGTCGATGGAAATCAACTCCACTACTGACAACCCGATGCCATTGGGGCGGCGCGGCGCCCGGGTGGCAAACAATCCGTGCGGCTCGGTATCAAGATACGGTACCACCGACAGCCTGTAACCGGCGCTCTTGTGAAAGTAGTACATCAGGACGATGTGCGAGAAACCGTCGAGATCCTTCA
This sequence comes from uncultured Ignavibacteriales bacterium, assembly GCA_964544635.1. Lineage (GTDB taxonomy): Bacteria > Zixibacteria > MSB-5A5 > GN15 > FEB-12 > CAZJCK01. The sequence goes on along the minus strand of CAZJCK010000094.1, from coordinate 3,379 downwards.
GGCCGTCTTGATACTCCGAATCTACAACGACTGTCCCTTCAATTCCGGCGGCGCCGGACGGCTGGATGGGCATGCCGTCAAGTTCGGTAAAGGGAGAGCGGATGACACCGATTGAGTGCAGTTCGATCTTCATGATTCCATAAATGTACCGCTGTTATCACGGGGAATCAAGCGGGAGGATGGTATGAGCCCTAAAGTATTTCGCGGCGGGACAGATCCCAGGTGGCGGCAACGGCGAAAATGATGCCACCGACAATTCCGAGCATGAGCGCCAACTCGGGCACACCGTCCAT
>CAZJCK010000094.1:0-2986 GCA_964544635.1 uncultured Ignavibacteriales bacterium | reverse complement strand
GCGCTTGTATTTGTACCGGCCGGGCGAATTATCGTCCGGCCGGTTCGTTTTAACACCAGAATTGAACAACCGACTTGCGATACCGACCGACGACACCGATACTTGAATTATGACAAGACATCCGGGCGAACACGAGTTAGACCTCTTCCGCGATCGCTGCCGCGCCCATGGCTTGCGGGTCACGCCGCAGCGCATCGCCATATACGAAGATCTGAGGCGCGCGAAGAACCATCCTACGGCCGAACAGGTCCACGCCCGGGTGAGCAAGCGCTTCTCCACAATTTCTCTGAACACGGTGAATGAAACACTGCTGACCTTTGCCCGCATCGGCCTGGTCGAGCGAGTCGAGAGTTTCGGCAGCCCGCGGCGTTACGATCCCAATCTGGCGCCGCACCATCATGTCCACTGTACCTCCTGCGGCAAGATTCTCGATTTCGAGAACGACAAGTTCGACAGAATCGAGCCGCCCGACGACATCGCGGGCGATTTCGATATTGTCAGCAGTAAAGTGATTATGATGGGAATCTGCTCGGCTTGTCAGCGTAAGAGATAGACGAGGCGAGGACGCTATCGTGTCGCTCGCGGTGGCGCCGTGAGCGGCTCCGGCTTTGGTTTCTGCCTGTGCTTTTGCAGCCGTTTGCCACGAGTCGTCACGATCATGCTGACAGCCGCGACAATTACGCCGGCCCACATAAGGGTCCACCAGGTGATCGGCTCATCGGCGAGCAGGTGTCCGAGGAAGAGGGCGATGACCGGGTTGACATAGGCATACGTGGCCGCCCTGGCCGGGGTGGAGTTTTTCATCAGCCAGATATACGACGCAAACGCCAGCGAACCGAGCGTGATCAGGTAGACAAGCGCCAGCACCGATTTGGCGCTGATCAACTCCCAGTTGATCAGTCCGGCTTCACCACGGATCAGTCCGGCGATACTGAGGGCGGCGCCGCCGGCGAACATCTGCATGCCGACCGAGAGGGTCGCCGATTTGGGCAACGCGGCGTAGCGGGAATAGACCGAGCCGCCGGCCCAGCTGACGGTGCCGATAACGATGAGCAGGGCGCCCGGCGGATACACCTTGTCAAAACCGCCCGCCTCGAACGGATTGATCAGGAAGACGATACCGACAAAGCCGAGCACCAGCCCGAGCACGACCGGCAGGGCAGGCCGAAGGCCGCCCGGGCGCAGCCAGTCGATCACGACAACCCAGATCGGCACCAACGCAACAATCAGCGCCGTGATGCCGGAATCAACCCAGTGCTCGGCGATGGCGACCAGCCCGGTGGCGCAGACCATCATGCTGCCGGTAACAAGAGCGCTTCGCCAGTGCACCGGTGTCGGTTTGGCGACCCCGAACAGCCGCGCCCAGGTATAGAAGAGCAGGCCGCCGGTCATGAACCGTACCCCCGTCATCAGAAGCGGCGGCAATGTCTCAATACCGAACCGTATCGCCAGGTAGGTCGATCCCCAGATGATGTAGACCGCGGCGAAGTTGGCGATCTCTTTGATGCCGACACTGCGATCCATCAGGCCGAGGGTGCTTTCTTGTCGGCGCCGGTTGCCTCGGTAAGCGGCAGGCGACAGGTTTCCTTGAAAATATCCATGACAATAGTGGAACGGGTCGACACCACCGACGGTATCGAACCAACCTTTTCACGCAACAGCTTGCCGAGCGCTTTGGGGTCGTGGGCGCGCACCTTGATGAGGTAGCAGTCCTCCCCGGAGACGTTGAACACTTCCTGTACCTCGGGTATTTCGGCCAGCTTCCGGCCGGTAGTCCAGCCCTTGGCCATCTCCGAAGTCCGGACAAAGACAAAGGCGACCAGCCCGAAACCGATCTTGTCGGCATTGATTCGTGTCTCGAAGGCGTCGATCACACCGTTCTCGCGCAGTTTCTTCAGACGTTCAGAGGTCGCCGACGGTGCCAGGTTGACGCGGCCGGCGATCTCTTTATTGGGCATCCGGCTGTCTTCCTGGAGAGCGTCGAGAATTTTCCGGTCGATATCGTCGATCGTCATCGGGCACCTCGTCAGTAATTTCAATATTCAATATCTACGGCACAATATGCATAATGGTTTCGTATTCGGCAATATTACGTGATAAAGTTCATGTATGTTCTTTATATGCCGAATATTGTTCGGCTGCGTTGGTCGGTGGCCGGGCTGCCGGCACATTTCCGGCGAATAATGACTGGGTAAACTGATGACGAGCATCGGTTTGTTTTTTGTAGAGTGAACCTTTTTCTGTGGACAGGGTTTAATCGGCGGGGTATATTCCCCGTGATAATGTGGTTTCAGTGTTTGCTTTTATCGAGGATTTGTACTTCCCAATCAAGCCAACGGAAAAGCGTGACTACGGGACCGATGCGCAATGGTGCGCTTTAACAGGTTCGCTGCGCCGGAGTCTATTCGAAACAAACGGCTCGCGGTGGTGGTGGACGATGCTGGAGTAATGTAGAGAATGAACATCTACGTTGGAAACCTGTCGTTCAATACGACAGAAGATGATTTGCGCCAGGCTTTTTCAGGCTATGGCGAAGTGTCCTCGGTAAACATCATTACCGATAAATTCAGCGGCGAATCCCGCGGTTTCGCCTTCGTGGAGATGGCCGACAAGGATTCCGGCCAGGCTGCCATCAGTGGTTTGAACGGCCAGGAATTGGGCGGACGGACGCTGAAGGTCAACGAGGCCCGGCCCCGCGAAGGCGGTGGTGGTGGCGGCTTTGGCGGCGGCGGCGGTCGTGGTGGCGGCGGTGGCCGTGGCGGCGGCGGCGGTCGTGGCGGCGGCGGTGGCCGTGGTGGCAACCGCGGCGGCTGGTAACAGGCCGTACCTGCAGCGTATGCTCTTTGAAATAAGAGAGTAGTTCGCAAAAAGATAAGAGGCTGGAGTAATCCGGCCTCTTTTTTCTCATTTAATTTGACTTGCGGCCGGATTTAATCTTGTGCCCGCAATCATCCTGCCGTATCTATGACGTCACATGAGTATTTGC
>CAZJCK010000093.1:0-10596 GCA_964544635.1 uncultured Ignavibacteriales bacterium | reverse complement strand
TCACGCGGCTCCATGTCGATGAACCGTTCGTACGCCGCAATCGCACGATCGAGTGCGCCCAATCGTGCCGCCAACCGTGCTTCCACCAGCCAGCCTTCGGAAAAGTCCGGATACTCCGTCACCACTCGTCTGATGATTGCGTCAGCTTCCTCCACGTTACCCGAAAGCACCAGGTTCCGCACCTTATCAATCATGATCTGTGGATTACCCGGAAAAAGCTCCATCGCCCGGTCGATTTTCTCACCCGCCGTCAACACCTGGCCCCGTGCCTGTGCCAGCCGATAGTCGAGGATCCGCACCTCAGGGTTGTAGGGGAATAACAACATCAGCGAATCAACCTCAACCTGCGCGTCGCTGTATCGACCGCGCCCCATCTCGATCTCGGCTATCGCCAGCCTCGGTTCGGCCAAAAACGGAAACTCCGCTGACAGCCGCTCGAGCGAATTGATCGCCGCCGACAGCTCTCCGGTCGTCACCAGCCCCTGCGAGCCTTCCATGAGATACATCACGTTCGACTCGCGACGTGTCTCCTGCTCCCATTCGTTCGCGCGTGGCTTTTCACCCGTTTCGAGATAGAAGTATGCATCCCGAAACGCCAACCCGGCCTGGTAATAGTAGGCCCGGTTCGATTCGAGGTAGTTTGCCGCCACACCGTCGATCCACTGTATCCGCGTATGCAACGGCAGGTACGAGAACAGTATCAACACCGACAACGCCGCCAGCAATCCGGTAGCCGACGGTACCCGCGGTGCGGGCGACTCTTCCGACGCTACCAGCGTCGCTGCCAGCACCGACAGCGGCGCCAAAAATGCCGCCAACAGCGGAAAGTCGAGCACCACCGTCATGTCCGGATCGATGATCCACACCAGCACCACGCCGCCCAGCGCCATCAGCATCGCCGTGACCTGTACCATACTCAGTTGCTTACGCAAGAAACCTCGCGCCACGAGATACTTGGCCGTGAAGGCGGCAGGGAAGACCATCAGCAGGATCTGAAGCAGATCTCCCAAATGGCGCAGCGAAAACAGGCCGTAGTCAACAAACGGACGTTTCCCCCTCAGAAAGAGGATTTCGCGAACAAACTCCGGATTGGCTCGAACATACGCATACGTCCCCACCAGCAACGCCGCTCCGGCGAGTACTGCCACCACGGCCGGCCATCCCAGCGGACGATTTACGCGGAACGATCTCGCCAGCGTGAGGTAGAGAACCGCCGGAAGCAACGCCGCAAGGGAAATGTGAAAGATCATCCCCAGCACCAGCATCGACCAGGTATGCCAGAGATAGGTGCGACGTTGCATTGCCAGCAGTGCGAAGTAGAACACCCACAGCGTGAAGGCTACAAACACCGGGGGAGTGCCTGCAAAGCCGAACAACACGAGCGCGTGGGGACCGAAAAAGAGTATGACGGCCAGCAGCAGCCGCCGCCACAACTGTTCGCCCAATCGTCCGGCGATCAACCATGCCGCAACGAGGCTGGCCGCGCCGCACACCCACGACAGCAACTGCCAGCTCCAAAAGGCCGCCCGATTCAACGCCATCGCTTCGGTCGGCGCTTTGATCATACTGCTGACAGGCGCCGTCACCATGTAGAACAGCGCTGTCAGCCCGACCGCGCCAAACTCGAACCAGCGCAGTATGACCTGCTCCGTCTGCGCCAGTTGCGCGATACGCAAATTTCCCGACGCAAAGACGAACGAATCAAATTGCAGTACGACCAGCAGCAGCACAACGACCGTACCGGCGATGATCCTTCGCGGTTTGGTTTCGACGATCGCTTCGAGCGCAGTCGGACGTCGCGTTAGCCACAACCCGACACCGACCGTCACCGGCAACCAGACAATCCAGTACCAGTCCGGCAGGTGCAGCCACTGACGCAGCGACCAGTCGTTTTCAAAGAGATACGGGCCGAGAAAACGGCTCGCCAGAAAGAGAATAAACCCCGAAAGAAGGATGTAAACGATACTGCGATGCGTACGTTCGTTCATCGTTTCGGTATCAGTCAAACTGTTGACGTCCCTCCAGCGCGCGCGATAACGTCGCCGAATCGGCATACTCCAGGTCGGAACCAACCGGCAGGCCGCGCGCAATTCGCGTTACCCGAATCTCAAGCGGACGCACCAGCCTGGAAATGTACACGGCCGTGGCTTCCCCTTCGACATTCGGATTGGTGGCGATGATCACCTCGCGCACCTCGCCACCGCGAATCCGCTCGATCAGTTCTTTTATGCGCAGATCATCCGGCCCGATACCGTCGAGCGGTGACAACCGGCCGCCGAGGATATGGAACAGCCCGCCGAACCCCTCGACCTTGTCCATCGCCGCGGCATCCGACGACTCCTCGACAACGCAGATTACGTCCTGCTGTCGGTCGGGCGAGCTGCATACCCGGCAGGGATCGGTCTCGGAAATATTGTAACAAATCGAGCAGTGCCCGACTCGATCTTTCACCTCGCGGATCGTGTCGGCCAGTTCATAGGCCGCCTCTTTATCCATCTTCAGGATATGAAAGGCAATTCGCGCCGCCGACTTGCGACCGACACCAGGCAGGCGTGCCAGGCGGTTGACCAGCCGTTCAACCGACTCAACCGATGTAAACATCTGACCCATGTGTGACGCTGCTTAGAACGGCAGGTTCAGGCCGGGAATGTTCATGCCGCCCGTCAACTGCGACATCTGTTCCGACTGCATTTCGGACACTTTTTCCTGCGCCTGGTTGACCGCCGCGACGATCAAGTCCTGCAGCATTTCGATATCATCCTGGTCGACCACTTCCGGGTCAAGCGTCACCGACTGTACGACGTGCTTGCCGTTGATTACTACCTTGACCATCCCGCCGCCGGCCGATCCTTCGACTTCCATTTCTTCAAGTTCAGCCTGCAGCTTGGCCATCTTCTCCTGCATTTCCTGAACCTGCTTCATCATATTGCCAAGTCCACCTTTACCCATGTCATTCTCCTTTGCTGTATCGGTCAAACTCACGACAGGTCGCGAATACCGATGATTTCACCGTCAACTTTGTCCAATAACTTCTTTAAACGATCCGACTTCGCGACCAGTTCCTTGGCATCAAGCTTCGGCTTCTGGTTGCCGGGACCGGGCATCTCGGCGCCGCCGCCGCTCTGCTCAACGTCAAACGTCACCGTCAGCGACGTTCCAAAGTGCTCACTGATACACTCATTGATAATCTGCACGTAGTCAGGACGTTTCACCAGGTCGGCGTCGATGTCTCCCTGCGACGCCATCACCGCCGTCACTTTTCCGTCAAGATACGACTGAACCCGCGCCCGGCTGATATTCGCCGCCAGCATTGGCTTGATACCGCGCAACCGTGTCACGAAACCATCCCATCCCGAACGGATGATCGCCGCATTCAACTCACGCTGCGGCGGTGGCGACGGTGGGGGAGGGGACGGTCTCGACTGCCGCTCCGCCCCCCGGTTCAACGTTACCGGTCGACTATCCTTTTTTTTTTGCCCCGATGAGAAGATATCCGTCGACGATCCGGGTGCGAGCTCCAGCTCGGCCAGTTTGCTCAATATGTCCTCGAACCGAACGGTCGACTCCAGGTGCGTCATCTTTACCGCCGCAACTTCCAAGAGCAGCCGTTCGTCCATGCCGCTGCGCAAATCAACATTGAGGTCGGCCGTGATCTTTATCAACCGCAGAACATCACCGACACTGAACAATTGCGCCTGCTCCCGGTATTCCACAATCTCCTGCTCACCCAGCGCCAGCACCCCGCTCGACTTATCGTCGGCCGCCAGCACCAGCAGAATCCGCAAATGCTCGATCAACTCATCGACAAAGTCGGCGACATCAACCCCGGCATCAAGCACCCGGCGGACCAGCTCCAGCGCCTGCCCCGGCTGATGCTCAGCCACCGACGCCAGAAACGACATCAGCACGCCGCGATCAACTAGCCCCAGCGCCTCGACCACATCCGCCTCGCTGATCTTATTACCCGAATAAGCCGCGATCTGGTCAAGCAGGCTGAGGGAGTCACGTACCGAACCATCCGCCTTACGCGCCAGCACCGCAAGCGCCGCCGGTTCAATCTCCATCCCCTCTTTTTGCGCGATATGCTGCAGATTATCGGCCAGATCCTGCGCCGACACCCGTTTGAAATCGAACCGCTGGGTCCGCGACAGGATCGTCTCCGGTACCTTCATTGGCTCGGTCGTGGCAAACATGAAAAGCACATGATCGGGCGGTTCTTCGAGTGTCTTCAGCAGGGCATCAAACGCCGCCCCCGACAATCGGTGTACTTCGTCAATAATATAAATCCGCTTCTTCCCCCCCGACGGCAGGTACCGAATGTTTTCCCGCAACTGCCTGACATCATCCACCCCGGTATTCGAGGCCGCGTCTATTTCGAGCACATCCATCGACGATCCTGCCGTGATCTCCTTGCACGACGAGCACTCGCCGCACGGCGTGGCGGTGGGCCCGTTCACACAGTTGAGCGCCTTGGCCAGGATCCGCGCCGTCGTCGTCTTACCCGTTCCGCGTGGCCCGCAGAACAGGTAGCCGCTGCCGATCCGGTCGTTGGCGACCGCATTCTTCAGCGTTCGCGTCACATGTTCCTGCGCCACTACATCCTCAAATATCTGGGGGCGGTACTTCCGGGCAAAGACGAGATAACTCATAAGCTTCCAATATAGGCAATTTCGGCCCGTCCGAAAACGGCATTTTATGCTCGCATTTTCACCGATTTGGTCTTAACAAACAGGGTGCGGACTTCGTTAATCTGTGGAAAGAGCACACCAATGAGACAACATCCCCTCAACCCGGCACCTCGCGCCATCACATTCTTGCTTGTCCTGAGCTTTGCCGTTCTGGCCCCGGCTGTCGACTCCCAGACAGTCGACAAACGTATCCGTTCCGGAGGCTTTGGCCTCCGTGCCGGCGCTATCGCGCCGTCTACCTGGACAGTAGAGGGGGACGACTACGGCACCACCCTCTCGGTCGGTGTCGGCGCCTTCCTCGAAACGGCACTGCGCGAAGGTCTCTCGGCCCGCTTTGCCGCTGATATCCACAATATCAGCTCAAGCAGTCTCAATGACCAGGAGCTGTTCTTTACCTTCCTGGTCGGTCCCCGCTGGCTGATCCGGCGCAGCGAATCCAACATCAAACTCCGTCCCGGCGCCTCCCTCGGAGTTGGCTATATGGGCAAATTCGGCAACGAGCGCTTCGATCGCGTTGTCCCCGGCAGCGGTGATGCCGATACCACCGCCAACCAGCGTGACCGCATTGACCGCACCACCTACCTTGCCTATGCCCTCGAACTGGAGCTGCTCTTCTTAAGCCCCCGCAACCAGACAGTCGTCACCTTCGTCGATTTCGGCTTCATCGGCACCCTGTCCGGCGGCAATTCGGAAACCGACGCCAGCATCAACCCGACCGTCACCGCCCACATCGGCGTCATGTACTGAGCCTGCCCTTCTGGTCCTGGCGCATTCGAACAACTGCAAGCCTGATTGCAGCCCGGAATCTCAAGGCTCGTCTCCGCCGGGGTGCAGAGTTCCGCGAAACGTCTCATTGCTGAAGACGCCAGAAGCCCTTCCTATATGATGACACGTGCGCGAAAGCCTGACATGCCGCCGCCGGCCCCAGTCCACCCCAAATTCCGCTTGGACACCGCCCTCTTGTGTATTATGTTCCCGGTCGCCTTCTGGCACGACAGAATAATGGCACCCCGGCAAGCGTTTACCGTATATTAAGCCGGGAGCCCGCATGACGGGGCTGTAGCTCAGTTGGGAGAGCGTCGCGTTCGCAATGCGAAGGTCGCCGGTTCGATCCCGGCCAGCTCCAAAAAGACTTCACGCGGTCAGTGGCCCCGACGGTTACTGACCGCTTTGATTTCGTGCTAAGCGGGGAGCTAGCGGTGCCCTGTACCCGGAATCCGCTATACCGGGGTCGAATCCCCACCCGAGGGCTCGACTGTCGTTGAATACCGACAGGTAAGTGGTGTTGACGGCCGGGTCCCGTACAACGAGAGCCTGTGAACCCCGTCAGGGCCGGAAGGCAGCAGCGGTAAGCAGATCCTTTCGTGTGTTGCGGGACAGCCCGACCCGAGCTAACTGCCTCGAGGGTTCAGCGGGAGCGGTTCGACGGTGGGTGCACGATTAATTAGCAGCGCCCCTCGCCTTCAACAGCGAGGGGCGTTTACTATTTGGATATAACAGGGGTAACCTACGGCGCGCGGGGCGCGGTGGGGTCTGCGGTCCAATCTACGGTATCAGCTTGTAGATCGCCGAGTATGGCTGACGTACTGCAAATCGAACATCACTGGACGAAAAACCGAGAATCGACACCACGTCAACATTACTCGCAACACCCGGTATCGGCTGCCACGCCGTACCGTTGAAGAACAACAACGAACCGTCTTCACCGCCGGCGAAAATATACGACGTGCTCAATCCCCACACCGAGTACAGGGTAACGTCCGTCCCCGACGACATCGTCGTCCAGTTCGTTCCGTTCCAGTTAATGATCGTACCGTTATCACCTACCGCATACAGGTTGTTCGAATCGGTGCCCCAGATGGCATAGAGATACGACGACGTACTTGATGCTACCCCGGTCCACGATGTACCATCCCAGCGACGCACCGTGCCGCCGGCGCCGACCGCCCACGCCTCGGTTGCACTGAATGCGATCACATCAACCAGGCTGGAACTGGTCCCGGAACTGTACTCAAACCAACCCGAATCCGACTTGTGCCAGACCTGGCCGTTCAGGCCGACCGCAAACATGACGTTCTCACTCAATGCCTCAACCGCCCTGAAATTGTCGCTGCCCAGGTTAAAGGTGGTGTCGCTGGTGCCGTTGTTCTCATGCACCCAGCCGCCCTGGCCGACATAGACATACCCGGCCGAACCGAACACATCAACATCGAACAGCTGATACGGCTCGTCCGTCCCGCGACTCGATAGAAACCAGCCGCCGCCGCTGCGACGCAAGAGCGAGTCAGCCGTCGAGCTGCTGCCGATCGCGACCATATCCGAAAGTGACCGTCCCGCCATCGCCTGTAGCGAACTCAGTTCCGGGGTGACATCAAACTCCGGCGACCACGCTGCACCGTTGAAACGCACCGCCGTACCGGCGGCGCCGATCGCCAGCACATTGCTGCCCGAGGTACCGGACACCGAGTAGAGTACCTCTGTGGTGTTGGACGTCATCACGCCCCAGGTCGAGCCGTTGTAGTTCCAGATCGCTCCGTTCTCGCCTGTTGCATACACGTTGTTTGGGGCGTTGCCCCAGGTCGAAAGCAGGTAGGTCGTGTTTGGCGTCGTCAGCGTCCGCCACGATAACCCGTCCCATTGCAGTGCTGTCCCGCCACTACCCACGGCAAACACGTTGTTGGCAGCGAAACCGTGGAGGTTTTCCAGCTGCTGGAACGTGCCGGTGCTCTGGGTCGTAAACGATGAACCGTTGTAGCGATAGGCCGTCCCGCCGGACCCGACCATGAATACGTCGTTGGCGGCGGCCGCCCAGACATCGTACAGATCGTTCGACGACGGCGGGTTCAGCTCCGCCCAGCCGGTTCCGTTGAAGTGAATCACCGTGCCATTGTCGCCGACCGCATACACATTGTTGGCAGCCGTGCCATGCACCGCAAACAGCAGGTTCGATACACCGGTGTTCATCCGTGTCCAGGTACTGCCATTGTAGCGGAACACCCAGCCATTGTTTCCGACCACGAACACATCGGTATTCGACAGTGCCCACACGCCGTAGAAGGCGTTCGACGTATCAAAAATCTGTGCCCAGCCGTTACCGTCGAAATGGAATACGCCGCCGTTAGCTGAGACCGCGAATCCCTCGCCGCTCGACAGCGTGAAGACATCCTGAAAGCTGGGAAACGGCAGGAAGCCGAACTCCAGCCTCGCCATCGCGCCAGCCGTCACCGATCCACCGCCGCCACCACCCGACCCGGTCGGGCTGTCATCGTCACCGCCACAACCAACCAGCGCCACCATCACAAACAGCGCAAGAGCCATCAACGGCCACTTCTTTAGCAGAGTAGGCATGTCCTTATCCTCCATACATGCAAATCGCCGGCACTGATTGCACCGGCATCAGATGATTATTCTTCGTCATTGATGATAGTACGTGAAACATGCTGCCGTCCGATGAAAGAAAACAAGTGAAAAATGGACCCTGCCCCGGCACTCCATCGGGTAGCCCGCCGTTCAGACGGGCCTTCCAAGATGAACGACGCGCTCTCAGTCTTGTGCGCGGCAGACGTCCCCGTCTGTCCGTCCATCCACAAACACTGGCAGCCCGCCTCTCGGAGGTTCTTTGCTGAACAAGAAAATGACCCGGCCACACGATGTGCGGCCGGGCCCCATGAGATAGCGCGGTGTGATGCGCGCTTACGGGATTAACTTGTACACCGCCGAATAAGGCTGATTCGATGCAAACCAGACTTCAGTCGACGAAAACCCGAGAATCGATCGAACGCTGAGATAGCGCGACAATCCCAGGATAGGCTCCCAGGTCGTGCCGTCGAAATACAGCACCGTACCGTTGTCGCCACCGGCGAAGATGTTCGAGGTGTTCCATCCCCAGACCGAATAGAGACGGTAATCCGTGCCCGACGACATCGTCACCCAGCTGCTGCCGTTCCAGTTGATGATCGTACCGCCCTCTCCGACCGCATACAGGTTATTCGAGTCGGTGCCCCAGATACCTCGCAGCGTTGCCGAGGTGTTGGAGTTGACCGAGTTCCACGACGTGCCATCCCATCGGCGCACGGTGCCACTCTCGCCGACTGCCCACGCATCGTTGGGGCCGAATGCGATCACGTCGAGCAGGTCGCTTCCGGTGCCGGAGTAGATTTCATACCATCCCGAATCGGTCTTGTGCCACGCCTGGCCGTTCAAACCAACCGCGAACATGACTGTTTCACTGAGCGCATCTACGGCGCGGAAGTGATCACCGCTGAGGTTTATCGTGGTATCTATTGTACCGTTCGTTTCGTACACCCAGCCCGACTGACCGACATAGACCCAGCCCGACGATCCGAACACATCGACATCGAATAACTGGTAGCTCTGGCCCGTCCCGCGACTGCTTACATACCAGCCGCCTCCGCTGCGACGAAGCAACGAGTCCGCCGTCGAGCTCGAACCGAGTGCCACCATATCGCTCGCCGATCGTCCGGCCAGTGCCTGGAGGCTGCTCACTTCCGGCGTCTGGAAGAATTCATGCTGCCACGATGTGCCATTGAATCGCACTGCCACACCATCGCCACCAACCGCCAGGACATTGCCGGCAGCCGAACCGCCGATGCTGTTGAGGGGCTCGTCGGTATTGGTGGTCATGACACCCCACGTCGAGCCGTTGTAGTTCCACACGGTGCCATTGTCACCAGAGGCATAGACGGCACTTGGCGACGCACCCCAGACGGAATACAGATACGTATCGTTTGGCGTCGTCAACGTGCGCCAGGACAATCCGTCCCATTGTAACGCGGTGCCGGAGCCGCCGACCGCAAACACGTTACTCGCGGAGAAGCCGTGCATGCCCCTCAGGTCGTCGAACACACCGGTGGTCAGCGTTGTGAATGTGCTGCCGTCATACAGATAGGCCGTGCCGTTGCCGCCGACCATGAATACCTGTGTCGGCGACGCCGCCCAGACATCAAACAGCGTGTTGCTGTTCGGCGGATTCAACGTCGCCCAGCCGGTCCCATTGAAATGGATCACCGTGCCGCCGCTACCGACGGCGTAAACATTGGTCGACGAGGTACCGTGGATGGCATACAGGTAATCCGACGTGCCGGTGTTCATGCGGGTCCAGGTCGTGCCGTTGTAGCGCCACACAAAACCGTTGCCGCCACACACCCAGACATCGGTGTTCGAGGTCGCCCAGACACCGTCGAGGCTGTTTGACGTATCATAGACCTTCGCCCAGCCGGTGCCGCTGTACTGGTACACCTCACCTTGCGACGATACGGCAAAACCGTCGCCGTTCGACATCATGTAGGTGTCATAGAAGTAGGGGAACGGCAGGGCGCCGAACTCCATGCGGGCGATGGCACCGTCGGTTACCGAACCGCCACCGCCACCACCCGAGCCACCCGGCCCGGTCGGACCATCATCGTCGCCGCCGCAGCCGACTAACGCGACCGCTGTAAACAGCGCCAGAACAAACAGAAAGAGATTACGTAGAGTAGACATTACTGTCCTCCGTCGTTTTGCTTGTGGATTGTTTCCCGTAAGCGTTTGTAAAACCTCATGATCTTCTGTATCCTGACGCGAGGAAGTGACCCCAATCGGATCACACAAAAAGAGGAAAAGATGGAGAATTTTAGTCCCCGACGGCTCTGCTGCGCTGTTGTTATGTTGTTGTTAATCAGTGTCTTAGTGGGGTGCGAATTGGAACGACCGGATATCCAGACCATGAAAGAGGACCTGCTGCAATCCGACCGGCAGTTCTCCATGCTCTCGGCCAGCGAAGGCATAAAGGCCGCCTTTGAGCAGTTCATGGCCGACAGCGCGGTCATGTACCGCGAGGGCTACGCGCCGTTTATTGGCCGCAGCGCCCCCAATCCGCCGACTCTTGTCGCCGCGAATCTCAAGCCCG
>CAZJCK010000092.1:0-10615 GCA_964544635.1 uncultured Ignavibacteriales bacterium | reverse complement strand
GGTCGAGAGGATGACCCATTCTTTGGTGGCGAGGTTCTGGCGAAATTCAGGCATAGCTGTCTACAAGATAACAACTATGCCGTCGATTTGAAAGGATGCTCGGGATTTATATGATTATGGCTGTGCCAGTTAATGCTCGATACTCCCCAATGCTCGCACCGTTTGAAACGACACACCGGCGAGCAAACAGCCCGCAATGATGAAATTGTAGTGGCTGTGACACCTACCGCTCGATTTTTTCGCCGGTCATCTCTTCGATCTCAGCCAGCAGACGTTCCTCGAGTTCTTCTTCTTTGAAGCGCTTGACTACTTCACCCTTTTTGATCAACATCCCCTGACCGTCACCACCCGCAATACCGACGTCGGCCGCGGCGGCTTCACCCGGACCGTTGACGGCACACCCCATCACCGCCACTTTGAGAGGCGACTTGATGTGGCGCGTCTTCTTTTCGATCGACTCCGCCAGCGGGATCATGTCGATCTGGCAGCGTCCACACGTCGGACAGGCGATCACTTCAAGACCGTCGGCGCGAAGGTTGCACGAGGTCAGGATCTGCTTACCGACACGCACTTCGTGCACCGGGTCGGCCGACAGTGATACCCGGATCGTATCGCCGATACCGGTCATCAGGATAGCACCGATACCAACCGAAGACTTGATGGTGCCGGTCTCAAGAGTACCTGCCTCGGTGATGCCGACATGCAGCGGGTAATCACACTTGTGGGCGAGCATGTGATAGGCCCAGAAAGCGGTGGTCGTGTTGGTCGACTTGACCGAAATGACGATATCCTGGAAGTCCATGTCTTCGAGGATAGCCACCTCGCGCAGGGCAGCTTCGGTGAAGGCGCGCGGGTCGTCATGTCCCCAGCGTTCCAGCAGATCCTTGGGCAGGGAACCGGAATTAACGCCGATGCGAATCGGCACGGCGGCATCTTTGGCTGCCTTGGTCACTTCGCGGACTTTCCACTCGGCGCCGATGTTTCCGGGATTAATGCGAATTTTTTCAAATCCGGCCTCGATCGCTTTGAGAGCCAGTTTGTACTGGAAGTGAATGTCGGCCACGAGCGGTTTGTCGCGCGGCACGCGCTGCCGGATTTCTTCCAGGCAGTCGCCGGCCTGGTGGTTGAGCACCGAGATACGGACGATATCGGCGCCGGCATCGAAAAGCTGGTTGATCTGGGCGACGGTCGCATCGACATTGCGGGTGTCGGCGGTAGTCATGGTCTGGACGGCAATGGGGAAACCGCCGCCGATGAGCACGTTACCAATCTTGACTCCTCGCGACTTGCGCCGTTTAATCGGGTATGTCAATTCCATCGAATCTGCGTTTCCTGTTTGTATTGAGGCGACTGGGGCAAAATGTATAGGCTTGTACGCGCGAGCGCAAAGGAAAGTTGGTGAAAATTGGTCTGGATTAGACGGATCGCGGCACTCCTGATTATCGCCGGGATCGCCTATGCCTGGTACTTTTTCTCGATCGGCCGGGAAGAACAGCGCAAGAGGCAGACCGACCGGTATGCCGACGTACTGGCCGAGTTGTGGGTCGGGACAGCCAAATATCGCCAGGTTCCCGAGCAGTACAACCAGTTCCGCGATTCGCTGCTGCGGGCACGTGATGTGACCGAAGAAGAACTGCGCGCCTTCCAGCGCCGCTATGCCGACCGTCCGGAAGAACTGCTCTACTTCGCCGAGCAGCTCAAGCTGACGGTTGATTCCCTGGTACTCGGCGTCGACTCGATCATCGACGCCGGCGAAGGATGGGGAATCATTGTCGACAGCCTGATCGACACGACAGCAGTCGAGGACACGACCGAAGCCGACTAACCGGCATCGTCGACAGTAAACGCCGCCTCGTAGTGCTCAAGTTGTCCTTTGTAAAACGTGATCATGTCGAAGCGGATATCACAGCCGGACAGATCGTGCTCTGACATGTACTGCCTCGCCGCAGTGACCAGGTGCCCCACCTTGCGGCCGTCGACTCGTTCGGCGGGATGTCCGAACCGGTCGGTTGACGACGCCTTAACCTCCACAAACACAACCAGGTCGTCCTTACGCGCTACCAGATCGATCTCCTTGTGGGCAGCCTGCCAGTTTTCTTCGATAATAGTGAAGCCATTGCCTTTGAGAAATTGAGCGGCGCGCTGTTCATACGTACGGCCGATGGAACGTCGGTTTCGGGAGTTGCCTGAAGATGAATCAGACGAGGGCATACTCTTCCACCAGCAGCTCGGCAACCGGTCCGAACGATCGGCGGTGGATGTCGGTCGGACCGTTGCGGCGCAACTCGTCGATATGGGCGGCGGTTGAATAGCCCTTGTGCGAGGCGAAGGAGAATTCGGGATAGAGCGCTTCGTAGCGATCCATAATCCGGTCACGCGTCACTTTGGCGACGATCGAGGCGGCCATGACCGACTGGCAGCAACCGTCGCCGTTGACCACCGCATACTGCGGCACCGAGAGGTTGGGAATCGAGAACTTGCCGTCGACGAGTACCACTTCCGGCACCATCGGCAGGTCGGTAACTGCCTTGCGCATGGCGCGCAGGGCTGCCTTGAAGATGTTGATGCGGTCGATGCATTCGTTGTCGATGACGCCGACGGCGCAGATTAGTTCACGGTGGGCGATTTCGTTGAACAGCTCGTCGCGTTTGTCACTGGACAGCTTCTTGGAGTCGTCGATACCGTCGATATGCATTCCCGCCGGCCACATGACCGCCGCCGCCACCACCGGACCGGCGAGCGGCCCGCGCCCGACCTCGTCGACGCCGCAAATGGCGGCATAGCCTTTTTCAAACAGCAGCTTCTCGATGTCGAAGGTCGGTTTCGGCCGGGTACGTATCTTTCGGGTGGCGGTTTTCATGATGCCTCAATCTTAGCCTCGGGACGATCGCCCGAGCAACAATAATTCCGTATATATTTCTTATCGACGGAATGAGTGTAAATCCTTACACTGGAGCGCGGAAAGGACAAGTTGCGCAAGGAATGAACAGGAAGAAACAGCCGCCGCCAGGCGAACATCAGTTTGAATTTCGCATCGTGGCCGGGTCGCTCAAGGGGCGCATTATCACGGCGCCCGATCTCGGTGTCACCCGCCCGCCGCTCAGCCGGCTGCGCAAGTCGCTGTTCGACTTCCTCAACCCCTACCTGGTTGAGGCGCGCTACCTCGACCTCTTCTCCGGCACCGGGTCGTACCTGTTCGAGGCGGCCTCGCGGGGCGCGGCTACCGTGGTGGGCGTGGAATTGGAACCGCAACTGTGCGACGCCATCAACCGCCAGGCCCTCGAGCTGGATGTGAATGATGTGATGAGTTGCTTGTGTGAAGATGTCATGGCGGCGTTGCCTCGGTTATCTGCAAAGCAGGCGCGGTTCGACATCGTCACCCTGGCGCCGCCGCAGTACAAGGGGATCATCAATCATACCCTCGAGCGCCTGGCCGCTTACCCGGTTTTCAGCGACGGCGCCCTGATCGTCTGCCAGCACGACACGAGCGAAACCGGAAAGATCGATGTATCCGGCTGGGAGTTGAGGCAGCGGCGGAAGTACGGCAATACGACCTTTACAATTGTGTCGCCGTCTACGGTTGAATAGAACGAATCAGTAGGTGATTCTGGCGGATGAACTCTGGCCCTTGATGCTCAGCAGCATACGCATAAAGCGGCGGAAGGGGGCGTATTTGCAGTCGGCCTTACAATCGTGGTGATCCTCAAGCTTGACACAATGCTCCTCACATTCAGACGTGCCAACCTTGATCGCGTTCGAGATCGGTTCGGTGATAAACTGCTCGAACTGGAGGACCGGGATGGTGAATGTGGAGTTACAACCGTCGACCCGGTGCGTGAAATATAACACGTTGAACTGCAGCTCCTCGTCGTCGAAGGCCATGCCGTTTAGCTCGATGTCGGGACTCTCAATGATCTCCCGAGCCGACAGCCACCGATTGCAGCAAGGGCACTGTTTGAACTGGTTCAGATCGATTTCAGCCACGAATGGCAGCCTCTCTTTTTTTGCCTCTCCCTTTATATGGTTCGGACGTTTTCAGAATTATTTCAGCTCAACTCCTGCATTATCCGGTAACTTTCGCCACCGCTCAGGAATTTGCCGGCCACCGGGTTATCCAAAACAAAACCGACCGTTTCGAATTTGAAACGGTCGGTAAACACAATTGCCGCTGAAGCTGCAGTTTATTCGGCTTTTTCTTCAGCAGCTTCCTCTTTGGCCGGTTCGGCAGCCGGTTCCGGCTTAGGGGCCGGTTTTTCTGCTTCGGCCTTGGCGGCCGCTTTGGCCTGACGGATTTCTTCGGCGGCAGCCGCCGAGCCGGCATCGGCCACCGCTCGTTCGGCCAGGTCCTCCTTGATTCGGGCCGACTTACCGCGCAGCCCGCGCAGGTAGTACAGTTTGGCCCGGCGCACCTTGCCGGTGCGGATGCGCTCGATCCTGGCAATATTGGGGGAGTTCAACGGGAAGATACGCTCCACGCCGATACCGGAGCTGATCTTTCGCACGGTGAAGGTTTCACCGGTGCCACCGCCGCGACGTCCAATGACCGTGCCCTGGAATACCTGGACACGTTCTTTGTCGCCTTCTTTAATCCGGTAGTGCACCCGAACGGTGTCACCCGAAGAAAATGGCGGCAGATCATCCCGAAGATAGCCCTTTTCGATCTGGGCAATCTTTTTCATGGCGAGATCCTTTCTACAAGCTCTATTCGTGTTTGTTATGTTGCTTCTCTATGTAGGCGCGCTCGTCGTCGGTCAGATCGGCCCGCTTCAGCATTTCGGGACGGTTAACCAGGCACTTGTCAATCGCCTGTGTGCGGCGCGTTTCCTTTATCGCTTCATGGTTGCCCGAGGTTAGTGCCTCCGGCACGGCAACTCCATCGTAAACCGCCGGTCGGGTGTAGCAGGGCGTACCCAGCAGGTCGTCCATGTATGAATCACCCAGGGCCGACTCGAAGTTCCCCAGTACTTTGGGGATGAGGCGAGCGATGGCATCGACCATCACCGCCGCCGCCGGCTCACCACCGGTCAACACATAATCGCCAATCGAAACTTCGTCAACCTCATACAACTGCACCAGCCGCTCGTCGATGCCGAGGTAGTGCCCGCAGATGATGGTCACCCGCTCCAGGTTGGAGTAGCGGATGGCCGCCTGCTGCGAGAACGGTCTGCCGGCCGCGGATGTCACGATAATCCGCTGGCTGTCGTCGGGCGGTCCGTCTTCAGTGCGCCGTGTGTAGCCAAGCGCCTGGAGGCAGCGGTCGAGCGGTTCGATCTTCATGACCATCCCGCCGCCGCCGCCGAACGGCGTGTCGTCAACCGTCCGGTGCTTGTCGGTCGCATAGTCGCGCGGGTTGACTATGGCAGTTTCAAACAGCCCTTTCTCCTGCGCCTTTCCCAAGAGCGACTGCTCGAGCGATAGTCGGAAATAATCCGGGAAAAGCGTAACCAGTTCAAATTTCATTCGCTCGATCGGTTGTCGGCTCAGTGAAGCAAGGCTTCTTCATCAAAGCCACGGCGGTCGACGAGCACACGTTTGTGGGCGATATCGACCCGCCGGATAAACTGTTTTACCGCCGGCAGGCGGTGGATATTGCCACGGCGGTCGGTGACCACGTAGACGTCGTTGGCCGGATACGGCTCGACGTCGGTCAGCGTGCCAATCAGGTCGCCCGACTGCTCGTCGATCACCTCCGAGTCGACCAGGTCGAACACGTAGAAGGTATCGTCGGGCAGGTCGACGACCTCGCTGCGCATGACGGCGAGGTCGCGGTTGACATACCGTCGGGCTTCCTCCCGGCTGCGGATATGCGCAAACCGGAGGACCGGGCGATCGCCGATCAGTTCGGCGCCGGCGATCTCCCACGTTTCCCAGCCGTCGCGGCCTTTCACCAGCACAGTCTTCATGTCCAGAAACCGCTCGGGATAGTCGGTGGCCGGCGACACCCAGATGGCGCCGTCGGTTCCGCGCGACTTACCCAGCCGTCCGATGATGACATGTTCCTGTGTTGCCATGGCGGTGTTAATCTTCCAGTATCTCCAGGACAGCCCGCTTGCCCTGCCGTGCCGCCGCAGCGGCCAGCAAAGTCCGAATGGCTTTGGCGGTTTGTCCCTGTTTACCTATTACCTTGCCGAGATCGCCCGGCGCCACCCGCAGTTCGAACACGGTGGTGCGGCTGCCCGCTATCTCGCGAACGTCGACGTCCTCGGGATGATCAACTAACGCCCGGACGATGTTGTCGACATACTCCCTCACCGGCACATTCCTTTCTCCACGAATCATCATCTCTTCAGATGATTTTGTGCCGAGATCGGACTGGGTGAACATCTGCAAAAAACGTTTCACGTCGTCTTACTCAGCGCTTTCTTCTTTCGGTTCTTCCCCAGTGCCTGCTGTCTCTTCACCCTGTGCTTTGTCTTGTTTGGCGGCCCCAGCTTCCTGTTCCTTCTGGGCTGCCTCGGCGGCTGCGACGGCAGCCTTCTTGATCTTGCGGGTCCGCTTCTTGCGCTCATCGATGGTTGTTTTCAATTCCATCGACGCCACATCCTGTCCCGCCTTCATCTTCGTGTACTTCTCCATGAAGCCGATCTGGGACAGGAGCGTGCGAACGGTATCGCTCGGCTCGGCGCCCTGATCGAACCACTTGATCAGTTTGTCTTCAGCAACATTAATCGTCGCCGGTTGCACGATCGGGTTGTAGGTCCCGAGCGTCTCCAGAAAACGACCGTTACGGGCGCGTCGCGAATCGGCCGCTACGATACGGTAGAACGGCTGTTTCTTCTTGCCCATACGGCGCAGGCGTACATGTACTGCCAATGAACTTCCTCCTTAACGATTATCTAAAACGGTAGCATGTTTTTCGGAATACCCTTGAGCTTCTTCTTGTTCATCGACTGGAACATTTTCTGCATCGCGAAGAACTGCTTGAGCAGTTGATTAACCGACTGGACCGAATTACCCGAGCCGGCGGCAATGCGCTTCTTGCGTGAACCGTCGATGATATTCGGGTTGCGACGTTCCTGCTGTGTCATCGACTTGATAATCGCAACCGTCCGCTCCATATCTTTCTCATTGAGTTGCACGCCCTTGAGGGCCTTGCCCATACCGGGTACCATCTCGAGAAGAGACTCGAGCGGCCCCATTTTTTTTAGCTGCGCCATCTGTTCGAGGAAGTCCTCGAAATCGAACTTGGCCTTGAGCAGCTTTTCCTGCATTTTTGCCGCCTGCTGCTCGTCGATCGATTCCTGCGCTTTTTCGACGAGGGTGACGACATCGCCCATCCCCAGAATACGCGACGCCATACGGTCGGGATGGAAGGGCTCGAGGTCGGACGGTTTCTCGCCGATCGAGGCCAGCTTGATCGGGCAGCCGGTCACTTCGCGAATCGAGAGCGCGGCGCCGCCGCGGGCATCACCGTCGAGCTTGGACAGCGCGACGCCGGTCAAACCAAGGCGTTCGTTGAATTCCCTGGCGACATTGACGGCATCCTGCCCGGTCATGGCGTCGGCCACCAGCAGTATCTCGTGGAGCGTGACGCGGCTCTTGACCTCTTCCAGCTCGGCCATGAGCTGATTGTCGATATGCATCCGTCCGGCGGTGTCGAGCACCACCAGGTCGATGAAGTTCTTTTCGGCGTACTTGACCGCCTGTTCGCAGATTTCCGGCGGTTGCTTACCGTCGAGTGAAAAATGCTCGACATCGATCTGATCCGCCAGCACCTTGAGCTGATGCACCGCGGCGGGACGATAGATATCGGCCGCCACCATCAGCACCTTCTTGTTCTTGCGCTTGTGCATGAGCGCAATCTTCGAGGTCAGGGTGG
Source organism: uncultured Ignavibacteriales bacterium (assembly GCA_964544635.1). Classification (GTDB taxonomy): domain Bacteria; phylum Zixibacteria; class MSB-5A5; order GN15; family FEB-12; genus CAZJCK01. Next base: position 2,796 of record CAZJCK010000092.1, on the reverse strand, counting down.
TCTTACCGGAGCCTTGCAGGCCGCAGATCATGAACACGGTTGGTTGATGATCGACCGGCGTGAGCGGTTCATTCTTGCCGCCGAGCAGTTGGATCAGCTCGTCGTGAACAATCTTGATCACCTGCTGGCCCGGCTCGATCGACGACAGCACCTCGGCGCCGACCGCTTTTTCCTCGACCGCCTTCACGAAGCGCTTGGCGACCTTGTAGTTAACGTCGGCCTCCAAAAGTGCCTGGCGGACCTCGCGCATCGAGTCCTTAATATTTTTCTCGCTCAGTTTTCCGGCGCCGCGTAGCGTTTTGAAGACTGATTCGAGCTTATCCTGCAGGTTTCCAAACATCTAATTTACCACAGACAAAATGGCGCGGTCACTCACGGTAACCACGCATCCGTTAACAAAAAGGCATACCGGACCGTTCGGACAGCCGAGCGATCCGCGCAAAGTCCCCAAATATACAGAAATATGTTTGCATGGCAAGCGGTTTATCCACATTGACTTGGGCTGAAAAATAGGGCCGAAGCGGTCAATTGACCTCCAGCCGGGCCGTTCGTGCCTGGAAATTGCTTGCAACGGCCGGAAAATGCACTATACTAACGTGTACTGATTAGCCCATGTTTTCTTTTAACCACGCACGCTCTCCCCGCGCTGGGAGGTAACACATGTGGTTTATGGTTCTCCATGACTGGCTCTGCGCCGTCCTGTTCGGCGGCGACGCCCCGGGCTGGCTGCTCTGGTTACACCAGTTCTTCGGTGGCTGATTTAGCAGCAACCTCCAAAAAGGTGCCCCGGAGACATTTGTCTCCGGGGCATTTTCATTTTGCCGGCAATTTGACGCACTATGCCCGATGGTTGTCGATTTTGTCGTAGGTGCCGCCAAACACCAGGTTGCGGATATAGTCGCGCGTCAGGAAATCGTGCGGGAATCCCGGCTCGATCGCGCTGACCTGATCCAGCTGAGCGATCTTGCCGTCCGGCAACGGGTTATCAAGGCAACCGATATTGTCTCGGACGTGCTCCGGTGTGCGGGCGCCGATGATCGGAATGATCAGCTGGTTCTTCTGCCGCACCCAGTTGATCGCTACCTGCGCCGGTGAGACTTCGAGTTCGTCGGCCACCTTCACCACCTCTTCGGCGATCTTGAGGTTTGCCTCCGACATGCGGGTGGGCGGGTCATCCTCGCTGTAGCGCTTTGTGTCGGACTCTTTCTTGTGCTCTTTGTTGTATTTGCCGGTCAGCACGCCGCCGCCGATCGCCCCCCACGGTGTGACGGCCATGTCGAACGCACGCGCCATCGGCAAGAGATCGCGCTCGACCGTCCGCTCGATCAGGCTGTATTCGATCTGCAGGCCGACAAAACGCGCCCAGCCGCGCAGCTCGGCCATCACATTGGCGGCCGAGACAATCCAGGCGGGGGTGTCGGAGATACCGATATAGAGGACCTTGCCCGACGATACCAAATCGTCGAGGCCGCGCAGCACTTCGTCGATCGGCGTCATCTGGTCCCAGGCATGCACCCAGTACAGGTCGATGTAGTCGGTGCCCAGGCGCTGGAGTGACCGTTCGACCGCCTGCATCATATTCTTGCGCGAGTTGCCGGCCGAGTTGGGGTCGCCGTGATCCATGTAGAGGGTGTACTTGGTGGCCAGCACGATTTTTTCTCGGATCTCCTTGATGAATTCGCCGACGTATTTCTCCGAGGTGCCTTCGGTGTAGCGATTGGCGGTGTCGATGAAATTGCCGCCGGCCTCGACGAAGGCGTCGAAGACCTGGCGCGACTGCTTTTTGTCGGAGCCCCAGCCCCATTCGGTGCCGAAGGTCATGGTACCGAGGCAGAGTTCCGAGACGCGGAGCCCGGATTTGCCGAGGAGTTTGTATCGCATAAGCGGGTCCTTTCGTGGGGGGTATATCGCAGGTCAGGTTGCATGTCAACCTGGCGCGGTTTGGTGGTAGTATATGCAGTTGGTTGGGCATTGTAAACGGCTTGTAACAAGAACGGGCAAAGCGGGAGGGTGGCCGCGCACGAGGATGGGGCTGTTTTTGATTGCGGTCTATCGGCATAAAGCAGTATGCTGTGGGCATGAAGGGTGGCGATCTTCAGCGACCGACGCGCGAGCTCGTCGAGCACTATTACTCGCGATTTGCTGCCGATCCACGGTACGGCATGGCCGACAATGCGATCATCAAGCTGATCGGGAAATTCCCTCTCAATACCAGCCTCGATGAAGTACTATTGAAGGTGTGCACGATCAATAGTCTGTACAGCACACAGATCTATGCCACTATGGCAGTTGCAGAGCACATCCAGCACTTGGATGTAGATCATCGACTGACTGACGGCGATGCTACGCTGGTATCGGATATTGGAAATGTTGAAGTTGGCGGCAAACGTAAGTACTTCTACTCTTTCGCCACCAAGTACTGCAGTTGGCACAACCAGGAGGCATTTCCTATTTACGATACCTACGTAGCCGACCTACTCTGGCAATTGAATCTTCAGTATAATTTTGCAGACTTCCGTCGGAACGAATTGAAGGTCTACCCCCGCTACAAGGAGATTCTGAGCGTGTTTCGGGAATGCTTCGATCTGTCGGGTGTAAGTTTCAAGCGACTCGACAAGTTTCTGTGGATATACGGTAAGGAGATAAAGGGAATGTAGTATCATAGGTCAGGACCCTTGTGGTCCTGACGTGTTGCAAGCAATATCGAAGTTGTCAGATTGACAAGCAACCTGACCTGCGAACTATTCTACGATCTCAGCAGACGGACCGCCCCACCACGTCGTCCTCGCGCAGGCG
>CAZJCK010000091.1:0-10856 GCA_964544635.1 uncultured Ignavibacteriales bacterium | reverse complement strand
CCGAACAGCTCGGACTCAAGGAGTGTCTCCGGAACCGAGGCACAATTAATAGCGATGTACGGCCCATGCGGCCGCGCCAGCGAATGGAAGTACCGGGCCATGTGGTCTTTGCCGACACCGGTTTCGCCGGTTAACAGCAGCGGCAGATCCGACTCAGCGATACGCGGCAGTTGCCGGGTAAACTGACGGATCTCCGTATTGTTGGTCACGAAGCTGGCGGTGGCGTGATCGCTGTCGTTCGCCGCCCGACGGCGTTTGCTGCCGCCGGTCAACAGGCGATCGTCGAGCGCCGAAATCAGCCGTTCCACTTCGCCAAGCCGTCCGGTCAGATGACTGCGGCTGAAAAACTCCTCGGCGCGAAACAGGTAGGTCAGGCGTTCCCGAGCGGAGAACAGCTCGACCGTACCGGCCGCCAGCAAAGCGTCGGCTTTCTCAAACCGCACACCCGACTCGTCGAGGGTGTCGATTGCCTGCGAAAAGAGCAGGCCGGCCTGCTCGGCGTCGTTGTCGGAAGCGGCAATGATCGCCTGGATCTTCAGCAGAGCGCCGATCTCGACCGGGCTGTCGACACGCTCCATGATCACCATGGCGCCCGAAGCCTTTCGTCCGGCCAGGCGGTATTCGCCGGTTCGGACGGCCAGCTCGGCCTGATGACGCAGCACCCGACCGGTCAGCACCGAGTCGGTACCGATCTCGTTGGCCATGCGCAGCGCCATATCGAGCGTCCGGCGCGACTGATCATACCGCTGGGCGCGATACTCAAGTTCGCCGAGATAGGTCAGGTACATGACCATCTCACGATGAGCATCGAGCGATTCAGCCAGTTGACGTGCTGTTTCCAGTTCATCGGCGGCATGTGCCAGGTCGATCTTCTGGATCAGCAGGTAGCCGAGCGACAAGCGGGCACGGCATTCTTCCAACTGGTCGCCAAGCTGCTCGGAGAGATCAATGTTGGTGCGCAGGTGCTTCTCAGCATCGCCAAACCTGCCCATGAAAGAGTAGATTCGACCGAGGTTACCCAGCATGAAGGCCAGCTGGCGGCTATCGTTGCGACGACGGACCAGCTCGATGGCATCGAGGAGGACGTCGAGTGCATTGGAGAAGTCGTTCTGGCGAAAGAACAGGCCGGCGAGGAGATTCAGCGCCCGACTGCGACCATCGTCGGAATCGGAGCGACGGAAAATCGACTCGGCGTCACGGAAAGCCTGCTCCGCCTGTTTCATTTCTCCCATCTTACGCAGGCTGTTGCCCATCGTCAGGAATATCTCGGCCAGCAAGTCGCTGTCTCCGTGACCGGCGAGCGCATGCTGACCCTTGCGCGTGAACTTGAGCGCCTCACGGTACTGCGACAGGCCGTTGGCTGCAATCGCCAGTTGATTGCAGACGCGGGCGGCGTCGCTCCCCGTTAGCGTATCGAGTTCAGCGCGGTGGTCCTCGTGGAACCGTAACGCTTCAGTGAATTTCCGATCAGCAACCAGCGAGGCAAGATAATGTGCTGCGGGCTGACGGAACCCACTGTGTTTATCTCTGGTGTACCTCATAGGTTACTTTCCCTGTTGTTCGGCGGTTGATTGTGTCGACTGTTGCGTCGGATTGTCACCACTGCCTTGAGGTGTGCCGATAGTATGGGGACGGTACGACGACGAGTGCCAATCAATGAGGAAATCAATGAAGATACCGCTCAACAAGTCACCCAGGTAGAAACGCGTCGTGGAGCCGACAATGGAATTGCTGACAGGGGGACCATCATTATCGCCCGGACGGACCTGTTCACCACCCCAGGGATGATCATCGCCATTTTCACGGTGGGGGTAGTTGCCCCACGGCGTATCGCGTGCTGCCGTATCGACCCATGTGATGGTCGCACAGAGCAACGCCACGGTTAAGAACAGAACGACACGTTTCATAGTACTACTCCTTGTTTGACGCAGAATGCGCGCCTATAAAAACTACTGGTAATCTGTACTGGCGGAGAGGTGAGGGATTTTTCGGCAACTGGATACCGCTCATGCGTCTCCAGTTAAAGATATCACACCGCGCGGCCGGTGTCAAATAGTTAGTGCCGTGTTAGCGAGCGCGCGGCGCCGGCCCCCGGGCTATTTCCGGGCAGCCAGCGCTTGTTTCAGCTCATCTATTATTTCGACGGGCGTGGGGTCCACCTCGTTCAATATCGCCAGGTAGTACGACGCGAAGTCACACAGCTGCAATAAGCTGAACATCCGGTCCAGCTGGCCGGTTCCGCGGCTCTGCAGCTCATGCACGGCCACGCCGCGGGCGGAAATCTTTTCCTTCACGAAGTTCATCCGGTGCAGCACCTGCCGATGATCGTCACGGTCCCGCAACATCACTACCGCCAGCTTGTCGGCGTACGGTTCGACCTGCGCAGACCAGCCGACCAGTTCATTGTGATTCATCTCGGCGAACTGATTGCAAAAAGCGAGCGTCTTGGCGTTTTCGCAAATCTGTCCCTTGAAGCGTTCGCCGACAGCGTCGGTCAACGACGGTCCGGTGTAGACAATGACGATCTTGCCGGCGAGGTCGGCCGCCAGCTGCTTGGCCGGGTTGTCGTCGGTCGGTTTGTCTTCGATGTACAACTCGCGATCAGTCTTGAGCCGGTCGATCACCGCTTCGACTTCTTTCGAGGCCTTCTTCACCAGCTTGATGCGCTCGAGCGTGACAAGCAAATTGGCGAACGAATAGCCCAGCGCGGCCCGCGGCGGCAGCCCGCCCGGCAGATAGGCGATCGGGATGTCGTTCAGTTCGGCGACATCTTTCATCAAGCCACCGGTGGTAATCGCGATGATCATCGCCTTGCGGCCGACGGCATCATCGAGGGCGGCCAGCGTTTCTTCGGTATTGCCCGAGTATGACGATGCTATCACCAGCGATTCGTCGTCGACGTACTCCGGCAGCACGTAATGGCGGCAGACCTCGAACGGTATGATCAACTGGGAGCGCAACCAGGTCCGGGCCAGTTCGCCGCCGATAGCCGAGCCGCCCATACCGGCAACAACGATGTTGCGGATATCGGCGAACGCCGAGGCGTCGAGCTTGTAGGCAGTGGCCATGCGCAAGCCTTCGGCCATATGATCAGACATGTCAAAAATGCGATTGTACATGTTCTCGGGGTCGCGCGAGCGAATGAATTGCATATCGTCTAAGAGACTCACGGTCTTATCCTTTCCGTAATCAGTTTATCGCTTTTCGACTGCCCTGCGGAAGTCGCGCAGATTTCGTAATGACACTTCGAGCGAGCGGCTGTTCAAGACGACTCTGGTCAGAGCCGGCAGCAGGTTGGTGTCGATGCGGGCAATGCTGCGGCAGACATCGAAGATTCGCTGCGGACTCATCGACAGTTGTGTAATACCCATGCCGATGAAAATCGGCAGGCCCAGGATGTCGCCTGCCGCCTCGCCGCACAAACTTACCGGGATGCCGCGCGCCCGCGCGGCCCGTACGGTCCTGTCAATCAGTCGCAGCACCGACGGATGAAAGGCGCTGTACAGGTCCTGCAGCCGGGCGTTGCCACGATCGGCCGCCAGGGTGTATTGCGTCAGATCGTTGCTGCCGATCGAGAAAAAGTCGACCTTAGCCGCGAATTCATCGGCCAACAGGGCAACCGACGGTACCTCGACCATAAGACCCAGCTTGATATTTTCGTCAAAGGGAATACCATCGCGGCGTAACTTCACTTTCACCTGTGCAAGGATGCGACGCGTTTTGTCCAGTTCGCCCATATCCGTCACCATCGGCAGGAGCAACCGGACGTTACCATGGACCGACGCCCTCAGGATGGCACGCAACTGCGTACGCAACTCGCCGCCCAGGTCCAGCAGTGCCCGCATGCCACGGTGCCCCAGCGCCGGGTTCTCTTCCCGTGTCGCTGTTTCCATGGGTGACAGTTTGTCGTTGCCGAGATCAAAAACTCGGATCACCACATCGGCAGGAGCAAACCGTTCGGCGATCGATTTGTAATGCTCATACTGCGCCTCTTCGTCGGGAAAACGGTTCTGCGCCAGGTAGAGAAACTCGGTGCGGAACAGGCCGACCGGGATGTTGCGTTCCGCCAGGATATCGTCAGCGGGGCCCGGCAGGGTCAGGTTGGCGGCAATTTCAACCGCCTTGCCGTCGGCAGTTTTGGGTGGGATCGACGGCAGCTTCTTGATGCGCCGCACGGCTGCCGGCCCCATCCGCCGGCGCAATTTCTGAAAATGAGCTGTCTCGGTGTCGGTCGGATTGATGATGACGTCGCCCGACGTACCGTCGAGAATCACCCGCGCGCCGTTGGGTATTTCAATCCAGGCCGCCGGAATCTGGATGAGCGGAAGCAGCAGGGCGCGCGCAATCAGGGCGGCATGGGAATCGGCGCCACCCTGCGAAATGACAAAACCGATTACCTTGTCTTCGCGAAACTTGAGAATGTCACCGGGCGTGAACTGCTTGCCGACGAGAATCGTATTGGGGGCAACTTTGATGCTCGATTTGCCGAACCCGCTGAGGTGGGAGAGTACGCGGTGGGCGACGGCTTCGATATCGAGCGCCATCTGGCGCAGGTAGGTATCGGGCGATTTCTTCAGCGGCAGCGTGGTTTGCTGGACGAGCTGGTTATAGATGTAGCCGGCGTTTCGTCTCTGCGCCGCAATCTGCTCCTTCACTTGTTTCAGGAACTCGTTGTCGGCAGCTATCAAAAGCTGGGCGTCGAAGATCTTCGCCACCGGGCCGCCAATTTTTCTTCCGGCCGATTCACGCAATTCCCGCACTTCGGCGATGGTGTCTTCGATCGCGTTCTCGAGGACAGCTATCTCCTTTCGGACGTCGGCGGCGGCAATCGGCATTTCGGCGACTGCCGTTTCCCCCGGCACGACAATACGGGTGGTGCCGATAACGATACCGGGAGAGATCGTCTTTCCGCCTGTCAGGCGACGTGAAGCAGGCATGCTGTCCTTTCATTACCGCGAGAAGTTTTAAGAATGCTCTGACTGTGGATTATAGGCCGCGCTGGAAGCAGGGGGCAAGGTAAAATCAGATTTCTTCGCCGAAGCCGGACTCAATGACTTTACCGATCGCCTCAACCGCCTGTTCCTCGTCCGGACCATCGGCCTCGATGAGCAGTTCCGCGCCTTTCTCGGCCGCCAGCATCATTACCCCCATGATCGACTTGCCGTTGACCCGCAGATCCCCCTTGGCCAGAAATACCTCCGATTCGAAACGGGCGGCGGCGGTAACGAGCATGGCCGATGGGCGAGCATGAAGCCCCAGCTTGTTCACAATGGTGACAGTCTTTTTCGTCATTGGAATTCCTCGGCCAGAACAAACCGTTTGCCCGACAGTTCCTTGACCACACCCTTCAATTCCAGAGCCAGCAGAAACTCCATCAGCTCACCGACCGTCATGCCGCACTGGCGCGACAACTGGTCGATCTGCGCCGGGCCGGCGGCGAACTGCTCGATGATCAACCGTTCGCTGTCGGTCAGATCGGGCAGCTGGCGCATCCTGCCGGCGGTGACGGCGCCGCGCAGGACCGGCAGTTCGGTCCAGATATCGCCGACCTCGGTCAGCAGGCGGGCGCCCTCCTTGATCAGACTGTTGGTGCCGGCAGCGGTTGCCTGGCCGGGTGCTCCGGGGACGGCGAAGACGTCGCGCCCCTGCCGCCGCGCCAGGCTGGCGGTGATCAGTGCCCCCGACTTCTGACCAGCCTCAACCACCACTACTCCCTGCGACAAGCCCGAGATAATCCTATTACGTTCGGGAAAGAATGCCCGGTCGGGACGTGTGCCGGGAAAATATTCCGAGCAGATCGAACCGTGCTCCCGGATTCGCGCCGCCAGCGGTTTGTGGACGGGCGGATAAACGACATCGAGCGAAGTCCCCCACACCGCCACGGTCCGACCACCGGCGTCAAGCGCCCCCTGGTGGGCGGCGGCATCGATCCCCTCGGCCATCCCGGAAACCACGGTCACCCCTGCCCGCGCCAGTTCCATCGCCAGGTTACGGGCAAACAGCCGGCCGCCGTCGGTCGGACGACGCGTCCCGACAATAGCCAGCATGTTCTCGTGCGGGTCGAGCGGCACGCCCGACGTGAACAGGATCGGCGGCGGATCGTCGATGGCCTTCAAGGCGATCGGATAGCCGTCGTCTTCGACAAAAGACACCCTCCAGCCCAACTGCACCACCCGCGCCGCCAGTTCTTTGGCCTTGTCGATGTCCTGCTGTTCGACCACCGCCGAGGCGGTCTGGCGCGACATCGACGGCACCTGCTCCAGTTGCGTGATCGACGCCCGCAGCGCCTTGCCGGGCGAGCCGAACGTTCGCAGCAGCTTGTAATACCGTCCCTTGCCGATACCGGGGACCGACAGGAGGGCTATCGCTTCAATTAATCGTGCGTTATCTGCGTTGCTCATCCAGTAATCGCTCAATTGCCTGCAGGAACCTGTCGGCATTCATCTGCGCCACCGCCGACAGGTACAGGTAGTGCGATGGTAGTTTTTGCTTCAGTTGGTTCAAATCACTTTCGCTGACGGTGTCGATCTTGGTTACGACGGTCAGCGACGGCCGTCCCGCCAGCCGTTCGTCGAACTCGCGCAACTCGTTCTGCAGGGTTGCGACGGTGCCCGGAATATCGTCTTCGTATACGTCGACCACGTACACCAGCAGGGCGGTCCGCTGGATATGCCGGAGAAACTGGTGCCCCAGCCCCTTGCCGTCGGCGGCGCCTTCGATCAGGCCGGGGATATCGGCCATCACGCACGACTTGAATTCGCGAAGTTTGACGATACCGAGGTTCGGTTGCAGGGTGGTGAAGGGATAGTCGGCAATTTTCGGGCGCGCCGCCGAAAAGGTGGCGAGGATAGTCGACTTGCCGGCATTGGGCAAACCGACCAGGCCGACATCGGCCAGCAGTTTCAGTTCCAGCGCGATACGTCGTAGCTCGCCGGGGCGGCCGTCCTCGGCTTTGCGCGGCGTCTGGTTGGTCGGTGACTTGAAATGGTTGTTGCCGCGACCGCCGCGACCACCCTTCGCGATCACCTCGCGGTCACCGGCCTGATCGAGGTCGGCAATCACCTGGCCGCTGTCAACATCGGAGATGATCGTCCCAACCGGCAGGCGCAGCTCGACATCGGAGCCGGACTTCCCGGTCTTCAGCGATCCCTGCCCCGGCTGACCGTTATCCGCCTTGTAGTGGCGCTTGTAACGGTAGTCGAGCAGGGTGGTGAGCTGCGGATCGGCCACCACGACCACATCGCCGCCGTTGCCGCCGTCCCCGCCAGCCGGCCCGCCTTTGGGAATATACTTTTCGGTACGGAATGCGATGCAGCCGTGACCGCCGTTACCGGCCGCCACCTCGATCTCTACATAGTCGACGAACATCGGCACAATATCTCGATGTGGCAGCCGCTTGTCAATCAGACGCTTAGCCTGATTTTCCGCTTGTGTTGTTTGATTGACCCCCGCTCTTTGCGGTCGTATATTCCGAGCATGGCAGTGGAGAAGATGGACATCCAGCAATCTGAACCGACCATAAATGAACGCAAGCGGCAGTGGTACGAGGAGGCCTCCCTCGGCATGGGACGGGTCTGTCTCAAACTCGGCTTTACGCCCAACGTGCTGACCGCCATCTCGTTCCTCTGCGCCATTGCCTCGGGCGTTATGTTCTGGCAAAAAGAATGGGCCTGGGGAGTGGTGCTGATCATCGCGACGTCGTTCACCGACATGCTCGACGGTTCCACCGCCCGCGCCGGCAACATGGGGACCGTCTTCGGCGGTATTCTCGACCATGTCTCCGACCGCTACGGTGAATTCTTCATTCTGGCGGGTATTACCATGTCGGGTGCGGTGCATCCCGGCTGGGGCCTGTTCGCATTGTTCGGCATGCTGATCGCATCGTACACCCGCGCCGCCGCCGAGTCGATGGGCAAGATCGAGAATTGCGCCGTCGGCATCATGGGACGAACCGAGAAGTTTGTTCTCATTATTGCCGGTTCGCTTCTGGAGATCTGGCTGCCGGAAGGGAAGTGGCCGAGCAGTGGCTGGCTGGAATTCGCGCTTATCGTGGTGGGGGCGATGTCGTTTGTCACGGCGGTGCAACGCCTGGTGTACGCCAAGAAGCTGCTGGGGGACAAGAGAGAGGTGTAGCCTCGCTTCTGCCGACCCGTCTATTTCGCAACAGGTTCATTCAGCATAGGAGCCGCCGTATGCCTAACCCATTCCAACAATCACTCGCAGCCGGGCCGCATGCGTTCCTCAAGCAACTCGTCGGCGACTGGCAAGGCAGCACCCGTACCTGGTTCGAGCCGGATAAACTGGTCGACGAATCTGCCACCCGCATGACAATACGCTCCGCCCTCGACGATCGATTCGTCATCATCGAGTATGAAGGGAGTATTCAGGGCAAACCGATGCTCGGCCATGCCAGCGTCGGGTTCGACCTGACGCGCAACCGCTACGAAATGGCCTGGTGCGACAGCTTTCACAACAGTACCGCCATCATGTACCTGGCCGGCGAGCCGGGCGACCACACCTTTTCGGTGCACGGCAGCTACCCGGTCGGCGAGGGCCACCCCGACTGGGGCTGGCGGATCGTGCTGGAACTGATCGGCGACGGCGCGCTGGCGTTCACGCACTACAACGTGCCGCCGTCCGATGTCGGCCCGGAATACAAAGGCGTCGAGACGTCCTTCAAGCGCGCCTGATACCGCCCCGCGTCGTTCCCTGCAAACTTGACCGGCCCGCGCCCTGCCGGTATACTGCGCCATCGGCGTACGACTATACACGAAAGGATATATCGCGTGATAACAGCGATCGGCAATCCGGTCTATGACCTGATCAAAACCAAGCGAGTCAACCCGGGCAAACGGATTCTCTCCGGCTGTTCGACCAATGCCGCCCTGGCGCTGTCGAAGATGGGGGCGAAGGTGCGCCTGGTCGGCGCCGTCGGCCAGGATTTCCGCGAACGGTTCAAGACGGAACTCGACGCATTCGGTATCGAGCACCGCCTGTCGCCATCGAAGGAGACCGGCGGCTTCTCGCTTGATTACTATGACGATTTCGGCAACCGGACGCTCGACATCATCGGCCGTGCCGACCCGATCGAGCATATCTCGCCGGGCTGCTACTCCGACTCGAAAGCGGTGCTGATCGGGCCGATTTTGGGCGAGGTATCGTTCGACCAGATCCGCCAGATCCGCGAATCGTTCGAGGGTCTCTATTTCTGCGATCCGCAGGGTTTGATTCGCCACGCCGACGAGAACAACCGCATCGTGCACGAAAAGGTGAAGGGGATCGAGGATGCCCTCGGCCACTTTGATATCGTCAAACCGAACGAGCTGGAAGGCAAGGTGCTGACCGGTATCGACTGCCGCGAGGACCCGTACAAGGCGGCCCGGTTGATCCACGAGTGGGGGCCGAAACTGGTGATCGTTACGCTCGCCGAACTGGGTTCGGTCGTGTATGACGGTGATCGATACTACGATATCCCCGCCTGGGATGTCGAGCTGCTCGATTCAACCGGCGCCGGCGACACGTATATGGCCGGCTTCGTATTCGAATGGCTCAAGACACAAGATATCCGCAAGTCGGCCTGTTATGCCACAGCCACCTCGTCGATCATGATCGAAAACACCGGGCCCGACTTTGAAATGAACGAAGGTATGATTCGAAAGCGTCAGGAACAACTACTGGACAAGATCGATTTTCGAGTCAAAGTAGCCGTGAATCAAAACGCCTGACGAAGGATGCAATAATGACTGTTCTCGCCAACGATTCCATATTCTTTCTGCGCGAAAGCAAGCGCGCTTATCTGGCCAAGCCAGTTGACCAGGAGAAGCTCGACCAGTTGTTCGAGATTATCCGCTGGTCACCCTCCTGTGCCAACAACCAGCCCTGGCGGCTTATCTTCATTCGCGACGAAGAACAGAAGAAGAAGGCGGGCGAAGCACTGCCGCGCGGCAACCAGTGGGCGCTTTCGGCGCCGCTGTTGGTCGCGGTGTGCACGCATCGCGATTTTGACGACGTTCGCGACGACGATGCGGTCGAGTACGCCCAGTTTGATACCGGCATGGCGACATTGAGCCTGCTGCTCGGGGCCGTGCAGGTCGGCTTGATGGGGCACCCGATGGCCGGTTACGATTCGCCGGCGATGAAGAAAGTGCTCGGCGTGCCCGGGGACTGGAAGATTATGTGCATGGTCTCGCTGGGCTATCGGGGCAACCATGAGGAGCTGGACGAACGGACGAAGAAGAAGGACGAGAGTCCGCGCACGCGAAAGGAAATTGACGAGATCATTCAGTTTGACAGGTTCAACTTCGCGCCACCAGAGAAGGAATCGTGAGCAGCGACCATACGATTACATATGAACAGTTCCAGGCGGTCGATATACGGGTGGGCCGCATCATCAAGGTCGAACCGTTCGAGCGCGCCAACACACCGTCGTTTAAACTCAAGATCGATTTTGGTCCCCGGATCGGCATCAAGCAGTCGTCGGCACAACTGCGCAGCGACTACTCCCCGCAGGAACTGATCCAGAAGCAATGCCTGGCGGTGGTCAATTTCGAGCCGCGCAATATTGCCGGCTACTTGTCGGAGGTGCTGGTGCTGGGGGTGCCGCGCGACGGCGGCGGATTATCGCTGGTGACGCCGCTCGATCCGGCCGAAATCGGCGGCCGGATGTATTAGGCCTTGATGCCGTCGAACAAGAATGTCACCAGGTACTCCCCGACCTGGCGCCGCTCGGCCTTCCTGCCGGTGTAGCGACGTTCGACCAGCCCCCCGATCAGGGCCGATACCAGCCGGCCGGTCAGCTCCGGTTTGAAGTCGCTGCGGATTTCACCGGTCACCACGCCGCGCTCTACGATATCGAC
>CAZJCK010000090.1:2799-10942 GCA_964544635.1 uncultured Ignavibacteriales bacterium | reverse complement strand
CCCACCACGTCGTCCTCGCGCAGGCGGGGACCCATTATTCTCTTCTCGCCTCAGCTATAAGTGCCACGCACATCGAATAATAGGCCCCTGAGTTCGCAGGGGCGACGTATGACGAATTACCACTATAGGCGGCAGTCGTCCTCGTCTGCCCCATCGCGCAGAACCAATATGCTCGGCAGCCTCCCAGGGCGGAGGCTGCCCTACGCGGGAAAGACGTCCCGTCCAAACCCACCTGAAAGGTGGGCTACCGCGGGAGCCTACCCCTTCGGGCCGACCATGTTCTCGGGGCGCACCGCTTTGTCGAACTCCTCCTCGGTCATCAAACCAAGCGCCATCGCCGCTTCTTTGAGCGTGCTGCCGTCAGCGTGCGCCTTCTTCGCGATCTTTGCGGCGTTGTCATACCCGATGACAGGATTCAGCGCCGTCACCAGCATCAGCGAATTGGTCAGGTGCGCCTTGATATTCGGTTCGTTCGGTTCGATACCAATCGCGCAATGTTCGTTGAACATCTCACAGGCGTCGGCAATCAAACGAATCGACTGCAAGAGATTATAGATCATCACCGGCTTAAACACGTTCAGCTCGAAGTTGCCCGACGAGCCGCCCACATTGATCGCGGTATCGTTGCCGATCACCTGGGCGCAGACCATAGTCATCGCTTCGGGCTGGGTCGGGTTGACCTTGCCGGGCATGATCGACGAACCGGGTTCGTTGGCCGGGATGTTGATTTCGCCGATCCCGCAGCGCGGCCCCGAGGCCAGCCAGCGGATATCGTTGGCGATCTTCATCAGACTGCACGCAATTGTCTTGAGGACGCCGGAGAATTCGACGATGGCGTCGTGCGCCGCCAGCGCCTCGAACTTGTTGGGGGCGGTGACAAACGGCAGCCCGGTCAGCTCCGAAATCTTGCGCGCCGACTTGACGGCGAACTCGGGATGGGTGTTGAGACCGGTGCCGACCGCGGTGCCGCCGAGCGCCAGCGGATACAGCCGCTTCAGGCTTTCGTCGATTCGCTCCAGGCCGTTGGTGAGTTGCTGTACATAGCCGGAAAACTCCTGGCCCAGCGTGAGCGGGACGGCATCCATCAGATGGGTGCGACCGATCTTGATGATGTCGTCAAACTTCTCCGACTTCTCCTTCAGCGTATCGCGCAGCTGCGTGATCATCGGCACCAGGCGACGGTGAATCTCCTCGACGGCGGCAATGTGCATGGCAGTTGGGAAGGTATCGTTGGACGACTGCGCCTTGTTTACGTCGTCGTTGGGGTGGATCGGTTTCTTGCTGCCCATCACGCCGCCGGCCATTTCGATAGCACGATTGGCGATTACTTCGTTGGAGTTCATATTGGACTGGGTTCCGGAGCCGGTCTGCCAGACCTTGAGCGGAAAATGGTCGTCGAGCTTACCGTCGATCACTTCGTCGGCCGCTTTGGAGATCAGGTCGCCCTTTTCTTTGGTCAGCAGGCCGAGTTCGACATTGACAATGGCCGCCGCCTTCTTCAGGATCCCCATGGCGCGGATCAACTCGCGGGGCATGGTTTCGGTGCCGATGGCGAAGTTCAAAAGGGAACGGGCGGTCTGGGCGCCATAGTACCGGTCGACCGGCACCTTGATTTCGCCCATGGTATCGTTTTCTGTCCGGTAGTCCATATCTCCTCCTTGCGCGGCCAAAGCCGCCTATGCTGCATACAGTAATTGTCCGGGGAATATAGTATGTTTCTCGTGGTCGGAAAAGCGGACAGATTGGGCGGCGATGAACAATTCGGCGCAGGGATACGTCGAGAGGGCAGGTTCGAGTCCGCCAACAATTCCACAGAATTGGGGGGATGAGATGACTTCGGGGAGGCTCTTCTTACAGGCGACCCTTCTGCTCGCCGTCCTCACGACTGACAAGATGACGCAGAACAACGATCCGCTGTGGGTTGACACTCCGGCTGCGAAAGGGCCGGTGCCCGGACTGTGGGGGGGGCGTCGGATCGGGATTGGCGGTGGATCAGCCGATCGATGACAACAGCAATGCGAGCGGAGTGGCATTCAGCGTCACCGGCGGCCTGGCAGTCTGGTTGTAACCGGCGCAAGGCTACTCATACTCCGGGGCGGAGTCGGGATCGAGCCAGGCCGACCAGCGGTCGTCGCTCGGCCGTGACCAGTCACACCACAACGGCCGGCCGTTGAACAGGCGTCCGTGGGCGGCATCTTTTACTTTCGAGGCATCGTCCACAGTCGCAAAGCGCACGTAGGCAAAGCGCTGGAACTCCCCCGTCTTACCGTGCAGCGACAGCGCGACCTCCTCCACCTTCCCATACTCCGACAGGAAGGCAGCGAGCGACTCG
Source organism: uncultured Ignavibacteriales bacterium (assembly GCA_964544635.1). GTDB lineage: Bacteria > Zixibacteria > MSB-5A5 > GN15 > FEB-12 > CAZJCK01. The sequence continues at coordinate 8,610 of CAZJCK010000090.1, read as the reverse complement.
TCGGACGTATCCTCGGGCAGGTTGCCGATATAGAGTGTGCGCTGGTTGTCTGCGGTCATACCGACTGATCAGGCCTTGCCTTCATCCTCGAGCAACTGCGAGAGGATCTTCGAAACCGGCACGGTGCCTTCCCTGGTGTCCTTCATCTGCGGGAAGAAGATGACATCGCGAATCGAGTGCTGGTTGGTGAGGAGCATGACGAGGCGGTCGATACCGAAGCCAAGCCCGGCGGTTGGCGGCATGCCGTAGGCGAGCGCCGTGATGAAATCGTCGTCGAGCGGTTGCGCCTCTTCGTCGCCGGCGGCGATCGCTTTACCCTGCTGCAGGAATCGCTGCAACTGGTCGAGCGGATCGTTCAGCTCGCTGAAAGCGTTGCCGCATTCCTGCCCGGCGACAAACAGCTCGAACCGTTCGGTGAGGCGCGGGTTGTCGCGATGTTTCTTGGCCAGCGGCGAGATTTCGACCGGGAAATCGGCCACGAAGGTCGGCTGCACCAGGGTCGGTTCGACTTTCGCCTCCCAGACCGCTTCGATCACTTTACCCCAGTTGATCAAACTGTCGCCCTCGACACCGAGCTTCTTCGCTTCTATCAGGGCATCTTCGTAAGACAGCCCAGACAGGTCGACACCGGTGACATCTTTAATACTCCCGAGCATGGTGATCCAGGCGAAGCGCGGTTCGAAGTCGATCTCATGGTCGCCGTAGGTAATCTTGTACTTGTCGTGCACCTGGCAGACAACAAAGCGCAGCAGTTCTTCGTAGAGCGCCGCCATGTCGCGGTAGTCGGCGTAGGCCCAGTACAGCTCGACCATGGTAAACTCGGGGTTGTGCAGGCGATCCATACCCTCGTTGCGGAAATCCTTACACAGCTCCCATACCCGGGCGTAGCCGCCGACGATCAGTCGCTTGAGATAGAGTTCGTCGGCGATGCGCAGGTACATGGGCACGTCGAGGGTGTTGTGGTGAGTCTTGAACGGTCTCGCCATGGCGCCGCCGTAGAGCGGCTGGAGAATGGGTGTTTCGACTTCAAGAAAGTCCTGGCTGTTGAGAAACTCGCGTACCGCCTGGATGATCTTTGAGCGCTGCACGAAAACGTCGCGCACTTCCGGGTTGACGATCAGGTCGACGTATCGCCGGCGGTAGCGCTGCTCCTTGTCGGTCAGGCCGGAGTGCTTGTCGGGCAGCGGATGAAGCGCCTTGCTGAGCAGCTCAAACGACTCGATTTTCAGGGTACGTTCGCCGCTGCGGGTAACGAAGACCGGGCCCTCGCAACCGATGATATCGCCGAGGTCGAGGGAGTCGAACAGCTTGAAGTTGTCCTCGCCGACATTGTCGAGCTTGGCATACACTTGGATATCGCCCGACATGTCCTGGATATTGGCGAAGATCGACTTCCCCATCTTGCGCTTGAGCATGATGCGGCCGGCAAGGCGTAAGGCGCGCTGCTTTTCTTCGAGCTTCTCAAAGTCTTTTAAGACCGCCTCGATCAGGCAGGTCCGTTCGTATCGATAGGGGTAGGGGTTGCCACCCGCTTGTTCGAACGCGCGGGCTTTGTAGCGCCGGATGCGGATCAGTTCGGCCAGGGGGATGTCGGCTTCGGGCGACTGCTCCGTTTGTTGCTTGTTGGTATCTTCAGGCTTGCGGCTCATACTATTTCTCTCCAGTGTAACGTGCTACTCAGGTTGGCCCAGCCGCTTGTGCATGGCGGTGGCGACACATTCCGGTACGACATCGCTGACATCGCCGCCGTTGCGAGCGACATCCTTGACGATGGTCGACGACAGGTAGACCCACGACAGGGCGGGCATGAGGAAGACGGTTTCGACCTGCCTGGCCAGCTTGCGATTCATTAAGGCCATCTGGAATTCGTACTCAAAGTCGGATACGGCACGAAGGCCGCGAATGATGGCGCTGACATTCTGTTCGATTGCGAGCCTGGCCAACAGGCCGTCGAAGGAGATGATCGTGATGCTGCCGTCGAGTTCTTTTTCTTCGAGTGAGGCCCGCATCAGTTCAACCCGTTCGTCGACCGTAAACAGCGGCGACTTACCGGCGGCAGTCGCGACTGCCACCACCACTTCATCGAACAGTTTGGCGGCTCGATCTATCAGAGAAACGTGGCCGTTGGTCACCGGGTCGAAGGTTCCGGGATAGAGGGCCCGGCGGCGTTGATGTCTGTCTGCATCGCTCATCGTAGTTCTTTCGCTATGTGCTAACCGTTAACAGGAGCGCAAGATATATGAATAGCCCGGCCGCTTCAAGCCGTTATTCCACTGTTAGTCCCAGCGCTACCACGAACCTGTGGCCGTCACCCCGCGCCACCGTGCTTTCGTGCGCGAACAGTTCGAGTTGCAGGCGGGGCTGGCGGACGAGGCCGGAGAAATAGCGATCGAGGGCGGTGCTCACGTCGTTGTCGGCATTGTCGCCGCCGACCAGGAGGGCGGTGAGGGGCTGCGAGATGCCGTCGGTCATGAGCGACGACAGGTTGTAGTTGATCAGTGTTTTCAATTCGACTGCCAGTTTTTCACGCCCGGATTCGGCGCCGAGGTCGAACCGGCCTATCGGCAGCCAGGCCACGCCGACCACGCCACCGCCTAGAATAAGGGCAATTGAAGCGGTGGTCCCGGCCAGGTCGACCAGTGCCACCAGCTCTCCCCCTTCTTTTTGGCAGAAGTAGAGATACCCAAGCCCCAGGGCGAGGGCGCGGGTCCGGGCACACAGAGTCCGACCGGACGTCACAGCGTCGGGCAGGCGATACGACTGACAGGTTTCGTCGATCAGTTCGGTGCGAGTGATGAAGCCGAGATGGCGACGCCCCATCCCGCAGTTGATGCTGTCGAAAGTGAACCGGTCGGCCGGCTCCAGCAGTGACTGGGTCAGTTCGAAGGCGACCTGGTCGCTGACGGGAAACCGGGAGTCGACAGCGACAAACACTGCCTTGACCTGAGCCAGTTGGTCGGGCAAACTGACAGCTATGTGACCGCCGCTGAGGTCGGACTGGCCGGTCAGTTCGTTTTCGCCAACCCGCCGCAGGGCGTTGATCAGCAGACGTTCGCCGCCGGTATCGACATCAGCGAGGTATATTCCGGACCGGCGGCGGTCCAGACCGATCCGTCGCGACAGTGTGGTCACCTGTGTATCCTGAGGTATGGTGATAGCTTTTCCAGTAGTTTGTCGTTTATTCCGTTCACGTTCTTGAGGTCGTCGAGGCTGTCGAAGGGGTGGTCGGTACGATGGGCGGCGATCCGTGCGGCCAGCACCGGTCCGATGCCCGGCAGCAGTTCGAGCGAGTCGACCGGGGAGCGATTGGGATCAAGGACGAAGATTCCGGGAAGATCGGCCGGCTGGTCGCCGATTATGAGCGGCAGGCTGTTGGATGTCGAGGGTGGCAGAAGCCAGCGCTGGGCGACGAGCGTGACGGTCAACAGCAGCGCGGTCGATCCGAGAATGATCAGCAGCTTGAATTGTCGGTCGGAAAAATCAAACAGGTCGCCAGCTCCCGGCACATTGGGTTCTTATTGCCGGGAAATATAGGGTGTGAGAAAGCGGCGCGCAATCCGTTCGCGCGATCAGGTCAGACCGGCGGTACGGATTGTATCGGGGTTGACATCATCCGGCAGCGGCAACAGGCGGCTGTCGGCAAGGTGGCGCGGGTTGCCGTCGGCCTTCAACTGCGACAGCGCCTTCTTCGAGTAGATACCGAACCATGGCTGATGGCTGCCCATGCCCTCGAAGCCAAGGAACGACTCGCCGCTGTATTCTTTCACCAGTTCGACCAGCATCGACAGCGGAAAGCGGTCGATCTCGGAGGCGCCGATAAAGATGGCGTCGGTCGGCGCGTCCTCGAGGGCGGCCGTGACGGCATCGATCTTTTCACATTCGTCGGCCGGCAGGGCGAGGTGCGGGTAGTTGTGATACCAGGCGTGGTTGTGACGTTGTTCATCAAGCAGCAGCTTGACCGACTCGAAGACCTTGGCGTAGCGCCGGTAACCTTTTTCAAGACGAGTCATGTTGTCGACAGGTTGGAAGTGGTCGGTATCGTCCTGTTCACCGGAGGCGTACAGATAGCAGGCGAAAGGCGGGCCAGACCGTTTCATGGAAACTCCTCTTCCGTTGAGTACTCGTGGGTCCTGTGTGCTGCGTAAACTCATGAATCCCAGATCTGGGGCTTAATAATGTTGTCGCCTAAACATTTTAGCAACAAAAATTCAGACCGGTATGGGAGAGGTATCCTCACAATGGCTTTATCTTATTGCTCTTCAAGCCTTTCGGGGTCCTGCATCTGACCCGAAACGGAGCGCAGAATTTTGATCGAGCCGAGATTGGGGTCGGCCTGCAGGCCGTAGCCGGACAATATGTCGCCGTCTTTCGTGATCGTAACAAAAGCGTCGGTGTAAATCGAGTCGGTGCGCGAATTCCAGTAGAGCCGTTCGGTTTCGAGAATAGTCGAATCGGATGACGTCAATACGACATCACCGTAGGCTGCCAGCCTGGACTGCTGTTCAGTGATGATCCCGGAGTCGCCGACGAGGTGCGACTGGACGGCGCCGGTGGAGTCGAAAACGTCGACATCGAGCTGATACGCCACTGTCGAATCTCTGGTGTCGAACTGCACGATGCGGTCGGCGATAATGCGACTGGAGACGCGTCCACCTTCATAGGTGTAGATCGTGGCGCGGTTGATGTCGGAATCGGGTACCGAACTTGAATCGAACAGACCTTGCTCAGTGGAGCCGCCATCTTCGCGGCTGCAACCGGCAATGGCGAGCAGGATGGTGAGGGCGGTGAATATGGTAAGTTCTTTAAAATTCATCACTTTTGTCTCGTCGTTCCTCTATCAGTACAGTTAACCGACCCCGACTGTTCCATGTTTGTGCCGGCTTTTCGGGGCATATTCGGCTTTTTCGCCGGGTGATGTCCGCCAGCGGTTGGCCAGCCAGATCCATTGGTCGGGATACTGCCGGATGATCCGTTCGATCTCGGCGGTGCACTGCGCGGTAATGGCGCGTACATCGCGCTGGTGGTCGCCGGTCGCGCGCGGCTTTATAGCCTGGCGGATAATCACCTTATAGCCATTATCGGACGTACGCACGCAGGCCATAGGGACAAATGCAGCGCCGGCTTTAAGACCAAGCACTGTCTGGCCGACGGGAGTAAGCGCGGGTCGCCCGAACGACGGCACGAACATAGACTGCACACGGGTCGAGTCGGTATCAATGAGCACACCGATGGCGTGGCCCTGCTCCAGCCAGCGCAGCAGTTTGATCGATGGGTCGGTGGTGAGGAAATTGACCAGACCGAAGCGCTCGCGGTAGCCGATCAGCAGCTTGTTGAGCCGGGGTTCGTATAGTTGACGTCCGATCACGCCAACCCGGAAGCCGTGCGACGCGATCACCACTGCCAGCAGCTCCCAGTTGCCGATGTGACCGGTCACGCCGATGACACCGTTGCCGTTTCGATGGGCCCGTTCGAAATGCTCCAAACCGTCGATCTCGATACGCGGCGCCAGGTCAGGCTCGAAGTGACGTTCGGCACGGATGAGGTCGGCGAAGTTCTTGCCGGCGTTGGTGTAAAAGTTGCGGCCTATCAGGCGGCGCTGGTTGTAGTCGTAGCTTCCGGGGAGGGCGAGTTTGAGGTGGCGGTCGGCCAGGTACTGGTCTTTGCGGATCACGAACCACGATGCCAGGCCGATGAGCGCGCCGAAATACTGTGCCAGAGCGTGCGGCATCGAGTTCAGTGTCTTGCCGGCGAGCCAGGCAACGGCGTAGACGACGTTATGCCTGATTGTGCGGGTAAGTGGTTTGTGCATGG
>CAZJCK010000090.1:0-2699 GCA_964544635.1 uncultured Ignavibacteriales bacterium | reverse complement strand
CATCCAATCATCATACCAGTCGCGACTTGAGAATATCGTGCAGGTGAATTACACCGCTCAACTTACCACTCTCGTCGACGGTCGGCAGTTGCGTAATCGAGTATTTCTCCATGACGGCGAGGGCGGCGTCGAGGATGGCGTTCTCCGAGACAGCCTTGGGCGACTTGATCATCACATCGCGGGCGCGCAAGTCATAGAATTTGTCGTGTTTTTCAGCGAGGCGGCGCAGGTCGCCGTCGGTGAAAATCCCCGCCACCGTACCATCGTCGGCCCTCATCAGCACACAGCCGAGGCGGTGCGAGGTCATTTCGAGGATCATTTCTTTCATCGATGCATCGGGCGCCACCAGCGGGATATCGTCACCAACATGGTGCAGTTCGTGAACCCGCATGAGCAGGCGCCGGCCGAGCTGTCCGCCGGGATGGAAGGCGGCGAAGTCTTCGGCGGTAAAGTCGCGCGCGGCCAGAAGTGCAACGGCGAGGGCGTCGCCCATGACGAGGGCGGCGGTGGACGACGAGGTCGGTACCAGGTTGTTGGGACAGGCCTCGACCTCGACCGAGCAATCGAGCGTGATATCGGCGCGATTACCCAGTTCGCTGTCGGGTGTACCGCACAGGCAGATGAGTTGCACGCCCATGCGTCGCGCCGCAGCAACGAGCATTTCCGATTCTCCCATCCGGCCCGACTTCGAGATTATCAAAAGTATGTCTTCGTCGCGCATCAAACCCAGGTCGCCGTGCATCGCCTCCGCCGGGTGCAGGAAGAATGATGCGATGCCGGTGGAGTTGAAGGTGGCGGTGATCTTCTTGCCGATCAGTCCGGACTTGCCCATGCCGGCGACAATGACGCGGCCGCTGCAGTGGAGGATCGCTTCGACCGCCCGGTCGAACCGTTCGTCGAGCTTGTCGGCGAGCCGCGAAATAGCATCGGCCTCGATGCGGAAAACGTCGCGGGCACGGTCACGGTGGCGACTCATACGAGATACTCCTTGGGATCCTGCTCGATCGCTTCGAAGTAGCACTCAAGCACTTCGCGCACAGCGCCGTTGCCGCCTTCTTTGATTGTCACATAGTCAGCGCATTCGATCAGTTCGTCGCATGCATCGGCGACGGCAACACCGAGGCCGGCCTTCCGGCACAGCTTGATATCGAGAATTTCATTGCCGACGAAAGCCACCTGTTCGAAGTCGACCTTCAGATCCTCGAGCAGCGGTGTGATCATGGCGACCTTGTCTTTCATGCCCTGGAGAACATGTTGTACACCCAGGTCGCGCATGCGGGTATCGGTGGCGGCGGAGTAGCGCCCGGATACGATGGCCAGCTCCAGGCCGGCCCGCATCGAAAGCACCATAAACAGACCGTCGGAGATGTTGAAGCGTTTCAGCTCGAAGTCGTCGGGGCCGAAATAGATTGAATCGTCGGTCAGGACACCGTCGACATCCAGGGCCAGCAGCCTGATATCTTTGAGTCGCTTTACGAACTGTTGGCGCGAGAGCTTGGTCACGACAGGCGCTCCATCGTTTGACGCACTGCCAGTACATTGTCGAGCAGACGTTCCATCTCGGTCAGTTGAAGTTGTGTGTTGGCATCGGACAGGGCTTGCGAGGGATTGGGGTGGGCCTCGACGAAGAGACCGTCGACCCCGACCGCCACCGCAGCGCGCGACATCGGGATGACATACTCCGGCTGACCGGTCGACACGCCGCCGCCGCCGCCGGGAAGTTGCAGCGAGTGGGTAGCATCGAAAACCACCGGGTGGCCGGTTTCACGCATGATCAGCAGCGAGCGGTAGTCGACCACGAGCTGGCGGTAACCGAAGGTGGTGCCGCGTTCGGTCACCATCACTTTTTCGGAGTTGGCCTTGGCGGCCAGCCTGGCCATGTCTTCCGGGGCGAGGAACTGGCCTTTCTTAATGTTCACCCACTTGCCGGTGGCGGCGGCCTCGACAACGAGGTCGGTCTGGCGGCAGAGAAAAGCCGGAATCTGGAGGATGTCGGCGACCAAAGCGGCATCGGCGACCTCGATCGTTTCATGGACGTCGGTCAGGATCGGCAGCTCGTGTTGCTTGCGGATTTCTTTAAGGATGGCCAGACCATCCTCGACACCGGGCCCGCTGAAGGAGCCTTTGGAGAGCCGGTTGGCTTTTTTGTAGGAGGCCTTAAATACGTACGGTACCGCCCGTTCCGTGCACAGCCGTGCGATCGTCTCGGCTACTTCGTGGCAGAGATCTTTGGATTCGACCACGCAGGGGCCGGCGATGAGAAAAAACTGGCGATGGGCTATTGCCTCGAGGGTGTGCTCAATCATGAGGCTCAATATAGAGAGCGGAAACGAGAATTCCAGCGATTATTAGCGGTTGATCGGCTGGTAGATCCAGACAACGGTATCGCCGTCGCTGGTCATATACTTGTCGGCGGCGACCTGCGGGGCGGTGCCGTTGACCGTGTAGGTCCAGTAGCCGGAATCGGCGTTGTTGATCCCCTCGATGGAGGTGACGAAGACGCCCATAGCCGATTCCTTGTGGCCGGTCTTGTGGTGACGCTTGAGGATATTGAAGACGGAGACAGAATCCTCGCCGGTCATGGTGAAACTGATTGGATCGGGCTGATCGCCGGCGGTGTCGGTTTGTTCGCTGGACGAGCAGGCGGTGAACAGCGCGAACAACAGCGATACGGTGAAGAAAACGAAGGCTATCGACTT
>CAZJCK010000089.1:0-11112 GCA_964544635.1 uncultured Ignavibacteriales bacterium | reverse complement strand
AATGGGTCCTCGCCTGCGCGAGGACGACGTGGGGTGGCGCGAGGACGACGTGGTGGTGGCGCGGGGACGACGTGGCGTGGGCATTCTCTGCATGCGTTCGGCCTTATCCCCCGATCACGGACTTGTCGAAAGAGCCAATACGGATAAAGACAAGCCCCGTCCGCACGTGAGGAAAACAGCCTCCTGACCGCGTAGAGGGCGGACGTGTGCCGCCCCGTCCTTATTTTTTAACTCAGGTTGCGACTTATTTACACTCCCGCAGACCCGGAGCCCGGGCCGCTGGCGCTTGCGGTAAATCAAAAAAGATCGTGTCGGGTCTCCCCGTCCGCTTGTGCCAGAGACCTCGGACCCGGCCGGCGTCATACTTACGCCTTTACCGGAGCGTTCTCGAGCGCTTTGTGGCAGCGGCGCAGCGCTTCCTCGATGTTCTCGATCGAGTTGGCGTACGAGAAGCGCACGTACCCCTCGCCATAACGACCAAACGCCGTCCCCGACAAACAGGCGACCCCCGCTTCGTGCAAAAACAACTTAGCCACCTCGGTCGAGTTCATGCCGGTTTGGGTAATATTGGCGAAGGCATAGAACGCACCCTGGGGTTTGAGGCAGGTCACGCCGGGCAGTTTGTTCAGACCGTCGACGATGACATCGCGACGTTTCCGGAACTGCTCGATCATGGCGTTGGTTTCGTCCTGCGATCCGGTCAGCGCCTCAACCATGGCGAGCTGGCCCATCGAGGACGGACAGGAGAAGTTGTTCACCGCGAACACCGCCAGGTGATCGGCCAGTGGCTTTGGCATCACCCCGTAGCCCATCCGCCAGCCGGTCATGGCGTAAGTCTTGGACATACCGTCAGCGAGGATGGTGCGCTTCATCGCGCCGGGGATCGACGCAATGGAAACGAACGGATTGTCGTAGACCAGCGACGAGTAGATTTCGTCTGTGAAAATCCACAGGTCATGCTCCTCGGCGAGGGCGTAGATGGCTTCCATGTCGGACCTGGTCAAAACGCCACCGGTCGGGTTCTGCGGCGAGTTAATGATGATCATACGCGTTTTGGGTGTGACCAGGCCGCGCAGCTCATCGACATCGAAGCGAAATTCGTTTTCTTCCTTGAGGTGCATCGGGACCGGAGTGGCGCCGATGAAGTTGACGACGGATTCATACGTGGGGTAGCCGGGGTTGGGGACGATCACTTCGTCGCCGTCATTCACGCAGGCCATGATTGCCGCAAAGATGACCGGTTTGACACCGGGCATGACGACGACATTCTCGGCGGCCACATCGACATCACGCGTCTTGCTGATATGCTCGGCGACCACCTTGCGGGTGGCCATCGTACCGCCCGACGGCGAGTAGTGGGTGTGGCCGTTCTGGATAGCCTCGACACCGGCTGTGGAGATATTTTTCGGCGTATCGAAATCCGGCTCGCCGATTTGGAGGTGGATGATCGATTTTCCCTGTGCCTCGAGGAGCTGGCATTCGGCGAGGACGGCGAAAGCGCCCTCGGCCTTCAGTTTGGAGATTCTATCGGCAAAACGCATGCTACCATCCTTTCAGGAATGCTATGATAATAACGTGTATGCTTTGTGGGCGATATGTTCAGCCGCAAGACCGTACTTGCGGATCAACTGCCACGGTTTACCCGACTCACCGAAGCGATCAGCGACGCCAATCATGTCAAATCTCAGCCTGGTAGGATCAACCTGGCGCGACCTGGCTACCACTCCCGCCACCCGGTTGCCCAGTCCGCCGACCTGGTGTTCCTCGGCTGTCACAATACAACCGGTTTCACGTGCGGCGCGGATGATAGCGTCGGTATCAAGCGGCTTGACCGTGTGCAGGTGCACGACGCGGCTCTCGATATCATACTCAGACTTGAGTATCCAGGCGGCGCGCAGCGCTTCGGTGGTCTCGGGACCGCAGGAGATGACGGTCAGCGACTCGTTCTCGTTCTTATATTCCGACGCAAGGATGCATTCGAAAGCATCGATGAATCGATCTGCCTCTCCCCTGTAGCGAAAGATGTTGGCGGTGCCGAACTGGAACGGTGACTGATCTGTCGTGATGATCGGCGTGGCTTCGCGGGCAAAGCGAAGGTACTTGGGGCCGACGATATCGAACAGCAGCGCGCGGGTCATCAGTCGAGTTTCACGAACATCGCACGGCACCGCCATGTGCATATTGGGCAGGCCGCAGATCTGGAACATCGATTCCAGCTCCTGGTGGGTAGCACCATCGGGGCCGACCGAAATGCCTCCATGCGCCCCGGCGATCAGTACGTTGTAGTTGCCGTAGCAGACCGACACGCGTATCTGGTCAAGGTTGCGGGCGGAGGCGAACACACCATAGGTCCCAAACACCGGAAGCTTGCCTTCTTTGGCCAGGCCGGCCGCAATGGTGGTGGCGTTCTGTTCAGCGACACCGACGGAGATGAACCGTTCTTTGCGTTCCGGATGATCTTTGTAAAACTTGGAGATGGTGATCGAGTCGGAGATGTCGGCGCCGATACAGATAACACGCTGGTCGTCGCCAGATTCAGCGAGGGCGTCGCCGAAACCGTGGCGGGTCGGTTGCATCTCGACCTGCATCCTGTCCGTGTTGTTCCACCAATAGTTTCGCGAGAATGTCGGCAGCGCCGCGAACGTTGCCTCGTCCCTGTCGGATTGATATGCTGCGCCGTACGCCAGCAAGTCGTCAACATCAAATCGCTCTTCGAGGGTCAGTTCTTTCAACAGCTTGTCGAGTTCCTCGCGGTTGGGTGGTTTGCCGTGCCAGCCGACGGCATTTTCCATAAACGACACCCCGCGCCCCTTGTTGGTGTGGCAGATCAGGGCGATCGGCTGGTCGGGAAGCATGCCGCGGCGGGCGGTTTCGAACTTGTCGACAATGTCGGCCATATCGTGCCCGTCAACCTCGACAACCGTCCAGCCAAAATTCTCAATCTTCTCTGCGAGCGGCTCGATGTTCATGACGGTTTCCACCTCACCGTCGATCTGCAGCCGGTTCTTGTCGATGACGGCAATCAGGTTACCGAGCTTATGGTGGGCGGCGGTCATGAAGGCCTCCCAGATCGAGCCTTCCTGCATCTCGCCGTCGGAACAGATCGCCCAGGTGCGGTACGGCCGGCTGTCCAGCTTCGCCGCCAGGGCTATGCCGACCGCCACGCTCAAACCCTGCCCGAGCGATCCGGATGAAATCTCGACCCCCGGCAGGTCCTGGTGGTGCGGGTGGCCCTGGAACGGTGCTTCGAGCATACGCAGTTTCATCAGTTCGCGCTCGGGGAAATAGCCGGACACGGCCAGCGAGGTGTACAGGGCCGGCGCTTTATGGCCGGCCGACCAGATGATGCGGTCACGTTCCGGCCAGTGCGGATGGTTGGGGTTATGCCGCGCGACACGTAAGTAGAGGGCGGCGCAGATATCCATGATACCGAGGGTACCGCCGGAATGACCCGACCCGGCCGAGCAAAGCGCGATCTCGTTGAGACCGCGCATATAGTTGGCCCGTTCGATCAGGTCGTCGATCGAGTACTCGCGTATGACAGTGTTGTTTTCGGTGTCCACCAACGGCATGCTTGGTCCCTTGCCTCCGGCCGCCAGAATCGATCCAACCGGTTGTGATAATTAGCACAAAACGGCTCGAAGTGTCAACAATTGGGCGGAAAATCAGCCGAGCGAGCGGTACCAGCGGCGAACCTTGTCCCGCAGCTCCCGGGCGCTGCCCTCATTGTGAATGACCTTGTCGGATCGCTCACGGTACTCGCTGAAGGGGAGCTGGCGGCGGTTGAAGGCGATGATCTGGGCACGGTCGAAGCCGCGCTTTTTCATCCGTTTGATGCGCGTTTCCAGTTTCGAATGGATGACCAGGACGCAATCGCATTCGCGGTCGTACTGCCAATCCAGCAGCAAGGCGGCATCGACGACAACCGTCCGCCCGCCGCGTTTCGCCTGGCGGACTTGTTTGCGAAGTTCTTTCAACAGGTGGGGGTGGACAATCTGGTCGAGGTCGGTTTTGGCGGTGCGATCGGAGAAGGCACGGCGCGCCACCTCCTTGCGCTTCAGGTCGCCGGACGGTGTCAGGATACCCTCACCGAACCGTCGCACCAACCGTCGCAGCAGGGTCTTGTTGTCGGAAACCACCTCGCGCCCGATCCGGTCGGCATCGACTATAATCGCCCCTTCCTCAGCCAGCACGCTTGCCGCAGTTGATTTGCCCGAACCGATCTTTCCGGTGAGTCCAATAATCATGGGCTTACTTGGCCTCCAGCCAGTTTTCGCCGATACCCGCATCGATGACCACCGGCACCTTCAGTTTGACAGCCTTCTCCATGCCATCCTTGACCAGCTTCTGCACCGTATCGGTTTCGTCTCTGTGGACATCGAAGATCAATTCGTCGTGCACCTGGAGTATCATCTCTGACTTCAGGCCGCTCATGTTGTCGTGGATCGTCAGCATGGCTTTCTTGATCATGTCGGCGGCGGTCCCCTGGATGGGGGTATTGATCGCGGTCCGCTCAGCGAACTGGCGGACGTTGAAGTTCTTCGACGTGATCTCCGGCAGGTAGCGCCGGCGGTTGAACATGGTCGTCACGTATCCCTTGTCGCGCGCGAATTCCCTGGTGCGATCCATGTACTCCCTGATACCGGGGTAGCGATCGAAGTAGGTATCGATGAACACCTTCGCTTCGGACTGGCTCATCCCCGTCTGTTGCGCCAGGCCGAACGCCGAGACACCGTAGATGACCGCAAAGTTGGCGGTCTTGGCGGCGCGACGCTGCTCCGGTGTAACATCCTTCATGTCGATACCGAACACCTCGGCGGCGGTGCGGGCGTGGATATCTTCCTTGTTGCGGAAGGCCGAGATCAGGCCGGGGTCTTCGCTGTAATGGGCCAGCACGCGCAGTTCGATCTGCGAGTAGTCGGCCACGAGCAACGTATGGTCACCGTCGCGGGGCACGAACGCCTTGCGTATCAACCGCCCTTCTTCAGTTCGTACGGGGATGTTCTGGAGATTGGGATCAGTTGATGACAACCGCCCGGTCGCAGCGATAGTCTGGTTAAACGACGTATGCACACGGCCGGTGCGCTCATTGATCAGCCTGGGAATGGCGTCGATATAGGTCGACTTCAGCTTGGTCAGCTGGCGGTAATGCAGTATGAGCTGCGGCAGCTCATGGATGAGCGCCAGTTCCTCGAGCACGCGGACGTCAGTGGAGTAGCCGGTCTTCTTGGCCGTCTTGCCTTTCGTCGGCAGGCCCAGCTTGTCGAACAGGACGGTCGACAGCTGCTGGGTGGAGTTGATATTGAATTCCTCCCCTGCCATCTGGTAGATGTCCTCAATGATGGCATCGAGCTTGTCGGCCATCTGCGCCGACAGCGTTTCGAGGTAAGCGGCATCGACGCGCACGCCGGCCTCTTCCATCGATGCCAGCACCGGGATGAGCGGGAGTTCGATATTGTAGTACAGGTTCGCCACCTCAAACTCTTCCAGCAGCGGTGCCAGCCGGCCGCGCAGGCGAAAGGTCAGATCGGCATCCTCGCAGGCATAGAATGTCGCTTCATCGACCGGCACAGTGGCAAACGACTTCTGCTTCTTCCCTTTGCCGATCAAGTCGGAGATTGGCTGCATCTTGTAGTCGAAGTGTTCGATCGCGAGGGCGTCGAGGGAGTGCTGGCGTCCCGAGGGATTGATGACGTACGACGCCAGCATGCTGTCGAAACCGATGGGGTGAATGTCGATGTCGTACCGGTGCAGCACTTCGAGGTCGTACTTGATGTTCTGGCCGAACTTCTGCACGTTCTTGCTCTCGAAGAAGCTCTTGAGTTGCGCCAGGGTCGTATCGAAATCAAGATTGTCGCCGTCGTCATGTCCCAGCGGCAGGTAGTAGGCTTCACCGGCGGCCGGCGAGAGTGACACGCCGACCAGTTCCGCTTCGAGTGAATTGAGGGATGTTGTCTCGGTATCGATCGCGACCTCTTTCTTCTTTTCGAGATAGGCCAGGAGATCTTCGAGATCGCGACTCGTGGTGACAGCTCGATAGTCGGTGGCGGCGACATGGTTCTCGCGTTTTTGTTCTTCCGGGATCTCGTCGGGCATCAGTTCCTTTAACAGTCGCGTGAACTCCAATTCCAGAAACAGGTCGCGGGTCGCTTCGTAGTTAATCTCGCGGCGCTTCAACTCGTCGAGCTTGAACTCGACCGGGCAGTCGGTTGCGATGGTCACCAGTTTCTTTGAGAGTCTGGCCGATTCAATGTTCTCTGCAACTTTGTTGCGGACACCCTTGGCGCTGATCTGTTCGTAGTCGGACAGCACAGCCTCCAGTGAACCGAATTGTTCGAGCAGCTTGTCGGCGGTTTTGGGTCCGATACCGGGAATGCCGGGCACATTGTCCGACGAATCGCCCATCAATGCCAGCTTGTCGATGACACGCTCCGGTGGTACACCGAATTTGGCCGCTACTTCGACCGGGCCGTAGCGCTCGACCTCGCCGGACGAGGTCCTGGAGTTGTAGATCCTGACATTGTCGTTGACAAGCTGGAAGAAATCCTTGTCGCCGGTGACACACCAGACCGCCAATCCTTCCTTCTCGGCCCTGCGCGCAAAGGTTCCGATGATGTCATCGGCCTCATACCCTTCCAGTTCAAACTGCGGGATATTGAGGGCGTCGACCGCTTCCTTGATACGGGGCAGTTGTGCGACCAGCTCCTCCGGCATCTTGGCGCGGGTCGACTTGTACTCGCCATACATCTCGTGGCGAAAGGTCGGGTGCTTGGTGTCGAAGACGACGGCGACATAATCAGGCTCTTCATCACGCAACAGCTTGAGAAGCGAATTGACAAACCCAAAAGGGGCGGACGTGTCCTCTCCCTTTGAGTTGATCAGTGGGTTGCGGATGAAGGCGAAATAGGACCGGTAGATCAGCGCCGAACCATCGATCAGGTACAGTGAATTCTTTTGCTTTGGGCTCATTGGTACAATCCGTTGCGCAGAATATATTCGGCGACCCGCGCCGGCACAAGGGTTGTGAGATCATCTTTATCGATACCTTCGGAGACACGTTGGCGCACCTGCGTGGATGAAATGTCGACCGGCTCGATATCGACGACGTCGACGTGGCCCTTCAGCTTGTCCGGTACCATCAGGCTGTCGACAGGCGGCCGGGTACCGACCAGAAACGTGATCTGGCCGATCAATTCATCGGCGCGGTGCCAGTCGGGCAAACTCTCCAGGTTGTCAGCCCCGATGATGAATACAAAGTCCGACTCCGGATACTGGCGCTTCAGGGTTTCGACGGTATCAATACTGTAGCCACTGAGTCGTTTTTCCTTCTCGATTTCGCTGAGCCGGAGGTTGGGCTGATCGGCGAGACCCAGGTCGAGCATGTCGCGGCGGAATGCGTAGCCGGCGCTAACCTCGCGACCCTTGAGCGGGTGCCGGGCGGCGAGGACGAACAGGACGCCGGCGAGGCTGCGGTGGACAATCAGTTGTCGAGCGAGGCTGAGATGCCCGTTGTGTACGGGGTCAAACGTCCCGCCCAGTATCCCCCAGGTTCCCCCGGCTTCAGGACTCGCCATCTTTTGCCATGGCTTCGGATTGCGGCAGCGGCCCGATCTTCTCGAGATAGCCCCGGGCAGAGGCGGCTTTGTCGGAGTCGGGAAAGGAGGCCAGAAAGCTGTTGAACTTTTCGACTGCCGATTCGAGGTCGCCGTTATCGTATGCCTGCTCGGCATCCTTGAACGCGGCTTCGATGCGCTTGTCTTTAGCTTCTTCCACTTTCTCGTGAGTCGGGAAGACCGACATGTATTGCTCAAACTTGATAGCAGCCGAATCGTATTTGTGGCGCTTCACGTACATCTCAGCCTGGAAGAAGGCGGCATCGGCGGCCCACGGTGAGCTGGTGTATTCGTCGAGCACAATCTGGTAATACGCGATAGCGGCTTCGTAGGCGCCCATGTGATGGTAGGTCTTCGCGGCCGAGAAGGCTTTGTGGGCGAGACGATTGTGCGCCTCGGCCAGGTAATGCTGGGCCTGCGGCACATACTCCGACTCCGGGTAATCGATCATGAAATCTTCGAGTTTCTGAATCGCGTCAGGAAGCTCCGACTGGTCGAGACCATACTTGTCGGGAGTCGCTTCATACTCTGCCACCGCCCGGTGAAATATGGCTGATTCGAAGAACGGTGACGACGGATAGTTCAGGACGAGACGGTTGAATTCAACCGCCGCCAGCTCAAAGGCATCGTTATTGAAATACGACAGCGCCAGATAGTACTGCGCAGTATCGACAATGGCCGCGCCCGGGTTGTTGTAGATGAGGGCCTGGAAGGTCTGGATCGACTTTCGGTAATCGCCTTTTTCAAACTGCTGCATGCCCATGTCGTAGAGATCCGTCGAGGTCAGGTTGCTTAAGTCCTGCATGCCGCCGCAGCCGATCACGACCAGCAAGAGCAGGCCGAATGCGATCGAGAATCTGTATGTGCGATTGGGTGTGGTCACGCCTGGTAGGTCTCCTTGAGCTTCTTATAATACTCCAGAACCTTCTTGATGTAGTTCTGCGGCAGTTCCTTTTCATTTCTGAGCAGACCGCGCAATCGGGTCTCCCCCATATTATATGCGAGCAGCGCCTTTTCGATGTCCCTGAACTCGAGGATTTGTTCAAACAGGTGCAGGGTACCGAGCTTGATATTGGCCTGCGGTTCGTGCAGTGACTGGGCGCCCGACCACGGCATGCCCATCCGTTCGGCCAGATCCTTACCGACAAACGGCATCACCTGCATCAGACCGCGGGCGCCTTTTGATGAAACCTGACCGCGGCGGAACGACGATTCGGTGAGAATGATCGCTACCACGAACATCGGGTCATAGTTGTACTTCTTGCTCTCGGTATAGACGACATCAGCGAGCCGGCCGACCTCTTCCTCGGAGAAGCCGATCTGGAAATCATCGATAGCGTCGAACACCTGCAGTCGCTCCTGCAATTCGTGAATACGGTTTTGTTGGAACGAAATCTGTCGTTCCAGGTCGAACTTGTCGGTGATCAGGTAGACCAGCAGCGCCGACTGGACCAGGTATATCAGGACCATGAGGAAGGCCACCGGCTTCGACAAGTAAATGCCAACCTTATCGAGTTGTATCATAGGCTATGCTACCGCTGTACCTAAAAGATCATACCCATCCACAGCGTCGATCTTCACCGGTCGGATCTGACCGACCGCAAGATCGTCGCCCGTGACATATACATCCTGATCAATATCCGGGCAGTCACCGTAGGTACGGCCGACCGCGCGACCATCATCAAGGATGGCGTCTATCATAACATGTTGAGTAGTCTCAATCAATGCGCTATTGTGATCAAAGGCGATTTCGCGCTGCCGCGACATGATTTCGTCGACCCGCCGCAGTTTTTCGTTTTCCGCGATCTGGCCCTCGTATTCACCGGCTTCCGTCCCCTCTTCGGCCGAATACGGAAAGACTCCCAGCCGCTCAAATTGTTCGGTTTCAACGAAACTCCGCAGCTCTTCGAATTGCGCCTCCGATTCGCCGGGGAAGCCGACAATGAAGGTGGTGCGGATGATCGGGTTGGGGACGATGGTACGGATGTCGGCCAGTTGACGTTCGATCTGGGGACGGGTGACGCGACGCCGCATACCGGCCAATACCTCGGTATTGATATGCTGGAGCGGCAGGTCGAAGTACGGCAGCGACTTGTTGGCGTCGGCCATGTATTCGATCAGTTCGCGCTCGAGCTGGGCCGGGTAGAGATACATGAGGCGGATCCACTCGATACCGTCGACGTTATCCAGTTCTTTCAGGAGGTCGACAATGTTCGGGCGACTTTTTAAGTCGTAGCCGTAAATCGTTGCCTCCTGAGACACCAGTATCAGCTCCTTCTTGCCGTTATCGGCGAGGAACTGCGCTTCCCGCACGATTGAGTCGATCGGGCGGCTGCGAAACCGCCCGCGCATACCCGGGATCGCGCAGTAGGTGCAGGCGCGATCACAACCGTCGGAAATTTTCAGGTATGACCACGGCAGGCCGTCGGAGATGAAGCGATCCTTCCAGGTCAAATATCCGAGCTTGCGGGTATCCCGACGTACCGCCCTGGTCAGATGCCTGCTGTTGGTGACGGCGTCGGCAATCGAATCGAGGGCGCCGTGCCCGAACGCGCCGTCGAGCTCCGGCATCTCCGTAAGCAATTCGTCACCATAACGCTGCGTCAGGCAACCGGTGGCATAGAGGCTCTTCAGGTTGCCGGTCTTCTTCAGCTCGCCCAAGCGAAGAATCTCGTTGATCGATTCTTCCTTGGCGGGCAGGATGAAGCCGCAGGTGTTGACCAGGATCGAGTCGGCATCGTCGGGTGAACTGACCGGTTGGTGGCCGGCGTCGACCAGGCGAGCCGCGATGTAGTCGGCGTCGACATCGTTCTTCGGACAGCCGAGTTTATGGATATATACTCTCATGACGGGTCACAATCTAAGGACATCTGCCGAATCTGGAAAGTCCGGCGTGAAAAGAGAATCGGCACAGTCAGTCGACAGGCTTTGGTGCCGGAAGATGACCCGGTTCAGCTCGTCATTAATGTCGTAGTACGACAATGACTGCATGGTGGTCGTTTCCAGGTTGATCAGGGCTGTCATCGAATCCGGGATGTCGCCGTGAATACTGTCGTTTTTCCAGAGCCGGAAGACTCCCTCCCGCTCGGTAGCGCGGTAATGATACCATAGATCGAGCCGGGTGAGAAACGAAATCTGGTCGCCGACGACCATATCCGGCGAGACTCTTTCGACAACCACCTGGTTATTGGGCGCCGAGTAGTTGTAGACCAGGTCGCCGGTATACAGGTAACGATCATTGTCCATGCGAATATTGTAGCGGCCGTCGTCGGCCAGGACGGCATGGCCGTCGATGGTGTCGACGGTATTGAAGATGTCGGACACGATAATGCTCAAAAAGTCCAGTTCTATGCAGCCGGCCGAAGACAGGGTTTCCGCTACTCTGGCGAACTGCTCTTCGTCGGCGGAATCGTCCGCCCCAGCCAGGACAGGCGGCAGGGCCAGCAGGCTGCCCAGTATGATAAGTAATCGTCTCATGCCAACTTATACGGATTTTTGC
>CAZJCK010000088.1:0-11286 GCA_964544635.1 uncultured Ignavibacteriales bacterium | reverse complement strand
CGTTGTATGCCCATATCTGGAGTTCCAGGGTATCCTGTCCGGCGTTGGCGCTCGGCACCCGGGAGACGACCAGGTCAACCGAGTCCGTGACCGGACCGAGATCCTGCGCCAGGCCGGTCCCGGCCATTACGCACAGGAGCAGGAAAGTTGTACAGAGAGCCTTCTTCATGAATCAGTTCTCCTCCTCGTTTAGCTTGTAGGAACTGTTAATAGTAATTCGTGTATGCCGTGTTGAAGTTTACTTTGAAGCCGTTGATTCGACTGTAGCTTTGGTAGTTCGTAAGGAATAACGGGTGCTCGACTATTCACTCCTTGTGGATGACGAGTCGTCGCCAACAGCTATTACCATTGGCTGGTTCCAAGGTCGCAGTGCTTGCGTCTTCCCCTCCACGCGGGAGCCGGCTTCGGGCGGCCGGCAGGATCATTTTAAAACGTAGACTGAGTGTGTCGCTCATCGCTGTCACACTATCTTATCGATATGCCAGTTACAACCAAACTATCAATCTGAAAATGCCTCCCCGCCTTGCAGTAAATACGAGGGATCGTTAAGATCTCTATAAATATACTGCCGACTGTGTGACTGTCAAGGTAAATAGCTGTGAACAAACATTTTGTCTATGTTAAGAAGCCCGACAGTGAGCACGCAAGTGCATATTTTAGGCAGAGCAATTCCCTGCCCGTTCAAAAACTGGATACATTAAGTCGATTAAGAGAATCGCCCTGAACAAAGCCCTAACAAATGCGCGGCAGTTGCTCGCCAACCGGCATATCCACGATCCGTCGCCCCCCAATGCCGGTGGTCATCGTTACGATCGGCCGACCGGCGGAACAGGCCCGGCCGATGACCGCGGCGTTGGTACCGACGGGGTGGCGCTTCATGGCAGACAGTACTTGATCAACCGCATCGGCCGCAACGGCCACAACGACCTTGCCTTCATTGGCGACATACAGCGGATCAAAACCGAGTATTTCGCAGGCGCCGGCCACTCCAGCCCGTATGGGCAGGGCCTGTTCATCGAGGTCAATGGCAACGTTCGATTGCTCGGTCCATTCGTTGAGGGTCGCGGCCACACCGCCCCGGGTAGGATCGCGCAGGGCGTGTACCGATTGTGCACCCGCCGAGATAATTTCATCCACCAGCGAGTTGAGCGCCACCGTGTCGGATACGATATCGGTTTCGAAACTGAGGCCCTCGCGTTTGGACATGACGGCGACACCGTGATCGGCGATGGTGCCGCTGATGATTATTGCATCGCCGTCCTTGAGTTGCGACGCACCGATCGTGTAGGGATGCCGGATAACGCCGAGGCCGGTGGTATTGATGAAGAGCTTATCGGCTTTCCCCCGGTTGACGACTTTGGTATCGCCGGTGACGATACTGACGCCGGCCGATGCGGCGGCCCGCTTCATCGACAAGACCACCGTGCGCAAGTCGGTCAGCGGCAACCCTTCTTCGATCACAAAGCCGGCCGACAGATACAACGGCGTGGCGCCGGACATGGCAACATCGTTCACCGTTCCATTGACGGCAAGATCGCCGATGTCGCCGCCCGGGAAGAAGATGGGGTCGACGACAAACGAGTCGGTACTGAAGGCGAGCCGGCCGTCAAGCTGGTCGAGGATGGCCTGGTCGTCCTGACGTCGCAACAGCGGATTGTCGAAAGCCCAGACAAACAGGTCGCGGATGAGATCGTTGGTCATCCGTCCGCCGCTGCCGTGCGAGAGTTGCACGGTATCGTGTTCGCGGATCGGCAGAGGGCAGCTGGTGAGGCTTTCAGGATCGAGCGACATAATGCTCCTCAGGTCCGGTTTCGGACATCGGCGGGTTCGGGCAGGCGCTGATACCTGTAGTAGGCGGCGCAGGCGCCTTCGCTCGACACCATGGTAGCACCAAGGGGCGAACGTGGCGTACACCTGGTACCGAACATCGGGCAATCGGTCGGTTTCTTCAGTCCCTGGAGCACTAGGCCGCTGATACACTCTTTTGATTCTTCGGTTGCAATGTCGCCGATCGAGAATTTCTTCTCGGCGTCGAACGCTTCATACGCCGATCGCAGAACAAACCCGGAGTTTGGTATGACACCGATTCCGCGCCAGGCCTGGTCAGCGGTTTGATACACTGCCTCGATGGTGTTGCGGGCGGCCGGGTTGCCGTCGCGGCTGACCACCCGTTCGTACTGGTTTTCAACCGTCGCCTCCCCCGCCTCGAGCTGCCTGACGACCGAGAGAATACCCGACAAGAGATCGACCGGCTCGAAACCGGTGACAACCATCGGGATGTTGAAGCGGCTGGTGATCGGTTCATACTCATGGTAACCCATAACCGTGCAGACATGGCCGGCCAGCAGGTAGCCCTGCACCCGGTTGCCAGGTGAACTGAGCAGCGCTTCGATGGCCGGCGGCACCCGAACGTGCGACACCAGCATCGAGAAATTGTCCAACCCTTCACGTTGCGCCTGCGCAACGGCCATGGCGGTGTGCGGCGTCGTCGTTTCAAAACCAACAGCAAAGAACACCACTTGCTTATCCGGGTGTTGACGGGCCAGCGCCAGGGCGTCGAGGGGTGAATAGACGATCCGGACATCTCCCCCGGCCGACTTCACCATGAACAGGTCCTGCTTTGTACCGGGGACGCGGAGCATGTCGCCGAAGGAGGTGAAGATGACATTCGGTTGCGACGCGATGGCGAGGGCGCGGTCTATCTTCTCGAGTGGCGTCACGCAGACCGGGCAGCCCGGACCGTGAACCAGCTCCACACTGTCAGGGAGCAACTGGTCAATGCCGTTGCGTACGATACTGTGAGTCTGGCCACCGCAGACCTCCATGATGACCCACGGTTTGGTGACGGTGCGCTTGATCTCCTCGAACAGTTGCCGGGCCAGCTGCGGGTCGCGATACTCGTCGAGGTATTTCACGAGTTCGACCTGTCGTCGGCGTCGGGTGGTGCATCGACCGACTGGCCGAAAACGTTCTCGCCCGACTCGGCTGCCAAATCGCTCATCTGTTGCAGGAGTTCAAGGGTGCGCTGCGCCTCGGTTTCGTCGATAACATTAAGGGCAAATCCGGCATGCACCAGTACATACTGGCCGACCTGTGCCTCCGGGACATAGGCGAGGCAGGCGTTGTGGACGGTACCGGAGTAGTCGATGCGGCCCATCTCCAGACCGTTCTCTTCATACGTTTCGATTATCTTGCCGGGTACGGCGAGGCACATCTCTCTTACTCCTTTGCGGCGGCACGCTGTTGTCGGTCGGCAATGACTGCCTGGCCCAGCGCCAGGCCACCGTCGTTGGTCGGAACCTGCTTGTGAGTATACACAGTAAACCGTTCCTGAGCAAGACGATCCATAACGTAACGCAGCAGCAGGCGGTTGTTATACACACCGCCGCCGAGGGCTACGCCGTTCACTCCCGTTGCGTCGCGGGCCTGCTTTGCGGCACGAATGAACAGCTCGGCGAGACTGGCGTGGAAGCGGGCGGCGAGAAACTCGACGGGTGTGTCCGTTCGCGCCTCGATGAGGCACCGAACAAGCGGCCGGGTGTCGAGCGGACCGGGGAACGTCGATGGCATGATGTCATCGAACGGCTCCAGGTTGTCCGGATCGGCGATCGCTTCCAGTTCGATGGCGGCCTGGGCATCGTAGTTGATTTCGGTGCAGACCCCGAGTATTGCCGAGACGGCGTCGAACAAACGCCCGCAACTCGACGTCAACGGGCTGTTAATCTGCCGGTCAATCATCGTCAGAAGGTTGCGCCGGCCTTGTTCATTGGCCGTCTCGGGCCAGTCGATATCCGGCAGGTCGGATCCGTACGCAGCATGCAGGTAGCTCAGCGCCATCCGCCAGGGTTGTTTGATCGCCATCGTCCCGCCCGGCATCGCGACCGGCTGCAACCAGGCCATGCGTTCGAACGACTGAAAGTCGCCGACCAGAACTTCCCCGCCCCAAATATTGCCGTCGGTACCATAGCCGGTACCGTCGAGGATGATACCGATGGTGCCTTCGTCAATACCGCAGTCGGCCATGACCGAGGCGAGGTGAGCGTGGTGGTGCTGCACCTGTACGACCGGCAGCGACTGTTGCATCGCCCACTTCGTTGACAGGTACTCGGGATGCAAGTCGCAGGCGACAAGCTGAATTTCCAGGTCGAGAATTTTCTTCAGGTGGTTGACGGTGTGCTCGAAGAAGGCCAGCGCCCGGGGATTATCGAGATCGCCGACATGCTGGGTGAGGAAGACCTCGTTGCCACGCGTCAGCGCCGCTGTGTTCTTCATCTCGGGACCGACCGCGAGGACATTGTGCTCTGTCGGTTCGCTCAATCGTACCGGGCGCGGCACATAGCCCCGCGCACGGCGCAGGATGGTGGGGCCGGGATGGTCGACGCGCACAACGGAATCGTCACAGCGCTGCCGGATCTCGCGGTCGTGCAACAGGAAACAATCGGCCAGGGTGGCGAGACGGTCGAGCGCTTCATCGTTGTCGATGGCGATCGGCTCCTCGGAGTAGTTGCCGCTGGTCATGACGAGAGCGTCAAAGTTGCCGTGCAGGACGAGATGGTGCAGCGGTGAGTAGGCGAGCATAAAACCGAGGCGTCGTTGCCGCGGCGCCACCGACGGCGCCGGCGCCTGGCCGGGCCCCGGTTCGAGCAAGACGATCGGGCGGCTGTAGTGCATGAGTTGCTGTTCTTCGCCGGCACTGACGGTGCAGTAGCTGCGGACGGTATCGAGGTCGGGCGACATGAGCGCGAACGGCTTCTCGGCGCGACCCTTGCGTGTACGCAGTTCGGCGACAGCGGCATCGTTGTGAGCGTCGACAATCAGGTGAAAACCGCCGATACCGCGTATCGCCAGAATGCGACCGGCTTTTAGTCGTTTAACAGCCGCCGCGATCGGATCATCGGTATCGACTGCCGCGCCGTGCTCATGCAGCCATACGTTCGGGCCGCAGACCGGGCAGGCGTTGGGTTGAGCATGGAAACGCCGGTTGCTTGGTTCTTCATACTCGCGCCGGCAATCCGCGCACATCGGGAACGACTTCATTGAGGTGTACGGACGGTCGTAGGGAATCGATTCGACAATCGTAAAGCGCGGGCCGCAGTTGGTGCAGTTAATGAACGGATAGCGGTAGCGGCGATCGGCCGGGTCGAACAGTTCCCTGAAGCAGTCATCGCAGGTGGCGATATCCGGCGGGATGAGAACAGCGGCCCCGGAATCGCGCTCGGAGGTGACGATGCTGAAGATGGTCGAACCGGTGGTCGGGATCTCCCGTGTCGAGAGATCGACCAATTCGGCCAGGGGGGGCAAAGTGGACTGGAGCTGCTGGACAAATCGAGCGATGACGGGAGGCGCGCCCTCGACCTCTATGGTCACGCCGCGGCTGTGGTTGCGAACCAGGCCGGTCAGGCCGAGGGAGTATGCCAGGCGGTGGACAAAAGGACGGAAACCCACCCCCTGGACGAAGCCGCGGACGTCAAGCCGCAGGCGCTGTATGTGGGCGCGAGTAGTCATACCGGTTATAGATAATACGAAAACCAGGCGATCCTCGATCAAAATATCCGACTCTGTCAAGTTAGACTTTTCGTCTCCATGATCGTGAGACTGAGATCATGCCAACCTGCGTTTGATTCCACGGTCTGTTCAAAATCTATCCAGACTTGGCGGGGGGCTCTAAGCAGGCTCGGCAGGCACCCCTGGTCTTCACATAACGTGTTACTGTACCGTTGCTTACGAAGTCGTTGCGGGTGCTCTTGAGCCTGACAATATACGCACCACGGCCCGCTGATTCAAGACAAGCTCGGTAACGATTACGTGAAAAAAATCACATATTTCCGTTGCAATTACGTATAATTACCGATAGTATAGTATACGTTTAGGGCCGCCCTCGGGCGGTCGATGAGAAACCTGATGGACGTGAGGAACAAGTCGGCATGACCAAGTCGGAGAACAAACAAGCCCTGATTGATCGCCACGGTCTGGCCGCTCTTATTGATCATTTGCGGTCTCAATACACGGTCGTCGGGCCCACCGTGCGGGAACAGACGCTGGTGTTGGACGAGATCGAGTCGATAGATGATCTGCCGGCGGGCAAGACAGCTTCATACGACAATGCCACCTTCCGCCTCGGCGCCCGCGATGATGCGGCGTTGTTCGGCTATGTGGTCGGGATGAACGCACTGAAGAGATTCCTCTACCCGCCCAGGCAGCAGCTCTTTACGGCTGAGATGAAGCGAAAACGGTTCGAGATCAACCCGCACACTGAAGAATCGCCCAAGTACGCCTTTCTCGGCATCCGGCCGTGCGACCTGGCGGCGCTCGAAGTGCACGATACCGTGTTCATGAGGAATGAGTACCGGGACGACGCCTATGAACGCCGTCGCGAACACAACTTTTTTGTCGCCGTCAACTGTACCGAGCCGGGCGGCACCTGCTTCTGTACATCGATGGGCACCGGCCCCAAAGCGACAAAGAATTTCGACCTCGCCCTGACGGAGCTGATCGACGGCAAGGATCATCGTTTCCTCGTTGAGGTCGGTTCGGCGGCGGGCGCGACTGCCCTGGAGGCAATCGAGCACCGCGAGGCTGAAGCGTCCGATATCGAGCAGGCCGAGGGGCTGCTCAACGAGGCTGCCGGACAGATGGGTCGGTCGCTCGACGCCTCGAATGTCAAGGCTGTCCTGCAGCACAATCTCGAGGACAAGCGCTACGACAATGTGGCCGAACGCTGCCTGGCCTGTACCAACTGCACGCTGGTCTGTCCCACCTGTTTCTGCATGACGGTTGAGGACACGACTGATTTGAGTGGTAAGCAGACCGAACGTCGCCGTCGCTGGGACTCCTGCTTCACTCTTGAGTTTTCATACATTCACGGCGGCTCGGTACGACCATCCGGCAAGGCCCGGTACCGCCAGTGGATCACCCATAAACTGGCCGGTTGGCACGACCAGTTCGGCATGTCCGGCTGTGTCGGCTGCGGCCGCTGTATAGTCTGGTGTCCGGTCGGCATCGATATCACTGAAGAAGCCAGCGCCATCGCACGATCATCCGCCGACCTCGGTGCCGATCCTCATGTGAGGGAGGAACAGTATGCAACAAACACTTGAACCGTATCTGGCGGAACATCCCTTCTTGAAGGGCATGGACCCGCACCACGTCGAACTGATGGTGGGCTGCGCCTCTAACGTGCGCTTCAGCCCGGGCGAGTACGTCTTCCGCGAGGGTGAGGAGTCGAACCAGTTTTTCTTCATCCGGCATGGGAAGCTGGCCCTCGAGATCTTCCGTCCGCACAAGGGCGGCATTGTCGTGCAGACGATGGACGAAGGTGAAGTATTAAGCTGGTCGTGGCTCTTCCCACCGCACTGCCGCAATCTTGATTGCCGGGCGGTGGAACTGACGCGGGCAATTGCGCTGGACGGTGTCTGCCTGCGCCAGAAATGTGACGAGGACCATGAGTTCGGCTATGAGATCATGAAGCGCTTTGCCCATGTCATGGAGCAGGAACTGGAAGCATTGCGACTAAGACTATTGGATATGTATGGCGACCTCAAGTAGCACACAACCGACTTTTGCGACCCCGTCCGGCGGCGCTATGGAGCCGCTGGTCTTCCGGATCGACCGGACCCGTCGCAACACCGATGATACCTTCACCCTTGAGCTGGTGCCGGAGAATCCGTCGGACGGGTTTACCTACCTGCCCGGTCAGTTTAACATGCTGTACGTGTTTGGTGTCGGGGAAGCGCCGATTTCAATCTCGGGCGACCCGACCCAGGCACCCCGGCTGGTGCACACTACCCGCGTGGTCGGCACCGTTACCAGCGCTATGAACGAACTCAAACCGGGCGATACCATCGGCATCCGAGGACCATTCGGCTCCCACTGGCCGGTGATCGAGGCGGAAGGGCAGGATATCGTTATCCTGACCGGCGGTATCGGCCTGGCGCCGTTGCGTCCCGCCCTGTACCACGTCCTCAACAATCGCGAGAAGTACGGCAAAGTGGTTTTGCTCTACGGCGCCCGCACGCCCAACGACATCCTGTACCGCAAAGAGATCGAGCAGTGGCGCTCGCGCCTCGACCTGGAGATTCATGTTACGGTCGATCGCGCCACCCTCGACTGGAAAGGCAATGTCGGCGTGGTGACCACGCTGATCGCCAAGGCGCCGTTCGATCCCCTCAACACCACCGCGCTGCTGTGCGGCCCCGAGGTGATGATGCGCTACGGTGCGGCCGGTCTGATCAAGCGCGGCGTGGTGCCATCGGATATCTTTGTCTCGATGGAACGCAACATGAAGTGCGCCGTCGGCTTGTGCGGCCATTGCCAGTTGGGACCGCTGTTTGTCTGCAAGGACGGCCCGGTGTTTTCGTATGACCAGGTCCGCAGCTACCTGACAACGTGGGAGATTTGAGCATGGCCAAACGTAAGAAACCAACCCTGGCGGTATGGAAGTTCGCATCCTGCGACGGTTGCCAGCTCAGCCTGCTCGACTGTGAAGACGAGTTGCTGACGGTGACCGAGCATATCCAGATCGCCAACTTCCCGGAAGCCTCGCGCGCCGTCATCAAAGGACCGTACGATGTCTCCCTGGTCGAGGGATCGATCACGACCTCCCACGACGCCGAGCGCATCCACAAGGTGCGGCGGCAGTCGAAATATCTCGTAACAATCGGCGCCTGTGCCACCGCCGGCGGTATCCAGGCCCTGCGCAACTTCGCCGATGTCGGCGACTATACGTCGATGGTCTACGCCAACCCGGACTACATCTCGACCCTGAAGAACTCGACACCAATCTCCGAGCACGTGTTTGTCGACTACCAGTTGCGTGGCTGCCCGATCAACAAGTATCAGTTGCTGGAAGTGCTCAATGCCTTGCTCAACAACCGCAAACCGGTCATCAGTGATCATTCGGTCTGTGTCGAGTGCAAGCTGAAAGGGAATGTGTGCGTGATGGTATCGCACGGTACGCCGTGCCTCGGGCCGGTCACCCATGCCGGCTGCGGCGCCATCTGCCCGTCGTACAATCGCGGCTGCTATGGTTGTTTCGGGCCGAAGGAATCGGCCAATCCGCAGTCGCTGTCGGAGCAGTTCGGCAAGCTCGGGATGGACCGCGAGGACCTGCTCCGCGCCTATCGAACGTACAACGCCCACGCTGACGAATTCAAGAAGGAGAGCGTCGCCCATGAGCTCCAGGACTATCAACGTTGACTACTTAGCCCGAGTCGAGGGTGAGGGCGGCCTGACGGTGCGCATGAAGGATGGTGCGGTGACCGATGTCGCCTTTAACATCTTCGAGCCGCCGCGCTTCTTCGAGGCGTTCCTGCGCGGCCGGGATTATACCGAAGCACCGGATATCACGGCGCGCATCTGTGGTATCTGCCCGATCGCCTACCAGATGAGTTCCTGCCATGCCATGGAACGGGCGCTGGGGGTGACGGTGGATGGTCAGTTGCGGGCGCTGCGACGCCTGATTTACTGCGGTGAGTGGATCGAATCGCATGCCCTGCATGTGTTCATGCTCCATGCCCCCGACTTTCTCGGGTACCAGGATGCCATCCAGATGGCCAAGCACCACCCTAAAGAGGTCGAAACCGGCCTGCGGCTGAAGAAAATCGGCAACAACCTGATGACCCTGCTGGGCGGGCGCGAAATTCACCCGATCAACGTCCGCGTCGGCGGCTTCTACAAAGTACCGGAAAAGAAAGAACTGCTGGAGATAGTCGAGGACCTGACGTGGGCGCGGGAGGCCGCGCTGGAGACGGTCAAGCTGTTGACGACTTTCACCTATCCCGACCTCGAGATGGACTATGAGTTTGTGGCGATGCGCCACCCCGACGAATATCCGTTCAACGAGGGACGGCTGATCTCGAACAAGGGGATTGACATCGACATCGCCGAGTTCGACGACCATTTCCTCGAAGAGCATGTCCAGCACTCGACGTCACTGCACGCCCGAATCAGGCGTCGCGGGGCGTATCACGTCGGCCCGCTGGCGCGATACTCGCTCAACTTTGACAAGCTGCCCGAGGTGGCGCAGAACGCGGCGCGCGAGGCCGGGCTTGAAGAAACGTGCTGCAATCCGTTCAAGTCGATAATCGTGCGCGCGGTCGAAACGGTGTATGCATGCGACGAGGCGCTGCGTTTGATCGACCAGTACGAAAAACCGAAGAAACCGTCAGTCGAGATCACGCCGCGGGCCGGCATTGGTTACGGCTGTTCCGAGGCGCCGCGCGGCATCTGCTGGCATCGGTACGAACTGGACGAGAACGGCACAATTCTCGACGCCCGCATTGTCCCGCCGACCTCGCAGAACCAGGCGCAGATCGAGAAAGACCTGCGGTCGTTCGTCGAAAAGAATATCGATCTGCCGCGTGACCAACTGCAATGGCAGTGCGAGCAGGCGGTACGGAACTATGACCCGTGCATCTCCTGCTCCTGTCACTTCCTCAAGCTGAATATCATCGAGGAGTAATGATGGCAGCGGTAAGAGTTGTCGGTGTCGGAAACGACTTTCGCTGTGATGATGCCGCCGGCCTGTTAGTAGTCCGGCGGCTCAAAGAGCTGGGCTGCAGCGCCGAGTTGCATGAGTCGGACGGTGAGGGTGGCGCGATCATAGAACTGATGCGCGACTGCGACCGGATTGTCATTGTAGACGCGACTACGGCAAAACGTGAGCCCGGGACGATCACCGAGTTTGACGTCTCCTCCTCTCCCCTGCCGATCGTGTCGGTAGCGGAGACCGGGCATGCCTTCGCGGTGGCGCAGGGTATTGAGACAGCGCGGGCGCTCGGGCGCTTGCCTAACGAGGTTTGGTTCTTCGGTATTGAAGGGGTTCAGTTCCATCACGGCATCGGCTTGGGTGATGACGTCAATCGGGCGGTTGAAGATGTCGCCTACCGGGTGATGGCGCGCCTGGGGGAGGCGGTTCTCCAATCGTAAGCGTCAATTTCGAAAGATGTGATGTCATGTAGCCCACCGCTCTGCAGTGGGTTTTTCTTTGCCAGTTTCGCGAGTGGCTACCCTGCGGCGGCGGTGGGTTACACCGGGTTTGATAAACGGCGCGCACGGGGACGTACGCGCCACACAGTCAGAGCGTCACCATCAGGCTCTTGGCAGGGGAGGTCCCGACGGATCGCCGCTGGCGAACGAGGGACCCGCCACCCGGCAACCAACTCTGAATGCAACACACGGCAGGTCCGTCACGACGCAAAGCGCCGTACCGGACCTGCCCGATTAATCGTCATCACACCAAACAAAAACGGCCACCGACACAAATTGCACGATGTCGGTGGCCGCCGT
>CAZJCK010000087.1:1036-11306 GCA_964544635.1 uncultured Ignavibacteriales bacterium | reverse complement strand
CGACGTGGGGGGGCGGTCTGTATATTTAAAAGCTGTGACATGAATCTGAAGTGGGCAGCTTCAGCCCTGGGAGGCTGCCAATTCAGGCAAGAAGACAGTAGGAGTTCTTCGCAGGTCAGGTGGTTTGCCAACCTGACGGATCCGTCAGGAACAGAGATCCTGACCTACGGTGTTAGTTGACAATGCCTCGCTATCGGGTCATGGGAAGCGGAATCGTGTCGTACCGCACCGGGAAACACACCCTGTGGGAGCCTGTAACCAGCGCGAAAATTCCGTGTTCCTGTTTAAAGTAGAAGTCCCATTCCAGTTGGCAAACAACAGTGGAATCGCCGTTTATCCAACCGTCGTCAAGTCGTATCTGAAGCAGGCTATCGTATAGAATGCCATCGAACTCGAACGTAGCATTATTGATGATTGTTCGTCGGTACAAAGTACTGTCCGGTTCCTGCCATTGAGGTGGATAAGGAGAACAACCGACGGGCACAGAAATTCGTTTCGCGAAACAATCGCTCTCGACAGCGAGTATGACGGGAACAACCTGAACTTCGGACCGGTATGGTTGAATCCGACAAAGGTAGGCCAGACCGTGCTCATCAATGCGAAACTGGTGGTCATAATATCTCTGTGGGCGATCTTCAGTATCGTTCCACGTGATTGAGCTGCGGGCAGGCGTTGCGTAGCTGATCCCTGAGTCGGAGACCAAGAGACCAACTGAATCCTGCAATTCATATGTCCAGATTGTAAATGATGTGTCTTGTTCCGAAACTACCCAACGGATCAAATCCCCTAAACCTGCACCTATCTCAGAGGCTGAGTTACAGACGCCGTCACCATTGAGATCCAGGAAGGGCTCACCCTGATCGTAGTAGTTACTCGGTCGATCATACTGTCCGTCGAGATCGAGGTCGTCGAAAGGAACGCCCGGCGACCAGGGATCGTTCGGACCGTCGTGTTCCCCATTGAAATTCACATCGTCATTAATGGTCGTGTCTACAGATCTAATGAAGATATCGACGCCGGGATCGTACACACCGTTTCCATTTATATCATCAAACGGCTCTCCAATAATGGAGTCACCATCGAAAAAAGGCTCCCATGACCTCCTCGCGTTCGTGGCAAAGAAGACAGAGGAATCAAACATCGCCCACTCCATATAAGATACTGTATCTGGCGGATTGTTTGGTCCGGTACCGGAATCATCGCTTGAACAAGAAGCCAGTATTGCAACGACGATTGTGATAGCTAGAAACAGGTATGTGCTTGGCAGTCTTGAAGTCGTGGCCCGCGCCCCTTGTCATTGCACAGTGGTGCAGATCTCGTGTTATGCTCGTACAATACCATTATTGGACAAACTTGTCAACTGTATACTGGGTCCCGGATCTTCGTCCCGCCTGCGGCGTGACTCGTCCGGGATGACGTGGTGGGGAGGCATCGACCTTACCATGTAGCCCACCGCTTTGCGGTGGGTTTCTTGTTGCTGAGGTTCGTAGCGCAGATCTCGGAGTCCGGTCCGGGAAGACGTGCGCGAGACGGATCCGTCTGGATCACAAGGGTGCTCTCATGCGGCGCTTGACAACAACGCCTCTCCCCTGTTTTTTCGGAACAAGATGAAATGCCATGTGTCGGGTTTCTCGATGTTCCTTCGGCGCACGCCGGAACCCGACCTGCAGAGAAAAGGCGCTCCCATGCAACTGGTACTTGCGACCAACAATACTGACAAAGTCAAAGAGATCCGTCACCTCCTCGATGATCTCCCAATTACTGTCATGACACGCGACGATTTTTTGGAGTTTCCCGATCCGGACGAAACCGGCGATACGCTGGAGGCGAACGCCCGGATCAAGGCGCGCGAGATCGCCGGGTTCACCGACCTGCCGGCGCTGGCCGATGATTCGGGACTCGAGGTCGATGCTCTCAACGGTGCGCCGGGAGTGTATTCGTCGCGGTTCGCCGGCGAGAATGTCTCATATCGTGACAACAACGAAAAGCTGCTCAAAGAAATGGGCGGCGTACCAAAGGAGAAACGCACCGCCCGCTTCCGTTGTGTGATTGCGATCGACTGGAATGACGGCACAGTGGATATCGTCGAGGCGGTGGCGGAGGGGATAATTTGCCATGATGTCGCTGAGGGTGAGGGGTTCGGGTATGACCCGGTGTTTTTGCATGCGGCGACGCAGAAGCGTTTTTCTCAGATGACGCTGGATGAAAAGAATGTCGTGTCGCATCGTGGCCGGGCGCTGCAGGAGGCGCGCCAGAAGATCGTGGAACGGTTGAACCGGGCGATGTAGGTCCTCGGCCGTTAGGGCAGACCGGGAAATCTGCCGACCACAGAATTCTGGATCCCGGATCTTCGTCCGGCGTTGGCCGGACTCGTCCGGGATGACGTATTGGAGGTTCGTCGTTGTGATGAACGGCTTGGGCCCCGGATCAAGTGCAGGGTGACACGGGCCTTCCAATTTGTCGTTCCGGCGAAGGACGGAACCTACTTTGGAGGCAAAAGACGGAAGGACAGTCATGCTGTGGATCGGCCACTGCCGGTAGGTTACTCTTACCCCGGTCTTTCATCCTCATCTCGTGCGTGTGGGTTCCGGCCATCGACAGAATGACTCGGGGAGGGCGACAGAGATTCGTAGCGCAGATCTCGGATCCCGGACAGAGGGGTCTGCGTTCTTATGTGCTTTGTGAAGACGCCGGACGTCGCGCAGACATCCCGGCCCGGGATCGCGTGAGGAAACTACAGGTCCCGTTCCATGCGGATGATGGAACCGTTGGCGCCACCGACACGTCCGGTTTCACGGAAACCGACCTTGCGATAGAGCGGGATGGCGACGGCCATCGACGGTGTGGTGTCGAGGACCATTTTCTTGTAGCCGGCCGATTTGGCTTCGGCCAGGAGCGTTTCGACCAGACGTCGCCCGATCTTCTGATTGCGGTGATTGGGGCGCACCCACAGCCGTTTCATCTCGGCGGTAACGCCATCGGCGCGATACATGACGACACATCCGGCGGCATCACCATCGCGGGTGGCAAGCAGGATACGTCCGTCCGGCTCGGCATAACGTCCCGGCAGGCCGGCCAGCTCTTCTTCGTACCCCTCGAAGCATTCGGTCTCGGTGAACTCGTCGGCGTACTCGCGGAAGAGTTTGCGGATGGTTTCCAAATCGTCGGTTCTGGCTTTGGCGATGGTAATCATAGTGTGTATAGAACGAAAAAGGCTTTGGTTCGGTTCCGGGAGTCGGGCCCGGTTACGAAGACGGCGGCCCTGTTTGGGGGCCGCCGTCCGATTCGTTCAAATGAGTGGGCTTACAACTTCTCTGCCACGGCCTTGCCGACATCAAGGGTGCTCTGGTCACCGCCCATGTCGTAGGTGCGGGCTTTGCCCTCTTTAATGACATCGGCAATAGCGCCGTCAAGCGCCGTCGCCTTATCGTTTTCGCCAAGCCAGTCGAGCATCAGCCGGGTGGTCAGAAGCATCGCCATCGGATTGACCTTGTACTTCCCGGCATACTTCGGCGCCGAACCGTGGGTCGGCTCAAAGACCGCATAGTTGTCGCCGATGTTGCCCGAGGCGGCGAAACCGAGACCGCCGACCAACTGGGCGCAGAGATCGCTCACGATGTCGCCGAACATATTCGAGGTGGCGATGACACCGTAGTCCTGCGGGTTTTTCACCAGCCACATGCACATGGCGTCGATATTAGTCTCCCACAGCTCGATGCCCGGGTAGTTCTTCGCCACCTGGCGGGCGGTGCGGATCATGAGCCCGGAGGTTTCGCGGATAACGTTCGGTTTCTCGACCACCGTCACCGATTTGTAGCCGCGCTCCTTGGCGTACTCGAAAGCGTCGGTAACAATATTGCGGCAGCCGTTGCGAGTATTGATGCGCAGGCTCATCGCCATATCGTCGCCGGGGGTATTGTCGAAGCGGGCCATTTTCTTGTGGTGCTTCTTGATCATGTCGCGGAGCTCGTCGGGGACCGGGTGGAACTCGATACCGACATAGAGGTCTTCGGTATTTTCGCGGAAGACGACGATATCGATGTCGTCCTTGTAGTTCAGCGGGTTGCCGGCGTAGGCCTTGCACGGCCGGAGGTTGGTGCGCAGGTTGAATTCCTGGCGGAGGCGAACGATCGGCGACGAGTACACGTGGCCTTTCCCCTGCAGGTCGGGGATCAGTTCGTTCTCGGCCTCTTCCTTCGGCAGCGAGGTAATGGCGCCGAACAGGGCGCAGTCGGTGTTCTTCAGCGTTTCAATAGTGCGATCGGGCAGCGGGTTGGCTTCTGTCTTCCAGAGCTCCCAGCCGATGTCGGCATGAACGTATTCAGCGTCGAGACCAATCTTATCGAGTACGATCCTGGCGGCCTCCATGACGTCATTGCCGACGCCGTCGCCCGGCATCCACGCAATCTTGTACTTAGCCATGTAGCATATCCTCTCCCGGTTTGGAATATTGAACGTGGTTTATAATTTAAAACTCAATGTAAACATGTGCGACGTCCCGAGGTTGTTCGAAAACGGCAGGAAGGCATAGTCGATGCGCACCTTGTCCGGTGTGAACGAGGCGCCGGCGGTGAAGTTTTTCGAGTCGTAGCCCGACATGTAGCCGGTGCGCAGCGAGAACAGCTCGTGCAGGATGGCGTCGGCGCCAACGTGGAGGTGCGCCTCATCGTCAACTACCACCAGGTCGGCGGCGCCGGTGACAAAACTGCGGTGGTAGGAACCGCCGACACGATATGTGGTGGGCAGGGCTATTTCGTCGGACACGATGCCGCCTTCGGACAACGTAATATCGGAGCCGAGCGAGGTTACCGAGGCGCCGAGTACGACGTTCTGCCAGGGTGAGGCGAGCAGGCCGAAATCGACATTGAAGCCGGCGCCGTTGAAAATGTCGATCTGTTCGAGGTACCAGCCGAAGGATGCGCCAATTGCGACGATCGGAGTAATCTTGTACGACAGCCCGGCCTTGATCGAGGTCTCTTCAGAATTGAACAGGCCAATCGGTTGCGCCGATGGTTCGGTGCGGGCCTCGATATCGGAGATGGCGGCGTAGCGCACGCCGGCGTGGAAAGCGAGACGGTCGGTCAGGTTGGTCCAGACATAGCCGGACTCCAACGCAATGTTTTCCCAGTACTCGGTATGACCGAAGGAGCCGGTAAACTGCTTGATGTCATGGGCGGCAGCCGGGTTGTAAGCCACCAGGTTGGGATCCCAGTCGTTGGGCGAGAAGGTTGCGCCCATACCGGCGGCGCGGGCACCGTGCTCGATGCGCAGCAGCGACAAACCAAGACCGTCCTGCGCAACTATTGTCGGGGCGACGACAAGCAACGATACAAGTATGGTGAGGAACTGTTTCATTCGGTCAACCTCAGTTTATGAGCAGGTCGAAGGAGAAGATGTGCTCGTCCCCTTCGTCGACCTTGTCGGTAGCGAAGGCATAATCGATCGCCAGGCTGAGTGCTTTCAGGCGAATCAGGTAGCCGGTACCGACCGTCAGTCGTTCGTCGGAATAACCGCCGCGGACGGCAAACTCGGGTGAAATGAAGTATTCCGCGCCGGCGTGGAGTTCGGCCGACTGTTCGACATTCTTCAACAAGTCGGTTGCGAGCACCAGCTTGCGCTGCAGAAAGCGCGCCGAAACACCGAGACCAAACTCCATCGGTACCTTTTCCTCGGTATCGCCGCCGCGACCGCCGCCGTAGACGTCAAAGTAACCGTCGGAACTCCACGAGTAGTTGGAACCGAGGTTCTTGACGGTAGCGCCGATCTGGATATCGCGGATGGCCATGTCTTCACGATCTTCACGGTGGAAGAAGTAATCGACATGGAGCATAGCGCCAACATCGACGCCGACGGTAAACGCCGTTTCCTCCGGGAAAGTGGAAACGAGGTAGGCGAAGTTGGCGCCAAGCGACAGCCTGGGGGTGAACCGTTTGGCGAACAGGACACCAATCGAGTGCTGGTTGAACTCGACATCATGGCCGAGCAGGTCACCGTCGACAGCATCGCGGGCCGCTACCGAGCCAGAACCGGCGTAGAGCCAGTTGATACCGATAACCGACTGCCCCCGTGTCGGCAGGAAAGCCGAGAAAAAACCGAGGCTGCGGTCGAGTTTCATGGCACGGTAGGAGCTGGAAAACAGCGGTCGCGTAAGCGAGGTGATACCGGCCGGATTGAACAGTGGCGCCGCGCCGTCGTTGGAGAGCGCTGTGTACGCACCGCCCATGGCGGTCGGACGGGCGCCGACCGGAATCTGCAGGAAGGCGCCGGCGTAACCGCCGTCAGCCTCTTCGGCGTGCGCAGACGACAGCGGCAGCGTGAGAACAGCGGCGAGTATCAGCATGAGAAGCGTTTGTTTCATCGTGTCATACTCCTTACGGTATCACCGCTATCTTGCCCCACTGCTCGACGCCGGTGGAGGTGGTCAGCTTGAAGTAGTACATGCCGACGGCCGCTTCGTCGCCGCGACCGTTGAGGCCGTCCCAGGTGATCCGTCGCGACGCCGATGCGCCGGGATAGACGCCGGGGAACAGAGTTTCGTTATCGATCGGCCGGGCAACGAGGTTCATGGCAAAGTCGTAAATCTCGATCGTCACCTCAGCCATCCGGTCGAGTTTGAAATGAAACTGTACCAGGTCGTGGTTGAAATGACTGAACGGTACCGGGAAGGCATACACCTCCGATGTGGAGTCGACGACGAAGAAGCTGGTATCGGCAGCACCGTCGAGATTGTCGAGGCTGAAGCGGATAGTGCGGTCTTCGGTGCCAACCCAAAGGAATGTGCCGATCACAGTAGCCGCGAGCACCGGAGTACCGGGCAGGAGCAGCGGTTCGCCGTCGGCGTCGACAAGATCAATTTCCCGCCAGTTGACCGACAGGTTGCCGAGGGTATCGAACTCGACAATGTCGGCCATCAAGAGGCCGCTGTCGGTGGCGGCGAAGACGGTATCGCCGTTGAAGCCGTAGTTCCATGCAAAGACTGAATCGTTGGCCAGCGCCCAGACCCGCTCGAAGCGCAGGGTGTCGCCGCTGTCGATGTCAATGACCGGAAACATCAATCCGGCGGTGATACCGGCACCGGAACCGATCACGTCGTCCTTGCGACCGCCCGGATGATTACTCACCCAGACACGAGCCGGGCGATCGTCCTGGTACTGGACATCGAGGGCGGGCAGAAAGGTCGAGGTAAACTGCGGGTTGGTGGCCGCCACGTTGGGCGCACGGTCGGGTACGAGCGAATCGATGTTGGCACGGATGACCTCGAAGTCGCCGCCGCCGTTGGGTGTCCAGGCGAAACCGGAGTCGGAGGCAAACCAGAGGGTATCGCCGAACGTGGTGATGCTGTTGATCACCCGGTTGTCGAGAGTAAGCTCACCATCACGGATCGACAGGCTGAACAACGACGGCTGGCCGTTGGCAGTGTAGACCGACGACGGCTGGCCGACCTCGGACTGGCCGACGATGATGGCGGAATCGCCGCGGAAGCCGACATCTTTCGAAATCTGGTCCCGGCGGAACGGTACCCAGGAGAGGAATGACTCCTGTCGATTAACCGCGACGCTGCGAGCGACCATGTAAGTACCGGTATCGGTGACCGGGAAATTGACTGTCCAGATCGACTGCGAATCGAGCGTGCTGGTGCCGGCCATGGTATCGATGGTGACGAAATCCTGCACGCCGACCGAACGGATACCGGTCGAGTAATTCTGGCCCTCCGGAAACGTCACTTTGTAGGCGTCGGCGTCGACAAAGCTGCCGTTGTCGTCCATGAACAGGCCGACGATGCCGGAGTCGGTGCCGACCCACAGGGTGTCACCGGCGGCGACCAAGGTATCGACAGCGGCAGCGAGAGCGTTTACGTTATTGCGGCCGTTGTTCGGATCGGTGTTGGCCGAGTCGACGAGGATGCGCTGCCAGGTGGCGCCGGTGTCGGTGGTGACATACAGTCCCATCTCACGGGCGGCGACATAGAGGCGGTGGTTGATCGCCTCGAAATCTGTGATCATCACATTGCCGCCGATGAAATCGACAAACGGGTCGGCGGTGAAGGTGAGAGCGTCGAACGGATCGTCGGAGATCGCCAGGCCGGTCGACGGTCCGAGTGAGTCCTCGGCGGTACCGATCCATAGTTTGCCGGCGAACACCTCGAGGGCGGTGATCCACGATCCGGGGAGGCCGTTGCCGAAGTTGCGGGAGGCGTACGGCGTACCCATCGCCGTCGCCCGGGTAATGCCGTTTTCGCCGCCGAGGAAGACGAACGTCGTATCGAGCGAGTCACAGGTTTGGCAGCCGGCGGTGGACACCTCGAAGTAGTTCGAGTTTGGCTTTTCGTCGGTGGGCGCAAAGACATATTCATACAGGCCACCCGCCGTACCGGCCCAAAGGAAGACCGAGTCGCCGTGAGAGGAATCGGCGGCAACCGAGAAATAGCGATTCGAGAAGTTCAGCTGGACCCGCGGATTGGGGCAGGTAATGCCGAACTGGTCGCAATAGAACTGGAAGAAATTGACCGAGTCCGAGCGGTTGGCGTGGATGCGCCGCCAGCGCGCGCCGTTGTCCTGCGAGGCCAGCAGCCCGCCGGCAAAGGCGGTGAAAAACAGCCAGTCGCGGCCAAATTGAGGCTGCGGCATGCCGGCGATGTCGAAAACCGTGCGGTCGACTCCCCAAACCACCGGGATATCCTGACCCGTTTCGCTGAAGTCGACCTGGGTCCAGGTGTTGCCTTCATCGTCGGTGTACGAGACACCGTCGGAGACATCGAAATTAGAGCCTCCGAAATTCTGGACGCCGTTGGAGGCGACCCAGAGGCGGTCGTTCATTGAGAAGATGGCCGACATGTTGTCGGAGACAAGGCCGTTGTCGGAATCGTACAAGAGCCAGGTATCGCCGTTGTCGAAGGTATAGTTGACGCCGTCAGGGGTGATCATCCAGACGCCGCCGCGATATTCGATGATATCGATAACGACATTGCTGGCGTAGACCGTATCGGGATCGGCGAGGGTATAGCGAATATCAGCCGAGACTGCCGGCGCGAGCGCCAGGGCAGCGGCGAGCAGGGTGAATAGCCTGATCAAGCCGTCCTCCAAAAAAAACACCGCACGCATCGTCGAAAGCTCACCGGATGGTACGGGGTCGTTGAATTGTCAACACATTCGTTTACAGGTTATTGTCCGGTTGTCTTCAATGCCTGAGCGAGAAACGTATACGAAAGTCCTCCAGACGGTTACCCGTAACGTTCAGCCGGGAACATAGCCAATTGGCTCACTGATGGCAAGGCAAATCCCCGAAATTGGACGGCTGTTACTTAGACAGACGGCCGGGCCGGTGGTTCCGTTTAAAGGGGGGTGAGACCGGGCGCAAAGCCTGCCTGAAAGGCGGGGCACCAGAACTACAGGCGCATTGGTATCATTGTCATTCCGGCGCAGGCCGGAATCTACCATGATCGATTTGCGCCTGAAAGAGGGTGCAGGAGGAGGCTGTGATACAATCGTTGAGACGAGAATCTATTCGTGGTTTCAGCTCTTAAACATGCAAAAGTGGATTCTGGCCTTCGCCAGAATGACTCAGGTGGGCGTTCCACATTGTTTATGAAGAGGATGTCGAAACTCTTCGGCCCTGCGGGCCTTGAGGTTTCGACCTACAAGACTGCGTACAAACAAATCACTGAATATAGCGTTGCTCAATCGTACTAACGTGAATCCGTTTCAATTCAGTAGAGACAAAGAGGCCACGCAACATCCATTCTGAACCGGCATGACCCGTCTCCAAACACGCCCGTTTCTTGGAAACTAACGCAGAATCGCAACTTATCGACAGGACCATCAGTACCCCATGCCTAGGTCGGGCACTGACCACTTGCCCACACTGCGATAGAGCTTCCATTCAACAAGCGTGGTGTCGATTCGAGCCGAATCAATTGCAATGATAGTATCATACGGCCTTGTCGATGGAACCGTCTCGTCGCGCCGCATATGCGTTCCCAACGTACCGGGCACCATCTGGAGATAGAATCTGAATATGACGGTATCCTCATCGGGCGGAATATACAGATGGTGATCTGGCGCGATCAATGGGCCAGAAATCTCCTTGTTCGGTAGAAAAGTAAAAAACTTATGAAGTGACTTTACCTTTGTCCAGGATATCCAATAGGAGGACTCCAGGGGCAGGACCGCACTATCCTTCTTAGACCAAGTATAGACCCTGAGTGTATCAATTCTCGGTTCAATAATCGTGTCCCCTACAATTTCACTAGATGGGCGGGTTGCCTCCAATT
>CAZJCK010000087.1:0-1026 GCA_964544635.1 uncultured Ignavibacteriales bacterium | reverse complement strand
ATACTTATTGCGATAGATTTGTGTGTCCGACTTTATCTGTGAGGATAGGACCTTCGGTGTAACCTGCCAACCGTGCAAGACAACCTGTCTCGATTCATCAGCCAATTTCAGTCTAACATCCCAGGAATACGTACAGCCAAGGATGAGAAGCATAATTACGATGACACCCCCTCTGGCTACTTTTACCGGCTGTTCAAAAGATCGCATATCGAATTCCATATACGTACTTGATGGCTTTCTTGGTTTCAGCCTGGCCGTTAAAGACATTCTCGGTCAAGTGTCCAACTACTCCCAATAGCGAGTTATTGTCCACATTTCCATGAACCCGAAATCCTCCATCGATGTCTTTAGCAATTGAGATTCCAGTTCCCCGCGGTCCAGGAAGTCGATAACCATGAATTGAGCACATGCTTTAAAACTCGTTGAAGTTCCATCGACTCTCCCACCTTTTCACGAGTGTCTAACCCAGATCAACTCGGTCGCCCCTTGGACTGATCGTTGTAATGAGAAAACTACTGAAATTGTATCGAATGTGCAACGCATTTACTTGTCAGTTTGTATCGGTATTGATGCCAATCAAGTTAGTCGCATGAGAACTATCGTATAAGACGGCCATCTCAGTAATGTCGTTCACTCACTTTTGCGCTTGACAAGCTCATAGCAGTATACTAGTCTAGCAATACAATCTTGAGGGGCAGCTATTGCTGGGGCTCTCAGAAACAAAGTGAATATGTGTGGATCGTGTTGTCTATTCTGAGAAAGGGATTACTTCATTGTAGTCGATCTGTCATATGCGAGCAGTTCAGGGTAGCACCGGTGCCCCCGCCGATAGGTCGACAAAGTTCCTTTTCTTGGTGGCCCACAGCTTGGTGTGGGTGGCTTTTCAGGAAAGTATGTAGCCCGGAATCTCAAGCCCGCCGAAGGCGGGTGCAGAGTTCCGGGGGTGTGCAAATCATAACGGCGCCAGAAGTCCCTGCGGGACATTCTGGCCTACACGT
Source organism: uncultured Ignavibacteriales bacterium (assembly GCA_964544635.1). Taxonomy (GTDB): domain Bacteria; phylum Zixibacteria; class MSB-5A5; order GN15; family FEB-12; genus CAZJCK01. Next base: position 28 of record CAZJCK010000087.1, on the reverse strand, counting down.
AACTTCGCCCCGGGGCGACGTGAACGCC
>CAZJCK010000086.1:0-11473 GCA_964544635.1 uncultured Ignavibacteriales bacterium | reverse complement strand
CGTGCGTAATCACTTACGTAACTCAACATGCAGCAGATTTCGCGAGGGATTATGAAGACACTGATTCTTACAATTATACTGACAGGGCTGTTGGCGAGCGGCGCGCTTGCCGCTGATGTCGCCCTGCCAGGCACACCGGCCGGTGAACGAATGGCTGATTTCATCGCTGCCATCCGATCCCACGACCCTGCCCGGCACAGGGCGTTTATCGACGATCATTGGAAACCGGCGCCGGATGAACAGGCGATGCAGGGACGGCTCAATTTCTTCGACATCGTCGCGCAGGACCTGGGCGAGTTTGACGTGTACGCCGTCGAAGAAAGCGAACAGCACTTTATCGCCGTCGTCCTGCACGCCCCCGACTCACCGGAAGGAATCGAGTGGGTGCGCCTGGGGTTGAAACTGCAGCCGGAGCCACCGCACCTGGTCGACATGATGCAACTGAATCCGGCCGATGATCCGACGATCGAGCTTCCGGAACCGCCGATCACGTCGGAAAAGCTGGCGGCCTGGCTCGACGACTATCTGAAGAAACTCGTTTCCGAGGACGAATTCTCCGGCTCGATCGCGTTGGCGAAGGATGGCGAGATCTTCTACTCGGCGGCATTCGGTGAGGCAAACAAGCGCTACGATGTCGCCAACAAGCTCGACACCAAATTCAACATCGGTTCGATGAACAAGATGTTTACCGGCGTCGCGATCATGCAGCTGGTCGCCGACGGCAGGCTTTCACTGGACGGCACAGTCGGTGAGTACCTGCCGGACTACCCGAACGACGAGGTGAAGTCGAAAGTGACGATTCGTCACTTACTTTCGCACCGCAGTGGTATGGCGTCGTACTGGAAAGAGTTGTTCGATACCGCCATGTGGGAGATCCGCAGCGTGCGCGAGTTCGCCATGCTCACCGCCGAGGAGCCGCTTCAGTTTGAGCCGGACGAACAGTTCATGTATTCCAATTCCGGTCCGGTGCTTTTGGGTTTGATACTCGAGGAAGTGACCGGGCAGAACTACCATGACTACATTCTTGCACATGTCACCGGGGCTGCCGGGATGCTCAACACCGATTGTTACGCGGTCGACGATCCGGTGAAGAACCTGGCGATCGGTTATGAGCGGCGTCCCGACGGCATGCGCGGCCACACGCCGTGGCAGAGCAACCTGTACATGCATTCAGCGATCGGCGGCCCGGCCGGCGGTGGCTATTCGACGGCGCCCGACCTGATCGCCTTTGCGACGGCACTTCGCCGCGGCACTATCCTTGACAGGCAATGGGTCGATACGCTCTGGGTCGAGCGTTCCCCCGAAGCCGGCTACGGTTTCCTCTTTGGCGTCGAGATGCCGCCCGGTGAGAAGATTGTCGGTCATGGCGGAGGAGCGCCGGGCATTAATGCCAAGCTCGACATGTATCTCGATGCCGGCTACGACATTGCGGTCATGGCCAACCACTCTGGTGCGGCCAGCAAAGTATCCCGAGTTATCGAAAGAATCCTGACCGGAGAATAAAAGCGCTTCAATCGGAGCGGCATCCTCTCCCAATACAAAAACGGTGGCGCGAATTGCTCGCACCACCGTTTTCTACGGATATGTTACCGTTTCCTGCATCAGTACGGGAACGCAGACGGGTAACATGAAAAGGGCTATTTGATCAGAAGCATCTTCTTCGTTTCAACGTTTACGTCGGTCGTCAGGCGATACAGGTAGACACCAGAAGGCTGGCTGCCCGCATCCCAGGTCACAGTATGCTGCCCGGCACCATAGCTGCCCTCGGCGAGGGTGGCCACGCGCTGGCCGCGCACGTTGAACACTTCGAGTGAAACGTGCGAAGCGTTCGGCAGGCTGAACGAGATTTCGGTGCTCGGGTTGAACGGGTTCGGATAGTTCTGGTCGAGGCCGAACTGGTTCGGCTTGTGCATCACCGGATCACCGAGACTGAAGACATTGCCCGACTCACACGCCTTGGTGACGACATTAGCGGCTGCGTCATACGTATTGGTCGAGTGAGTCACGTTCGTAACCTCGAAACAGATGTCCGAGTACGACGATCGATCCCGGTCACCTTCAATAAACGCGACACCATCTGAGCCGGTAATCGCGCTCTTGCTGCTGGTGTTCGGGAAGTCGAAGAAGCCGGTTACGGTCGCATTGGCCACCGGCGTACCGTTTTGATCGACGATGGTCACAAACGCTTCACCGTTGAGCCACGGACCGCGATTGCGACGCTGCACGGTGATCGCCGACACATGCATGCTGGCCACGGTCGGCTCGGTGACGGTGATGTAGTCGGTCTTGGTTTCAGTGTCAGAACCATAGGCATTGGTCGCCGTCAGACTGACGGTGTAAGTTCCGGCGGCCTGGTACGTATGGGACGGGTTCTGGGCGGTCGAGGTGCCGCCATCACCAAAGTCCCAGGCCCAACTGGTCGGGCTGTTGGTCGACAGGTCGGTAAACTGGACGCCCAGCGGGTAGTCACCCGACGTCGGCGTGCCGCTGAAGTCAGCTACCGGCGGATCCTGTGGCGGCGTGGTCACCGTGATGTAGTCGGTCTTGGTCTCGCTGGTTGAGCCACAGGCGTTGGTGGCAGTGAGGCTGACCGTGTAGGTGCCGGCCGCTTCGTAGGTGTAAGACGGGTTCTGGGCGGTCGAGGTGCCGCCATCACCAAAGTCCCAGCTCCACGAAGTCGGATTACCGGTAGAGGCATCGGTAAACTGAACCGTGAGCGGATAATCGCCCGACGTGGGTGAACCGGAGAAAGCGGCCGTCGGTGCGTCAGTCACCGTAATGTAGCCGGACTTTGTCACCTGATCGCTGCAGCCCTGGGCCGAGCTGGACACCGTCAGTGACACATTATAGGTGCCGGCCGCGGCATAGGTGTGCGACGGATTCTGGGCGGTCGAGGTGCTACCGTCGCCGAAGTTCCAGCTCCAGCCGTCGATGCTGGTGCCGCTCGAGAGATCGGTAAAGCTGACGGCCAGCGAGGCGCAACCGGAGGTCGGCGTACCGCTGAAGTCGGCGGCGAGATCACAGGTGGTGCCGCCGGAGCAGGTACCGAGCTGATCAAGGGCCAGCTTGGCATTCGCAATTCCGGAGCCGAGATCGCGGCTGTCGGTGTAGGCGGTGGTGTTGTTAACGACGAGGCTGAACTTCTGCGGACCGCTGAGGCTCGGATCGCACGATTCGAGCAGGCCGATAATACCGGCAACATGCGGCGCCGCCATCGAGGTACCGTCGAGCAGCGCGATGTAGTGCGCCGCCGGATCGGGATCGTCGGGGTTGCGGTAGGTGCTGAGAATTTCAACGCCCGGAGCGGCAACATCGACCCAGCTGCCATAGTTGGTGAAGCTGGCGCCGTTGCCGTTCCTGTCAGTCGCCGCAACATCAAGACAGTCACCGCGGCTGCCGAGGTAATCGGCGCTGGACGAGTTGCTGTTGCCGGCAGCAACGACAACCACCACATCGTGCGCAATCAGGTTAGTGACGGCGGCATCGAGGCCACCGGAGTTCGATGAACCCCAGGAGCAGTTAATCGAGGCCACATTCTGACCGGCATCTACCAGCGACGAGAGGTAATCCATTGCTTCGGCCGCATAGTCCATGCGGACGACACCGGTGGTAATACCCCGGTACGATGCATGGTAGCCGATACGCGCCGGCAGGATCTTCACGCCATTGCCGAGGCCGGAGGTGGTACCGTCGGAGTAACCACCGGCTACACCGGCCACCTGGATATTGTTATTGGTGATCGCACCAACCGTACCGGAGACGTGGGTACCGTGACCATTGCCATCATCCGGATCGTTATCGGCAGTGCCGCAATCCTGATCAATGCAACTGACACCAAAACCACCGCCGGCATCAGCGACGAAGTCCCAACCGATGACGTCGTCGACATAGCCGTTGCCGTCATCGTCGACACCATTGCCGGGTGTTTCATTCGGGTTAATATAGATGTTACCGCCGTCATACGGTGCATCGGGACCCCACTGCGACACATTGCCGCCGAGGTCGACATGGAAATAACGGGTACCGGAGTCGAGAATACCGACCACGACGGTGGCATCGCCGGTCTGTTTGTCCCAGGCACCTTCGGCGTTGACGGAATGGGCGTTATAGTAGTGCCACTGGTCGTACGGGAAGTCCGGATTCGGGGATCCCTTGTAGTACGGGTCGTTCGGTTCGGCATACATGGTATGAATACCGATCGGTTCGACTCGCTCGACACCGTCAACCGCGGCAAAGGCGGCCATGGCATCGTCGAGCGACGCTCCGTTAAAGAGCACCTTGTAGTGGCGGGCCATCGCCTGTTCGGTCGACGAAGCGGCCTTGCCCAGCGTATGGCGCGGGAACTGCTTACGCACCATTTCCACGCCGTGCTCCGCGCTCACGCGGCTCAGGGCATCGATTCGATTAAACGGGTTGGCGCTCGCCAGGGCACGGCTGTCGGCCTCGAGCGAACGTGCGACATCGTCGGTAACGACGACGATAAATTCATTCTGGACATTTCCGAGAAATGACGGCAGGGTGAAGTCGCGCTCGACTTTCACCAGGTTGTCGGCGGCAAAGGCGCCCGTAACCAGGACCATCATCAGCGATAGAGCTAAGATAGCGGTTCTACGCATTGTCCCTCCAATGGCGTTGTGTTGTGGTTTGTGATGGTGAGGAATTGCAAGGATTTAATCCGTACTGTTTGTTTTGGCTTCGAATCCCAACACAGAACTGTGAGCCAGACACACCCCGACCTCGACTCCCGGAGCCTGCGAGTGTTTATCGATTGCAAGGATGTGTCAAGATTTGTCCTGACCTGTCTTAGTATGAAGACACGCGAAAGCGGAACAAAATACGTAGACAGTGTGAAAATGACAGAAAGATGACGAAGATACCTGTCGGCGGCGAGGATCGCGACACAACAACGATGGCGCGGATGGCTCGCACCATCGTTTTCCGTGACGCACGGTAACGCTCCAGCCGCAATGCTGGTGCGCATAGCGGGCGACCTTCGCTTTTTTGTTGATTGCGGCGCCCGACCGTATAACCTGTGTCAATACTATGGCACGCGTACAGTTTCCGGCCCCCGGTCGGCTCATCCTGTCATTCATCTATTCGTCGCTCGATGGCCTCACCGATGCCCTCAACGAGGTGGAACGGCGCTTCGGTCCGGTACAATGCGAAACGCTGGACATCCCCTGCACAGAAGTCGGTCAATATCGGGAAGAGATGGGTGGCAGCCTGACACGGCGCTTTTTCTCGTTCGAGAAGGAGTTAGCCCGCGATCAGTTGACCGCATGCAAGAAATATTGCCACAAGATCGAGGCCAAGTTCGGTGACCGGGTGGACGACACGACGTTCCGCACGGTCAACATTGATCCCTGCCTGATGACACCCGAGAATCTGGTGGTGGCCTCGCACCGTGAAGCCAACAACCGCATCTACCTCGGCGACGGTGTGTTCGGAGAGTTGACCCTGGTCTGGTCCAAGCGCGGTTTCGTGCGTCTGCCGTGGACACCCGACGACTACTGCCATGACGAGGCGATCGGCCTGTTCGAGCGGGTACACCGATCGTTCGAAGTCCTCGATCCGGAACAGGCGATCAGTTTCTGACCGTCACTGCCGGTTTTTTGTTTCCCCTGGCACTCTATCTGTCTATGTAATGGCGACAAATATGGCTACGGCGCACGGCACCATGCATATGGCTTAGGGTATAAGGACTACCATGGATAAATTCGTCATTTCAGGACAGAAACCGCTTCGCGGCAGCATTGCCGCCGACGGTTCCAAGAATGCGGCACTGCCGATCATCCTCGGCGCCCTGCTGATCGATTCCGGCGAGACCACCATCCGCAATGTTCCACCGCTGCGGGATATCTACACCGCCATCGAGGTGATGAAATACCTCGGGGCGAAGATTGAGTACAGAGCGGATGACGGGGTGCTGACGATCAATGCCGAGCATCTGACCGAGCACACTGTACCGTACGACCTGATGCGCCAGATGCGGGCCTCATTTCTTGTTTTGGGGCCGCTCATATCGCGCATGGGCAAGGCGCGGATCTCATTGCCGGGCGGCTGTTCGCTGGGGGCACGGCCGGTCGATTTTCATATCAAGGCGTTTGCCGGCATGGGCGCAAAGATCAGTGAAGAGGCCGGTTATATCATGGCCGAGGCAGCACCGCTCGCGGGCGGACAAATATACACCGACCGCCCCACCCATACCGGTACCGAGAATATCATGTACGGCGGCATTTTTGCCAGTGGGCCGACCGACCTGATAAACGCCGCCTGTGACCCTGAAATCGTCGATGTCGCCAACTTCCTCAATGCTGCCGGTGCCGGTATCGAAGGGGCCGGCACGCCGCACCTCCGGATTAACCCGGTCAAAAAACTGAAGCCGGTCGACTATACTGTCGCCGGCGACCGCCTGGTAGCCGGCACCTATCTCATTGGCGCAGCCATGACGGGGGGCAAGGTGACGGTGACGGGCATCAATCCGTCCGACCTGACAGTGGTCAATCACAAGCTGGTCGAAATGGGCTGTGAGGTTGAGAGCACTGAAGACAGTGTCACTCTGTCGGCGCCGGCGCGGCTGGCCCCGACCAATATCACCACTTTCCCCTTCCCCGGCTTCCCCACCGACCTGCAGGCCTGCATAATGTCGGCAACCGGCATAGCCTCGGGAACATCCCATATCACTGAGACTGTTTTTAAAGACAGGTTCACGCATACCATGGAGTTGCGGCGATTGGGCGCCGATATCTCGGTGGCCGGCTCCGAAGCGGTAGTCCACGGCGTGGATCATCTGCAGGGGGCGGAAGTGATGGCGTCCGATATCCGTGCCGGCGCCGGACTGGTCCTGGCCTGTTTGGCGGCGAAAGGAAGATCGGAGATTTTGCGGGTCTATCACATCGATCGAGGTTACGACCGGCTGGAGGAAAAGCTCTCCAGCCTGGGCGCCGATATAAAGAGAATCAAGGACTGAAACGACTCACCTTGGAGAACGTCTATTCGCTATAGCGATACTGAATCAGGATGCCGATAAAAATAAGGGTGGGGATTAATCGAACCACCGTCGGAATCCGTCTTCAGGGTAAAGGATGTGATAGATCATGAAAAAGCTTATCCTCTTGTCGCTCGCCGGACTGTTCCTGCTCGGCATTGCTGCCGACGCCCAGGAAACATATTTCGGCAAGAATAAGGTTCGCTACCGCGACTTCGACTGGCACTACATCCAGTCCCGCCACTTCGATATCTACTATTATGAAGATGCTTACGAGACCGCCAAATTCACCTCGGTGGTGATGGAGTCGTCGTATGTCGAGATATCCGAGGAGCTTGGCTACAAGCTGCAGAACCGAATTCCGATCTTCATCTACAACTCGCACAACGACTTTCAGCAGACCAACATCACCCCCGGCATTCTACCGGAAGGGGTAGGCGGCTTCACCGAAGCGTTCAAGAAGCGCATCGTCATTCCGTTCACCGGCTCGTATGAAGATTACCGCCACGTGTTGCATCACGAACTGACCCACGGTGTTGTCTTCGACATGCTGTTCGGCAACCTGTTCAGTTCGATGCTGGCCCGCCAGCGGATTTTCAATGTACCGCTCTGGTACGCGGAAGGATATGCCGAGTATTCGTCGCGCCACGGCTGGGATTACTTCGCCGATATGTTCGTGCGCGATGCTACCATCAACGGCTACCTGACACCGCCGCAATACCTCGGCGGCTTTCTGGCCTACAAACAGGGGCAGGCGATGGTGAAATACATCGCCGATGAATATGGTGAAGAGAACCTCGGCGACATTCTGCGCAAGGGGAAAGTGCATTTGTCGATGAGCCGCGCCCTCAAGGAAACGATTGGCAAGACGGAAGAGGAGTTCTGGAAAGAATTCTCCAAGGAGATGAAGCGACGGCACTGGCCGGAGATAGCCAAACGCAAGGAAGCCAATGAAATCGGCCGGCAGCTGACGAAGGCGCGGCAGGACGGTTCCTACTTCAATGAAAAACCGGTTTACTCACCGGACGGTGATCGCCTGGTCATGTTCACCGATCGCTCCGACTATACCGAGCTGGTGTTGATATCGGCTAAGGACGGCGAGTTGATCGACGCCCTGGTGAAGAGCCAGCGTTCGGGCGACCTGGAGTCGCTGCACTCGTATGTCTCGGGTGCATCGTTCTCACCTGATGGTCGACGGCTGGTCTTCGTGGCCAAGTCTGACGGCCAGGATGCGCTGGTCTTTTTGAACATCGACAACAAAGAAGTGTACTTTAAGAAGCGGTTCGAATTCAATAACATCCTGAATCCGCACTGGTCGCCCGACGGCAACAAGGTCTTGTTCTCGGCCCTGCGCGGCTACAAGCGCGACCTGTATGTGTATCATATCGACACCGACGTTACCGAGCGCCTTACCGACGATCGCTACGACGACTCCGATGCATCGTGGTTGCCCGACTCAAAAGGGATTGTCTTTGAATCCGACCGTCCGCATCCCACCTCGCCGATGATCGACGGCGAGGGGCACATGTACGTGCATTCCGGCGCCCACATGCCGGGCGACTTCGAGTACGGTAACTACAACCTTTTCCGGCTAAACCTCGGCTCGCCCGACGTTACGCCGCTCGATTTCGGGCCGGGTCAGAACAAGACGCCGCGGGTGTCGCCCGACGGTGAAAAGGTTGCGTTCATCTCGAATCGCAACGGTATCGACAACATTTACATCGGCTACCTCGATTCGACAAACTACTATGCCGTGACCGACATCCTGACCGGCGTGCGTTCCATCTCATGGTCGCCCGACTCCCGGCAAATCGCCTACTCGGCATTCTACCGTGGCGGCTTCGATATCTTTATCCTGCGCGAACTGGTACCGCAGGGCGAGGACGGTGTACTCGAGCCGACCGACTTTGCGTCCGGAAGGTATGACCGGCTCGTCAAAATTCCGGAAGCGCCGAAGCTAACGGATGATACGGCGGTGATGGCGTCGACTTCGCTGTCGCCGGACTCGTTGTCGGCTGAGTATGAAACGTATGCCGTCGATCCCGACACGCTCGAAGCGATAGCGTCGGCCGACGACACCGTGACGGTTGATACCGTGCAGGTCGGCGACGATTCGACAGCCGTCATTACTGAAACCGGGGTGTACGACGACGGGTATGTATATGTCGGCGAGGACGACACCGATGCTCTCGATTCGCTGATGCTGACTGTCGGCGCCGATACCGCCTCCTTTGGTCGCAGCACCTTACAGGAACCGGCGATCTTCGATTCCATACCCGACCGTCTGCCAGGCGGCGAATTCGAGGTCCAGCCGTACGAGACCAAGTTCACCGCCGACTTTATCGGCGGCGGCCTGGCCTATGACACCTTTTTCGGCCTGCGCGGCCAGACGGTGTTTTTGTTCTCGGACTATCTCGGTGACCAGACCATTTACGTCGCAACCGACCTGGTCAATTCGCTCGACCAGTCATACCTGCAGGGATACTACTTCAATACCAGGCAACGCACCGGCTACGGTCTGGGTATATTTCATACCAAGAACTTCTACATTCAGGATGTGGGTGGTCGCGACTTCCTGTTCTCCGACCGTTTCTACGGTTTCTCGGTCCTGTTCAATCGACCGTGGTCAACCTTCAAGCGTCTCGAGTGGAGCCTCTCGCAGATTTTCATCGATCGCGAGTACCTGAATATCGACGATACCCGTGAGAACCGTTCGTCCAAGGTAACGTCGGCGCAGTTGTCGTATGTAAAGGACAATGTCATCTGGGGATTCACCGGCCCGGTTAACGGCACCCGCGCCAAGGTGACGCTCGAGGGCGGTATTAACCTGTTTGATTCCGATGATGTTGAGTTCTACGCCGTCGGCTTCGACTATCGCAAGTACTGGCACTTCTCCAAGACCTTCTCGATGGCCTTCCGCGTCGCCGGCGGTGCGTCGTTCGGTGAGACACCGAAGCGCTACTTCCTCGGCGGCACGACCAACTATATAGGGAACCGGACGGTTGATGCCGACGTGTTCGAGGTCGAGAACCTGTACTTTGCCGACGTTGTCACGCCGCTCCGCGGTCTTGATTACTATGACCTCGAAGGCAACCGCTTCGGCCTGGTCAACTGGGAGTTTCGTTTCCCCATGATCGAGTACTTCGCGATGCGCTTCCCGCTGCCGATCGTCCTGCAACGGGTAATGGGCGCGATGTTTGTTGATGTCGGCTCGGCCTGGTTCGACGATGACTTCAAGGGCGCCACATCGGAGGGTGGCCGTGACAGACTGCAGGACATCAAGACCGGCTTCGGCTTCGGATTCCGCGCCAATCTCGGGTTCCTGTTGTTGCGTTACGACCTGGCCTGGACGACCGATTTCTATGAAGTCTCGGCCAAACCGCAGTCGTACTTCTCGTTCGGCGCCGACTTCTAAGACTGATTCCAGAGATTTCTGATCGCCGGGTGGCTGGTCCGCCCGGCGTTTTTTCTTTGGCCGGTGATCGCTACGGAATCTCCGCCTCGCGCAACTCGCGGGCGGCGTCTTCGGGCGCTTTCGTATTGATATAGATGCCGGTGCCTATCTCGAAACCGGCGCGGATGTTGATCCGGGGGATTATCACCATGTACCAGTGCTGGTGGCGGGTGTCGTGATCACCGACCGGTGCGGAACGGAGAATGTAGTTGTAGTCGGGGTCCTTCAGGTGGACATACAACCGAAGCATCAACTCCTGCAATACCGACGCCATCTCCACCAGCAGTTCGTCATCGAGCAGCTTGAAGCTGGCCTGGTGCTGCTTTGGATAGATGCGGCATTCGAACGGCGAGCGCGAGGCATACGGACAAAACGCGACGAACGATTCGCTGTCGATGATCACGCGTTCCCCCTGGACCAGTTCTTCCTTGAGCATATCGCAGAAGACACACGATCCGTGCTCGTCATAGTACCGGACCGCCTGCTGCATCGGGTAGCGGACGTGGGGTGGTACAATCGGCGTGGCGATGATCTGTGAGTGCGGGTGCACCAGCGAGGTACCGGCCCGGTAGCCGTGGTTGCGAAAGATGTTGATCAGGTTGATCTTGTCGTTATCGCTGATATCCCGGTGGCGTGCGCGGTAGGCGCGGAGCACCAGCGCTACTTCGTCGGTCGTCATGGTGGCGATCGACTGGTGATGCAGCGGGTGTTCGATCACCACCTCGGCGATACCGAACCCCTTGACGGAGCGAAACCGTCCGACATTCGAGCGCGTCGTGGCCAGGTCCGGCTTTAAGGCGGCGTATTTGTTGGGGACGACGCGGACCTGCCAGTTGTCTTCCGACGGTTCGGCGAAGACCGGCGCCTCGGTCCTGGCTTCGTTCCCTTTACAGAACGGGCACTCGGGATCGTATTCGGGGATATCGTGTTTGCGACGTTCATCGCTCTCGATGTCGCGCGGACGGCTGCCGCGGTCGGTCGAGAGGATGACCCATTCTTTGGTGGCGAGGTTCTGGCGAAATTCAGGCATA
>CAZJCK010000085.1:0-11643 GCA_964544635.1 uncultured Ignavibacteriales bacterium | reverse complement strand
ACGACGATATTTTCGATGTCGCGTGGCGCGAGAAGGCGATCTCGATCTGGTCCTCGTCGATGCCGCAGCCGTTGTCGACAATCCTGATCAGACGACCACCGGATTTTTCGATGGTGATGTCGATCCGGGTGGCGTCGGCATCAAGACTGTTCTCAACCAGCTCCTTGACAACGGCAGCCGGGCGCTCGACAACTTCGCCGGCAGCGATCTTGTTGATCAGCGTTTTGGGGAGCGGTCGTATCCAGCGCCGCCTGGCGTGCTGCTGCGGGTTGCTGCTCACGACAGCTCCTTCTTCAGTTGCTGGAGCAGCGCGAGCGCTTCCATGGGTGTCATGTTGTCGACGTCGATGTCACGAAGTTTCTCTTCGGTCGCCGACGGTTGCGGATCAAACAGGGAGCCTTGCACTCTTTCTTTGTACAGGCCCTTGCCGAGTTCGCTGCGATTGAACTTGCCGGATTCCAGCAGCCGGAGAATTTGTTTGGCGCGACGGATAGTCTTGTTCGGTACGCCGGCCAGCTTGGCGACATCGATGCCGTAGGAATCGTCGCAGCCGCCGGGGATGATCTGGTGCAGGAAGACAATCTCGCCCTCCCATTCGCGGACGGCCACCTGGAAGTTGCGGACCTGGTCGTAGGTTTCGGCCATGGTCGTCAGCTCGTGGTAGTGGGTGGCGAAGATGGTGCGCGACTTGTTGACCTCGAGCAGATGTTCCACCACCGCCCATGCGACCGAGAGACCGTCGAAGGTCGAGGTACCGCGACCGACTTCGTCGAGCAACAACAGCGACTGCGGGGTGGCGTTGTGCAGGATATTGGCGGTCTCGATCATTTCGACGAGGAAGGTCGACTGGCCGCGGGCGAGGTTGTCCAACGCCCCGACGCGGGTAAACACGCGGTCGACGAGGCCGATGTCGGCCCTCTTCGCAGGCACGAAACTTCCGATCTGGGCGAGGATGACAATCAGTCCGATCTGGCGCAGGTAGGTCGATTTGCCCGACATATTGGGGCCGGTCAGAATGTGAATGTAGCCGTCGGACTCGATGGTCGTATCGTTGGCAACGAAGGCTCCCGACGGCAACACCGATTCGATGACAGGATGGCGCCCCTGCTCGATGCTCAGAGTGGCGCCTTCGTGGATCTCGGGACGGGTGTACTTCTGCTCCACCGCCAGTTCGGCAAGGCCGGTGACGAGGTCGAGTTCCGAAAGCAGTTCAGCCGTAAGCATGAGATCACCGATGCGTTCCGAAAGTCTGTCGAGCATACACTCGTACAGTCGCTGTTCGCAGGCGATGATCTTCTCTTCGGCCGAGAAGATCAGCTCCTCCTTCTCCTTTAGCTCCGGGGTGATGAAGCGCTCGGCGTTTACGAGTGTCTGCTTGCGGATGTATTCCGACGGGACGGCGTCGGCATGTGTCCTGGTTATCTCGAGATAATACCCGAACACCTTGTTGAAGCCGACTTTGAGTGATCCAATACCGGTACGTTTGCGTTCCTTGCCCTGCAGTGAGGCGATGTATTCGCGAGCACCCTTGATGGAGTCATTGAGGCTGTCCAGTTCCTCGGAGAAACCGCGCCGGAAGACACCGCCCCGGGCAGTTGTAAGCGGCGGTTCATCAACGAGCGCCGCACTGAGCTGATCGATAACCGGTTGCATGTCGGGCATGTTGCCCTGGATGGCGGACAGGTGGGGGCTGTGAGCATCGGTCAGCAGCTCGCGCAGTTGCATGGCGACCAGAAGCGAATCGCGAATACCGGCCGCCTGACGTGGCGACAGTTTGCCCATACCGAGACGACCGCTCAGCTTTTCGAGATCGCCAAGCTGCCGTGTCCGGCTGCGAATTTGTTCGGCGAACGGCCGGTTGCCGACCAGTTCGGCGACGCCCGACAGGCGTCGTTCGATGCGGGCGCGGGAACGGAATGGCCGCAAGAGCGACCCTTTCAAGCGTCGCGCCCCGGCCGGCGTGTGACAGCGGTTAATGACGCCGAAGAGCGAGTGTTTCTCCTCCCCCGTCGAGATACTGCGCAGCAGCTCGAGGTTGCGCACCGTGCTGTAGTCAAGCGACATCGCCTCGGATGCGTCGATGCGGGTCAGGCGGTGGACGTGATCAAGCCGGTCACGGTGGTTTTCTTTCAGGTAGCGAAAGATTGCGCCGGCGGCGGTAACAGCCAGTTGCAAACCGCCGACCCCAAAACCATCAAGGGTACTGGTCTGAAAGTGACGGGTCAAGTCACGTTGCGCCGCTGCGTGATCAAAGTTGTACGCCTCGAGCCGGGTCAATCGCAGGTTGCTGTCGTTGATCGGCGCGGATGCGCCTTCGTCGGTATCGTCGGACTCAGGGTACAGCAGTTCTGACGGTTCCAGCACCCTGAGGCGTTCGATAATCTCGGCGCGCGGACCCTCGTCGACGACAAAGTCGCCCGTCGACAGATCGAGCGCGGCGATGCCGGCGGCGCTGGCGCCGTTTTCATACAGGGCGGCCAGCCACATCGGACGGTGATCTTCAGCCATTTCGACAGTGGCGGTGCCGGGAGTGTAAATTTCGACAACTTCCCGCTTGACGATACCCTTGGCAGTTTTCGGATCCTCCACCTGTTCGACGATGACAACCTTTTCCCCTTTTTCGAGGAGCCGCGCGAGATATTTTTCATAGGAATGATACGGTACCCCGGCGAGCGGGATCTTCTCGCTGGTCCCCTGCGAGCGCGAGGTAAGGGTGATCCCGAGAAGAGGCGCGGCCTTGACGGCATCGTCACCGAACATCTCATAGAAGTCGCCCATGCGGAAAAAGAGTATCTTGTCGGGGTGTTGTTTCTTGATGGCGTAGAACTGACGCATCAGGGGGGTCAGTCCCTCACCGGAGCCGACCGCACTCATCGCGCCACAACCTGGAACACTTCTTTATGGGTGGATTCCAGCGAACGCTTGGCGGCGTGGGCGTCTTCATACGAATCAAAGCGCCCGACGTAGACGACATAGTAATTCTGACCGGCTACATCCTTGCTGCGGATCTCGGTGCCAAAATCGACCGTGCGGAAGCGGGCTTCCATCTTGCGGGCGTTGGCCTTGTTCGAGAAAGCGCCGACCTGGATCGAGTAGATGGTGCCGGTACGTTTGGCGGCTTCGGTGTCGATACGTTCGTAGGTTGCCACGCCACTGATCATGTCGACCAGGGGATCGAGACCGATCGCCGTCGGGTAGCTTTCGCGCAGGAGGCTGTGGTAGAAGATGGCCATGTCGGTGTTGCCGTCACCAACCGCCTGCATCGAGAGCATGTAGAGCGCCGGTGGCACACATGGCCCGCTGCGCTCCTTGTTGAGCTTGCGGAGCAGCTCGGCCGCAGCGATGCCCTTGCTGTAGCGATTCATCACCCTCGCCTTGTCCAGTTCGGCCCACTGGCGGTGTTCTTTGTCGGTAAAGTACGTAAGATAGCGGTCGAGCTGGCGGATCGAGGATTCGTACGCGCCTTCCTTTTCGTCGACAACCGAGAGGTAGCGCAGCATCTGGTCGGTGTAGCGACCGTTCTCCCAGCGGGCGCGATACTGCTGAATGTGTTCACCGAGGTGCTTGTAGTTGCCCTTCATGAAGTGGTACTGCGCCAGGCGATAGTAGATCTTTTCGAGGTAGTAGGGCGAGACGCCGGCATTGAGGGCGGCGCTGAACAATCGCGCCGCCTGGTCGGCATCCGACGCCAGCAGGGCCTGGTAAAAGAGCTGGTCACCGTCACGGAGGGCGGCGGTTGACAGCTGCTGCAGGGAGTCGCGGGCCGCCTCGAGTTTACCGTCGAGAATGAGCGAGTACAACGATTCCGCGCCGACCGTCGGCGACAATGCGACCAGGGCGGCGAGGCTGAGTATGACAATACTGAGCCGCAGCATACCGAAAGCCTCCGTGACTTATTGAATGCCCAGCAGGCTGGCGTCGGCGATCCGATCGCGGTCGTTCGGCGGCGGCATGACGCGGCGCTTACCGACCCGCTGGCAGAGTTCATCGATTTTCTGGTGTTCGCCCAGTTCGAGATAAATGCGAATCAATTCCATGACCGCCACTGTCTGGTCGGGGCTGTCTTCGACAAGATCGACGAGGAAGCCGCGGGCGGCATCGAGGTCGCCCTTGCGACGGTAGAAACGGGCCAGGGTCATGCGCGCCTCGATATTACGCGGGGCGTGGGCCAGAATGTTCTGGCAGATGTCGACAATCTCGCCGTAGCGGCCGAGGTCGAAGAGTGTGCGGGCGAGGCGGTCGATTACCTGGTGTCCCTGGTCGGGGACGGCGCTGATCAGCTTGACCCAGAAGTTGACGGCGTCCTCGAAACGCTGTTCTTCAGAGTAGGAGTCGCCGATGGCGAGGTAGGCCGGCACGTACTGGGGATCGAGTCCGATCGCTTCCTTAAAAACAATGCGGGCTTTGTGGTACTCTCGTTTTTCATAGAGCGCCTTGCCCTGCTGATACTTGAGCGGTGCGAGCGGCTTTTTCGACTTGTTCGATTCCAGCTTGAGCAGCTTGACCGCCGTGTCGTAGGCATCTTCCCACCGCCTGGCCTTCTTCTGCAGCCCGAGCAATTTACTGTGGGCGCCGTGATTGTTCGGCTGTAGTTCGCATAATTCGGTCAGCGCCTCGATGGCGGTGGCGGTATCGTCGGTGGCGGTATAGTCCTCGGCAAGCTGCCAGAGGATCCGGGCTTTCTGATGGGTCGTGAGGCCGGTGCGCAGGGTGAGATCCTTGTGGACCTGGAGGGCACGGTCGGCCCGGTTGTGTTCGCGGAGGATCTGGCCGAGCCGGAGGTAGGCATCGATGTTGTTCGAATCCTCAACCACCACCTGGCGCAGCTTGCCGAAGGCGCGCTCCTTGTAGCCGTCGAGCAGGTCGCGCAGCGATTCGACGTAAAGCGAAGTGTCGGGTTTCCTGCGGTTGCCGTTCATGCGCTCCCATGCCATGTAGGCGACGAAGGCCAGCCCGATCACAACGACTATAGTAACGAGATATTCGAACGGCATCATTTATCCTCGTCGAAAACCGGTTTGTCTTCGGGCGTGTCCTGACCTTCCTGGATCAGCTTGGCTGATTCTTCGATCGGCCGGTTGCGCAGGACCGCCACCTCGCTCTCCAGAGCTTTTACGCGCTTGCGCGCCGAATGGTTGGCCACGGACAGCTTGATGTACACCGAGATGAAGAGGACCATCGATACCAGGGCACCGGCGACAAACGCCCAGAATGTCACGAGAACGAGCGAAACGTCGTAGTATTGCTGGAAGCCTAAATCGATGTCGACCTTCTGCGCGGTACCAATGTTAAGCGCAAAAAAGGCGACAATGGCAATCACAATCAAAAGGATAAGCAGTGCCCGAATGGCCCACATAGGTCCTCCGCTGGTTTATCGGACTTTTATCGTACATTATCGGCAAGCTATAGCTGCCGATCGCCGCGGTCAATGTTTAAGAATGGACGGATCGCCGCCGGGGCGTATCCGGCAGTCTATTCCTTCTCCCACTCCAGGGAGTTGATTACCTGGCCGAACGTTTCGAGGTTGGCCTCGAAGAAGTTCCATTCGCACATCATGTGCATCAACAGCATCTTGTCGCCGTTCCTGACGGCGAATACCGCGCCGCCCCAGGTTCCCTGAATTCGGCGGGCCGCTTGAGCCGAGGCCGACAGGGTGATGGTGCGGAAATAGTTGACCTGGGCGGTCCAGAGGCTGCCCAGCATGCCGTTGACTTCTATTGCCCGACGCGAACGCGGCGAGATTTCCATACGTTCGGTACCCGATCCGGTGAGACCCTCATTCATGATCTCAAATTCTCGCAGGATTTCGCTCTTTTGATCGGAACTGTAGCTGGGACTCGTGAGCGAATCAATGTATTCAAACGGTCCCATCGGAGCCTCACCGACAAACACCGAAATGCGCGGCACGTAAGTGTTTTCCGGGGCCGAGGCATAGTACGCCGGGGTCTCGTAGTTTTTCTTGACCAGCATCATCCGGAAGTTGTCTTCCTCCAGCTTGACAGTCGACTTCCAGTCTTCCGGAATGGTCAGCTTGAAATCATAAGTCTTATCGGAGTAGACATTATCGTCAACGTCGCCGGCGCGTGGTTTTGGACGTCGGGCGTCAATGGTGGGTATCAAAAATGTTATAGCCAGTACTGCGATAATCCACTTTTTCATACGTATTCCTCCGCTTGGACGTGTCGTTGGCATCTGTCAGCACCACAGGGGTAACTATGACTCTTATACACCGCAAGTCAAGGATTATTCCCTTTAACTGCAAGTGGGACAAGACGCTTTAGTCGAACGTGTCGGTCTGGTGGAAGCCGATGCGGGTACGAAAATGGCGGTGCAGGTACTCGCGCAGGGTAACGAACTCGAAGTCGTCCAGCATCCGCGAAACCTTCATTTCAAGCAGCGAGGTGGAACCGTAGGACCGAAAGCGCTGAACCAGGCTCAGTCCCTGCATGCGGGGCGGATCAGGGTCGAATTCCCAGGGATGGATATAGAAAATGGCCGGTTGGCCCTGACGGTTTAGCATACGGATGATGCGCCGGGAATACCAATAAGGTGAGTGGCGGAAGAATCCACCGCCGGCAGCCGGGACATTACGGCCGAGCACGCGAAAGGTAGTGGCGGGGATCTCCCAGAGCACTCGTCCGCCGTTGCAGGTCATGCGGAAGGTATGGCGGGGGCCGTCGGGCACGCCGTACAGGTCGTGCTTAATCGGGAAGATCGAGCTGTCGTACTCGAAACCAAGTTCGGCGAGGACATCGAATGCCCAGGGTGTGGTCTGGTTGATCGACCAGCTCGGCGCCCGGTAACCGACCACCCGCTCGTCGGCAGCCTCGGAGATGGCATGCATCGAGCGCGCCGTGTCCTCGCGGAACTCGTCGGGTGACATCGAGTCAACCCGCCGGTGGGCATAACTGTGGCAGGCGATCTCGTGTCCCTGGTTGGCGATTTCGCGGATCACCGTGGGGTGGCGCTCAGCCACCCAGCCGAGCACGAAGAAGGTCGCCAGGACATCATGGCGATCGAGGATACTGAGCAGTCGAAAAGTGTTTTCGATGACCGTTGAGGGCAGATCATCCCAGTCGTCCTGGTCGACCTGACCGCGCAGGGCTTCCACAACAAACCACTCTTCGAGATCGATGGTGAGGACGTTTTCCATGGCTCCGGGGTACGGATGCGTTACGACTTATTCTTTACCGGCTTGTCGGGCTTGTCACTTCTGTCAGCGTTGTCCGGCCTGGCTGCGGCCTTGTCGCCGGTCTTCTTCTGTTCGTCTCGTTTGGACGACCTGGCGCGTCCCGACGGGACGGCCTCGCTGTCGTACGAATATCCGTAGTACTTGTGATCGTAATAGTAGGGGAGAACTTCGTTGACGTTATTCAGGACGATCCCGAGCATGCGGGAATGGTTGGGATCGAGAATGTCGATCGCCCGGGTGACCAGCTCTTTCTGGGTAGCGCCGGCCTTCACGACCAGGAGGATGCCATCGACCTTCGGGGCGATCAGCATCGGGTCGGAGACCGGCAGGACCGGAGCGGTATCGACGACGATGAGGTCGTAATAGAATTTCATGTCGTCGAGAATGGCGCCGATGACCTCGGCGTCGAGGTTGTCCGACGGATTTGCGGTGGCACGGCCGGCGGTGATGACATCGAGCTTATCAAGGCTGGTCGGTTTAATCACATCCTTGAATTCACGGCTGCCATCGAATACCTCTGCCAGACCATCCTCGCGCGGCACACCGAGCAGTTTGTGGGCGGAGGGCCGCCGAATGTCGGCATCGATCAGCAGCGTCCGCATTCCCTCGCTGCGGGCGGCAGTCAGGGCGAGGAAAGCAGAGACGGTCGACTTGCCTTCAGAGAGCATGGCCGAAGTGACCATGATCGTCTTCAGGTCACGTTCCGACGACTTGCGATTGACCCGCCGCAGCAGGCGACGGAATTCGGTTGCAAACGGTGATTCGGCCTGGTAGACGTCGAAGATGGAGTGGCGATGGCGAGCCATAGATTTCAGCCCTTCTGCACAATCTTGCTGAGCACAGCGCACAGCGATTCATACTCAGCCCGGGCGGCGTCGATCGCCTCCTGAATCCCCGGCAGAGCCGAGTGCATCTCGAGGGCTTTTTGGTATTGTTCCATACCGCGCTGCCAGGACATACGTCCCTGCTCAAAATAACAGCGTCCCAGCTCGGCGTGGAGGTCGACATATGACGGATTGCGGGTCAGTTCCTGCTTGAGATAGGCGATGCGGTCGGCCAGCATCCGTTCGGACATGGCGCTGGTGGCCATGACGAATTTCATATAGTAGGATGCATAGTCGTGGCGCTGCTTTTCTTTCTTGGCGCTGCGGATGCGCAGGATAGTCTCGCGGGCGCCATCCAGATCGGCGCTGTCGAGTTCGCCGAGTGCCTGTTCAATAGCCGCACGGCTGTACTCGGGATAGACCGTGCTGGCCTTGCGCACGGCGTCGCGCACCGCATCGAGCAGTGCCGCGGCGTTGTTGTCCGATGGCGCCTCGATCTGTTTGGACAGCAGCGCCACCGCGACATTGAGGTGGGCGTCGGCATAATACAGGTTTATCTGGATGGCGCGGCTGAATTCTTCAACGGCTTCGTCGAAGCGCCCGCCCGCCATGAGGGCCTCGCCGTAGTTGTTGCGGTAGTCGGCAAAATTGGGTCGCTTGATCACGGCCTGGTGGCCAGCCTCGACGGCGCCCTCAGTATCACCGAGGAATAGTCGGGCCAGACAAAGCGCGTTGTAGCCCTGGTGATACTCGGAATCGAGTTCAAGGGCGTGATTGAACAAGTCGAGCGATTCCTGGCAAAAGCCGCGGTACAGGAAGGCGTAGCCGAGTCGCACCAGCCTGTCGGCCTCGCCATTTTCGATAAGACGGCGATACCATTGCAGGAGCAGTTCGATCTCACGCTTCTGCTCGCCGTGAAGGTGTTCGATCAACGAGACGACGTCGTCCGGGTCGATTTCGACCGGATGGGGTCTCGTGACGGTGTCGGCCGGTCGGCCGTTGACGAACAACTGGCTGGAGACCATACCGGCATTGGCATCGTGTGATGTCTGTATCACATACTCCCGGTCTACGTCGACCAGGCGGCTGTTCAGGCGATAAGTTTCCATTCTCAACGTACCGTTTTAAGTTGATCGGACCGTGGCACTGTCGCCAGCACTTTCATGCCGCAGAATTCCTCAATATCTTCAACCTTCCGGAAGCTGCTGTCGAGCAGCTCGACCAGGACAACCCCGCCGCCGCCGAGCAGCAGGCCGAGAACAATCCCCAGCAGGCCGAGCTTGATCCGGTTGGGCCAGTGGGACGCCAGCGGCACCTTGGCCGGCTCGATAATGCGGTAGCGGGTACGCTCGGTCATCCGCTGCGAGAGGATCTCGACGGTGGCCTCTTCGGAGCGGAAGGCGTTGCGGTAGCGCCGGGCTTCTTCAACCTTGCCTTTCATTTCGTCGACCTGGGCCATCAAATCGGGCACGGCGGCGATCCGCTGTTCAAGCCGTTCCAGCGCCAGCTTAAGTTGCTTGGAGCGGGAGTTCAGGATGTCGATATCTTCGCGGATAAAGAAGTAGCGGGCGATCAGATCCTGCTGGTTTTCGGGATACGAGCTGTAGTCCTCCGAGACAGCATTGTCGATGAGCCGTTCCAATTCACGAGTATTGTCGGCCATACGGATATTCAGGTTGATGACTTCTTGATCGTTCCAGGCGTACTTCTCGACCATGTTGGCGTAGGTCGAAACCTGGCCGTCGATATCGGCTCGCAGGTTAACAATCGCACGGCCGAAATTTGCGCGCGGACTCTCGATGTTGAGGTTGGCCATTTGCTCGCGAATGGATTCCAGTTCGTTGCGCTGTTCGATAATCTCCTGTTCAGTCTTGTCGATGTCGGACTGGATCTCGCGCCGGTTGGCATCGCTGGAAATCGAGGCCGGCAATTGGGTGCGCTGCAGCCGGAGCTGGGCAGCCGTGAGCGAGTCCTGGGCAGTCTGGAAATCGGCCTCGGTCTTTTTTAGCTGAAGGTCGGCAAACGACTGGTTGTCGAGGATGCGCTCCATTTCGTAACGCGCTTTTTCGCGCTCGAGGATCTCGGTCAGTTTCATGACCTTGTCGCGGGCATCGAATGGATCTTCCGACTCGACCGTCAGGCGCACATGATCCGCCCCGATCGCCGACAGCGAAATCTGGTTGCGGAGGCGGTTCATTAAGAGCTGCTGCTTGATCTGTTCCAGCGGCACATCCTGATTGCCTGATCGAATCTTGGCCGCTTCGCGAGAAATTTCGGGATCCTGGTCAAGGTTGAGATCCTGGATCAATTGCACCAGGTAGTTCTGCGACGTCACCTCATGCTTCAGCGCGGCGATGCGCGCCATCTGTTCTTCCGGCGTTTCCCGGGATGCACCCAGCAGACCCATCAGCTCGCGCGAAACGCTGGAGGGACGATCGATCCAGATGATGGTCGACGACTGGTAGCGCGGCGTGAGCAGGTAGCTGCCGCCGTAGGCGACCGCCGTGGCCAGGATGATGGGGATGATCAGCAGCCACTTGCGGCGCGCCAGGATGGCGAAAATCTCGCGCGGGTGCAGCAGTTTGTCGGATCTGTCTTTTAAATTGTCGTGCATGTTGGTCGGGTCACCTGTCAGATTTGTTTTTCACCTATCGAACCGTTTCATCATCCGAGAAGATCTGGTAAATCAGTATTGCTGAAGATGCTACCCCAAGCACCGTGGCGATGCGTTCGAGACCACCCCAGAAGCCGCGCCCTTTGCGCGGTATGATAAACATATCCTCTTTCTGGACGATGTACCGGCTAATGCTACCGTTCTTGACATATTCTTCCAGATTATACTCGACCGCCTGACCATAGTTGCCGTCTTTTGAGACAATCCGGACGTGCTTGAGGTCGGCATCCTCACCGAAACCGCCGGCCATGGAGATGAGTTGCAGCAGATCGGTGTTTTCTTCGAACGGGATGCGGCCGGGTTGACCGACCGCGCCGACGACATAAACTTCATTGCGTCGATCAACCTGCTGGGCCAGTTCGGCGCCCGGCAGGCCGCCCGGGACGCGGGGTATCTCAATAGTATCGCCACGCCGGATTTTGGGCAACGACTCGAGCTTGTCTTCGGCCAGTGCTTTGGAGACATTGACAACTTCAATTTCGCCGGCATCGTCTCCCCCGCGCACTATGGTAACGCGGGACAGGTCGCCGTTGGCGGCGACACCGCCGGCGCGCAGGATAATTTCCCACAGGCCGGGTATCTGTTCGTAGGCCTTGCGTCCGGGATCGGCGACCGCTCCAAGCACAAAGACATGCTGGTAATTATATTCCTGAACACGGACGATGGCCTGGGAGACATCTTTGCGCAATCGCGACATCTGGCGGCTGATATCGGACTGCAACTCTTCGATCGTCTTCCCGGCAGCCTGAATCTGGCCGACAATATCAAGCGTAATGGTACCGTCAAGGCCAACCCGGACTAAGGTATTCAGTTCGGGCGCCTGCCAGTACCGAATCTCAAGGAAGTCTTCAGGGCCTATGGTATAGGTGTCCTGAGCGACGACGTTGCTTGAAACAACGAGGCCGGCAGTGAGCACCATCCCTATGCATAGTACAGTAAAAATCCGTTTCATC
>CAZJCK010000084.1:0-12189 GCA_964544635.1 uncultured Ignavibacteriales bacterium | reverse complement strand
GCTTACACAAAAATATTTACACGCTCGCGGCACAGGGCGCTTAGCGCTCGAACGGCATTTACCCTGCCGTAGCCGAACTGATGGCTGTGTTCCCAAATGTCCAATGAATCCGTCTTGAGTTCTTTAACAGCTGAAGCTTTAAGAACGCTGTCTACTTGGCCTGTCGTCAAGAGACTGTCCTCAGATAGCAGGAGTGCAACACAGCCAGTGACTAATGGGGCTGCAGCAGATGTACCGTAGAAGCTGCACGTATAGCTTTGGCTTCCATCAATGCATGTGTTCTGGCTATCAATATAGCCGTTATCGCCCATTCTATCCAAGCTCACTAGTGTCTCGTTATCTGCAGGTCGTTGTGGCGCCGCAAGATCAGTGTGAGGGGATGTTACAGATACAAGAGCGTCATAGCTTCCCCCCAACTTCATTCCGTTAACTGACAGGCACGAATCATTAGTAGCCGGCCAGGTTAGGCTTCCGCCGCCAAGCCAATCTGCTCCCATCGCCACAACTACGATTCCGCCCCTACCTGACCGCGAGTTTGTAAGAAAGTTAGTCAGAGCAGCTTCCATATCCGGGACTACGGCGTCACTTTCAATTCCCCAAGAAGCATTAACGACCCATGCGTTCATGGCTGCTGCAAAGTACAATGAAGATGCAACTCTACTCATGGGAACAGGACCATCGCATTCGGAAAACAGTCTTTCAGGGATTATGGAGCATCGAGGACGAACGCCCGCCATTGACCTGTCTTGGTCAGGTAATTAGGGAGGATCATGGGGAATGTAATTGTGGCGAGCATGGATGTTACCGGCAACGGCAACCCCGTGGCCGTCTCCACCTGAAGCGCATGCAGATGGATCAGCATCACCATCGACAAAGTCCCAACCGGGAAGCCACAAGGCAGTGTCAAACTCGACATGCCACTCGAAACCTTGATCTATTACTGCAATCCGGACTTCTGGAATACCCAGTGTCAGTTCCCATGCGCCGCTATTTGAGTCCGCCAAATACCCCAAGACTTCCTTCACAT
Organism: uncultured Ignavibacteriales bacterium; assembly: GCA_964544635.1. GTDB lineage: Bacteria > Zixibacteria > MSB-5A5 > GN15 > FEB-12 > CAZJCK01. The sequence continues at coordinate 11,162 of CAZJCK010000084.1, read as the reverse complement.
GCTCCTGGTTGTTGCGAAAGTATATATCGTTAACGACGTACGAAAAGCTAGACACAACATTCGCAACGTCTGGATATGCCCATTCTATCATCGGAATTGAGTCGAGTCGGCTTGCTAGTTCGAAAAGTGAGGGTAATAGTGACTGTCTTGGTTGTACGGACAGACGGTCGCCGAAGTCAAGCTGTTCAATTGTGAGAGTGTCAAATCCGAGGGAGGCCAAGCGCCTGAAAACGTCTTCCCGTATTCCGGCCCCCTCGGACAGCCGAAATATAATATTGCCCATTGGAAAGGAAGGTTTATCAGCTTGACCAAATCGGAAACACGGCAAGGCTCCGTGAACAAGGCTAGAATCGGAAAGTGCGAATTCGATCTCAGAATGACTTGCTCCAGACTCCACAGAATATAGCAAGTATCCAGGTGGAGTAGCAGTGTGGGGCTGAGAGTGCTTGATACCACTCACGGCTGCTATGAACCCTCCTCTGCCCAATGGACAGTAGTATCTTTCCACGCGATCAAAAGTTTGGAACTATCAACGGGCCAAACTCGCTCCTCGCCGTTGATGGAGACTCTAACTGGAGCAAAAAACTCGGCACTGGAAGCCGATGAGGGAAAGCACAGCGCCGCCATGATAAGAATACTTGAGTATGACACGATCTTAAACATCTTCGAATACTCCCAGAATTAACTCGATGTTCAATTCTCATCTACGAATGTCGTAACTGCTGACGTGTTAACAAGATCGTCTGCCAAACTGTCAAAGGACTGGAAATTGTATCCGACATACAAGCCATCAACTTTATCCAACAGCAAGACGCCGGCGGTGTGGCCGGGACCGTTGCCGATGGCGATCAGGGAATCGCTTGATCCCCGTTCCGGATAAGCTGGATTCGAGAGAAAACTGTCGGCCGGAGTGACACTATCGACGAATCCGTACGGGGGAATTGCCGTGGTAATCGCGAAGAAAGAACCGAGAACACCGATTTCGATCTCCTGCACATAACCCCGGTACACTTGCGCAGGTATACCAGGAAGGAAAGGATCGGTGAGGAGCCATTTGTTGAGTCCCGGAGCAGGCGCAACTATGGCCTGGGGGTTTCGCAGCAGACCGCGATAGTGTGCGACAGTACTGTCGGCATGAATCTGGAACAAATCTCCGCCATAGTCGCTACTCTGGGGGCGGGTTACCGCCAGCAAATAGTCGCTCGATTCGTCGGGCAGTATGTATCGCAGCGGTTCGAACCAACCGAAATCAATGGTGCGAGTCCGCGTAACTGTTGAGTCGATGGTGTATTCCACGACCAATGTGTCATAGGCTATGGCGGTATAGGTCATTGAGGTCGAATTGAAAGAGCCGGCGCGACATGGCAGAGTGTCTGCAGCAATCACCGTGAGTGTTGAATTGTCCAGGAACCAGGTAGAATCCCCTTCTACCACGATGAACCGGTCGTCAGGAGAAGGGGCCAAGCTGCCGCCAAACTCGAATCGAGTAACGACGGTAGCATCGTCGACGGCGTAGGCGGTAATCTCCGATTGACCGTCGGACACCAACAAGGCGCGGTTTTCCGGAGACCAAGCGAGGTGATATGTTGTGTAGACCGGTACAGCAAAAGAGTCGGGCGCGTTGGGTTGGTCCAGGTGCCAGGCGTAGACCCAGCCGGGAATCCGCGGATCGGCCCAGTAAACGGTGATTCCGGTGGACGGCTCGGACGGACAGGTTGGGCAATTATCGTCGCTGCATCCGGTAATGAGCAGCATTACAGCCACAAATGAAATGCATAAAGTGAGTCTATAGCCCAAGCGGGCCCCCGTCGGTTTGAGTTCTACTCAATATGGGTCTGCAAGGATAGGTGTGTCAAGTGTGAATGCCCGCTTTTGGACGGCGCGGATTGATGATAGGGGGCGTATCGCAGCATTGAACGAAGAGAAACCCACCGCCCGGCAGCTGCCGGGCAGTGGGGTACCCGGGTCAAGAAAAGATGGGTCCCGGCTCTCCGTCCGGCTACCGCCGGACTGCGGCCGGGATGACGTGTGAGGGGGCCGCCTTCGGCGGGACGGCGGCAGATCTTGGCCGGGATGACCAGTGAGGGGGCGGTTTTGGGCAGTTCATCGCATTCCAGTCGTATACCAGTGGCATTCGACCGGCATTCCGGTCGCATTCGGGCTAAAGGGCGGCCTCTCCCCTGTCGATACACAAGGTAGATCCGGCAGTAGTTTTTAGTTGAGATCACTTAACCGCCGGGTGAGATTGGGTCAAACAGAGGACGTTTTTTAGCTCAAGGAGTGAGTATATGAACTGGGTAGACGGCATCCTGATAATCATGCTTTTAGCCTCGGTCATTATCGGCTCGAAGAAAGGGCTGATCCGTGAGTCGATCGCCTTTATCGTCGTATTCGCGGCCATTATCGCATCGGTCAGGTATATCGATCAATTCGCCATCTGGGTGCATGAGCAGCTGGGCGGCTCTCCCCTGATCTCGGCGTTTATATCGTTTATTCTGCTTTTGGCGATCTGTTATGCCGGCTTCAAGCTGCTGGGCTACCTGTTCTACAAGGTGGCCAATTTGAAGAACACCGGGAAACGTGACCAGGTCGGCGGCGCCCTGATCGGCTTTGTTCGCGGCTGGGTGGTGGTGGCGTTTGTGACCTTCCTGACCTTCTTACTGCCCCTGCCGGATAAGTACTACGACTCGTTCGAGACCTCGTTTTTCGGCCCGACCATGGCCAAGACGTTGCCGATCATGTTCGACGGGACATCGAAACTGCTGCCCGATCAGTACAATTTCATACAGAAGATCGAGCGTACCCTGCTGGCAACGGAGAGCCAGGCCGACGGCACGGTTATGGACGAGGACCGGGTGCAGGTCCACCGGGCGCTGTACCAGATGGAGCGTTTTTTCGGACCTGATCGGCTGCTGGGGAGTTAGCCGTATAGGTTACTGCGCGAACGAAAATTTCTCGCTATATTGGAGCCGGCCCGAATGATCGGGTCGGCTTTTTTGTATGCCGTAATAGTAAACTGCACGCCCCGCAAGCGGCGGGCTACAAAGAATTGAGTTGCAGGACAAAGTAACCCGGCCCGGGCGGTAAGGCGCCAGGCTTTGAATTATGAGTACGATAGATCAACATACGCTGAACACGCTGGAGTACCCGAAGCTGATGGCGGCGATTGCGGGCAAGTGCCTGACGCCGTACGGAATCGAGAGGGTCGAGGCGCTGGAACCGTCGACCGAGACCGCCGTGATCAACCGTCGCCTGGACGAGCACGACGAGATGCGGGAGCTGGTCCAGTTCGGGGCGGCCTTTCCGCTGTCGCGGCAGGAGGATGTGCGCGAGGTGTTGTCGCGATCGCGAGTCAAGGGGGGGTGTCTCGAGGCGATGGAGATCATGCATATTGGGATGCTGCTGGCCGAGTCGTCGGCGCTGACCAAGTACGACCCGGAGAGCCGGGAGTCGCATCCGATCATCGACGAGTACCTGAGCGGCCTGCGCCTCTTCCCCGACTTGCAGCAGCGGATTTCGCGAACGTTCGACGACAAGGGCGAAGTGCAGGACAATGCCACGCCGGAGTTGAAGCGAATCCGCCGTGAGCTGGGCGACAGTCGGCGACGGATTATCAGTCAGCTGGAAAGGACAGTTTCGGGGCAGTCGCGCCAGGCGGGGCGCCAGGATGATGTTGTCACCCAGCGCAATGGACGGTACGTGATCACGGTACCGTCGGGACAGTTTCAGACCAACATGGGGATCCTGCATGATCGCAGCCAGTCGGGGGCGACGTTGTATGTGGAGACGAGCGGCACTATTGAGCTGAACAACAAGATCAATTCGTTGATGCAGGATGAGAAACAGGAAGTGCATCGGATCCTGGTCGGTTTGACCAGGGAGATCGCGGAGCATTCGGCGGCGCTGATGGAGAACATCCGGATCATCGGCGAACTGGACCGAATGCACGCCGTGGCGATGTTCGCGGCTGAGGTGCGAGCGCTGCGACCGCAGATAGTGGGTGAGTCGACGTTGTCATTGATCGACGCGCGGCACCCGCTGCTGATCCGTCAGCTGGGCGATCCGACCAAAGTGGTGCCGACGACATTGTCGCTCGATGATGACCGTCGCGTGCTCTTGATCACCGGTCCGAACACGGGTGGTAAGACGATCACGCTAAAGACGGTCGGCCTGCTGGCATTGATGGCGCAGACGGGCCTCTTGATTCCGGCGGCGGAGAAGTCGGTGGTGGGAACGTTTACCAAGGTGTTTGCGGATATCGGGGATGAGCAGTCGATCGAGTTGTCGCTGTCGACGTTTTCGTCGCATATCAGGAACATCATCAAGGGGTTGACCGCGGCGGACAACCGTACGCTGCTGCTGTTCGATGAGATTGGCGCCGGGACCGACCCCAAGGAGGGCGGGGCGCTGGCGCAGGCGATTATCGTACATTCGTTGAAAAGTAACTGCCGGATGATGGCGACAACACATTACTCTGAGTTGAAGACGCTGGCGATGGAGTATCCGGAGATCGAGAATGCGTCGCTGGAGTTCGACCGCAAAACGCTGGCGCCGACCTACCGTCTGCAGATCGGACTGCCGGGATCGTCGTACGCGATTGAGATTGCGGAACGGCTGGGTATGCCGCAGTCTATCTGCGGCGAAGCGGCACAGATTGTCGGTACGGGTGAAAAGTCGCTGACCGAGCTGATATCCGCACTCGAGACGGAATTGGCGCAGGTTCGCAAGGACAAAGCGGAGTTGGGTGAACGGCTCGAGAAGACGAAAGACCTCGAAAAGTATTACCGTACGCAGTCGGAAAAGTTGCGGAAGGATGTCGAGACGGAGAAGGAACGGGCGTTGTCGGAGACATTGAAGTATGTCGAGGATACGCGCGCCGAAACCGAGCGATTGGTGGCAGAGATTCGAGAGTCTCAGGCATCAAAGGAGTCGCTGAAAAAGTTCCACCACTCGATACGTGAACGCTCGGAGAAGTTGTCGGACGAGCAGGCAAAGCTCAAAGAGAAGCCGAAAGAAGTGCGTCACGACGTCTTCGAGCCGGGTGACAAAGTGACAGTAATTTCGTTCAACAAGACTGGTGAGATTGAAGAGCTGATCGGCAGGGATCGGGCACGGGTACGGATTGGAGCGATCAGCACGACGGTTGAATTGCGAAATCTTAAGAAGGAAGCGTCGGCGGACGGCTCTTCCCCGCGCCGCGCGACGGTGCATACCGGCACCAAACATGAGATCGAAAGCGTCGAGTCGCCGGAGGTCCACCTGCGCGGCCTTACGGTCGAAGAGGCCGTCGAGAAGCTGGAGCAGTATCTTGGTCGCGCGATCGTGGCCGGGCTGGGCCAGGTGTATGTGGTGCACGGGAAAGGCACGGGCGCGCTGCGCCGTTCGCTGTCGGAGTATTTGCACGGTCATCCGGATGTAGAGTCGATCCGCCTGGGCAACTGGAACGAGGGGGGCGCCGGGGTGACAATCGTGAAGTTGAAGTCGTAATGGGAATGATACCGCAGGATACGATCGATCAGATCCGGGATGCGTCGGATATTGTCGATGTCATCGGCAGCTACCTGAAGCTCAAGAAGCGCGGCCGGAATTTCCTTGCGCTGTGTCCGTTCCATACCGAGAAGACGCCGTCGTTTAATGTCAATCCGGAACGTCAGATCTACCATTGCTTCGGGTGCGGGGTCGGCGGCAACGTGATCACCTTTCTCATGGAGCATGAGAAGATGTCGTTCGTGGAGGCGGTCAAGTATCTTGCGGAGCGGGCGAATATCACGATCCGCGAGGACCAGCAATCGGATTATCGGCGTGAGCAGTACGACCGCCTGGCCTACGCCAACCAGGTGGCGCTGGATTACTTCAAGAATACGTTACATACGGCGAAGTACAGGAGTATCCGCGAGAAGTACCTGAAGCAACGTCGCGGCCTGACGGAAGCAACGATCGAAGAGTTTGAACTGGGCTTGGCAGGGGAAGAATGGGAAGGATTGCTTAACTTTGCGCAGCGCAAAGATGTGCGGGTTGATGACCTGCAGGAAGCGGGACTGATACTCTATTCGGATAAGTCGCAGAAGCACTTTGATCGGTTCCGGACGCGTTTGATGATCCCGATTCACAACATGAGCGGCAAGCCGATTGCATTTGGCGGGCGGACGCTGAAAAAGGGTGAGCCGGCTAAATACATCAACTCGCCGGAAACGCCGCTGTACCAGAAGAGCCAGGTGCTGTACAACCTGCACCGGGCGAAAGAGGCGGCCCGGACGGCGAACGATGTGTATGTTGTCGAGGGATATTTCGATGTGATCACGCTGCACCAGGTGGGCATACAGAATGTGGTGGCATCGTCGGGAACTGCGTTCACGGCCTACCAGGCGCGCTTGCTGGCGCGGTTTGCCGAGACCGTCTACTTGTTTTTCGATGCCGACTCGGCCGGACGCCAGGCGGCGCTGCGTTCGGTCGATGCGTTGTATGATGCCGGGCTTGAAGTCAAGGTGATGCTGCCGCCGGAGGGCGAGGACCCCGACAGCCTCGCGAAGGCGCATGGAGCGGAGAAGATTCGTGAGTTGACCGAGGAGGCGTTGAGTTATATTGCCTTTCGATTGCGCGATGTCGACACCGGCGCCGCCGGCATTATTGGACGCGAGAAGCTGGTTAAAGAACTGGCGTCGGTGGCGAGCAAGATATCCGATCCGACGCGACGAACGTTATTCCTGAACGAAGCGGCGGACTCGCTGAATGTGACGGTTGACCTGATGCTGAGCAACGTGACACCGTCGGCGACCGAGACACGGCTGCCGCATTCGAAACAACCGAATTCGTCAGCAGAACGTGAGTTTGTCTCGCTGCTTCTGTGCATGCCGGGAGCGGTAGATTCGGTGATCGAAACGGTGGCGCCGAAAGATCTGGCGTCGCCGGATCTGCAGCGGGCTTATGCCGCGATGATACATCAGTATGAGGATAGCGGGACAGTTGATCCGCGGCGGTTGATCGATACAGCAGCGGATGACAGCAAGTTTGTGTCGCTGATATCGTCGCTGGCGGCGGAAGAATGGCCGCCTGAGGAGGTCGATGCGCAGTTGCGGGATTTGGTCAAGTTCCTCATGGGGCAGAAGCGCAAACGAATTCGCCAGACCTTGAAAGAACAACTGGCGCAGGCGGAGGCAGCGGGCAACCACGAAAAAGCGCGGCAGATCCAGGAAGAGATCGAGAGTTACCTGTAGTATGCTCAGACGGCTGGAGATTCAGAACATCGCGCTGGTCGAGCGGCAAACGCTCGAGTTTGACGTCGGTATGAGCGTGTTGACTGGTGAAACCGGCGGGGGCAAATCGATTATTGTCAACGCCCTCTCCCTTGCTCTGGGAGAACGGGCCGACAAGAGCCAGATCCGTCATGGTGAGGAGACGGCGACAGTGCGAGCAGTGTTTGATGTGACGACAATGCCACGGTCGTATCATACGCAGTTCGCACCGTGGATTATCGATGGAGCGATTGCAGTGGAGCGCGAGCTGGCGGTCGATGGAGCGTCGAAGGTGAAGATCAACGGAGCAGCGTCGACGGTGACACTGTTGCGCGAACTGACCGATCCACTCGTGGAGATATTGTCGCAACATGCCAACCAGCAGTTGATGGACGAAAGCAATCACCTGGCGTTTCTGGACCGGTTCGGAAAGCTGGATGCGGAGCGTGAACATGTCGGCGAGTTTTTCGATGCCTGGCAGGCGTCAGCGAAGAAGTTGCACGATGTGCGTAACCGCAGGGAGCAGTTACAGAAAGAACGCGAGCTGCTGCTGTTTCAGCAGGAAGAGATCGAGAAGGCACAGCTCTCCCCCGGCGAAGAGGAGGAGTTGAACAACGAACGAAGAAAGCTGGATTCTGCAAGGGAGTTGATGGCATCGGCGGACAAAGTGGCGACGATCCTCTCAGGCGAGGAGCCGGCGGTTGATTCGATGCTGGCGATGGTGGTGTCGGAACTGGATGACATGGCGTCGATTGATACCACGCTGACGAAGTTGATCGAAGAAGCGGAGTCGGCGCGGATTGCACTGGAGGAATTGCGACGCTCGATCGAGCAGTACGGCAACTCGCTTGAGGACGATCCGGTGCGCCTGGACGAGGTCAATGTTCGGCTGGATGAGATCTACAGCCTCAAGAAGAAGTATGGCGGGTCGGAGGAGGCGGTGCTGCAGACGCTGGCGTCGATACATGACCGGCTGCAAAACATGCCGGACACCGATGAGTTGATTGATCATCTGGAGCGTGAAACCGAGCGGCACTGGAGGGCATACACCGCTGCGGCGCTGGCGCTAACGGAGAAACGGCGCACGGTGGCGAAGTCGCTTAGGAAGGCGGTAGAGGCGCAACTAAAGGACCTGGCAATAGAAGAGGGGACATTTGAGCTTGAGCTGTTGTATGAGCTGGCCGATGACGGCGTGATCCTTGACGGACGAGGTGTGGCGCCGTGTCGCTGGGGGTTGGAGAATGGCCGGATACTCTTCAGTGCCAACAAGGGTGAGCCGGCCAAGCCGCTGGTCAAGGTAGCGTCGGGCGGCGAGATTTCGCGGGTGCTCCTCTCGATCAAGGCAGCCGAGCACAAGAGCGGGCAAATCTCGCATTCGCTCATGGTGTTTGATGAGGTCGATACGGGGATTGGCGGTCGTACGGCCGAGGCGGTGGGGCGCAAGATTGCTGATCTGGCGAGCTCGACTCAGGTGCTGGTGATCACGCATCTGCACCAGATTGCGCGGCTGGCGGAACATCATTATGTCGCGGAGAAGGTGAGTGCAAAGAAGCGGGCGTTGATTCACGTGGCGCGGCTGGATGGCGCGGGGGTTGATAAGGAGCTGGAGCGGATGGTGGCGCTGCCGGAAGGGACGTAGTGGTTGAAGATGGCAGGCTTGCAAGTATGTAGCCCGGAGTCTCAAGCCCGGCCATTGCCGGGTGCAGAGTTCCGGGAATCTACGAATCACGACGGCGCCAGAAGACCCTTCGGGACATTCTGGCCTACATCCACACGTACGTATTAAGTATGTAAGTGTGGATTCTGGCCTTCGCCAGAATGACCAAGGGCGATGCTTAGGAGAGGCAGACGTGGGGGCTGCCGCGCATGTCAACAATATCTGAGGATGGCAGGCTTGTCCGCCTGCGGCGGACCAAGCCTGGCCTACGGAAGAGAGCCGGCCACACGGATGAGAGCCTGGTCAGCGGCTTCCACGTTTTTTTCTGTATTTTCCTCTCCCCTGTGTGAATAATCATGTCGATTCGCGGTATTTGTAGCGAAAGGCTGAGCTATGGACATGGATAACACGCTGGTGCTCGACATACGAAAAGGCGACAAGAAGGCGCTGGCGACGCTGGTCGAACGTCACAAGAAAGCCGCCTACCGGATGGCACTCGGGCTGGTCGGGAATTCCGATGACGCCTGGGATATCTCGCAGGAGGCGTTTCTGCGTGTCTATCGGTCGGCGAAAACGTTCGACGGCTCCAAGCCGTTCATGCCCTGGTTCTACACCATAGTATCCAACCTCGCCAAAACCTGGCTGCGCAAGAAAGCGCGGTCGGTGGCGGTCGATTTTCAGGAGCAGAGCTGGTTGCTGGTTGACGAGGAGACGCCCGAGACGGTGTATGAAAAGACAGAGACGCTGGCGCGTTTGCGGGCGGCGTTGATGGAGCTGTCGTTTGCCGATCGCGAGATAATTGTCCTGCAGCACTTTCGGAACATGTCGTACGACGAGATTGCGGCGCTGTTGGGTATTCCGAAGGGGACGGTTATGTCGCGGTTGTATTATGCAAGGAAACGTCTGGCGCAGCTCATGAGAGGTGAATAGGTATGTCTGATCGAATCCGCGAAATGATAGCCGGATATGTCGACGGCGAACTGAGTGCGGCTCAACGGGCCGAATTCGAGGCCGCGATGACGTCCGATCCGGATCTGAAGCGGGAGGTGGAGGAGTTTCGAAAACTGAAGGAGGTGACCGGGATGGCGCGGTACGCCGATCTGCCGGAGGAGGTCTGGGAGACGTACTGGCAGAGCCTGTACAAGAAGCTCGAGCGGGGGTTCGGCTGGCTGTTTCTGTCGCTGGGGGCGATGTTGCTTTTGGGGTTCGGCCTGTATGAATTCATGTCGGCGTTGTTGACCGATCCGTCGGCGCCTCTGTGGATGAAGATCGGGGTATCGCTGGTCGGCGTGGGTGCGATAATTCTGGTTGTTTCGTTCGCCCGCGAAGCGCTTTTTGCATTCAAACGTGATCGCTACGCGGAGGTGGACAGATGATAATCGTGACAACTGAGGATATCACCCATAAACGGATTGTCAAAACTTTGGGGCTGGTTCGGGGGAACACGATACGGGCGCGGCATTTGGGGCGCGACATTGCGGCGGGATTTCGCAACCTGGTGGGGGGCGAGATCCGCGAGTACACCAAGCTGATCGCCGAATCGCGGGAACAGGCGATTGACCGGATGGTGGCTGAGGCGGAGGCGCTGGGGGCGAACGCCATTGTGATGTGCCGGTTCTCGACGTCGGAGCTGATGCGCGGCGCCGCCGAGCTACTGGTTTACGGGACGGCGGTAGTGGTCGAGGATGACGTCTAAAAGGGCGGCCGTTTTGGGGGTCGGGGCGGAATAATAAAACCTCTCATGGGCCGATAAAATCCACGTGACTTTTTGCGGCAGCTTACGTATTAACGATCGCCGCACCGCCTGGGCTGGACCATGGGGCGTGTCGTTTGCGTCAAACCTGACGTCGGACAAGAAGTTCGGGCTGGGAGGCTGGAACGACGCCCAGTTCATCAAGGCGATGCGGACGGGGAAACATCGCGGCTACGGTCGAGCAATCCTCCGTGGTGCAACCTGGCGGTGGCGTCGGATGACGATCTCAAGGCGATGCTGGCATATTTCAAGACAGTTCCGGCAGTCGCCAACGAGGTGCCGGAACCGATTTCGCCAGCGGGCAAATAAGACATACCCGAACGATGGGCGACCGGGTGGATTCCCGCTTTCGCGGGAATGACGAAGGTAGAATGTCAGGTCTCTCCATGCGCCTTGGGCGCATTACGGAACCCGACCTGCGAAGAGAATAGTGGATGCCCGCCTGCGCGGGCACGACGTTCGGTGAGTATCGTCTAAAACAACCTTCCCTGCGAGGTGGCGTTGCCGGGGAGTTTCATGC
>CAZJCK010000083.1:11912-12255 GCA_964544635.1 uncultured Ignavibacteriales bacterium | reverse complement strand
TCGCCGGGAACCCGTATCGTCGGTTCCCGGCGGCGGGGTTGCCGGACGCATCGACGCTCACGTTGCTGAACGTTAACCGCTTGGTGATGTTGCCGACCAGCCTCTTGCGGCAGTCAACGAATGCTCCGGCCGAGAGCGATCTCCAGGTAACCTGTCGCTGCTGCCATCGCACGGTCGGCCAGTCCAGAATCGATGAGACCTGTACCCGCTGTCACCACGACGAGGCGCAGCCACCGCTGTTCCACCAGATCGTGGGACAGAAGATCCGTGATGAGTTAAAGGGAGTACAGTGCCAGTCATGCCATATCCACTAGCCGGACGCCAGACGTCACGGTAGTTGTCG
>CAZJCK010000083.1:0-11902 GCA_964544635.1 uncultured Ignavibacteriales bacterium | reverse complement strand
CACGGCAGTCGGTATTGCCGGCGATACCGCCTACAACTTCAACCTGAACACATTTTTCCACAGCCTGCTAGCCGGACGCCAGACGTCACGGTAGTTGTCGCTACACCCGGGCATCATCGATGCCCGGATTCTCGTATTGTTGTTTCCTGATGATATACCGCTTGGCGTTGGCACCACGATGTACCATACTTGCCGGCATGAATGCGCGGGACACATGCGAATCGCGGTGATTGGCGGCGGCGCGGCGGGCTATTTCGGCGCTATTACCGCTGCCCGGGCCAACGATGCCGCCCGGGTGACCGTCCTCGAAGCGACCGATACGCCGCTGGACAAGGTGCGCATATCAGGCGGCGGGCGGTGCAATGTGACACACCATTGCTTCGAACCGTCGGACCTGGTGCGCAATTACCCGCGCGGACACCGTGAACTGCGGGGGCCGTTCAGCCGTTTCCAACCGCGCGACGTTGTCGAGTTCTTCGAGCAGCGGGGGGTGACATTGAAAACGGAGGCGGACGGTCGCATGTTTCCCGTCACCGATTCCTCGGCTACCATTATTGACTGTCTGCAGCGCACGGCTGATCAGGCCGGCGTGACTGTACGGTTGAACGCGCGCGTGAGTGATATCGCGGTGCGTGAATCAGGTGACGGTCGCTATTTCGAAGTCTCGATCCATGACCAGGCGCCGCTTCGGGCCGATCGCGTGCTGCTGGCTACCGGCAGCAGCCGCCAGGGATACCGCATCGCCGCATCGCTCGGCCATACCGTAGTGCCGTGTGTACCGTCGCTGTTCACCTTCAAGCTGACCGACCCGCGCATCGCTGATCTGTCGGGCATGAGCTTCGCCGATGTCGAACTCAGCCTGCGCTTCGCTGACAGTACGGAGCTGCGGCAGCGTGGCCCGATGCTGATCACGCACTGGGGACTGAGCGGCCCGGCCATTCTCAAGCTCTCAGCATGGGGCGCTCGACAATTGAATGAACATCGCTACCGCGCCGAGCTGGTGGTCAACTTTGTGCCGGACTATACACTCGACCGGCTGCGTTCGTTCTTATCGGAGTATCGCGAGCAGAAGCTCAAGCGGCGAGCGAAGAACCATTCGTCGGTAAACCTCCCCCTGCGCTATTGGCAGCGCCTGTGCGCCAGCGTTGGTGTGTCTGATGATCTCACCTGGGCCAATCTGTCGAAACGACAACTGCTCGCCCTCGCCGACGAGCTGCATGCTGCTCGCTTTGACGTGGTCGGCAAGGGTATCTTCAAGGAGGAGTTCGTCACCTGCGGCGGCGTGGCGCTCAAGGAGGTCGATTTCAAGACGATGCAGAGCCGTATCTGCCCCGGCCTTTATTTCGCTGGTGAATTGCTCGACATTGACGGTATCACGGGCGGCTTCAATTTCCAGTCGGCCTGGACGACCGGCTGGATCGCCGGTTCCGACATGGCCACCGCCCCCCAGACTTGAGATATCCTCGCTCCCGCATGGCTGGCATGAAAAGCTCAAGAGTGACGGCATTTACGACGGCGATCGGCGGCGACGGCGACAACCTGTTGCCCGAACGATTCTCCTTGTCGCAAAACTACCCCAACCCCTTCAATCCATCGACCACCATCAGCTTTGCGCTTACCTCGCGGGTCGAGGTAAGACTCGAGGTGTTCGACATTACCGGTCGCGTCGTACGCACCATCGAGCTGGGTGAGCTGCCGGCCGGGTATCATGACGCGGTGTGGAATGGCAAGTCGGATGGCGGCGAGCCGGTTGCCAGCGGGATGTACCTGTACCGCCTGATCGCCGGCGATTTCGTTGCGACGCGCAAGATGATGCTGCTGAAGTAGCAGACCTGACAGTTAGCTCATGATTGACGAAGCGGGAGACTCTTGTTGTCCCGCCTCGTCGCATGGCCACATCCCGTTAACTTTGCCGTTGGCTTTGGCAATATTCGGTTGTATCAATACTGAACCGACCGCATTGCGATGCCTCAAATATCAGGCCGAACCAGACACCAGTCAGTAACAGAGGGATACGATGCATAACCACAAACCATGGTATATCAGCCTGCTGGTGGTTATACTGCTGTCAGCCACGGCGGCGGCCGGAGACTGGCGGCAACTCCTGAACCGCGCCGACTCACTGGCCAATGTGTCGGAAGTCGATTCCGCGCTGGCTGTCGGCAACCGGGCACTGGATCTGGCTCATGCCGAGTCCGATACTGCTGCCGCCTCGGTCCTGCGTCGCCTTTCAGTATTCCGCTACTACGACGGCGACTACGAGCAGGCCGAACGGGTGGGACTGCAATGCCTGCAACTGCGCGAAGAGGCGTATGGCCCCAATCATCCCGAAGTGGCTATTGCTCTGCGGACACTTGGTGTCATGCTGCTGGCACAGAGCAAGTACGACGAAGCCGAAGATGCATACACCCGTGCCCGCGATATCTTCGAGTCGGCAGAAGACTACGACCCGGTCGAACTGGCGGCGCTGCTGGACAATCTTGGCATACTGTACTACTACTATACCGGCGATCTCGACCGCGCCGAAACTGTCTACCGTCGCTCCCTCGATATAAAATGGCACATCGACTCGATGTCGAGTGATGTCGCCCTGACCATGAACAACCTCGGCGACATCTATCGCAACCGGGGTGAGTATGTCAAGGCTGACGAACTCCTGCAGGGCGCGCTCACCCGTTTTCGCGCTACCCTGCCGGCCAATCATGGCAACATCGCCGACGTACTCGATGTCCTGGCTTTGGTCAACAGCGAGTTGCTCCAGTATGAGCGTGCCGAACGACTGGCGCGAGAGGCCCTGGCCATTCGGGAAAGCAGTTTTGGCGAGAGCCATCCCGACTTGATAGGTACGCTCGATGCCCTGGCCCTTGCCCTGTCGAAACAGGAGGAGTACGAGGATGCCGTAGAGGTGTATCTTCAAGTTATCGATATCGCCCGCGAGACAACCTCGGATCAGCGCGAGTCCGAGGCCCTCCTGTTGAATAATCTTGGCAACACCTATGTTGAGCAGCGACGGTATGCCGATGGTCTGGCGGTGTACCGTGAGTCGATGGCCATCAAGCGCGAGCTGGTCGGCGAGTCGCATCCCTGGATCGCTTCCAGCCTGTTGAACATCGGCAACGCCGCCTTTCATCTTGATTCGCTGGAGCTTGCCGAAAGTTCACTCCAGCAATCGCTGGCCATTCTTGACCGCGTCTACGGCGGCTATCATCATGACCAGGCTGATGTCCTTGCCAACCTGAGTAAACTGCGACGGGCACAGGGACGCACCGGTGATGCGGTGTCACTGGCCGAGCGTGCCTTCCTTATCCAGCACCGACACTTCCACAGCAATGCCTTCGCCCTTAGCGAGGAGGAGGCGCTGCGGTACTCCGAACAAGTGCACAACGCTGCCGGCAACTTCATCAGCAGTGCCGTAGACGCCGCCGATTGGGACAGCGCCACGACCGGCGGCGTGGCTGCCGCCATCCTCGCGACCAAGGGCGCCGTGTCGGATGAAGTCTTCCGGCGTACCCGCGCCATGCGTGAGCAACCGGATGCCGACGTCCAACGCAAGCTCGATTCCCTGCGCGCCATCCGTCGCGACATCTCCAGCCTCTTTGTCGCCGGTCCCGAGATCGACTCGGCAGCGTTCGCCTGTTATCTTGACACGCTCGGCCGGACAGCCGAATCACTCGAACAGTCGCTCGCTCGAATGGGCGGGCGGCCGATGCTGACGGCCGTCACACCGATGCTGACGCCGAAGAAGATAGCCGCCACCCTTCCCGACAAGAGCGCACTGCTCGAGTATTACCGGTACCTGCACATCGACGTTGCCGGCCGTACCGCCTGGCCGGCCTATGCCGTACTGGTAGTTCGCGACGACGCCCCGCCATTGGTAAAGTATCTCGGTCGCGCCGACCAAATCGACCACCTGCAGGCGAAATATCGTGAGCATATGCAGGAGGTCGCCCTGCAACTGCTGGCGCCGGATGCGTACTGGGAACGTTATGTCGCCATCGCCGACTCGCTGTACACGCTACTCTGGTCGCCGGTGGCCGAAGCCGTGGACGGTGCGGGGTTGGTTCTGATCGCTCCCGACGGCGGCCTCAGCACTGTCTCGTTCGCCGGACTGGCAAGACCCGACGGACCGTTTCTCGCCGAACAACACGCCATCCACTACCTGACCGCCGGCCGCGACTTGCTGCGTGACAGGCCGGGCGGCAACAGGGTTGAGGGACTGCTCGCGATCGGCGACCCCGACTTCGATGCCTCCGTCGAGCAGCGCCACATCTCCCCCCAACTGACACGCCAGGCGCCGGCGCAGAAGTCGTTGGCGGCAAAGCAGCGCCGTATCAGTTCCCCCTGCCGCAATCTCGACGAGATTACGGTGAGCCCGCTGCCGGGCACCCGTCATGAGATCGACCGCATCGTCGATTGGTGGAGAAGCGCCATCGATGAACCGGTTGCGTCATTCCTCGGACCGGCCGCAACGGAAGAACGTTGCAAGCGACTGGGACCGTCACACCGGGTGGTGCATCTTGCGACTCACGGCTACTACCTGCAGGCCGAATGTGAAGCGACCACCGACACTGCCGCTGCGATGGTCCGAACGGCCAATCCGCTGCTGTTGTCAGGATTGTTTCTTGCCGGTTCCAACCTGCACGGTAAGGATGCCGCCGCTCGCGGCGCCGAGGACGGCGTCCTGACCGCCTTCGAAGTGGCCGGGATGTCACTCGATGCGACCGACCTGGTGGTGCTGTCGGCCTGCGAAACCGGCCTCGGCCAGGTGGTGTCGGGGGAGGGTGTCTACGGCCTGCGGCGGGCCTTCCTCATGGCCGGGGCACGGACAGTTGTCTGCGCCCTTTGGCCGGTCGATGATGTCACCACCGCTAGTCTGATCAGTCCGCTGTACAACCACGCCGACCGCTCGGTTGCCGAGGCGCTTCGCACGGTACAACTCGATATGATCTCGGCGCTGCGGCAAAACGGCCTGGCGCCGCATCCCTGCCTCTGGTCGTCGTTCATAACCGTCGGCGATTGGTGATTCCGGACGCCACCGCTTCGACACCCGTTGTTCCATGTGAGTATGGCCTGCCGCCATCTCCGGCCGAGCAGGCCGTTCCAGGAGGCGCACATTGAACGATTCGATCCGACCTGTCAAAGCGAAGGGCGGAGTTACTCCTTCTTTGAGCATTTAGATCAGGTGCGGGAGATCAAGGCGGACCGGCTGATCACGTACCACCAACGGTATCCTCGCGAAGCCCGTGATGATCTGCCGCCAACCGTCGTGTGAGAACGCCAAACCACCGAAAACTCGCTTTTGAATTGTCCCCCTGACGGTCTGGCTTACAGTCGCCGTTTGCATACCGAAAGAAGGGCCGCAGTTGAGTTGCTAAAACGATATGCGGTACAACAGCTTCACATTTCTACCGGGTTCCGGCATGACCGATTTGACTCGTGACAGATGTTTGCGGTACTCGTGGTCAGAGAGGTTTTCAATACCAAGCACGAGGCTATGGGCCATGCCGCCCAAAAGCAGTTGATAGTTGGCCGAGATATCGACGACGGCCCAGCCGGCGGTTCCCTCTTCGAACTCGCCCAGCCGATCTTGATCGGAGGCCCATCGCAGCGCAGCTCGTATTCGCCAGTTGGGGCGGTCAATCGCACCCCACACTCGGCCATTGAGTGGCGGCATGAACGGAATGGGACTGCCATCGTTGAGCAGTTCGCCTCGAACATAGCTGGCATTGCCACCGATTGATAGCCGGGATGGCAGCCCCAGTCGAAACTCGAACTCGCCGCCGATCATTTCGGCGTATTGTCCGGCATACTGGTATCGAACCAGAAAGCCCTCTTCGCCCGGACCGATTTCCAGTTCACCGGTATTGCGCGGGAAGATATAGTTGGCAAAGCGATTTCGAAACACCGCAAGACCGGCCGATGACCGATCGTGCTTCACTGTCGCAGACACCTCGATACCGAACCCCCGCTCCGGTGACAAATCCGCATTGCCTACTTCATACGAGTATGCCGCAAGGTGTGGACCATCGGAAAATAGTTCTTCAGTCGCAGGCAGCGACTGAGTGAGCATGAGACTGCTGCCGAGGCTCAGCCATTGATTGGCCGACCAGTTCAAAGCCAGCCCTCCTGACATGCCGTGAAAGGTCCGTCCCCTGACCAGGCCGGCCTTGGTAGTAGTTCCAGAACGTGTCTGGGGCGAAACAGACTGCCAATCGAAGCGTGATGCTATGGAAACATCTATCGCGCCAAGCGACTGATGGTGAATTACCCAGGTTGCCAGAGCCTGTTCTTCTGTCTCCGGAACAAATGTCAGGCAACCTTGCTGATAGTTGCGGTAGCCACCGTGAATGCCGATCGCTGTCCGACCACCATCCGTGAGCCTGATTCGAGACACCAGTTCAGCGGTATAGGTGAGAACACCGAATGATACACCACAGATGCCGCTTGACTCCAGTTCGCGATGGTAATAGCTGGTATACGATGTATTGAAGTGCAACTCTGTTACCTTGCTTGAGGCCAGCGACAATACCGATTTGCTGGTGATGCGCTCCTTTTCGAGTTCGATGTCGACGCCTCTTGGGTGGCCCCCCAAAAAGCCGCCGGGTATGCCATAGTCGGAATCAAACCTTTCAACGGACGCTCCGGAAATCAGCCGTCCCAGATCTACTGTCGCCCCGAAAGTAATGTCATTGGTCGCGATAGAGGTGTTTTCGAGATCGCCTCGCGGTGTCCGTATATCGTTGGCTTTTCGTTCGCTGACGTGACCAGTTACTGCCACCCTTGATGTTCCGTATGAGAGGAAGGCATGCCCGACCGCGCCATCATTGACTGATTCTACCTGTCCGGTGATTTCTCCCTCGAGTCCCCGATCATGCAGTGCCGGCACGCGACCATCTTCGACGTTAATTACTCCACCCAGAATATTTGAGCCATATCGAAAACTGAGCGGCCCGCGGATAACGTCCACCCGGCGGCTGCCGATTGGATCGATGGTGACAGCATGATCGGCGGAAGTGGCCGAAAGATCTCCAGCCGTTTGTCCATTCTCGAGTACGAGCAGCCGGTTTCCCCCGAGGCCACGGAGCACCGGTCGAGCCGGTGCCGGCCCCATCGATCGTTGTGCCGCACCTGGTTCCTCCTCGAGGACATCAGCAACCGTGCGGCTCATCTCTTCGCGCAGACTGGTGCCGGTAATCGAGACTCGACGACCCAGCGAGTCACTGCGGCCAAAACGACCAGAAAAGACGATCTGGCTGTTTAGCTCAATGGCCGTCTGTCGCAGTACCAAACGAACGAACTCGCCGCCGGGCAAAGGGTGTTGAACTTCCTCCACGACGTTGTGATATCCCACATGGGAACATTCAATTTGGTAGTGTCCGTCCGGCAGATCCGGTAACACAAACCGGCCGGACGAATCTGCAAGTACCGTGCGGTCGAGCGGTCGTACGCGGACGGTTGCTCCCCCGACCGGCTCGCCCGATTCGTTAACTACCATACCATTCAACGACACCGTGGCATCATGCTCTTCAGCCAAAGCCCGGCCGGTATCGAAGCCGGCCGGGACAATGGCTGTCCATATGACAACGGAGATACTGAGCAGCGCGCGGATCATGGAGTGATCTCGATCGGCAGGGGCGGAGAGGTGAACTCCACGGTCTTCGTTACCACATTGATGACATGCATGCGCACGGTTGTATGTCCCGCCGACAGTCCTTTGAGGTGGAAGATACGATCCTCGCCCCAATGCACCGGTTCGTACACCATGCGAGCGACACAGGGGTCAGCGAAGTCGAATACCAGTTGGCGATTGGAGATGGGGAAATGGCGACGGTCACAGTAGTTGCCGGCCGTTTTGGGCTCCCACAGTCCGAACAACGCCGTCAATTCACCCTCTCTGGCCCACAACTTCTTGAAGTGAGTACCGCCACAGATGGTGTCATCCGGCACCAGGGCGCCATCGCGCACCGCTACCAAATATTCGCCGACGAAGACAACGGCATAGTCGGCGCTATCGGAGGCCGTCATGGCGGAGTCGCGGACGATAATAGGTATGGGCCCGGAGACAACTTCACTGGCGCCGTCGAACAGCAGCCTGAAGACGACGGTGGTATGACCCATAGCGTGACCATCGACCGCAAACGACATGGCATCGCCGCTGCCGGCAACTAACGTTGCGACAGCCGGATCGGCGACCGTCCATTCCAGGGAATACCCGGCTTCCGATAAGTCGGCTTCATAGCGCAGGCCGTCGCTGTCGGTCAGCGTATCGAGCCAGCCGGCACGGCAATCGTTCAGGCTGACCCCGACCGACACAACCAATGCTCCACGAACCTGGTTGGGACCGTTCACTTCGTCGTAATTCCAGCTGGCGAGCAGGTTGCAGTGACGTTCAAGCCCCAGGGCGGTGGCGCTTGTCGGTGTATGCACTACGGGAGGTTCGACCACAACGACGATTTCCCCGGAGGCGTAGTCAACAAACGTACCACGTTGAAGCCTCAGGCGCATAGTTGCTTCCCCAACCGCGAGCGGTGTAAGAACAATGCTGTCGGCAGACTGAATAATGTCGACCACAGATGAGTCCGATAGCGTCGGGGAAACAAAGTGATCGACACAGGCGGCATCGATGATGATCGGCTGGTTGGTGCCGTCAAGCCAGACGGGAAGGACAGCGTACGAACCGATATCGCGTTTCAGCCGGATTGTGTCGCTCGAATTTCCCGCCTGCTCGAGATACACCACACCGGCACTATCTTCAAGTCGGAGACCGGCCACCGGTATGGAGTCACAGGCCGAATTCACCTCAACCTGAAGTGGCAAAGAGGACCATATCGGAACGCCGGCGTCGGTCAGACGGAAACGCACCGATGTTGCGCCCGCCTGCTTTCCGGAAAGGGATATCTGCCACCTGGAACTGCCGGGCAAAAGATCGACGATGGTGCTATCATCGAGCTCCCACACCAGGTCAAAGTTGGCGCAGGAGTCAGGCAGCTCCAGCAATGTACTGTCGAGAGCAAGGAAATGGACCGAGAGCGGCCCGGTGAAAGTGCCTGCGGTAACAGCAAGCCCGCCTTCCGTGAAAGCAACCCACTGACCGGCCACCACCGAATCACCCTGTCGAATGGCCATGCCGTCAACAGCGACCGGATCGCACCCGGCTGAAGCAGCCGTCACGACCACGGGAATAGGTTGAGACGTGAAGTCGGAATGGTCGCCGTGCCAGACCTGAAGACGAACGCTGGTAGATCCGGGAGACTGCGGGCTCAATTCCAGTTGCCACTTCTCCTGCGGCACGTTTGCAAGTTTGACTATCGAAGTATCACCGCCGGTCCAGCGCAGTGCGTGATCGACACATGCAGTCGAAACCTCGATGCGAGTTGAATCCAGGTCGAGAAATGAAACTGCCAGACGCATCCCAGCCTGACCACTCTGTAACACAACTCCACCGGTGACAGTCGTTTTCCACTGCCCTGCCAGTACCGCACCTGAGCCGGAGGGACCGGTGGCTTCCACCACCAGCCCCTCGGCATCCACATGTTCGCAGGCGAAGTCCGACGAATTGTCGACCGGATTGTCAGAGCAGCCGACCACCAGCAGCAGAAGACTGCATAATAAAAGACCGATAGTCCGTCGTATCAGCAACATGTCGTGCTACCTTTCCGTCTGGTTCGTCGTTCACGGACAGGCCACCGGCGCAATTCCGCCGGTAAACAGAAAATCAACAAGATATGCCAGATCAATCGGCGTGGCGCCTGAGCCATTGCCATCGAGATCTGCTTCTTCATCGCATGCCGGGGCCACGCCGCCAGCAAACAAATAGTCTACCAGGTTGGCCAGGTCAATGGGGTCGGCATTCACGCCGTCACCGTTGACGTCTCCCCGGTCGCCAATACAGCACGTTGCTGACACCGAAACCGTGAGGGTGGGCGAGGTGTAGTCGACATGGTCATCATGGAAGATACCAATCGTCAGATCGGTCATCCCTTCCTCGACACCGGTAATCGTAAACGTCCAGTTGGCTGAGTCAAAATGAACGAAGTCGGCAGTCAGCGGATCGGTGATCGTACCAACCATATGGAACTCGGCCGGATCGTCCGGCTGGAACAGGTTGTCCTCGGCGTCGATGAACCACACCGTGATCGTGTCGGTCTCCTCGAGATGGGCCACCTCGACTTCACCGGTCACCGTCAAGCCGTCAACCCATACAAGCGTGTCACCCGCAGCGACGAGGCGCAGGCCCTCCGGCTCGGCATGCGGCTCTTCAACGTGAACCTCAATCGCCGGCGAGGTGTAGTCGACATGGTCATCATGGAAGATACCAATCGTCAGATCGGTCATCCCTTCCTCGACACCGGTAATCGTAAACGTCCAGTTGGCTGAGTCAAAATGAACGAAGTCGGCAGTCAGCGGATCGGTGATCGTACCAACCATATGGAACTCGGCCGGATCGTCCGGCTGGAACAGGTTGTCCTCGGCGTCGATGAACCACACCGTGATCGTGTCGGTCTCCTCGAGATGGGCCACCTCGACTTCACCGGTCACCGTCAAGCCGTCAACCCATACAAGCGTGTCACCCGCAGCGACGAGGCGCAGGCCCTCCGGCTCGGCATGCGGCTCTTCAACGTGAACCTCAATCGCCGGCGAGGTGTAGTCGAGTGCGCCTGCGAGATACAGCGAGAATGTCGCGGTGAAGACTCCATGCTCACCGGTAGAAGTCATTTCGAAGGTCCACTGCCCGGTGCTTGACTCGCTGACGTCGGCTGGTGAACTCACCGAAACCGCGAGTGAATCACCGCTACCGGTCGGCTGAAAGGGATTGTCGACGGCATCACGCCAGACAACTTCAAGCCCGGTTATACTGGCTCCTTCTTCGATCGCAATCTCGCCCGTAGCGGTTCCGTCGAGTACGGAAACGAGAGTGTCAGTTGCATTTTGAATGATATACAGCCCCCGCGTCTGGGCGTGGGCTGAGGCGGTAAGCAAGGCGCCGACCGCCAGAATAAGAAAAAAGAAGATTACTTTGCGCATGGCTCTGGTACTCCTGCAGAATCATAGTATCCCGGCATCGCAATGCATCACAAACGCTGCATTGCAATACACGGAAGACTTATCGTCCTCGGGTTTTTCAAGCTGCCGATAACACCTCCCGCCTCGCCATTGCCATGTGGTGGCCGGCTCGGGGACGTATCGATCGGCTGTTGGTAGAGAGGTATCAGGAGAACTGAGCAGGGGGCGCCCGGAGTGGCGCAAAGCACCGTCCAAACAGCGACTGAGGCTGAACTGTTTGCCCGGACCACAGCACGTTGGGCTGTTCAAAGCTGGGAATATTCAGAATTGGCGACCATTCCATCGCCAGGGAGTTTATCGCGATGCAGATATAGCAGAGTGAATGCAGTGTTCGTTCGGTTGATCCTTCATGATCTGAAGGAAGCTTGTCGGACTCGGGCGAACAGGAGTGGGGCAGCGGCTCTACCTGGTCGACATGGTGATGCCGGCTACCCGCAATAACGAAACTCGTTACGGTCATTGACAGAAGGAGGGCGAGGGCCGTCCTGAGATAGAGATCTGTACGTTTCTTCAGATGCAACATAGTTGTACGGGCTGTGCCGAGTCTTCGGCATTCACATTCGAGAGTTACGCTTCGCCAGTAATACAATGTATTATCACAGTCAAAGTCAACCAAATTTTGTAGGGATTCTTGAGAATTTGCAGATGGTTGGTTGCGAGGCGGCTGGTTGGGAATGCGAGAGGGGATCTTTACCGCGCCGGCGTAGAGTTGCCAAAGGCAAGCGGCGCAATTAGATACAAAAAAGCGGAGAGACAGGGATTCGAACCCTGGATAGAGGTTATACCCCTATAACGGATTAGCAAGACGATTGATTTCATTGTCGTATCAACGACTTAC
>CAZJCK010000082.1:0-12543 GCA_964544635.1 uncultured Ignavibacteriales bacterium | reverse complement strand
TTACCCTGCCGCTCCTGGTTGTGACCGCAGCCAGCCTCATCCTTGGCCGAGGGTCGAGGGTCCGGCATCGGATCGGATGGATCGGTTTGGCCATAAGCTGCCTGTACCTGGTGCTGACAGTCGGGATTAAGCTGCATGTCAACAGTGTAGCCGAACAGAATATAGAGCGTCAGCAATTCAGTGCTGAGCGGTACATGACGGTGCCGACGATTTTCAACAGCATACTCTGGCGGACGACGGTTGAGACAGCCGACGGCTATCTGGTTGGCTATCACTCGCTGCTCGACGCAAGTGACAGTATTGACTACTACTTTATTCCCCGGAACGATTCCCTGCTCGACGCAGTCGCTCGGGACCGACTGGTGGAAACACTGAAGTTGTTTTCTCAGGGTTGGTACACCGTGGGGCGAGACGGTGACAGCCTGAGGTTCAGCGATTTGCGGTTTGGAGAGTTCGATGTCGCCGCCACTGATGGCCGCCAATTTATTTTTTCGTGGAAGATCTTCCCGACCGATACCGGTTGGGAGGTTCGGCAGGTGGAGCAGTCGATGGCCGACCCGGCGGCTGCCGTGGGGAACCTGTGGCACCGTTTGAAGGGTCGCTGAAGAAGCCTCCGTTTTGTTTCAGGCCCAATCTTAACCAATTGCAGTCCATCTCGTTGCAATTTAGCAACGGCCGGCTGGGCGGCTTGATAAATGTGGTCTTGAGGGCGAACAATGGCCGGATAAACAGGTTACAGAAGCAAAGGGCCGCCCCTGCGGCGGCGATAATCGTCGTTGCCAGCGTGTTGGAGGTGTGCTATTCTGTGCCTACATAGCCTGCAACACCCGGCCTGAGGTGGGGAAAGCAACAGGTCCAGCGGTGTCATGCCCTTACCAAACGGACATTGAAGAGGTTTTTGCATATGAGTACGAATGTAACCCGTGAGTCCCGGAACAAGATACCCGACGCCATCCACCAGGAGAATCTGGAGTGGATGGATTCATTGAATTACATCTATCAGGAGCAGGGCCCGGAGCGGGTCCGCGATCTGTTGCGGGCACTGCAGATTCATGCCCAGGAGTTCGGTGTCAGTATCCCGTTTACGGCCAATACACCATACATCAATACCATTCCGTCGAAGCAGCAACCGGTCTTTCCCGGCAGTCGTGAAATCGAGCGGCGCATCAAGTCGATCATTCGCTGGAACGCTATGGCCATGGTGGTGCGGGCCAATCGAGAGTCGAGCGGGATAGGCGGTCATATCTCGACCTATGCCTCCTCGGCCACCCTGTACGAGATCGGCTTCAACCATTTTTTCCGCGCCCGCTCTGAAGAGTTCGGTGGTGACCAGATTTATTTCCAGGGGCATGCCGCCCCCGGTATTTATGCCCGGGCCTTCATGGAAGGACGGTTGACCGAGAAACATCTCCAGAATTTCCGGCGAGAACTGAAATCGGGCGGCGGGTTGTCGTCATATCCCCACCCCCGACTGATGCCCGATTTCTGGCAGTTCCCGACCGTATCGATGGGCCTGGCGCCGATCCAGGCAATCTACCAGGCACGCTTCAACCGGTATCTCGAGGATCGCGGCGTGAAGAAGACGGCCGGTCAAAAGGTGTGGGCGTTTTTAGGCGACGGTGAGCTGGACGAACCGGAATCGCTCGGCGCCATTACACTGGCATCACGGGAGAAGCTCGACAACCTGATCTTCGTGATCAACTGCAACCTGCAGCGACTCGACGGACCGGTGCGCGGTAACGGCAAGATCATCCAGGAGCTGGAGGCGGCCTTCCGGGGCGCTGGTTGGAATGTCATCAAAGTTATCTGGGGCGCCGACTGGGATCCGCTCCTGGAGGCGGACAAGGAATCGCTGCTGGTCAAGCGAATGGAGGAGATTCCGGACGGCCAGTACCAGAAGTATACGGTATCGGACGGTTCGTTCATTCGAGAAGACTTCTTCGGCAAGTATCCAAAACTGCTCGAGCTGGTCAAGAGCTACTCTGATGAGCAGCTGGCGCGCTTGCGACGGGGCGGTCATGATCCCGAGAAGGTCTTCGCGGCCTATAAAGCGGCGGTCGAGCACAAGGGAGCGCCGACCGTTATCCTGGCCAAGACGATCAAGGGGTATGGTCTCGGTGAAGCGGGTGAGGGACGCAATGTTACGCACCAGCAGAAGAAGCTGAACGAACAGGAGTTGCGTCATTTCCGCAGCCGCTTCGGCATTCCGATTTCGGACAAGGACATTGCCGACGCCCCGTTCTACCGTCCCGCCGACGACAGTGAAGAGATCAAGTACCTGCACGAACGCCGCAATGCGCTTGGCGGCTATGTGCCGAATCGCAAGGTGACGGTTTCAGCGATGGGGATGCCGAAGGAGGATCTGTTCAACGAGTTCTATGAAGGGACGGACGACCGGGAGGTGGCAACGACGATGGTATCGGTGCACCTGTTGTCGAAGCTGCTGGCGGATGAGAACGTCGGCAAGATAATGGTACCGATCGTACCGGATGAAGCGCGCACGTTCGGTATGGAGTCGCTCTTCCGCAAGGTAGGGATTTACTCGCACGTCGGCCAGACATACGAACCGGTCGACAAGAAGACTCTGCTGTATTACAAGGAGGCCAAGGACGGTCAGATTCTCGAAGAAGGGATCACCGAGGCCGGTTCGATGTCGTCGTTTATTGCCGCCGGGACGGCGTATGCGACGCACGGCATCAACATGATACCGTTCTTCATCTTCTACTCGATGTTCGGTTTCCAGCGGATTGGTGACTTAATCTGGGCGGCTGGCGACATCATGGCCCGCGGCTTCCTGTTCGGCGGTACTGCCGGGCGCACCACCCTGGCCGGTGAGGGCCTGCAGCACCAGGACGGTCACAGCCATGTCCTGGCGCTGAGTATGACCAACCTGAAAGCTTATGACCCGGCCTTTGCCTATGAAATCGCGGTCATCGTCAAGGAAGGGATCCGTCGCATGTACGAAGAGGGCGAGAACCTGTTGTACTACCTGACGGTGATGAACGAAACTTATCTTCAGCCGCCGATGCCCAAGGGATCTGAGGACGGTATCCTGAAGGGGATGTACCAGTTCCGCGGGTCGAAAAAGAAGAGTGACAACAAGGTCAACCTGTTTGGCTCGGGTACGATCTTGAATGAAGTCATCAAAGCAGCTGAGTTGCTCGAAGACGAATACGATGTCGCCGCCAATATCTGGAGCGTGACGAGTTACAAGGAACTCTACATGGATGCGATTGAGTGCGAGCGGTCGAACTACCTGAATCCTGATGGAAAACCGCAGCGTGCGTATGTGGCTGAACTGCTGGCCGACGAAAAGGGCAGCGTTTTCGTGGCGGCATCGGACTACATGAAAGCGCTGCCGGAGTTGATCGCCAAGCAGGTACCGGGCCGTTTGATCACTCTTGGCACCGACGGCTACGGGCGCAGTGAAGACCGGGCCTCGTTGCGTGACTTCTTTGAAGTCGACCGGCGTTATGTGACGCTGGCGGCGTTGTTTGGTTTGGCGCAAGACGGTAAGATTGATATGGAAACAGTGATCGCCGCCCGAGAGAAGTTTGATATCGATCCGGCCAAGATCAATCCCCACTTGGGTTAAGGAAAGGTTCGCATATGATCAAGGAAATCAAGATACCGGAAATTGGCGAGAACGTAACCGACGGCACCGTGGTGGGCGTGCTGGTATCGGAAGGTGATACGGTCGAGGCGGAACAATCGATCATCGAGTTCGAAACCGATAAGGCGGTGGTCGAGATACCGTCGCCGGCAAAGGGTAAGATAACGGAGATTTCGGTCAGCAAGGGGGATACGATCGGCATTGACGAGGTTATTGCCAAGCTCGAAACCGAAGAGGATGTCGAGGAATCGGCCGGCGAACCCAAGGAAAAGGGCGGCGAAGAAGAAGAGAAAGCACAGAAGAAAGAAGCGAAAGAAGAGGAAGAGCCGGAAGAGGACGCCGAGGAGGAAGAAGAAGAAGAGGCTGAGGCTAAGGAAGACGAAGAAGGAGAAGCGGAAGAGGAAGAAGAAGAGGATAAGGCGGAAGAAAAGAAGCCGCCCGAAGACGAAGCAAAAGAGAAAAAAGTAGAAAAGCCAAAAGAGAAGAAGCCGGAACCGTCGGAAGCCAGGAAAGAAGCACCGTCGCTTGAATCGCGTGAGCAGCACGAAGTAGCGCCGGCCGCACCGTCGGTGCGACGTCTCGCCCGCGAGCTCGGCGCCGACATTAACCGCGTGCCGGGTACCGGTCCGGGCGGTCGTATCTCGGTGGACGATGTCAAGGCGCATGTCAAGGAGGTCGTCACCGGCCAGAAGGAACAGGCGCCGGGAGCCGGTCGCGCCGGACGCAAGCTGCCCGATTTCTCGCGCTGGGGGGATGTCCGCCGCGAAAAGATGTCGCGGGTGCGCAGTATCACTGCCGACAGCGTCGGTTACGCTTGGAACGTTGTGCCGCATGTCACCCAGTTCGACAAGGCTGATATCACCGGTTTCGATGCCTTCCGAGACAAGTACGCCAAGCTGGCCGACAAGGCCGGCGGCAAGCTGACGATTACGTCGGTCATACTCAAGGTCCTCGCCGCCGCGCTGCAGCGTTTCCCCCGTTTCAACGCCAGTATCGATGCTGACGCCGGAGAGGTTGTCTACAAGGATTATTGTCATATCGGGATGGCGGTCGATACCGATCGCGGCCTGCTGGTGCCGGTCATACGCGATGTCGACAAGAAGTCGATCGTACAATTGTCGGTCGATGTGGTGGAGATGGCGAATAAGGCGCGCGACAAAAAGATCAGTCCTGAAGAAATGGAAGGCGGCACTTTTACCATCTCGAACCAGGGTGGGATCGGCGGCACCGATTTCACGCCAATCGTTTTCTGGCCGCAGGTGGCCATACTCGGCGTGAGCCGCGGTGCCGTGCAACCTGTGTACGCGGACGGTGAGTTCAAACCGAGGACGATTCTGCCGCTGTCGCTGTCATACGATCATCGTATCATTGACGGCGCTGATGCCGCCCGGTTCCTGCGCTTCGTTTGTGAGGCGCTGGAGAATCCGCTGGTGATGCACCTGGAGAGTCAGGACGACTAAGCCAAACGAAGGGAATCGCTCTGTATGTCTGATAAGAACGGTAAAAAAGTTGTAGTAATTGGTGGTGGTCCCGGCGGGTACGGCGCGGCGTTCATGGCTGCCGACCTCGGTATGGACACCACGCTGATAGATCCCGAAGAAAATCCGGGCGGGGTGTGCCTGTATCGGGGCTGCATACCGTCAAAAGCGCTGCTGCATGTCTCCAAGCTGATCGAGGAAAGCAAAGAATCGAAGAACTGGGGCGTAACGTTTGAAAGCCCGGACATCGATATCGAAAAGATGAGGTCGTGGAAAAACGATGTCGTCGCCAAACTGACCGGCGGACTGGGGCAGCTCAGCAAACAGCGGAAGGTGACGCATCTTCGCGGTACCGCTCAGTTCAAAGATAACAAGTCGCTTGAGGTTGACCTGGTGGACGGCGACAAGAAGAACGTCACCTTCGACTACGCCATCATTGCAACCGGCTCGGAAATCGTATACCTGCCCGACACTCCGGACTCTGATCGTATTCTCGATTCGACCTCGGCGCTCGATATCGAAGATGTCCCCAAGTCGCTGCTGGTCGTGGGCGGCGGGTATATCGGCCTGGAGATGGGTACGGTGTACGCCAGTCTTGGATCGAAGGTAACGGTTGTCGAAATGGGCGAGCGCATTCTGCCCGGTGTCGACCGTGACCTGACGCAGGTGCTCAAGAAGCGCCTGGACGGCTTGTTTGATTCGATTCAACTCAATGTCAAAGTAACTGAGATGAAGGCGCAGAAGAACGGCGTAAAGGTGACACTGCAGGACAGCGACGGTCAGACGAGTGAGCGTCGCTTCGAAAAAGTGCTGGTAGCGATCGGGCGTAAGCCGACCTCGAAAGGGATCGGGCTGGAGAATACCAGGATCGAGACCGACGACAGGGGATTTATCAAGACTGACGCACAGCGGCGCACTGCTGAAGAGCACATTTTTGCCATTGGCGATGTGGCGGGCGAACCGATGCTGGCGCACAAGGCGACACACGAGGGGCGCCTGGCAGCCGAGGTGATCGATGGCAAGAAAGCGGCGTTCGAGCCCCGCGCCATACCGGCCGTGGTCTTCACCGACCCGGAAGTCGCCTGGTGCGGGTTGACCGAAGAAGAAGCCAAACAAAAGGGCGTCGATATCGCAGTCTCCAAGTTTCCCTGGGCAGCGTCGGGCCGCGCTATCACGCTGGGGCGATCCGACGGCCTGACCAAGCTGATTGTCGATCCCGAGAGCGAACGTCTCCTCGGTATGGGGGTGGTGGGGCCGGGCGCCGGCGAATTGATCGCCGAGGGCGTGGTCGCCATCGAAATGGCTGCCCGGGTCGAGGATGTCGGCTTGAGCATTCATCCGCATCCAACGCTCTCGGAGACCATCATGGAAGCGGCCGACGTGTTTTTCGGCCACAGCGCCCACTACTACCGGCGCAAGAGATAGCGATCTCACGGCATTCGACAACTCTTCACCCCCTCTCCCTTGTTGGGAGGAGGGGGTTTTTTCCATACTCTTGTTTCACACTGAAACGTAGTTGATTTCATGCACAGCACTGTCGCTCCGTAGCGCGCTGCAACTTCCGGCGGCTCAGCAAACTGCCGTATATGCCGATCTCTTAGACAAAGGGAAAGCTCGCGACGGTTCCAGCGGGGAGCCGGCCGCGTCATTCCGGACAACGGCACTGCGGAAATCGAAGGTACAGGGAACACCGCAACGACGGCGAGATGATGACGCCGTGCCGAACCAGGAGAGCAACTCACTGTATGAGACTGCTGTCACGTGCACCGTTAGAGCAGAAGCTGACGATTACTATTATGTCGGTCACCATGATTGTATTGGTGCTCGCATTCGTCTCCTTCCTGGCGTATGACAGGTTATCCTTTCGTCAGGCGCTCGGCCACCATATACAGGACCTGGCGTCAGTTGCAGAACCGCACCTGACCGAGGCACTGGTGCACGACCGAAGAAGCAGTCTTGAACATGCTGTTCGGCAGATGAGCAAAGCCTCGCTGTTCGAACAGGTGATCATAACCGACAGTACCCAGAGGGTCGTGTATGCCTATCCCGGCGATACGGCATCGGTAAACAGTCTTCAGTTGTCCCAGTTCGACGAGGTGGTATTCGACGGTGACCATCTCAGATATGCTCGAGCCCTTACCTACGATGGTCGGCCGGTGGGGGGTATGTTCGTTTACGGCTCCCTGTCAGTATTAAACGTGCATCTTGGCCGCTATCTCGGACTCATTACCATCTTCCTGGTACTTGGTCCGCTGGTGGCTTTTCTTGTTACCAAGCGACTGAGCCGCCTGCTCTCGCGACCGATTGCGCACCTTACGCAGGTAGCGGGTCGGATAAGCCAGGAACGCGATTACACGCTTCGCGCCGAGAAGACGACCGAGGACGAGATCGGCTACCTGATCGAGACCTTCAACGACATGCTCAATCGGATCGGCGAACGCGAGGCCGAGGTGCACCGGGTACAGCAGGAGTTGGAGTCGTGGACTCACAAGCTGGAGCAGGAGTTGCAGGAGCGTGGCAAGACCGAGGAGGCCCTGCGCCTGAGCCAGGAGCGATTGTCCAGCGCCCTGCGGGTGGCTCGTATGGGGAGCTTCCAGATCGACATTCGGAATCAGTCGATCTGGGGATCGGAGGAGGCATTTGCCCTCTATGGCCTGGATCGATCATCGTCCAATGTATCCCTTGCGGTGACCGAGGGCCAGGTACATCCCGATGATCGGGAACGCAAGAGTATGATGCTGAAACGTTTTCTGGCCGGCGAGGGCGCCTACGATATCGAGTTCCGTATCACACGGGCGTCCGACAATGCGCGGCGCTACATCCATTCCAAGGCCCGGCTGGTTCGTGACGAGGATGGCACGCCGATTTTTGCAGAGGGCGTCATCCAGGATATAACCGACCGCAAGCTGGCGATGGAAGCGCTCTATCAGTCTGAGCAGATGCTTCAACTGGTACTGAACAATATCCCGCAGCGAGTTTTCTGGAAAGATCTGGAGTTGCGGTATATCGGCTGCAACCAGTCGTTCGCCGACGATGCCGGCCTGAATACGGCACTGGCCATCATCGGTAAGTCCGACTACGAACTGATCTGGCGACAATCGGCCGAACAGTATCGGCGGGACGATCGGGAAGTTATGGAGTCGAACCGTCCCAAACTCGATTTCGAGGAGCCGCAGGAATTGCCGGACGGCACGATCCGGTGGTTGCGCAGCAACAAGACGCCGCTGCATGACCGTGACGGTAATGTCATCGGTGTGCTGGGAACATATGAGGATGTGACCGAGCGCCGCCGGGCCGAGCAGCAGCGGGATGAACTGCAGCTCAAGCTCGACCGGGCACAGCGCATGGAATCTCTGGGTATTCTGGCAGGCGGCGTGGCCCACGATCTGAACAACATGCTCGGACCGATGGTCGGCTACCCGGAACTGATCCTGCGAACGCTGCCGGACGACAGCCCGATGCGCCGCCAGATCGAGAAGATTTCGTCGGCTGCCCGAAACGCCGCCGATGTCATCCAGGATCTCCTGGCGCTGGCGCGGCGGGGCCGTTATGAGATGAAGCCGCTGCATCTCACGGCCGTGGTCAGGGACTATCTGGAGTCCGGCTCCTTCGAAAGTCTGCGCGACAGTCATCCAGGGATCACGGTCGAGTGTAATATGGAACTGGAGTTGCCCTATGTCCTGGGTTCATCGTCGCACCTGTCGAAGGTGGTCATGAACCTGGTGGTAAATGCTTTCGACGCCATGCACGAGTCCGGCAGCCTGACGATCGAAACCGGGTACATCGATGTCGCCGATACCCTCCCGGCGCTGGAGAAGATACCGAACGGCCAGTATGTAGTGCTCACGGTGCGTGATACCGGGAGCGGTATCAAGCCGGGTGATCTCGGGAAGATCTTCGAGCCGTACTACTCCAAAAAGAAGATGAAGCTGGGTGGCGGCAGCGGCAGCGGTCTGGGACTGTCGGTGGTGTACGGTATCTTGAAGGACCACAAGGGATTCTACGATGTCCAGTCGCAGCCGGACGAGGGGACAGTGTTCCGGCTCTTCTTCCCCTGCTGTCCCGCCCCGGATGAAGAAGTTGCAGAAACACCCGGCGCTATTGAGGGAAACGAGTCGCTGCTGGTTGTCGATGACAGTGACTCCCAGCGCGACATCGCCCGCGAGTTGCTCGAGGCGCTTGGCTACCACGTATACACGGCGGAAAACGGCCGGGCAGCGCTGAGATTCCTCGACAGCCATGAGGTCGACCTGGTAATCCTCGACATGATCATGGAAGATGATTTTGACGGCCTCGACACTTTCCGGGCGGTACGCGCAATCTATCCGCAGCAGAAAGCGATTATCGTATCCGGCTATTCCGCCACCGAGCGGGTGAATGAGATGCAGAAGCTGGGCGCCGGCGCCTACATCAAAAAGCCGTACACTCTCGAACAGATTGGCCGCGCCATCCGGAGCGAACTGTCACGCAAGCCTGTAGCCAGTCGCTGATACTCCCCTTTCGCGCATACTCACTACTCCCATATGTAACCTGGCGGCTGCTGTTGCCGCAGTACCGATACCGTCGTATACTGCTACCGGACAACAACACCGGGAGCGGTCGTGCACGAGCTTGGGATAGCAGATTCGATCATCAAGGCGGTCATCCAGAAGATGGAAGAGGCCGGTTATGCCCGGGTTGACGTGGTGGCGCTGCGGATCGGGGCGCTGACCGATATCGTTCCGGACGCCCTTGAATTCGGCTTTGACGTGCTCACCCGCGACACCGTTTTGGAGAACACGGAACTGAAGATCGAGACGGTGCCGGTGCGGGGAACGTGCAAGGAGTGCGGCCGCGGCTTCGAGGTGAACGAATTCATCTTTATCTGTCCCAATTGCGAGAGCCGGCGAATCGAAATGTCTTCCGGTGATGAGCTGGAGATTGCGTATATAGAAGTAGATGACGGTACATAAGATGTGAACGGAGAGTCGATATGCCTGAGAAAGTGGATATAAAGCAGAAGGTGTTGTCGGAGAACGATCGTCTGGCCGGAGCGTTGCGCGATCGGCTGACAGAGCGCAACATTGTGGCGCTCAACCTGGTCAGCTCCCCAGGTTCGGGCAAGACCAGCCTGCTGGAAAAAACCCTGGCGGCGCTTGGTTCGGAGGTCAACATGGCGATCATTGCCGGGGATGTCCAGACAGAAAACGACGCCGTGCGGCTGGAAAAAGCGGGTGGGACGATCGTCCGCCCGATCGTCACCGGCGGCGCCTGTCACCTCGATGCCCGCATGGTGACCAAGGTAACCGATCAACTCGATCTTGACGAAGTCGAGCTGTTGTTCATCGAGAATGTCGGTAACCTGGTCTGTCCGTCAAGTTACGACCTGGGCGAGGACATGAAAGTGGTGCTGATATCGGTGACCGAGGGCGACGACAAGCCGTTGAAGTATCCCGGCATGTTTCGTCGGTCGTCGGCGATGGTGATCAACAAGATCGACATGCTGGAACTGACCGACTTTCACATGGACGTGGTCAAACAGAATGCGCGCCAGATCAACGGTGAGTTGACGATGTTTGAGACATCCTGTCGCACCGGTGACGGATTGGATGGGTGGTATGACTGGTTGCGCGGCCTGGTGAAAGTGAAGAAGGGCTGAGTGACTCAAATAGTGCAAATGAGAAGGCGCCGGTCAGGTTGACCGGCGTTTTTTCTCATGTCGATTATTGGAGGTTCAGTCGCGGAGGAAGAGGCTGATTGAACCGCGCAGTACGAAGCCGGCGAAGTTATCGTTCTTGGTTGGATAGTCACTCTCGGACTGGTACCCGACCAACGCGCCGAACGCAATGGGTTGGCTGCTGTACCGGGAGACGTAATCAAAGCCGCCGCCGATGAAGGTTGTGCTCCGATCCTGATCTCTTCCGAAGAATGACAGTTCGAGCTCGGAGAAAATAGACGATTGCATGAAGTGCTTTCGTGCCTGCACATTGAATTTATGCGACGCAAACCCCTGCTCCTCGTCGGCCAGTGTCCAGCGGAAGCGGAGTTCAATCCAGTTCTCTGGAAGCATTCCAGAAATGTCGACCGGCAGTTCGTAAGAGCTCGGACCGTTTTCCGGGATGGCGTACTCTGGGAGTACTGCAATTCTGAAGAACTGGGACGGGGTTATCTCGAACAGCAGCGGAACATAGATGATGCTGAAAGACTCTTCTCCCGAGCGGACGGCATCTATCAGGTTTTCTGCCTGGTTTTCAACGCCCAGACCGGCCCCCCCGCGAACCCGTTCGTTTTGACCGCCAATGAGAGCACGAGCCGTAAAGACGGCCAGACTATGCCTGAATTGCGGTCCGTCGATTCCTTGCGCCTGCAGTTCTGCTATCGAGAAGAATCCCGACTGGGCGTACTGGACCTGGCTTAACACCAAGCCGTAGTTCTTTACGCCAAACGTATCGGTTAAGCCGCCCCCGTAAGTAACGGTAAAATCTTCCTTGCTGTAGAAACCGGCGACCTGGAATTGGCTGCTACGATAATTGTACGGTATGAAGCCGAAGGGAACATCGGGATGTTCAAAGCGTGGCGTGCGGTACCAGTTGAAGGCAAGGCTACCTCCCTTTATCGACTCCTCGAGTTCGATCTCCTCGTCGAAGGACTTCTTCGAATAGAAGCCTTCCCCTGTGAGTTGGTACTTGATTTCGCCGCCAGTCGGCGCCTGATACGAGTACTCGGCCGTTGCCGTCTGGCCGCCGAGACAAACGCAGATACCTGTGACCAGACACGTCAGTGATTGCCGTATGACACTCATTGAGCCTGCCTCCCATAGTTGAGCGCAACATCGCTGCCAATGGTATGAGTATGCCCTCCCCGAACTTTTAGAGAAGCTACCCACCTTATATCGACTGAAGAGTATACAATTAATTCGGCGACCGCAAGCAGAGAATGCTCAGCCAAGGCCACCGTGCTTGACGCGCCGTTCGGCTAAGAGACAGTACAGCACCGGTACAGTGAACACGGTGACGAGCACGACGGCCATACCGCCGAACGACGGAATGGCCATCGGCACCATGATGTCGGCGCCTTTGCCGGTTGATGTCAGGATCGGGATGAGCGCCAGGATGGTCGTGGCGCTGGTCATGAGAGCCGGTCGAATACGTCGCTTCCCTGCCTCCACGGTAGCTTCGCGCACCGCCGCCACAGTCGAAGGCTTGTCGCGATCGAATACCTGGCGCAGGTAGGTCGAGATGATCACGCCGTCATCGGTCGCAATACCGAATAGCGCCAGGAAGCCGACCCAAACAGCGACAGAGAGGTTGAACGGCCGCACCTGGAACAGTTGCTGCAGATCGATACCCAGCACCGATACATCCAGGAACCAGTTCTGACCGTACAGCCAGAGCATGAGAAATCCGCC
This sequence comes from uncultured Ignavibacteriales bacterium, assembly GCA_964544635.1. Classification (GTDB taxonomy): domain Bacteria; phylum Zixibacteria; class MSB-5A5; order GN15; family FEB-12; genus CAZJCK01. Next base: position 65 of record CAZJCK010000082.1, on the reverse strand, counting down.
GGACCAGGCTACGAAGACACCCGAGAAGATAAGCAGGGAGGTCGACACCTGCTTGAACTGGAAGT
>CAZJCK010000081.1:0-12634 GCA_964544635.1 uncultured Ignavibacteriales bacterium | reverse complement strand
TCCAATAGTGAAGAGCTAAAGCCCAGTGAAGCTCGTCGCTTAGCAAGAGAAGTGATCGCAGAGTTTGGAAGAAGAAAGCCTTACTCATCGCTTTCGGCCGCTCCGATATTAAACCATTCATCGGGCGCGGTCGTGGCGTTAGCAGACGAAATCGCGAAATTCGAGCTCGCGGTTGACTTTTCAAATCTCCCGACACTCTCCTTTGTCGCCGTCGATCATCGAAGTGGTAATGAAAAGAAGTTTGTCAGCCTACCTCGCCTTCTCGGGTGGATCTATAACTTCTCTCTACTGGCATTTCTCTATTCAAATTTTGCGACTGCAGCAAAGAGTATGGAAATCGCGTATGAGCTTCGCGGTGTAGTCGGTACTCGAATCGATCCAGAGGTTGGACATGGCAGAGATATTCTTGATTTAGTAGGGTGTGAGAATCACATCGATGACGTGCTGCAAACGAGCGCTGAATTTGAACTTTCTTCTGACACTTCCTTGGCACTTGAAGCGTGCCAGGTGTTTGGATCGGAGGTGCTGGACCTCTATGGCTTCTTAGGAAACTCAGAGAGTTTGGTCCAGTATATTGTCGGCAATCTTTGACTGTGGTGGCCACGTATTTATACGGGCGGGGCTTGTCTCCGCCCGAATGGCCGAGTAGATTACGCGACTAAACATATATGGTGAACACACAATGCCGGACAAAATACGAGTACTCTTAGCCAAGCCCGGTCTTGACGGGCATGACCGCGGGATCAAGGTGATCGCGGCGGCGTTTCGCGACGCCGGTATGGAAGTGATCTATACCGGGCTGCGCCAGACGCCGGCCATGATTGTCGATGCCGCCATCCAGGAGGATGTCGACGCCATCGGGGTGTCGATCCTGTCGGGAGCGCACATGACGCTGTTCCCGGCGATCCTCGACGAACTAAAGAAGAAAAACGCCGGGGATATCATCCTCTTCGGCGGCGGGATCATCCCCGACGACGACAAGGTGGAACTGGAGAAGCTCGGGGTGGGCAAGGTGTTTACCCCCGGCGCGCCGACCGAACAGGCGATCAAGTTTCTCCAGGGCGCCGTGGCGAAAAAGAAATCTGAAGAGCCGCTCATGTAGCCTCGCGCTACCGGGCGACATTGTTGAGGTATTAGCGACGCCGTCCGTTCACAGCGGCGCCGCCTATGGGAGGATATATGAACATCAACATCGATCCGCGGCAGCAACCGATCCGTGACGAAGTAAAGAAGTTTGCCGAGGAGCACATGTATCCGGTTTCGGAGGAACTCGACCGGATGGGCGAACCCCAGAAATTCCCCTTCGATCTGTACCGCAAGATGGGCGCGGCCGGATATATCGGTTATGCCATGCCGAGGGAGTACGGCGGGCAGGGGAAGAGCAAACTGGAATACATCACACTCGTTGAGGAGTTGTGCTACCATGATGCCGCGATCGGTCTGTTGTGCTGTGTTGGCGAACTGGCCACCCACCCGATCATCGAATTCGCCTCTGAAGAACAAAAGAAGAAGTACGTGCCCGACTGTGTGTCCGGCAAGCGCGTCCCGGCGTTTGTCCTGACCGAGCCGGAAGCCGGCTCCGACGCCGCCAACCAGAAGACGGTCGCGGTCGAGAACGGTGACAAGTATGTCATCAACGGCGAGAAGATCTTTATCATGCACGGTGATGTCGCCGACCTGGCGGTGCTGTTCTGCAAGATCGAGGGGCAGCCGAAGATTTCGACGATCATCGTCGACGACTGCAAGCAGAAAGGCTGGGAGGCCCGCACCCTCAAGCACAAGATGGGTATGCGCGCCGCCACCACCGGCGGTATCGTCATCAAGGATGTCGAGGCGCCGAAAGAAAACCTGATGGGCGAGATCGGCAAGGGTTTCCGGTATGCGATGCAGACGCTCGACTCGGCCCGTGTCGGTGTGGCTGCCCAGGGTGTCGGTATTGCCCAGCGCGCCCTCGACGAGTCGGTGGCCTACGCCAAGAAGCGTCACGCCTTCGGCCAGCCGATCGCCAAGCTGCAGGCGATCCAGTGGATGATTGCCGACATGGCCACCAAGATTGCGGCCGCCCGCGGCCTGACCTACAAGGCGGTGCAGTTGCAGGATGCCGGTGAGAAGTACTCGGTGGAGGCATCGCAGGCCAAGCTGTTTGCCACCGAGATCTCGCGCTTCTGTGTCGACCGCGCCATGCAGATCCACGCCGGCTACGGTTATATCGGCGAGTTCTCACCGATCGAGAAGCTCTACCGTGACCAGCGCATTATCGAGATATATGAAGGTACTTCCGAGGTGCAGCGCCTGGTGATTGCCAACAACCTGCTGCGCTGACGGATCATCATGAAGTTGGGTCAATTCGACATACGTACTTTCGTCGAGCTTCCCATGAAGCTCGACGGCGGGGCGGCCTTTGGCGTTATCCCCAAGTCGCTCTGGTCGCAGCGCACCGCGTCGCGCGACAACCTGATCGACTTCTGCAACAACGTCATGGTGGTAACGGCTCACGGCAAGAACATCATGCTCGACTGCGGTATCGGGCCGGAATTGTCGGATCGCGAAATGAAGGTCTATTCCTGCGCCGGTGACAGTCGGCTTGAGGCAGGGCTGCGCGAGATCGGCTTTGCGCCGGAGGATATCGACTACCTCCTGCTCACCCACCTGCACACCGACCACGCCGCCGGCGCAACCCGGACCGAGGGAGACAAGCTGGTGCCGCGCTTCCCGAATGCGACGGTGGTCGCGTCGAAGACTGAATACGAAGCCGCCGTCAACCCCAACGAACGGACCGCGGCGGTCTACCGACCGGAACGGTACCGGGCGCTGGAGCGGGCCGGGGTGTTGCAACTGGTCGAACCGGACATCGAACTGCTGCCGGGCATCAGGCTTGTTCACACCGGCGGCCACACTGAGGGGCAGTACATAGTACTCCTCGAATCCAAGGGAAAGAAGATGTACTTCTTTTCCGACTTGATACCGTCACGCCATCATCTCGACGTCGCCTGGGTTGCCGGCCTCGACCTGTTCCCGCTCGATACCATGGCGGCCAAGCGGCAGCTCCTGCCGCGGATTGTCGAGGAACAGAGCGTAGTGGCGTTTGTTCATGATACTGAGATGCCGTTCGCGCGGCTCTTAATCGACGGCAAGCGGTTTGTCGCTGCTGCGATTGAAGACGAAGTTACTCACACGGCGTAGCCTGCTGCGCAAAGGATAGAATTACCGCGCATGTCACTGGAAGAAAAACTCAATCAGCTTGAAAAGATGCGATCCAACGCCAGGCTGGGCGGTGGTCAGAAACGCATCGACGCCCAGCATGAGAAGGGTAAACTGACTGCCCGCGAACGGATCGAACTGCTGGTCGACGAAAACTCCTTCGAAGAATTCGACATGTTCGTCACCCACCGCTCGAGCGATTTCGGTCTCGACAAGAACCGTCCCCTCGGCGACGGCGTGGTGACCGGCTGCGCCACCATCCACGGCCGCAAGGTGTTCATTTTCTCGCAGGACTTCACGGTGATGGGCGGCTCGCTTTCCGAGGCTCATGCCGAGAAGATTTGCAAGATCATGGATATGGCGATGAATGTCGGGGCGCCCGTGATCGGTTTGAACGATTCCGGTGGCGCCCGCATCCAGGAGGGGGTGGTGTCGCTCGGCGGCTATGCCGATATTTTCCTGCGCAATACCCTGGCGTCGGGTGTGGTGCCGCAGATCTCGGCCATCCTCGGCCCGTGCGCCGGCGGCGCCGTCTACAGCCCCGCCATCACCGACTTCGTCATGATGACCAAGGGCACCAGCTACATGTTCGTGACCGGCCCGAACGTGGTCAAGACGGTTACCCACGAACAGGTGACATCGGAGGATCTCGGCGGCGCCATGGTGCATGCCTCCAAGTCGGGTGTGGCCCACTTTGCGTGCGAGAATGAAGCTGATGTCATCACCCGCCTCAAGCTGCTCATGCGCTACATTCCGCAGAACAACTGCGAGGTCACGCCGCGCGTCGAGTGCACCGATCCGGCAACGCGCGAGGAAGAAAAGCTCAACAAGGTAGTGCCGGACAACCCCAACCAGCCGTACGACATCAAGGAAGTGATCAACATGATTGTCGACGACGCTTCCTTCTTTGAGGTGCACGAAGATTTCGCGCCCAACATCGTGGTTGGTTTTGCCCATCTCAATGGTCGTTCGATTGGTATCATCGCCAACCAGCCGCAGGTCCTGGCGGGCGTGCTGGATATTAACTCGTCGACCAAAGGCGCCCGCTTCATTCGCTTCTGTGATGCCTTCAATATTCCGATTCTGACGTTTGAAGATGTCCCCGGCTTTATGCCCGGTATTGACCAGGAGCACGGCGGCATCATTCGCAACGGCGCCAAGCTGCTGTTTGCATATTGCGAGGCGACGGTACCGAAGGTGACGGTTATTACGCGCAAGGCGTATGGTGGGGCGTACGACGTTATGAACTCCAAGCATGTGCGCGGCGACATGAACTACGCCTGGCCGTCGGCGGAGATTGCCGTGATGGGCCCGAAGGGCGCGGTTGAGATCATCTTCCGCAAGGAACTGGCCGACGCCGACAATCCCGAGGAGTACCTGGCGAAGAAAGAAGCGGAGTATCGCGAGAAATTCGCCAATCCGTATATTGCGGCGGCGCGGGGGTATGTTGATGACATCATCGAACCGAAAACGACCCGGCCGCGTTTGATTCGCGCTTTCGAGATGCTTGAAACCAAGAAAGACTCCAACCCGCCGAAGAAGCACGGCAATATTCCGTTATAAGTATGGTACCGACCCGCAAGATCAAGAAAATACTCATCGCCAATCGCGGTGAGATCGCCGTCCGAATTATCCGCGCCTGCCGTGACCTCGATATCATCGCGGCCGTCGTTTATTCCGAAGCCGACCGCACGGCCTACCATGTGCGCCTGGCCGACGAGGCGTATCATATCGGCCCGTCGCCGTCCAACCAGAGCTATCTGGTGTTCGACAAGATCATCGGCGCCGCTAAAGAGTGTGGCGCCGACGCCATCCATCCCGGCTATGGTTTTCTCTCGGAGAACAGCGCCTTTGCCCGCCGCTGTGTCGATGAAGGTATCATCTTCATCGGTCCCAGGCCGGACACGATAGCTCTTTTGGGCGACAAGCTGCAGGCGCGCGAGACCGCCATCAAGTCCGGCCTGCCAGTCGTGCCGGGAACGAACATCGAAGAGGGGCAGGTTGCCGCGGCGCTGGAGAAGGCCAAAGAGATCGGTTTCCCGGTGCTGGTCAAGGCTGCCGCCGGTGGTGGCGGCAAGGGGATGCGAGTGGTCGAATCGGAAGAGGAGTTTGAAGACGCCCTCGACCGGGCCTCGTCGGAAGCGAAGAGCGCGTTTGGCGACGGCCGTGTTTTTCTCGAGAAATATCTCGTCAAGCCGCGCCATATCGAGTTCCAGATTTTGTGCGACCAGCACGGTAACTGCATCCACTTGTGCGAGCGCGAGTGTTCGATTCAGCGCCGCCACCAGAAACTGATCGAAGAATCACCGTCGCCCATCATGACTCCCGAACTGCGCCAGACGATGGGCACGGCGGCGGTCAATATCGCGAAGGAGTCGGGGTATGTCGGCGCCGGAACGGTTGAGTTCCTGGTCGACGTCGACCGCAAGTTCTACTTCCTCGAAGTCAATACCCGCCTCCAGGTGGAGCATCCGGTAACCGAGATGGTGACCGGTATCGACCTCGTCGAGCAGCAGATCCATGTCGCCGAAGGGCACGAATTGCTACTGAAGCAGGACGACATCGAGCAGCGCGGCCACGCTATCGAAGCCCGTATCTGTGCCGAGGACCCGGAGCGCAACTTCATGCCCTCGACCGGCGTGCTGAAGAATTACCGGATTCCGGCCGGGCCGGGAGTACGTATGGACAGCGGTGTGGTCATTTTCAACGAGATACAGATATATTACGACCCGATGTTTGCCAAGCTGATCACGTGGGGGAAGGATCGTCCCGAAGCGATCAACCGCATGAAACGCGCCCTTGCCGAGTACCGCGTGTCGGGTATTGAAACGACCATCGGTTTCCATCGCGAGATTATGAACAACCAGCGGTTTCTGGAGGGGGATATGTCGACGCTCTTTCTCACGGAAGAGTATCCCGATAACAAGTTTGTCAAGCTCGACGAACAGTTGCGTCGCGAGGCGGCATTGGCGGCGGCGGTCAATGTGCTGCTGTCGGAGCGCAAACTCGCCATCGCCGGTCATACCGAGGGGGAACATTCCGGCTGGGTCCAGTATCACCGTCGCAGCAATCTGCAAAAGTTTCCGGGAGCTGAATAATGCCACGGTATCTTGTCAACGTTGACGGTAAGGAATACGACATCGAACTGGACTACCGCCAGGAACGGTTTGAGGCGACGGTCAACGGTGAAGCGGTCGACCTGCGCCGTCACCATATCGCTGAGAATCGGTCGGTCATACTGATTAACGGCGAGTCGGTCGAGGTCGATGTCCGCCAGTCGGGCACCACCGGGGAACGTCTCGTTTTCATGAAAGGCATCGAGGTGCCGGTCACGATCGAAAACTATCAACTGGCGCAGCTGCGCAAGCGCGCCGGTATGACCGGACCGGGGTCGGTCGAGAAAACGCTCAACGCACCGATGCCGGGGCTGGTCATCGATGTCAAGGTGTCGCCCGGCGACGAAGTAACGAAGGGCCAGGCGCTGTTGATTATCGAGGCGATGAAGATGGAAAACGTGATGAAGGCGCCGGCCGACGGTGTGGTGAAGGCCGTTCATACCGAGAGCGGTAAGTCGGTGGAGAAGAACGACAAGCTGATCGAGCTGGAATAGATGGCTGAAGAGAAAAAGACAACGTCGGACATCAGTATTCCCAAAGTTGCCGACGACACTACCCCGGGCTACGATACACCGCACCCGCCGCCGGGCGAGTACCCGTTCACGCGTGGCGTCTACGCCGACATGTACCGTGGCCGCTACTGGACGATGCGCCAGTACGCCGGCTTCGGCACCGCCGAGGAGACCAATGAACGGTTCCGCTACCTGCTCAGGCAGGGGCAGACCGGGCTGTCGACGGCGTTCGACCTGGCGACCCAGATCGGCTACGATTCGGACAACCCGATGGCGGCCGGCGAGGTTGGCCGCGTGGGGGTAGCGATCGATTCGCTCGCCGACATGGAACGGCTGTTCGACGCTATCCCGCTGGATGAAGTGTCGACGTCGATGACGATCAACTCGACGGCCATCGTGCTTTTGGCCATGTATATCGCGGTGGGAAAGAAGCAGGGTGTCAAGCCGGAGCAGTTGCGCGGCACCGTGCAGAACGACATCCTCAAAGAATTCATCGCCCGCGGCACCTATATCCTGCCGCCGGATGCCTCGATGCGCATCATCACCGATATCTTTTCGTACGCCAAAGAGAACCTGCCGCACTACAACACGATTTCGATTTCCGGCTACCATATTCGTGAAGCCGGCGCCACGGCGGTACAGGAGATTGCGTTCACCCTTGCCAACGCCATCGCTTATACGGAAGCGGCGTTAAAGGCGGGGATGAACATCGACGATTTCGCGCCGCGCCTGTCGTTCTTTTTCGCGGCGCACAACAACCTGCTGGAGGAGGTTGCCAAGTTCCGGGCGGCGCGTAAGATCTGGGCCGAGACAGCGAAGGAGCGGTTCGGCGCCAGGAATGAGAAGTCGATGCTGCTGCGGTTCCATACCCAGACCGGCGGGTCAACGCTGACCGCCCAGCAGCCGGAGAATAATATCGTCCGCACCACCGTGCAGGCGCTGGCGGCCATCCTCGGCGGCACGCAGTCGCTGCACACCAACAGTTTTGATGAAGCCCTCGGCCTACCCACCCAGCGCGCCGCCGAAATCGCCCTGCGCACCCAGCAGGTACTGGCGTATGAGTCGGGCGTCGCCGACAGCGCCGATCCGCTGGCCGGGTCGTACCTGGTCGAGCACCTGACGTCGGAACTTGAAAAGAAGGCGCGCGACGAAATGAAGAAGATCGAGTCGCTCGGCGGTTCGGTCAAATGCGTCGACTCCGGCTACTTCCGCGACCAGATTGCCCGTGTCGCGTACGAACACCAGAGACGGATCGAGAAGGACGAGACCATAGTGGTGGGCGTGAACAAGTTTGTCACCGACCAGGTGGAGCCGCCCGAGGTGCTCAAGGTCGATCCGCAACTCGAGCGCAACCAGATTGACAAGCTGAAGAAACTCAAGGCGGAACGGGATAGCGGCCAGGTGCGTACAACCCTCGAAGCCGTCCGCGCCGCCGGCGAGAACGGCGACAACCTGGTTGGCCCGGTGGTGGCGGCGGTCGAGGCATATGCCACCGTCGGCGAGATTTCCGATGTGTTCCGCAACCTGTGGGGAGAATACCATGAACGGATATAGATTGTTGTACCTGGCATGCATCGCCGTCCTCGTGATGTCGCTGTCGTTCGGCTGCTCTTCAGATACCGAAACGGCCGGTTCGGATTCGCAATCGCCTCGGCAGCAAGCCGCATCGAGCGAACCGCTGACCGACAGCGCTCAGATCGCACAAGCCTTCAACGAAGTGATCGAACGTGTCGCCTACGGCGACAAGTCGGGCATGTGGGAAAACGAATTCAGTTACCTGCGCGACGACCAGACATTTGAGTATTACCGCACGACACACTCAATGGTGAAGGTGGCGCAGAAGGATACGCTCGACTCGGTCCAGATCATTGGGGTGGAATTCTTCAAGCCCGATTCCGCGATTGCCGATGTCCGGCTGCATTTTACCGGCCCGACCGACGTGCAGTCGACGCTCGATCAACCGGTCACGGTGTATTGGCGTCGCGGCCGGTGGATCAAGCCGACAGTATCGGTGATCAGCCAACAGGTGCAATACGACGAACTCATTCGTCGCGCCGACTCGGCTGCAAAAGCGGAAGCACAGGGAAGCTGAGGCCGATACCATGGCCGGGAGCCTGATCTCTCATACCGGTATCGCCGTGGCCGACTTTGAGGCCGCCGTCGCCCGCTACAAGCTCCTGACCGGCGACCACGAACCGTTTATTACCGACGTTCCCGAACAGAAAGTCAAAGTGGCCATCTTCAAGGCGGCCGGCGGCGACATTCATGCCGGCGGGCGGATCGAACTGGTGGCGGCCACTACCGACGACAGCCCGATCGCCCGGTACATTGCGAAGAAAGGGGAGGGGCTTCACCACATCTGCATTTACGTAGAGGATATCGAGGAGCGACTCCGGCAGTTGCAAGAGAGTGGCGTGCGCCTGATCGATGAAACCCCGCGAGTCGGCGCCGAGGGTAACCGCATCGCCTTTGTCCACCCGGCTGGTACCGGCGGGGTCTTGCTGGAGTTGGAAGAGAAGTCTTAAACGCGGCTGCGTTCAAATGTGCGGTCGCGTCCGCAGCGGCGGCAGCGGATCACATCGGTATGATTCATCCGTCCACACTCGCACCGCCACACGTTGACATTGTCTGAGAATTTCACCTGGTTCAGTCTCGCCTGGCGCCGCCCCAACACCATGATCAGCAACAGTACCACCACCAGCGCCGTCGCATAATAGATCGGCTGCCAGCTCCAGTTGGAGGTACCGAACACGGCATCGTCCTGCGGGCCGGCATAGTCGAAACTTTCCTGTATCTCGATGAATGTCGGCTCGATATACGGCCACTCGTCGACCGTCCCCCGCGCCCACAACGTGTACAGCATCTGGTGACCGTCGGGATGACTGAAGATCTGTCCTTTGAAACGGTGCTGCAGGGTCATGCCCAGCTCGGTATCGAGCGAGGTGAACTCGAGGATGAAGCCGGTCGAACGGACATCATACGTACCCGTATTAGTCAGCAGCTTTGCCTCCGGCAGCGGCAGGATGACCTCCTCGACGACGGCATCAACCGACAGCCGCAGGTCTTCGGCCGAACGCACCAGTTCGTCGGGGGATATCTGGGAGCGGAAGATGAGCATTTCGGCTGACGGCGGGCTGTTGACAATTCGCAGTGGATAGCCGGGCGTATCGGTGACTATCCAGCCGGTCGGCAGTTGCAGGACGATATCGTCGGACGGTTGGACGGGGCGGGCCTGTGATGTCAGGACGGCACCGCCGATCACCAGCAGTGTGAAGAGAGTCGAGCGCATGCCTGCTGTATCGGCAGAAAGGGCTCAATCATAGAGGTTTGATCAGGCCAGTATTTTCCTGATATCTTCGGGGAAGTTGCGTTTGAGTGCCCCGGCGACCAGTTCGAGTTGTGATTTGACGAAATCGTCGCGCGTTTGGGCGGCGTCGTAGACAAAGTGCCGCCCCTCCCGTGTCCGCGCCAGCAGCCCCTTTTCGGTCAACTTGGTGAGAATGGTGAGGACCGTGTTGTAGGCCGGACGTTTCGTTTCCGGCCAGTGAAACAACACTTTCTTGACGGTTCCCGCCCCCTCGCGCCAGATGATCTCCATCGCCCGCGCCTCGGTCGGCCCGAGAAAGATCTCCAGGCCGTCACCGCCAGGATTGAAATAGATAGAACGAGCCGCCGTCATCAGCTGATGTCGATGTCATTCTTCTTTTTGGTGTCGCGAAAAACCATCGACGCTCCCAGCGCAATCAGGGCGATCGGCCAGATCAATCCCCAGGCCGACGTTTCAATAATTCCCAGCTGCTCCAACAGCAGCAACGCCCCCAGGATCAGCAGCAAAATTCCAATAAACATCTGCACTCCCCGCCGGTCGGCCGGCTTATAGTTGCTTGAGTCGCTCGACCACCACCGCGGCGATTCGTTCGAGCATCTCCCTGTCTTCTCTGGTAAAGTACGACGGTTCGTTGGAGTCGATATCGATCTCCCCGAGCACCGTATCGCCGTCCATTAATGGCACTACGATCTCCGACCGGGTATGTATGGAACAGGCCAGGAACCGTTCATCCTTGCGTACGTCGTCGACGATGATCGTCTTACGGTTACTTGCTGCGGCGCCGCAAATTCCCTGGTTCATCTCGATCTCGGTGTGCGGCGTCTCGGGGCCGACATACGGTCCGACCTTGAGCTTCCCGTCCTTCAGCATGTAAAAACCGGTCCAGTCAAAGTGCTCCGAGTAGCCGTCAATCAGTTCAGCCGAGCGGGCCAGAACGTCGTGCTCGTTGTCGGCCGATGCAATGGCGATGCGAACGTTGTCAATAAGTTGGGTGCGGTCGTCGGTCATGCCAGCCTCTTGCGTATGGTACGAAGCGTTTCCATGTTGGTTTCGTCGCGCAGTGAACAACCCGGGGCGATAATCACCCGCGACCTGTCCAGTTCATCTTTCAGCATGTCCATCTTGTAGCCGACCTCCTCGGGGCTCGAGTGCAAGAGCCAGCCCTTGTGGTCGATACCGCCGACAATGGCATGTCCCTTCAGCAGGTCGAACGTCTTGTCGATCGGCGGGTTGGTCGGGTCGGAGGCGTCCCAGTTGATCAGCTGACAGCCATACCAGTCTTCCTCGGCCAATTCTCTCAGGAAGTTGTTGGAGTCGCAGACATGCAACAGGTTGATGGCGTCGCCTTCGGCGCCCGCCAGTACTTCCTTATCATACGGAATCCCGAACAGTTTGTATTCGTCCCAGGTAATCAGGTTGCCTGCACCCCACTGGGTGGTAGCGTAAAACAAACCGTCGGCGCCGGCGTTGCGCAGTTCCGAGGCGTACTTCCTAAAGGTATCAGTAATGGCGCGCAGCGCCGAATGGATATTGTCCGGATGGGAACGGATATGATCGGCCAGCATCTGGTCGTCCTCGACCATACGTCCGGCAATCGCCAGCGGCGTGAACACGGTCATCAGGATGGGCAGATCCTTACCGCTTTTCTTCCGCAACTGCGTTACGACTTCAAGGTGCTCGGCAAGATTGTTCGCGCCGGGATCGAGCGGCTTGATGTTCAGCCAGTCTTCGGGCCCGGTTATCGGGTAATCTGAATACTTGTGGCGGCTGTGCTCGTCGTGAGAGTAGTGGATCGTCAGGCCCCAGTCCTGGACATGGTAATTGGCGCGGGGGTTTATTTTCATGAAGTCCCAGTCGAATTCTTTCTGGAACCAGTGCATTGCTTCAACTGTCCCCTCGGCGTGATGCTCCATGTGGTAGAAATGACGCCAGGCCGAGGCGGCGAAACGGTCCGGTTTTTCGCCGGCGATTATCGCCTGGATACGTTCCCGGTGCGAGTATGAGTCTGCCACTATTGCAATGTCCTTTCGTGCTATTTTTCGTTCAGTCTATGCTGACACAACAGATGCATATGACCGTACGTTCCGCGCGTCGCTTCGAGTCTTCAATACTTAACCCCCGGAACTCTTCGCCCCGGCAGAGCCGGGTCTTGAGATTCCGGGCTACAAACACTGGTACACGGCCGGCTCCGGGCCGAGCCTGTCACAGTGGCGGAAATATAGGGGAGAGGACGATGGCGTGCAAGTGCCGCTGGACTTGCCATACGCCCACCGCCGTCATTCTGGCGCAGGCCGGCAAAGAAATTCAGTGACTAGACTGAGTCATTCTGGCGCAGGCCAGAATCCACTCTCACGGGTTGGAAACGGAATAACGAGAGAAGAGACAACCGATCGTCAACCGCCAGGCCATCTTTATGTTGTCCTTCCGCCCCAACCGTCAAAGTAGGTTCCGGCCTTCGCCGGAATGACTCGTGGGAG
>CAZJCK010000080.1:0-12660 GCA_964544635.1 uncultured Ignavibacteriales bacterium | reverse complement strand
TCGATCTCGAGCACCAGCGGCGCCTTGGCGGGAGTTACCGACGTATTCACCGGGTACGGTTCAAAATGCGCCTTCTTGTCCGTTGTCAAATAGCTGCCGTTGATCCGGCTGGCTGCACCAACCTTATCGATCAGGAAATCGAGCTCACTGGCGACATCGGTGTAGCTGTTCAGCTCGATACGCTTACCCATCACCTCAGACAGCTTCTTGAGCATATCAAGATTGCTCATCCCGGTCATCGGTTCACCGATCGGCCGGCCGGCCTGGCGCACGCCGGCCCAGTTGGTCATCCGTCCCTTTACCTCCAGGTAGCCGGCCAGCGGCAGGAAGACATCAGCCATCACCACCGTGTCGGTCCGGAACATATCGGCCACGACCAAAAAGTCGATCTGATCGAAGAAGCCACTGTATTGCTCTTCCATCGACGGGTTTTCACCGAATACGAACGCTCCGCGAATCTTGTCCTCGCGAATCTTCCGGTTCAGGTTATAGCCCGACGTCTCGAGCAGCGTGCCGAGATCATCATGCCATACCGCCGAAATCTCCTTCAGGGCATCTTCATTTGACACCACTCGTCCGCCCGGCAGCAGCTTGCTGTCGAATCCAGCCAGTTGCATACCGGCATGATTGGCCTGACCACTGGTCAGTACCAAGCCGTTGCCGTCACCCGACATTTTGCCCAGCATCAGCATCAGGGAGGCCAGTGCTTTCAGATCGGACACCGACCGATCCACCCGGCTGTCGATGTTGTACATCGCCACGACTTTGCGATTCCGATCCGACAGGATCTCGACAATCCGTTCGATCGTTTCTTTCGGCACGCCGCACACATTGACGATCTCGTCGAGATCGAGGCTCGACAATTCCTTCTCGAGCTGGTCAAACCCAACAGTCTTGGTGTCGACAAAGTCGCGGTCGACCATCTTCCTGTCCACGAGCATCGCCATGATGCCGTTGAGGAGCATGGTGGAGGTTCCCCGTCGCGGATCGGCCCACGCCGTGGCATAGCGGACCAGGTCGATCTCGCTGGAGTTTATCACGATGGCGTCGGTGCCGGCTTTCAGCCGGCGTTTCATCCGCCAGCCAAGCACCGGGTTTTCATATGTCGGGTTGCCTCCAAGGAAGAGGAAGAGATCGGCGTTGTCGACATCCTCGAGCGTCGCCGTTGACATCGTCGCGCCGATCATGTCATCCAGCGCATGATAGTCGGCGCCGTTGGTTTCATGATAGAACGATACCAGGTTGTTGGTGCCAATCACATCGCGACCCAGCCGCCCGGCCAGGTACAACTCTTCGTCGCTCAGCTTTGGCGACGCCGACACCAGGAACGAATCCCGGCCGTGTTCGCCGGCGATCCGCTCGAATCCCTCGCGCACCGCCTCGAACGCCTCGTCCCAGCTCACCTCGACCAGCTTGTCGCCCTTGCGGACCATTGGCCGCTTCAGGCGCGAACCATCGAGATAATGCTGGTACCCGAACCGTCCCTTCACACACAATTCCCCATTGTTCGGCGCCTTGTGCGGCGGCGCACCGGTCACGAAGAACAAGTCCTCGGTCTTGGCATTGATAGTGATATTACAGCCAACCGAACAGTAGTTGCACACGTTGAAGATCGATTCCATTTTCCACGGTCCGCTGCGACGGAACGGCATCTTTTCGTTGAGCGCCCCGGTCGGGCAAACATCGATGCAGTTACCGCACGATACACAGTTGGTCTGCTGCAGCGCCTTCTCCATCGCCGGCTTGACGATGGTTTTGAAACCGCGGTTCACGAATCCAAGCGCCGACACATTCAGTATTTCTGCGCATGTCGCCACACAGCGGCCACACCGGATACACTTGTTCGAGTCGATCTTGATGAACGGATGCCGCGTATCCACCTTGAATTTGCTGTAATGCCCCACGAAGCGCGTCTGGTCGACACCATACTCGGTGCAGTAGTCCTGCAACGTGCACGACAGCGCCACGTCGCAACCACACTCGGCGCAGCGACCCGATTCCTGGATCGCGTCCTCATGGGTATAGCCAAGCTCAACTTCTTCAAACGTCCTGATACGGTCCGTCGCCGGCAGCTCGCGCATACCGTGACGTTCGCTGATACCGATGTCCGGCAGATCTTCTTTCGTGATCTTGTGGAAGTTGTCACGCTTGGACTCGAACCGATCGACGAACTTCTCGACCTCGCCGGTCTTGATATACTTGTCGATTGCGTAGGCCGCCCGACGGCCGGCCGCGATCGCGTCGATCGCATCGGCCGGACCGGACACCACGTCGCCGCCGGCAAATACGCCCTTGCGCGACGTATCAAACGTGCCTCGACGCGCCTCGATCGTCTTCCAATTGGTTGTCTCGATATCTTTTTCGGAGTCGACACCCATCAGGTCCGGTTCCTGGCCGATCGCCGAGATCACCCAGTCCGCCCTAAGCGTATATTCCGAACCGGGAATCTTCACCGGGCGCCGGCGTCCCGATTCATCCGGCTCGCCCAGCTCCATCCGCAGGCAGTCGATTGATTCCATCCGACCGTCGACCGCATTCACCTGCACCGGCGCAGCGAGGAACTCCATCTTGACGCCTTCTTCTTCGGCCGCCACGATTTCCATTTCGTTCGCCGGCATCTCCGTGCGGGTACGGCGGTACAGCAGCACCACGTCATCAGCGCCGAGACGCAGCGACGTCCGCGCCGCGTCGATCGCCGTGTTGCCACCGCCGACCACCACCACGCGGCCCTTGATATCCGGGTTGGTCTTCATCTGGACCTGTTTCAGGAACTCGACACCCGACAGCACGCCGTCGACATCCTCGTTCTCGACCCGCATGGGCTTACCGACCTGCGCGCCGAGCCCGACAAATACCGCTTCAAAACCGTCACTGAACAAACTGTTGAGCGTAATGTCTTTGCCCAGCTTGGTGTTCAGCTTCACCTCAACACCGAGATTCGTAATCCAGTCGATTTCCTTGTCGAGGACTTCCTTCGGCAGACGGTACTCCGGTATGCCATACTTGAGCATGCCGCCCATCTCAGGGAGCGCCTCGAAGATCGTCGGGCGGTAGCCTTCGATCGCCAGGTAGTACGCGGCCGTCAAACCGGCCGGGCCGCCACCGATGATGGCTACGCGGTGACCGTTGTCCGGCTTCATCTCCGGCTGCCACATCTCGCCGATCATATCCTGGTCGGCCGCATACCGCTTGAGAAAGTCGATCCCCACCGGCGCGTCCACCAGCGAGCGACGGCAGTTGATCTCGCACTTGCGCGTGCAAACACGTCCGCACACCGAAGGCAACGGATTCTTCTCCTTGATCAGCGACACCGCTTCGGTGAACTTGCCGAGATTGATCAGCGACATGTACCCCTGGATATCGACATCCGCCGGGCAACCGAGGCGGCACGGCCCGAAACAGTCGGCGTAGTGATCCGACGCCAGCAACTCCAGGCAGGTCTTGCGCGCCGCCAGGATTCGCTCCGAACGCGTTCTCACCACCATACCCTCGGCCACCCTGGTGGCACAACTGGGGAAGAGCTTGTTCTGTCCGTCCAGCTCCACCACACACAGGAAGCACGAACCGTACGGCTTCAACTTTTCATCGTAGCACAACGTCGGTATATTATCCAGCTTCTGCTCGCGACAAACCTGGAGAATCGTCTGGTCAGGTGACGCCGTGACTTCTTGTCCATTAATTGTCAGCTTTACCATGGCTCACCTCAATCCTTGTCCACCGCGTCGAAGCGACAGACGGTCACACATTTGCCGCACTTGATACACATGTCCTGATGTATCACGTGCAGCTCTTTTTTCTCACCCGTGATCGCCTCAGTCGGGCAGGCCCGGGCGCACACCGTGCAGCCGGTGCAGTTGTCGTTGATCGTATAAGTCAACAGCGCCGCGCACACATGCGACGGGCACTTCTTGTCTTCGATATGGGACACGTACTCGTCACGGAAGTACTTCAGCGTCGTGAGTACCGGGTTGGGCGCCGTCTGGCCCAGACCGCACAACGACGCTTCGTTGATCTGCGCCGACAACTCCTCGAGGTTGTCCAGGTCTTCCATCGTCCCTTCACCCAGAGTGATCCGTTCGAGGATCTCCAGCATCCGCTTGGTGCCGATCCGACAGAACGTACACTTGCCGCACGACTCCGCCTGCGTAAACGTCAGGAAGAACTTTGCGACATCAACCATGCACGTCGTCTCGTCCATCACCACCAGGCCACCCGAGCCCATGATGGCGCCCGTCTTGTTGATCTGCTGATAATCGATCTGGATATCGCACATATCAGCCGGAATACAACCGCCCGACGGTCCGCCCATCTGCACCGCCTTGAACTTCTTATTCTCGGCTATGCCACCACAGATGTTGAAGATGATATCATCGATGGTAATCCCCATCGGCACTTCAACCAACCCGGTCCTCGCCACCTTGCCGGCCATCGCGAACACTTTCGTACCCTTCGAGTCGTCGGTGCCGTACTCCGAGTATGTCTTGCCGCCGTTGATCACGATCCACGGTATGTTGGCGTAGGTTTCCACATTGTTGATATTCGTCGGCTTGCCCCACAAACCCGACTGGGCAGGGAAGGGGGGACGGAAGCGCGGCATGCCGCGACGGCCTTCCACCGACGCAATCAGCGCTGTCTCTTCACCGCATACGAACGCCCCGGCGCCCTCTTTAATCTTCAGTTTGAAACTGAATCTGCTGCCGAGAATATTCTGGCCGAGCAGACCCTTCTTTGTGGCCTGCGAAATAGCACTGCGCAGCCGCGCAATTGCCTTCGGGTACTCGGCGCGACAGTAAATCACGCCTTCGTCGGCGCCAATCGCATACCCGGCGATGATCATCCCCTCGATTACCGCATTGGGATCACCCTCCAGAATCGAGCGATCCATAAACGCGCCCGGGTCGCCTTCGTCGGCGTTGCAGATGATGTATTTCTTGTCGCCGTCCGCCTGACGCGTAAACTTCCACTTGGTACCGGTCGGGAAACCGCCGCCACCGCGACCACGCAGCCCGGACGCCACCACCTCTTCGATAACCTGTTCGGGCGACATCTCCTTGAGCGCCTTCTCGAGCCCCTGGTACCCGCCCCGCTCGATATACTCTTCAATTGAACCGGGATCGATGACACCGCAGTTGCGCAATACGATGCGCGTCTGGTTCTCGAAGAATCCCTTCTCGCGATCCTCGCCCGAAACCAGCCACTCTTCAATCGTGCCGCCGCCGACCAGGTCCTCGTCGACAATGCGACCCACCCGGTCAGGCGTGACTTCGCCGTACATGTGCATCGTACCGTCACCGTTCGATACCTCTACCAGCACCTCACGGTAGCACATCCCGACACAACCGGTCTCTGTGAGCTCAAACGTTCCGGGATGCTCCTTGAGTTCATCGTGAAACGCCTGGTATACCTTCTCGCCGCCGGCCGAGATGCCGCACGTACCGAGTCCGATCTTGACTTTCTTCATGCGTCACCTCACTCCGCGGCAGCTTTGGCCTGAGCGGCTTTCTTGACTTGTTGCTTGTACGTCCGCAATACCTTCCGCAACTTGGCGGGGGTAAGGCGACCATACGTTTCCTCGTTGATCGTTATCACCGGCGCCAAAGAACAACAACCGATACAGGCTACCGACAACAACGAAAAGTTGCCGTCCTCACTCGTTTCGTCGTAGTCGATTCCCAACTCGTCGTTGATCGTCTCGGTGATTGCCTTCGCCCCGTTTACGTGACAGGCCGTGCCGTTGCACACCTTGACGACATAGTCGCCCAGCGGTTGAGTACGGAACTGCGCGTAAAACGTTACCACGCCGTAAATCTCCGCCGCCGGGATGCCGGTGATATGGCTGATATAGTCGATCGCCTTCTCGGATATGTAACCGTACGACTCCTGCGCCGACTGCAGCAGCGGGATCAACGCCCCCTCCTGCCCGTCATACTTCCACAGGTCGACATTGAACGGTTTCAATTTTTCTTTACTCTCTATTGCCATCTCGCGCTCCTACAGTCTGTCCAGGTAAACTACCCGGTCCTGCTTGACCCGCAGGACATCGTCCATGCTGCTGATCTCGTCCGCCACCAGGCGATCGATATCGTCCAACCGCTCCGCCTCGGCCATCGCCACCAGGTCGTAGCTCCCGGTGGTGGGGGAGACGAACAGGATCTTGTCCATCGACGTCAAAAGCGTCATCACCCGGTCCCGACTTCCCTTAGCGGTTTCTACGAACACATAGCTCTGCGATTTCTCCGGATCGGCTGAAACACCATTCTCGTTGTCCGCCACCAGGTCGCAACGCGCTACCGAGGCATACCCCTCAAACCCGCGCAGCTTATCGACCAGCGACTGGCCCTCATCCTTTAACTTCAATACCAGGCTGAACCAGCCGTCCACGGCATCCCACTTGACTACTCGATCATCGCCGGCTACCGCCTCAGCGGCCTCCGGCAGGCGTTCCCGTTTGTCAAACCGAACCAACAGGTAACACGCGGCGCTCATGCGCCCTCCTTTCGTGCCTGCATGACATAACATAGATCACTTACTCTTATCTTATTGTCGGTTGCAACAGAGAAAATACGAGAAAAGAGACAGTCTATATCCCGATCGTGCAGATTGGGAAATCTTTCACAATCAAGACCAAAAAAAATGCCTTTTGCCATACCTTGCTATACCTCCTGCAACAGGCTGAAGGTATATATCATTACCAAAATTGTCAAACATATTCGCCCAAAAAAGCGACTTTCCAAGGCCCTGTCCAACAACACGTTAACTTTCAAACGTCACCCTCGTCCGACAGTCCCGATAATCTACAAAAAAACTACACTTTGGTGAATTTTAACCGGTCCACCGTTTCCCTACTCAACCGGCCGTTCTCTGTGTATAATTAACCCATGCTCACTTCTGCCGTCGTCAAGAAACTGGCCCACGCTGTCGGCTTCGACCTCTGCGGTATTACCACTGCCGAACCGATCACCGAGGCCATCAACCAGTTCGACCGCTGGCTTTTGCTCGACTACCACGGCGAGATGAATTACCTCCCCCAGCGCCGCGACCACCGCGCCGAGCCGTCACTGCTCCTGCCCGGCGCCAGATCGGTTATCATGCTCGGCCTCAACTACTTCCAGCGCGACCATGACGAACCGTCTCCCCCCAAACCGGGTCAGTTTGTCGACCGGCGCAAGCTTCCGCCCCGACGTTTCGCTCCGGCCGGGCAGGGGCGTGTCTCCAAATACGCCCGTGGCCGCGACTACCACAAAGTTGTCAATCGCATGACCAAACACCTCGTCAACAAGCTGCGCGACTATCCCAATGTCAGTGCCGACCACCAGTTCTATCACTGGGTCGACTACGGCCCGTTCCTCGAACGCGCCTACGCCGAACGGGCCGGCCTCGGCTACATCGGCCGCAACGCCATGCTCATCAACCGCGATCTCGGCTCCTGGTTCTTCCTTGGCGAAGTCCTCACCACCGTCGAGCTCGAACCCGACGACCCGAATGCAATCAACCACGGCATCTGCGGCAGTTGCCGCCGCTGTATCGAGGCCTGCCCGACCGATGCGATCGTCGACGACGGCGTGGTCGATTCCCGCCGCTGTATCTCGTATCTCACCATCGAGCGCCCCTCGATGATCCCGGACGAACTGCACAAACCGATGGGCGACTACGTTTTCGGCTGTGATATCTGCCAGGATGTCTGCCCTCACAACTTGAAAGCGAAATTGACGCCGCATGCTGAAATGCTGCCCGACGCCGGTGTCGGCGAGTTACTCGATCTCGACGATCTGCTGGCCCTGGAAGACCGTGACCAATTCCTCGATCTCACCGCCGGCACGCCGCTGGTGCGCCCCAAACGCGAGGGTCTTCAGCGCAACGCCGGCATCGTCAAAAACAACCAGGAAAATCACTGATGCCGACCCGACCGGTCTGAATCAGCCATTGCCAGACCCGATTTTCTTAATTACCATGACTCGGTGACTGTCGCCTTACGCACATCGATACCCTTCATGACCGAGCCGGGGAGGAGCACCCCGTGAGCCGTCTCGCACCATCGATTCTCGGTGCCGATTTCGCCCGCCTCGGCGACGAGATCGCCGATTGCGAACGATGCGGTGTCGACCTGCTGCACCTCGATATCATGGACGGTCACTTTGTGCCGAACATCTCCTTCGGCCCGGGTATCGTGAAGACAATCAACAAGTTGTCGGACAAGTTTCTCGATGTCCACCTCATGCTTTCCGAGCCGGAAAAGTACTTTGAAAAATTCGCTGATGCCGGCGCCGACGCCATCACCTTCCACATTGAAGTTCATTCCGAACCCGACCGCTACGCCCGGAAACTCCGCGACATGGGCATCCGCCCCGGCATCTCGCTCAACCCCGACGCCATGCCCGACCGCGTCCTGCCCCACCTCAAGCACTTCGACCTCTTGCTGGTCATGTCTGTCTTTCCCGGCTTTGGCGGCCAGTCGTTCATTCCCACAGCCCTCGATACTATTCGTGAGGCCCGCAAATACATCGATGAACATCAGCTGCCGACGCTCATCTCAGTCGACGGCGGGGTTGGTCCCGACAATGCGAAAGAGGTTGTCGACGCCGGCGCCGATATCCTCGTCATGGGCTCGGCCTTCTTCAAAAGCGACGATCGTAAGCAACTGACTGACATGGTGCACGCTCTCGAGGGATCTCGAGCTGTCGAAAAACAATGGAGCCTCGAACCACGCGGCGCCTGACCGTGGTGCATGGAGGGAGACAAGGTGACTGAAAAACTGATGGATCGACTGCAACAGACTGGCACACCGTTCGAACCGTGGCGAGGCTTTACGGAAGCGAAACTGTCGGCAGAATGGCACGACAAGCTGACTGCTATGGCCAAACAAGCCCGCGGGCACATCCTCAAGATGACCGCCATCGCCGGTTCCGGCCATCCCGGTGGCTCCATGTCGTCGATAGAAACTTACCTGCTCCTGTACACCCAGGCCAAAGTCGATCCCACCAACCCCTTCCGTGACGACCGCGACCGCATCATTGTCTCCCACGGCCACACCTCTCCGGGCGCCTACGCCGGCCTCGCAGCGGCCGGCTTCTTCGATATCTATCCCGCCCTCCACAGCTTTCGCCAGGGCGGCTCACCTTTCGAAGGTCACGTCGAACAATCGGTCCCGGGCATCGAGTGGGACACCGGCAACCTCGGCCAGGGCCTTTCGGCCGGCGTCGGCAAAGCGATCTACGCTCAGCTTTCCGGCCACAACTTTCATACCTACGTTTTCATGGGCGACGGCGAGCAGCAGAAGGGTCAGATCTCCGAGGCCCGACGCGCCGCAGTCAAATTCAAGCTGCGTATCTCCGCTATCGTCGACTACAACCGCCTGCAGATTTCCGGCGGTGTCGCCGACATCATGCCGCAGGATATCATTGCGGGGTGGAAGTCCGACGGCTGGCAGGTTATCGAAGTCAACGGTCACGATTTCAACGAAGTCTACGCTGCCCTCTACCAGGCCACCCGCAATGTCGATGCCCCTGTCATGATCTTCGCCCACACCATCATGGGCAAAGGCGTGTCGTTTATGGAGAACCGCGAGAAGTTCCACGGTGTGGCGCTCGGCCCCGGCGAAGCCCGCGACGCCTTTAAGGAACTGGGCGATATTGAAGACGATCTCGACATCCTGAAAGAGAAACGCAAACTCGGTCCGCCGACAATCTTCGAGCGCCCGCCCACACCCTTTCCAAAAGTGAACATGGGTGAGCCGAAAACGTATCCCACCGATGCGTCCATGGACAACCGCTCCGCTTTCGGCAACGCCCTGCTCGATGTTGCCGACGCCAACATGGCGCGCGACGACTTCAAGATGGGCGTTTTCGACTGCGACCTGACCGGCTCAGTCAAGACTGCCCAGTTTGCCAAGAAATATCCCGAGAGCTTCTTCCAGATGGGCATCGCCGAGCACCATACCGCCACTGCCGCCGGTGCTCTTTCGACCGAGCACGCCCTTTCGGTCTGGGCCGACTTCGGTGTCTTCGGTATCGACGAAACCTACAACCAGGCCCGCCTCAACGATATCAACCACACCAATGTCAAACTCTTCTGCACCCACTGCGGCATAAACGTCGGCGAGGACGGCAAGACCCACCAGGCCATCGACTACTTCGCCCTCTTAAACTCAACTTTCGGCTGGAAAGTTATCACCCCCGCCGATCCCAACCAGTGCGACCGCGTTACCCGCTATGTCCTGAGCAACCCCGGCAATTACGCCGTCATCATGGGCCGCGCCAAAACACCGGTGATTGCCGATGACAACGGCCGGCCGTTTTTCGGCGACGGCTTCACCTACCGCTACGGCCGCATGGACACCGTCCGGAACGGGGAAGAGGTAGCCTTGGTGTGCGCCGGCAACATGCTCGCCCAGGGGATCACTGCCTGGGAGACACTCTACAATGACGGTAAGCAGATCAGCCTCGTCACGGTCTCCGACTGGTCCGACCTCCATGACGACGACCTCAGGATGCTCGCCGAGCACAGGCACGTCGTTACTCTTGAGGACCACAACATCAAGACCGGCCTCGGCACCCACATCGCCGCTGCCATGTTCCAGCTCGGCCTGTCGACGACACTGACAAAGATGGGCGTGCACCGCTACGGCTCTTCGGGCAAACCACCGGAGCTGTACAAGCTCCTGGGTATTGATGGCGCTTCGGTAGCCGAGCGAATCAGCGAGTTGAAATAGCCTTGTCGCAAAACTGTCGTATGGTCACCGTCGATTCCGTCCAACCGATGTTCAGCACGGAGAGTATAACTTCCGGAAGAATCAATCAACCTGCGACCGGGCGGCCCTGGTACCCGTCCGGCGTATGACACGGAAGGATAAATGGTCTAACCCATGATCGCCGGTTACATAACAGCCCAGTTCGTCCATCTCGCCCGCGTCAGAAGAGTCGGTGATGAAACCCGCCTTACCGACCGCGCCACCTACTTAAACCGCGACTTTTCCGATTTTTACGCCATCCTCCGCCACCATTACCACGAAGTTTTCGGCGGGTACGACCGTGCGGTCTTCGGTGTTGCCGGACCGGTTATCGGCAACGAGGTCCGTGCCACCAACCTGCCGTGGGTGCTCAACGGCGACCATATCCGCGAACAGTTCGACATCCCCCGTGTTCTCTTGGTCAACGACCTCGTAGCCTCCGCCCGCGGTCTCTTCGAAATCGGTTCCGACCGCTTCTACACGATAAATCAAGGGCGACCTGTCGATAACGGCAACCTCGGTCTACTGGCCGCCGGCACCGGGCTGGGCGAAGCGCTCGTCTTCTGGGACGGCGCCCGCTACCATCCCTACGCCTCCGAGGGCGGTCACTGCGACTTCGCGCCCGGCAACCAGGTTGAAACGGAACTGCGCGAATATATCTACAGCAGTCGACCGATCGTCGAGGTCGAGGATGTCCTCTCCCGACGCGGCATCGAAACCATCTACCACTTCATCGTCGAAACCGAAGGCGCCGCCCCGGCCGACTGGCTCCGCGCCACCGACGATCCCTCCAGTGCCATCATCGAGCACGCCCTTGCCGGCACCGACACCGTCTCATCCCGGGCGGTCGACATTTTCATCGATTGTCTCGCCACCGAGGCCGCCAACCTTGCCCTCAAAGGGATGACCCTCGGTGGCATGTATCTCGGCGGCTCGATCGCGCCGCAACTGATGACGTTGCTCGACCACGGACGTTTTATGGAACGGTTCGTGCGCAAAGGCAAAATGGAATCGCTGCTTACCAACATGCCGGTCAACCTCATCCTCGACGACAAGACTGCCCTGAAAGGCGCTGCCGCAATGGTGCAGGAACTGTAAACATGGCCGGGAAGTTTGCCCTCTTCTTGCACGGCCGCTACGAACGACGTCACCTCCCATTTTACAAATCCCTCTGCACCGACCGTACCCTGATCGCCGTCGACGGCGGCTATCGCTTTTTTCAGGAAGCCGGCATCGTCCCCGACATTCTCATCGGTGACTTCGATTCGATTAAGAGGATTCCGGGAGAACGGTACGGTGATGTCGAAATCGTCGAGTTTCCAGCGCGCAAGGACAAGACCGACGGCCACCTGGCGCTCGATTATGCCCTCGATGCCGATGCCTCCGATATCATCATCGCCATGCCCGATATCGGCGAACCGGATCATTTTGTCGGAAACCTGATGATGCTCCAGGTGCCGCTGCGGCGCCGCCGGAAAGACAAGCCGGTTGTACGCATTGTCAACCACGCCTTCAACGCCCGCATCCTGCACAACGATTCCGAAGCGATCGACAACGCCAACGGCGACCTGGTATCGGTCGTACCACTTGGCGCGGTCATTCACCTGACGTGGAAAGGGACCGACTACGACGTTATCGGCCTGCGCATACCGGCCGGCAATACAGTCGGCCTGCGCAATCGCATCATATCCGATCGCGCCCGCTTGAAGGTTGAGGGTAAAGCTTTGGTTATCAGGCAGTTATCGAAGCCCGCCGGCTGAACGTGGACTGATTTTTATGTACGATCAGGCTTGACAGCCGCCCCCGCGCGTATATATTCACGCCTCAGGAACGCACATGGGAACTTAACAGTTTACGGTTCGTTCCGATACAGTTGAAAACTGGGAGATCGTCCAATGGTAGGACATGCGGCTCTGGACCGTAGAATCGGGGTT
>CAZJCK010000079.1:0-12772 GCA_964544635.1 uncultured Ignavibacteriales bacterium | reverse complement strand
AAGTCTGCGCCCGCTCGTCATGGGCGGGGCTTGACGTTTCGACCTGTAATCTGTCGTAACCCCCGGCAGATGGGGACGCCCGCCGCCATCGGCTCCGATCGTCTTTTGTGGCGGCGAAAAAACTTGAAAAACGGACCGGTGCGCCCTAACTTACCCCGCTACCAAAGGATATGTACGACATGAAATTCGATCCGTTAAATAAAGATTTCTCGATCGCCGAGGCCGAAAAAAACGTCCTCGACTACTGGAAAGAACACGACGTCTTCACCGCCTCGCTCAAAGCTGCAGAAGGCAAAAAACCGTTCGTTTTCTACGAAGGCCCCCCCACCGCCAATGGCAAGCCGGGAATCCACCATGTCCTGGCCCGCACGATTAAAGATATCATCTGCCGCTACCGCGCCCTCACCGGTTGGCGGGTCGACCGCAAGGCCGGCTGGGATACCCACGGTCTGCCGGTCGAGATCGAAGTGGAAAAGCAGCTCGGCCTCGAGGGGCGTGAGCAGGTCGAAGAGTACGGCATCGAGAAATACAACGCCGCCTGCCGTGAGTCGGTGTTGAAATACAAGGGGTTGTGGGACGACCTGACAGTCCGCATGGGCTACTGGGTCGATCTGGACAAGCCGTACATTACCTTTACCAACGACTACATCGAGTCGGTCTGGTGGCTGCTCAAGCAAATGTACGACAAGGGGTTGTTGTACAAGAGCTACAAGATCCAGTGGTACTCCCCCGGCTCCAACACGGTCCTGTCGTCGCACGAGGTTTCTCTCGGCTACAAAGAAGTACAGGATCCGTCGGTCTATATCCGGTTCAAGGAGAAGGGTGAGGCAAACACATACTTCCTGGCCTGGACCACCACACCGTGGACCCTCATCTCCAACGCCGCTTTAGCGGTCGGGCCGAAACTCGAATACGTAAAGATCGAACTGACCTCCGGCGACAACGAGGGCCAGTTCTTGATTCTCGGTCGCGACCGCCTGCTGGTCATCGAGGAAGAGTACGAAGTTGTTGAGTCATATAAAGGTAGCGACCTGGCAGGCCGCTTTTACGAACCGCTGTTCGATTACTTTGTCGGGCAGGACGGTACCGGTAACGCCTGGCAGGTCTACACCGCCGACTATGTGACGACTGACGACGGTACCGGTATCGTGCACACCGCGCCGGCCTTCGGCGCCGAGGACTTCGATACCGGCAAGAAATATGACCTGCCGGTACTCAACCCGGTGCTGCCCGACGGCCATTTTTCCGACGAAGCGGAACTGGTCGCCGGCGACTGGTTTAAGGATGCCGACAAGAAAGTGGTGCGCGACCTGCGCGACCGCGGCCTTTTGTACAGGCAGGAAACCTACCTGCATAACTACCCGCACGACTGGCGCAAAGGTACACCGCTTATTTCATATCCGATCGAGGGATGGTTTGTCCGCACGACGGAATTGAAAGAGAGGATGATCGAACTCAACCGGACGATCAACTGGAAGCCGGAATCGATCGGTTCCGGTCGGTTCGGTGAGTGGCTGGAGAACAATGTCGACTGGGCGCTGTCGCGCCGTCGCTACTGGGGCACGCCGCTGCCGATCTGGCAGTCGGACAAGGAGGGCTCCGACTACGTCGAAGTGATCGGCTCGGTGGCCGAGTTGCGTGAGAAGACGGGGGATGCGGTGGCGCCGGACGATGATCTGGACCTGCACCGACCGTTTGTCGACAACATCACCTGGCCGGCCCCCGACGGCGGCACGATGCGACGGGTGAAGGACTTAATCGATGTCTGGTTCGATTCCGGAGCCATGCCGTTCGCGCAATGGCACTATCCGTTTGAGAACAAAGAGATCTTCGAGAAGAACTTCCCGGCGCACTTTATCGCTGAGGGTCTCGACCAGACTCGCGGCTGGTTCTACACGTTGCATGCAATCGCCACCATAGTAAAAGACTCGGTGGCGTATAAGAATATCATTGTCAACGGTTTGCTGCTCGACGACAAGGGCGAGAAAATGTCCAAGTCGAAAGGCAACGTGGTGGATCCGTTCACCACTATCGACCAGTACGGCGCCGACCCGGTGCGCTGGTACATGATGGCACAATCGGCGCCGTGGCTGCCGCTTAAGTTTGACATGGCCGACCTGGCTGAAGTGATGCGCAAGTATTTCGACACCCTGCGCAATACCTACTCATTCTTCGCTATCTACGCAAACATCGACCAGGTGCTCGAGCGGGCAGAGAAGGACGGCAAGAATATCGAGGCCTGGCTTCTGGAGAAAGCAGGGGAACCGACCCGGTTCGATCGCTGGATTATCTCCAAGTATAACAGCCTGATACAGGTAGTGCGCGAATCGTTTGAAGATTACGAGATCACCCGGCCGGTGCGCGCGATCCAGCAGTTCGTCATCGACGAGCTGTCGAACTGGTATGTACGTAATAACCGTCGACGCTTCTGGGCGGAGGGGGACGATCCGTCGAAGATGCGCGCCTTCTATACGCTGCACCACGTGCTGGTTGGAGTCTGCCAGCTGGCCTCGCCCGTTTCGCCGATGATCTCCGAGCTTTTGTGGCGCGAACTGGTCGGGAAACATCGCAAGGATTCCCCCTTGTCGGTGCATATGCTCGACTACCCTGAAGCCGATGATGAGTTTATCGATCGGGAGCTGGAAGAAGTAATGGACCGGGCTGAGCGTATCGTCTCGCTCGGTCGAGCCGCCCGGTCGCGGCACAACCTGAAGGTACGTCAACCACTCGCCGCCCTGCAGGTACGGGTGCCGAAGAAAGAAACCTTCGATAAGCTCGGACAGCTGGCTGATGTCATTCGGGACGAATTGAATGTGAAAGAGATCGAGTACGCCGACAATCTCGACAGCCTCGTCACTTTCGAGGCCAAGCTCAATTTCAAGCAGGCCGGGCCGCTGTTGGGTAAGCGGGCCAAAGCTGCCGGCGCCTGGGCGCAGCAGCTCGATTCCGAAACGGTGCGTAAGTTTGCGCGAAGCAAAGAGATCACATTCGATGTTGACGGTCCGTCGATCATTCTGACCGACGAACATATCGAAGTGATCCGCAACGAAGTAGCGGGGTTTGCCGTAGAGAGCGATGGTGAAGTGACCGTCGCGCTCACCACCGAACTGACCGACGAGTTGATCGACGAAGGATTCGCCCGCGAAATAGTTAACAAGATTCAGAATATGCGCAAGACCACCGGCCTGGAGGTAACCGACAACATTGCCGTGCAGGTGGCATCCACGGAACGACTTAAATCGGCCGCAACCAAACACGACGATTTCATCCGTCGCGAAACCCTCGCCACCCGGATCGAATTCGTCACACCCGACAGCCTCGCCGGCGGCACCGAATGGAACATCAACGGAGAGAAAACCTCTATAGCCGTGACGAAAGTGTAACTCACGGAGGCACAACGTGAATCAAGCCCGCCTCGACAAGTACCGCAAGCTGCTGCTGGCCAAGCGTAAGCGGCTCATGGAAGAGCTGGGGCTGATGGAGGGAACGTTCGCCGATACCCTCAAGGGATCGACCGGCGACCTGTCGTCACATTCCTACCACATGGCCGACCTGGGGACCGACGCCATGGATCGGGAGATGACGTTCATGTTCGCGAGCAAGTCGGGACGGCTGCTGTATCATATCGACGAAGCACTGCGTCGCATCGAGGACGGCAGCTACGGAAAGTGCCACAAGTGCGGCAAGCTGATCCGTGCCGGCCGTTTGGAGGCAGTGCCGCATGCGCGCTTTTGTATAGCCTGTAAGTCGGCGGAAGAGGGACGACACTCTGGGCGCTAACAACAACCCGCTGCGACAGGTACTCTGGCCCGCCCTGGTCATCATCGGGGTCGTCATTCTCGACCAGGTCACCAAGCTCTGGGCGCTCAACAACCTCGTCGAGGGACGTTCGGTTGAGGTGCTCGGGCGCTTCTTCATGTTCACCCTCCTGTACAACGAGGGGGGCGCCATGGGGACGGTACTGGGGACGCCGACATATTACCTTATCTCGTCGCTGGTCATTCTCGCGATCATTCTTGTCTACCTGTATATGAACCGCCAGCAGCAGGGTCTGGCGATTGCCCTGGCCGCCATTGCCGGCGGCGCTATCGGTAACATCATCGACCGGGTACGTCTGGGGCGAGTGATCGATTTCCTCGATGTCGATTTCTTCGATATCAACCTGTTCGGCTTCACCTTACAGCGCTGGTGGACGTTTAACATCGCCGACGCCGCGATTACCTGCGCCATTGCCTATTTGCTGGTACACGCCCTCTTCTTTGCCCGACCGCACGAGGCAGCAGACAGCCCGCCCGATGCAACCATCGAGCCGTCGCATGCCACCGATACCGACGATCACGAAAAGCCTCGTGACTGAGGGGTATTTAGTACCCAGGTACTATAAACTACTTTTTGGTCGATTTTCCCGCAAGAAATCAGCAAAGTCTTTATCTGCAACAAAAGTAGCGTAACATCATAGCGCAAAGTATGAAGTCAAGCGAAAAATGTTGTTGTCTTGTTGTTTTTCATAGGAGCAAAGTAGCATCCTACTTTGCTCGACGTTTTTCGGGGTCGTGTTCGAAAGGTGGTGATAAGGTATTGCCGGACGGTCAATTCGAGGTTTTCAGATTTCAATGCCGGCAGATATTCGGGAATGCGATTGCCGCCGCCACGCTGCAAATGTTCGCGTAAGAGGCGCAACCGTAACCGTTTCTAAAAAATGTTAGAAAAAAGTTAGGCGGCGGCTTGACGCTGCCGCCGTCAGAGGATATCTAACGCCCACACGAAGGGTGGACAAGAGATCATGTGTATAGCCTGTGGACAAGCCAGGACGGTAAGCGTAATCCCTTACCCCGTTACAGTTTAACCAGTCTTCACCAGGCCCGGCCTGTGGACAACTTCGATTCGTTCGTTGTTGTCGTGGTCTCTTATTCGCTCTTCTGGAGTTACCCGGGGAGGAGATAACTACCCCGACTGACCATGAATAGGAAGCACAAGGAAAGGGTGACGACAGTGCATATTGAAGTGACCAATTCCAGTCAGTGGAACGAGTGCCTGCGCTATATGTCTCGGCGCACCCGTGAGCAGTCGTTCAACACCTGGCTCAAGTCGACAATGGGCCGGCCCAACGGCAACGATCAGTTCTACATTGCCGTACCGAACCAATTTGTCGCCGACTGGATCAAGGATCACTTTAGCGATCTTATAAACGAAGCCATGACTGAAGTCCTCGGTCGGACCTACGATGTTCAGTATGTCGTGAAGAGTGATCCGACCGCCGAGACCCAGTTGCCGCTCGACCTCCACCGTTCGACCGCCGCGCCGTCGGCCGCACCGACGCGTCAGGCCGGCCCCACCGCACCCCCGAGCCTCAGTGATCGCTATTGTTTCCAGTCGCTCGTTGTTGGCGATTTTAACCAGTTCGCCTGCGCCGCCTCTGTAGCCGTGGCCGAAGAACCGGGCGCCACCAAGTACAACCCACTGTATATCTACGGACCGACCGGCCTCGGCAAGACACACATCGTCCAGGCCATCGGCAACAAGACTATGGAACTGTACCCGGAGAAACGGGTCATGTATGCCACCAGTGAGAAATTCACCAACGATTTCATTACCTCGATTTCCGAACGGTCGATCTCCGACTTCACCAGGTTGTATCGCAATGTCGATGTCCTGATCATCGACGATATCCAGTTCTTCACCGGCAAGGAGTCGACCCAGGAACAGTTTTTTCACACTTTTAATGCCCTTTACCAGGACGGCAAGCAGATTGTACTGACTTCCGACCGTCCCCCCAAAGAAATCAAGGGACTCGAGGAACGCCTGCTGTCGCGTTTCTCCTGGGGGTTGGTGACCGATCTCCAGGCACCCGACCTGGAGGCACGCACCGCTATCCTGTACAAGAAGTTACAGCACGAAGGGAATGAGTTGGCCGACGATGTGGTGCGGCTTATCGCCGATCGCATCTCCACCAACATCCGCGATCTCGAGGGCGCCCTGACCAGAATTCTGGCATACTCGTCGCTCAAAGGTGTCGGCATGGACGTCGACACCGCGGCGGGTTTGTTGGCCGATACCGCACCGTCGCGACGCAAAAACATCTCCATCGACGCCATCCAGCAGAAAACCGCCGAACTGTTCGAAATTCCGGCCGACATGATGAAAGCCAAAAAGAAGACAGCTGAAGTAGTACTTGCCCGGCAGGTCGCCATGTATCTGTCGCGGTCACTGACGCGCAGTTCGCTCAAGTCGATCGGCGACGCTTTTGGCGGGCGCGATCACTCCACTGTCATTCATGCCTGCGATACTATTTCACGACGGATGTCCGAAGATGCCGACCTGAAGGCCCGGATCGATCAGGTGAGCGGGCGGTTGCTTTATTAACATCGGTGTGGATTGTGATGTGAGATTACTATGGAAATCCTGATAATTAGTGAAGATGTGGAAAAGGGAGATTATTATTCGCAGGCCGGTGGAAAATGTTTGTGGACAATCAGCCGCCGGTCCGACAAATTATCTCGTTCAACAACAAGCCGATATCGGGCGGGAACAGCCCCGAAAAATCGGTTGTGCACAATTCAACATCGCTTATTATTGCTATCTCTATAGCAAATAAGTGGCAGATAATAGGAAGAGAGTGTGGAGCACATCCACGGGAGAGTTGACTGATGAAGTTCGCGGTAACCAAATCTCGATTGGCTGGACACCTCCAGCAGATACTGCAGGTCGTGCCATCGAAATCAACTCTGCCTATTCTGACCAATATCCTGGTCGAAGCGCTGGAGAATAAACTCAAACTGTCGGCGACCGACCTCGATATTTCGGTCACCACCTCGCTTGAATGCGATGTGACCAAAAAAGGCTCGGTTGCCGTGCCGGCTCGTATTCTATCCGAGATTATTCGTGAATTACCGGAATCCGAGATCTCCTTCGAACTGGTCAATAACCGGCTGCAGATGAAGATTCCCAACGGTTCGTATAAGATAGCCACTGTCCAGGCTGACGACTTTCCGAAACTGCCGGCGGTCAACACGAAAAAAGAGATCAAGCTCGAAGCAACTGACCTGGTGGAGATGATTCGCCGCACCACCTTTGCCTGCAGCGACGATGAAACCCGGCCTGCCCTCAATGGTGTACTCTGGCAAACCCAGGGGGATAAGATGCAGATGGTGGCCACTGACGGTCACCGTTTGGCCAAGATGGCAGTCGAAAACAAGAAACTGAAGGGATTGAGCGAAGATGTTATCATCCCGCCCAAAGTGCTCAATCTGATTCCCAAGTTCATGGATGACCCGAAGGGTGAAATTGGCATTATTTTTGGCGAGAATAACATCATCTTCAGTTTTGAGGAGATGATACTCACCTCGCGGCTCATCGAAGGACCATACCCGAACTTCGAACAGGTTATCCCGACCGACAACGACAAGAAGGTGATAATTAATCGCGAAGAACTGGCGCGGACCGTACGTCGCGTCTCTATCCTCTCCAATGCCCTGACACACCAGGTTAAGTTCTCGATTAAGGACGGCGAGTTGACGTTGTCGACCACCAATGCCGATGTTGGCGGCGAAGGCACCGAAGTACTTAAGTGCGATTACAAGGGTGAATCGCTGGATCTCGGCTATAATGCGACCTACCTGACGGAGATTCTCACCACCATGGAATCGGATGAGGTGGTGTTCGAACTGGCCACGGCAGTGGCGGCCGGGGTCGTATATCCGACTGACAAGCAGAAGGAAGATTACTTATGTTTGATCATGCCGCTTCGGCTGGCTGACTGACATATGCACCGTAAAGGATGAATGTGGCGGGTGGATCCATCCGCCATTTTTTTATTGCCCGACCGATGTACGTACACTCATTCAAAATCCATACTTTCCGCAACTTCGAAAAGGCCGAGGTAGCATGCCACAACGGCGTGAATATATTCTTCGGTCGCAACGCATCGGGCAAGACCAGCCTTCTCGAGGCGCTCTTTTTGATGTGTCTCGGGCGCTCCCAGCGCGGCGCGCCGGATAGTGTGCTGGTGCGCGACGGTGACGATAGTTACCGCGTGGAAGGAAAGATCGAGCGTGACGAGAGGATAAGCGAAGTTGCTGTAGCCTACCAGAAGAACATGCGCAAACAGGTGTCGATCGAGAAACTGCCGGTGAGAACGTCGGAACTGTACGGCCAGTTTGCCGCCGTATCGACCGGTCCGGAGGATACCGAGATGATCAGCGGCGCACCGTCGGTGCGACGGACTGTGCTCGACCTGTACCTCTCGCAACTGTCGCGCAAGTACCTGAGCAGCCTGACCGATTATCAGCGGGCGATGGCGCAGAAGAATGCGGCGCTCAAGATGGAGCAGGATCCGGGTGCCTTCAATCTGCTGCTTGCCGACTACGGGGCCACCGTTATGAAGTTCCGGGCGCAGTTTCTTCGTGACATTGCCGGCGACGTGACACGATTGTACAGCGACATCTCCGGCGGCAGCAGCCTGTCGATCGAGTATGATCCGTCGGTGTCGGATGTCGATTGCAGCGATCATGACAGCATCCGTGCGCGCTTTGAAAGACGCCTCGAGGAGCTGGCGCAGCGCGAGATGATCGTCGGCAGCTCTCTCGTCGGACCGCACCGCGATGATATCAAGCTCCTCATCGGCGGTTATCCGGCACGGACACATGCATCGCAGGGAGAGTGGCGCACCGCCGCGGTTTCCTTCAAGCTGGCGGTTTATCATCAGTTGCGCAAACGGGCCAGCACCGAACCGATCCTGCTGCTGGACGAAATCTTCGCCGAGCTGGATGACCGTCGCACCGAGGGGTTGATCAGTGCCTTTGGCGAGTTCGGCCAGTTGTTCCTGACGACCGCCAGTACGCCACCCGACGCGCTGATGGATCGTGCCAGGCGCTTCCAGATCAGCGCCGGCAGCATCGAACCGGTGGCATGAGCATGGGCTACCTTGACCTGCAGCATATTACCAAGTCGTTTGACAATACCCCGGTGCTGCGCGATGTGTCGCTTTCCATCCCCGATGGCGAGTTGCTGGTGCTCCTGGGGCCGTCGGGTTGCGGCAAGTCAACCCTGCTGCGGTTGATCGCCGGTCTTGAGGCCCTCGACGAAGGAGAGATTCACCTGGCCGGGCGGCGGGTTGATCAGTTGCGGCCCAAAGACCGCAATATCTCGCTGGTCTTTCAAAACTACTCGCTTTATCCGCACATGAGTGTAGCCGAAAACCTCGCTTTTCCACTCAAGATCATCGGTGTGAAGAAGCACGAACGCAAAGAGCAGGTACGTCAGGTGGCACGGTTGATCGGGCTGGAGGAACGGCTCGATGCCCGTCCGGCCGAACTATCGGGTGGCCAGCGCCAGCGCGTGGCGCTCGGCCGCGCCATCATCCGCGAACCGGTTATTTTCCTTCTCGACGAACCGCTGTCGAATCTGGATGCCGATCTGCGGCTGCGGATGCGACGTGAAATCGTGGCGCTGCAGAAAAAGCTCGGCACCGCCATGGTCTATGTCACCCACGACCAGGCCGAGGCGCTCACCATGGCCGATCGCATCGCGCTGCTGGATGAAGGAATCCTCCAGCAGGTAGGTACGCCTGACGACATCTATCGCAAGCCGGTCAACCGTTTCGTCGCCGAGTTCGTCGGTTCGCCGCGCATCAATATGCTGCCGGTGCAGAATGAGGACGGCAGCCGCACGTTCACCGATCTGCCATTGCCGTCCGACTACCTCAAAGAGCGCTTCACCCTCGGCGTACGGCCGGAAGCGATCAGGCTCGGCAACGGACCCTACCGCGCCCCGGTGACCACTTCGGAATACCTCGGCAACCAGATTAACCTGACGCTGTCATACCGTGATATCTTGATCACGGCTATTACCGACAAGACGGTCGAGGCGGGGGAGCAGGTGGTGTTTGACATCGATATGGCCGGCGGTATGCTCTTCGACGGTGATGGCCGGGCGGTCTGGTTTGGCGCCGACAGCGAGAAGAAATAAAAACTTGCCCTGATGGCCGTTGACACTGCCTATTGTCTTTATCTGAAAGGTACGGACATAATACTGCACAACATCAAACCCGACCGGAGGAGGGACGAGTATGTCTGATCTGGAAGTAACCATGGTCCGTGAAGATATCAATTACTGGGCGGCGCTGGTGGCGGCTGCCGCCTACTGGATTATTGGCGCCATCTGGTACGCCAGGCCGCTTTTCGGCAATGCCTGGATGCAGGCGATCGGCAAGACCGAAGAGCAGATTCAAAAAGAGTTCTCACCGCTGCAGTTGGTCTGGGTGTTCATCACCGCCTGGTTTGTCGCCTACGGTATCGCCCGCATCGACTTGTGGCACGGCGGGACCACGCTGCTGGGCACCATTCTGGTCGCTGTCTTAGTCTGGTTCTGTTTCAGCGTGGCGACTGTCCTGATGCACGACATCATGGAAAAGCGCCCCGGCAAGCTGACCATGATCAACATAATGTATCAGCTGGTTGGTTTTGTGGTGATGGGTGTGATTATCGGCCTGTGGCGGTAAGTTAACTTACATCGATACAATTACTTAGTAACACTCTCCCAGCGCCGGCTTTGGAATCGGACAAAAAAATACAGCCGTTTGGGAACTATATATAGGATTCCTATGTTTATTCTGTCACACCTGACAGAAAGGAGATCCTGTATGCGAACAATTTCCACCGTTCTGATGGCCGCCCTGATGGCTGCAGTATTTGCCCAACCCGTGGTCAGCCAGACCGAGACTGAGGAGAAGAGAATTTCACAGTCGATTCCCGGCTACAGCTACGGAGATGACGAGCTGGCGCGTTCGCCGCTCACGATTGAAGACCTCAGCAACTTGAAAAAGACTCTATTGTGGTCAGAGGAAGATGACCGGGCGCTTAAGATGGCGGCCGAACTTCTGGAGGGCCAGGTCGACGACATTCTCGACACCTGGTACGGTTTTGTCGGTGCCAACGACCACTTGGTCTACTACTTCAGTAATGCGCAGGGGAAACCGGACGCTGATTATTTGGCGGCCGTGCGCAAGCGATTCGGTCAGTGGATTCTCGATGTTTGCCGTCGGCCCCATGACCAGAACTGGCTCGACTGGCAGCACGAGATTGCGCTTCGTCACCACCGCAGTAAGAAAAACGAGACTGACAATGCCGATGCCGTCGATCACATTCAGCTTCGTTATATGACTGCCTTTATCTACCCGATCACGGCGACAATGCGATCGTTCCTTGAGGAAGGCGATCACTCTGCTGATGAGGTCGAGGCAATGTACCAGGCCTGGTTCAAGTCGGTCGTCCTGCATGTAACCGTCTGGTCACAACCGTATGTCAAGCAGGGAGATTTCTGATTGCGCTCCATGCTGTTTAATGCCTTCTTACAAGGGCGTAATCGTAAGGGAGGGGCGAGCAATTCGCCCCTTTCGCTTATCAGGAGAACAGTATGGAATCACCGTTCAACCCATCTGACCAGCACGGCAATATCGATTTCAAGATCGTCGCGCTGCTGGAGCGACTGGCAGTGGTGATTCGGTCGATGCTGCAGCAGCTTGCCACCGAGCATGGCCTCAGCCCGATCCAGGTTGAGTCACTCGTCTTTCTTTTGCACCATGCACCTGAGTTTCGAAGGACCGGTTTGCTGTCACAGGAGTTCCTTGTGTCGCAGCCGACAATGTCTGACGCTCTTGCAGTGCTTGAAGAGAAGGGGCTGATCGACCGCACTCCGGATCCGTCCGATGCCCGCGCCAAACAACTCAAACTCTCTGCAAAGGGGCAGCGTGTTGCGAAACTGCTGGAGCGGTGGGCAGGGCCGCTGATGGATGGTCTGGCCGAGGTTTCGGACGGCGACAAGAGGGTGACTTTGAATACGCTTATGCAGCTGACGGTTAATCTCAGCCGCCACGGTCATATCCCGGTCAACCGGATGTGTCTGACCTGTCGCTTCTTCAAACCGGCGGCGAAGTCGGCAGTCGATCACTACTGCAATCTTCTCGAGGTGCCGCTGCCGCCAACGTCGCTGCGCATTGATTGCCCGGAGCACGAGTCCGGCTGAGCTGATTGCGCTGGAATCGAAAATGAGCTATCATCGGGCATGGCATATATCAAGTACATTTCCTACGACGACGCCGGCGACGAGTTAAAGAAAGTCTATGAACAAGCCGGTGCGCCAAACCGGGTGCCCGCCAATATCCTGCGTATCGCTGGTCTCAATCCGCGTGCCATGCAGGCACACCTTGACTTCTATAAGTCGGTCATGTTTCAGAAGTCACCGCTGTCGCGACAACAGCGCGAGATGATCGCGGTGGTCGTGTCGGCTCTCAATCAGTGTCACTATTGAATTGAGCACCACTGGGCCGCGTTGCGTGCCCTTCCACCGACCGATGGAATCGAGCTGGATGATGACCTCAAAGAGGCGCTTGTCACCGGCAGCTACGACGACAAGCTGTCAACTTTCAATGTCGTCATGCTCGACTTTGCCAAAATGCTGACGCTGATGCCAAGCAGCGTCGACAAAGAACTGGTCGACGACCTTCGTGAGCTTGGCGCCGACGATCAGTTGTTGCATGACCTGGTGCAGGTGGTGGCATATTTCAATTATGTCAACCGTCTGGCCGACGGCCTGGGGGTGGAGCTGGAGGAGTAGGCCGAGTCGTCATATTTGGCAGCCCACCTTTCAGGCGGGCTGTTTTCGCCGTCGCTTTCGCTCCCCCCACGTCGCCCTCGCTCCCCCACGACGCTTCGCTCCCTACACGTCGCCCTCGCGAAGGCGAGGGCCCATTATTCTCTTCGACACGACCCATGCG
>CAZJCK010000078.1:0-13166 GCA_964544635.1 uncultured Ignavibacteriales bacterium | reverse complement strand
CGCGGCAGCGGCATCCATCTCGCCGATGGCGGCCTCGATATCAAGTTGTTCCTGGCACATCTTCTTCCAGCCGGGCAAATATTGTTCTGATGAAACCTGCCAGGCGTGATCGAGCAGTTCGATATCGGCCGGATCCTTGAAGCGCTCCTTTAACGACAGTATGACTTCGTGCATCTGGTTGAGCGTTGACTCGACCTTTTCGAGATTGGCGACATCCTTGGTAGCAAGGAAGTTCTGGCGCACGGCTGCCATATCTTTCACCCACAATTCCAAATGCGTGGCATCGTCGGCGTTCTTGACCCGGGCGTCAACATTTTGCAAGCCACTGTAACCGACCCAGCCGATGGCGATGGTGAGCGCCAAAACGAGGCCAAAGCCGATATACAGTTTCTTGGCGACTCTTAAATCTTTCCAACTCATGTTGTCCTCCAAAAAGCCCCACTCCAATTCGGAGTGGCACCCCTTTTCTATTGTTTAGAATGCCAACTGGAAGTTGGCGACTATCTGATTGTCGATTTCCTGTTGCCCGCCGGCGTCCATCTCGTAGTTGAGCTGGATGCGGGTAAAGTTCTCATCGATGAACAGGTTGGTGCCAACAGTGAGTTTGTCGACGCGGTTGCCGTCGAGATCGGTATCGGCGTCAAGCTGTTCATAGCGTGCGGCGAGCTGAATGGCCGGCAGGAATTTGGCGTTGATCGGGAAAGTGTGGCCGTAATACATAAACCAGCCGGTGCGACTGATGTCGCCTTGTTCGGACTGGATGTACTGCACACCCGCAAGCTCATTGTTCCACGACCAGCGCAGCGCCGCGGCGTAGTTACTGATGTCTTCCTTCAGCGTATCCACCTCGTTGGTCTTGCCGACATAGAGGCTCGGGGCGAAGGTAAACATATCGATCAGGCTCAGTTCACCGCGGACAGTGATGTTCTTGTCGGTATTGGCGTCGGTCTTGTTCATGCCCGCACCGTTGAAGATACCGGCCGACAGCTTGTAGCCAACGTCGCCGGTGATATCGTAGCGGTGTTTGATCTCCAGACCAGCGTCACGCCCCGGTTCCAGTCCGGACAGCATGGAGTAGTTGGCGAAAGTGTAGGCGGCCGGACTGGAAGCACCGTCGAGGGTGGCCGACGGGAAGGTCTGGCCCACGCTGAACGACAGGTACTGATTGGGCGACAGGGTGAAGACAGCGTCGGTCAGTTTCGGCGAGCTGCCGGCAAAGTCGCCCTGTATGAACAGGTTCGAGTACTCGTTGATATCGCCCTTGATGATCAGGCGGGCGCGCTTGGTCGAGAAGCTGTTCGATTCGTTGTCGCCGTCGGTGTAGTTGTAGTGCTCCTGGATGTAGGCGGAGAGCTTCACTTTACCGTGGCCGATGGTCGGCGCGTTTTGCGCGGTCGGGGCCATTTGGCCGATCACCTGGTTGAGTTGCTCGAGCCGTTCGTTCAGCTTGCGAACGTTTTCCTGCCGGTCATCGGGCATGTAGAAGCCTTCGGCGTCGAGCGAGGCGAGCTGGGTTTCGGTTTTGGTCAGGGCGCTGCGGATCAGGGCCAGTTCGGCCTTGAGGTATTCAACGTCCTGCAACAAAGCCATGAAATCTTCGGCGGTGACTTCAACCGGCCGTGGTGTTGCGGTGGCCGGTTCGGCAGTCGGTTTGGCGGTCTCGGCTTTGGCCGGCGCCTGCGCCTTTTGGTCGGCCTTGTCACCGATGGTTTCAAGCTGCTTTTCGAGCTTGTCGAGTTCCTTGAGCAGATTATCGAGTTCGTCGCCGGCAGTGGCAACGATCGGCAGAATCAGCACCAGGCTGATAGCGAGCATCATACGGGACATACGTGCCAACATGGTTCCTCCCTTTTTTGTCCCCTCACGGAGAACGCAGCCTGCCGCCCCCCCGGCGGCAGCGAAGCGTCGCACCTACTTACTATTCTGTTTATCGTATATGTCGGAGCCGCCGTGAGATTGTGCAGGGGAAAACTTTGGGTACGGATTGAGTACAGGTTGTACTTGGTCGGGATCAGGACTCGGAGCGCAGATTTTGCAGGTAGCGGACGAGGTTGACATCCTCGTTGGTCAGGTTGAGCTTGCGACGAATACGCTGGCGGAGCTTGAGGACAGTGTGATCGGAGATACCGAGACAGTCGGCTATTTCCTTTGAGGTCATACCCTGGCAGATGAGGGTGCAGATTTCGGTCTCGCGGGGTGAGAGGCGGTCGGCAGCCTGGTCGAGGCGCCGGATGAACGGGCTGACGAGATCGTTCAGGTGCGTCTCCAGCATGTCGAGGTAGCCGGCGCCGACCTCGGAAACGTGAGAACGGAGAATGCCCAGGATCGGGTGGATAACTTTTTCCACGTTGGACTGGATCTGGGAGCGAAGGTGATGCTTTTCCTGGTCCACCTGGGCGATGACTTCGCGCAGGGCGGAGTTTTTGGACGTGAGCAGTTCACGTTCGTGCCGCAGTTTCTCGGTCGTATCGCGAAGGACATCGGCCTGGTGCTTGCGCGAGGAAACGTCGCGTACAACGAGGATCCAGCCGGTGTGGATGTGGCGGTCATCGTAGAGCGGCGTGATGGAATATTCGGTCGGAAAGTGGGAGCCGTCGGCGCGGCGCATGGCGGAATCGGAGAGGTCGCAGAAGCCGTACTCGGCAATGGTGCGGCGAAGGGCAGGTGTGAATGGTGACTTGCCGGACTGATTGAGGAGACGGTCGATAGCCATGCCGCAAAGTTCGTCCCGGGTATAGCCAAACATGCGAAGAGCGGCCGGGTTGGCGCTCAGGATGCGGGGCCGTCGGGCGTTATCGAGGATGAGGATACCGTCGCGCTGGCTGCGAAAGGTGGCCTCGAAGAGATGGCGCGGCACTGATAAGTCCTGACGCTCAACGTGCCCCGGTGCTCTTTCCGCCCGCTTTTTGAGAGTGGCCGTGCTCATGGTGTCGTCGGTGTAATCTCCTTTTTGGTCTCTGTCTGTAGTATCGGCTGATACGGCGGCGCGTTTAATCCTTGCCTGTGGGCACGGGTTACATACCTTAGCGGCCATGGAAGAGACTGAAAACAATACCGGCTCGGCGCCGCTGGTACGGGCAATCGAGGCGCTGTCGGACTGGCTGACGGGGAACGGTTTTTCTGATGAGACGGCCCAGCTAACCGGCTGGCTGGCGGCGGCGGTGCTGATTGCACTTTTGGCCTGGCTGGCCAACCTGATCGCCAGGCGGGTGCTGCTGGCCGGGATCAGTTATGTGGTGCGTCGATCGCAAACGCACTGGGATGACTTCCTCGAGCGCCGCAAGGTTTTCAGCCGGTTGTCGCACCTGGCCCCGGCGCTGGTGATCTATATGACCGCAGGGGCGTTTTCAGGGACGGTCGAGTTATTCCTGCAACGGATGTCGGTGGTATACATGCTGCTGGCGGGCGTACTGGTGATTAACTCGTTCCTGTCGGCGGTCGTGGATATTTACCAAACCTTCGAGTCGTCACGGAACCGTCCAATCAAGGGATACGTCCAGGTTATCAAGATAGTCATCGCCATCTTCGTCGGTGTAATCTGTATCGCCACGCTGATGGATCGGTCGCCGGTCTTCTTCCTGTCGGGGCTGGGGGCGATGACGGCAATCATTATCCTGGTGTTCAAGGACACGATTTTGGGGCTGGTTGCTTCGGTACAACTCACGGCCAACGACATGGTGCGGATCGGCGACTGGGTTGAGATGCCGAAGTACGGGGCCGACGGTGATGTGATTGATATCACGCTGCACACGGTGATGGTGCGCAACTGGGATAAGACGATTACGACGATTCCGGCGTATGCGCTGATTTCCGATTCGTTCAAAAACTGGCGGGGGATGAAGGAATCGGGGGGACGCCGGATCAAGCGGCCGATTTACATCGACATGAACAGTATCAAGTTTTGCACTGAGGAGATGCTGGATAAGTTTGCGCGGATCAACTGTTTGACCGAGTATGTAAAGTCGCGCCGGGAAGAGATTCAGAGGTACAACGAGGAACGGAATATTGATACGAGCATTCGGGTGAACGGTCGGGCGATGACGAATTTGGGGACATTCCGGGCATATGTCAGCTGTTATTTGCGGGCGCATCCGATGATCAAGCAGGACATGACATTTCTGATTCGGCACCTCCCCCCCGGTCCGACCGGTCTGCCGATCGAGATCTATGTATTCAGCGCCGACCAGGTGTGGACGAACTACGAGGCAATCCAGGCCGACATATTCGATCATGTCCTGGCGGTGGTGCCGGAATTCGAATTGCGGGTCTTCCAGAACCCGAGCGGGCATGACTTTCGGCGGCTGGCGTCGGGCTGATCTTTCTTATTCGGTCTAAATCAATGGGGGTCATCGGTTAAGCAATGCGAGGCGATACCGATATTGTCAGAGAACGCCTATGATACCATCTGACACGAAGAGAGGGCAAGCCGGCAGCGTCCGTATTCGGCGCCCGAGCAAAGTCGCGCCCTGCGGGAGCGGATTCGATTCGATCGAGGTACTGTCGCCAGACATACTGGCCGGAGCCAGTTTCATGGTACTGGTGATTGATTTCGACGGTTGCATTCGATATGCAAATGAGGCATCGCGCATGGTGGTGGGGCGAGATCCGTCGGATTTGATCGGTGGGTCGCTGGTGACG
The DNA here is from genome assembly GCA_964544635.1 of uncultured Ignavibacteriales bacterium. GTDB lineage: Bacteria > Zixibacteria > MSB-5A5 > GN15 > FEB-12 > CAZJCK01. Next base: position 8,528 of record CAZJCK010000078.1, on the reverse strand, counting down.
GCGCTTGTCGATGAGCCTGAGCATACATCGGCACTTCGGGCCTTGCTGAAGGCGGTGCGCGATACCGACGTGTGCAACCGAGTAATAAAGATTTCCGACAGTGAGGGCCGGTTACGCTCGGTTTTGTGGAGCAGCAAGCGGCTTGATCCGGGCAAAGCGGCGGCGCCGCTGACAGCGCTGTTTGCAATTGACATTACCAGGCGGCGCCATGCCCGGATGGCGCTGGCGCGGTCGGAGCGACTGCACAGGGTCACGTTGAGCGAAATTTCCGACGCCGTGTTCATAACCGATGACGAACTGCGGTTTACGTATATCTGTCCCAATGTCCATGCCATCTTTGGCTGGTCTAATGACGAAGTTCGATTGATGGAATCGATTGATGAACTGTTGGGCCGTGGCTGGTTTAGTCCGGCGGACTTGGATCGCGACGGTGAGCTATCAAATATCGAGCATCGGGTGCGTGACAAGCAGGATGTTGAACATGTACTGTTGATCAATGTCAAGCGAGTGCAGATCGACGACGGTACGGTCCTGTTCAGCTGCCGCGATATCACCGAGCGCAAGCGCACTGAAGATGAATTGCAGACGGCTTACGATGCCCTGGCGATTGAACGCGCCTCTCTCAACGATAAGAATGCAGCCATGCGCGAGGTGTTGCACCAGATCGAATCAGAGAAGCGGATTATTGAAGAGCGGGTGCGGGCGAATGTCGATCGGTTGATTCTGCCGCTGGTTCGCTCGCTATCGGAACTGGGCATTCCGGTGGTCAATGCCCGATTGCGGCTGCTGGAGGAATCGCTTTCGGATGTAACCTCGAGTTTTACCAATTCGCTGGAGTCGACGTACCGTGCCCTGACGCCTCGCGAGATCGAAGTGTGCAACCTGATTCGCGGCGGCTATTCGTCTAAACAAATAGCCGACAAGCTGCATACGTCGGTCGACACGGTGAAGAACCAGCGCAAGACGATCCGTCGCAAGCTGGGTATCGCCAATACCGAAACCAACCTCGAATCGCTGTTACGGACTTTGTAGGGCCGTTTGCGGGGCTATGGCGCATAGCCCCTCTATAGCTCTACATGCCCCCTTGTCAATTGCTGTCAAGTTCCGAAAACGATTCTAAGGCTAATATCAACTTCTTAGATATGGGGTATCAAAGGGAGGTATGTTGTGTTCAAGAAACTGAAACTGAATGCCAAGCTGGTGCTGGCATTTCTGCTGATCGGTATCGTTCCGCTGGGTGCGGTGGGCTGGCTCAGTATGAACGAGGCGGAGACGGCGCTTGAGGCTCAGGCCTTTAATCAGCTGGTATCGCTTCGTGATGTCAAAACCAATCAGATCAAGAATTACTTCGCGGAACGCCTGGGCGACGTCTCTGTCCTGTCAACCAACCCGACCGTTATTGAGGCGATGGCTGAGTACAGCGTTGCCTACGAAGCAGGCGTAAGCAGTGACGACTACAAGGCCGTCGACAGTCGCTTCTCGCCGTGGCTGACGCAGTACGAGAAGGAATATGGTTACTACGACCTCTTCCTCATCGATGTGTCGGGAGACATTATTTACACGGTCGAACGGGAAGCGGATTTCGCAACCAACCTGGTGAACGGCAAGTACGCCGACCAGAACATCGCGACGTTGTTCAAGCGGGCCCAGCAGGGCGTGAGCATGGCCGACTTTGCCAACTATGCACCGTCGAATGGTGTCCCGGCGAGCTTTGTAGGTGCGCCGGTGCGTGATGGCGCCGGCCGGTTGATCGGCGTGGTAGCGCTGCAGTTGAATACCAATCGGATCAACACGATCATGCAGGAACGCAGCGGCCTGGGTGAATCCGGCGAGACCTACCTGATCGGTCAGGACAACCTGATGCGTTCGGATTCTCGATTCTCCAAGGAAGAGGATATCCTGGAAAAAGAGATCACGACCAAGACTGCCCAGCTCGGGTTACAGGGAAAGACCGGTGCCGAAATCGTAGAAGATTACCGAGGCATCAATGTCCTCTCGGCGTATGCGCCGGTCGAGCTGGCGTCGACACAATGGTGCGTGCTTGCGGAGATCGATGAAGAGGAAGCGTTCGCAGCGGTCGCTTCGCTGCAGCGCCAGGTTTGGATATTTGGCGTGATTATCGCTGTGATCGTCGGCCTGATCGGCTGGTTCTTCGCCCGTTCGATCTCGCGACCAGTGGTGCGGATGTCGACGGTTGCGGCCAAGATCGCCAAGGGTGACATCGACCATCAGATTGATTACAAGTCGGCCGATGAGATCGGTACGCTGGCGGATTCGTTCCGCGACCTTATCGACTATCTCGGCGAGATGGCCGGAGTGGTCGAGACGATTTCACGTCGTGACCTGACGGTCGAGGTACAGCCGCGCTCGAAGGAAGATGTCCTGGGTAATTCGTGCCGGCGCATGGTAAAGAACCTGTCGGAGCTGATTCGTCAGCTGGCCGACAACGCTACCCAGCTGGTAGCGGCGGCGAATGAAATCGCGACGGCATCGGAGCAGATGTCACGCGGCGCCAACGATCAGTCGGAGCAGGTGAACCAGGTGTCGACGGCGATAGAGGAGATGGCGGCGACGATCGTACAGTCATCGAAAAACGCCGGTGATGCCTCGTCGGCATCCTCGAAGGCCTCGGAGCAGGCGGAAGATGGCGGCCGGGTAGTCACTGAGACGATCAGCGGCATGCAATCGATTGCCGATACGGTGCGCAAATCGGCCGAGTCGATCGGCAAGCTGGCGTCGTCGGCCGATGAGATCGGTGAGATTATTGCAGTGATCGACGATATTGCCGACCAGACCAACCTGCTGGCGCTGAACGCCGCGATCGAAGCGGCGCGAGCCGGTGAGCAGGGTCGCGGCTTCGCGGTAGTGGCCGACGAAGTGCGCAAGCTGGCCGAGCGGACCGGTCGCGCCACCGGGGAGATTACCGGTATGATCCAGGGAATCCAGACCGAGACCCAGGAAGCGGTGTCGTCGATGGAAGAGGGGATTTCACAGGTCGACAAGGGCCGTGATCTGGCGGATCAGGCGGGCAACAGCCTGACCGAGATCGTGTCGATGGCGACCCGTGTGATGGACATGATCCAGCAAATCGCTACGGCGTCGGAGGAGCAATCGACAGCGGCGGAGCAGATATCGAGAAACATCGAGCAGATAACCAGCGTGACCAAAGAAACGGCCGCCGGGGCGGATCAGTCGGCGACGGCGGCCGAAGAACTGAACCGTCAGGCCGAAGGGCTGCGCGAGATGGTAGGGCAGTTCAAAGTGACGACAAATGCCGCCAAGGAAGAGGCGGCAACCGAGAGTTGACCGGAGCTTTCGGGTGGAGTCCCGAGGGGGGACCGGCAGCGACCGTGTGAGCTGCGGTCAAATGTTCCCCTTATCGAGTCCCTTCTATACGGTGCTCCAGCAGGCGGCGGGAGAGCTGATGCTCTCCCGCCTCTTTGTTTAGATCGTAATGGTGATGTCGGCGGCGAGCATGGTGGTGGCAATCTCCTCCATATCGCTGACACGTCCGACTGCAATTTTATCTTTCAGATCGAAATAGGTTACACAGGTACCACAGGCGATGAGGTCGACCCCGGCGTCGGCCAGGCCGTGGAGGGCATCGAGAACCTGGGAGCCTTCGGCTACCAGTTTTGCGCCGCTGTTGTAGAAGAGAATGCGGTCCGGTTTGGGGTCGAGGGACCAGAGTTTCCTGAGGTATGAGCCCATCAGTTGGTGTCCCAGTTCGTCGGGGCCGTTTCCAAAGGTGTCGGAGTTGACAATGATAGCAGTGCTCATGGATTCTGAGATCTCCTTTTAGGCTAATAGGGCAATTTTTAACAACTTTTTGCTTTTTGGCCTGTTTGTTGATAATATAGGGTAAAGAGAAACCGCTTCCCAGTCTAAGTTGACCTCACTGATGGCAGTTGTTGCCGAGATGGCGTGGTGGCGGGCACCACCGCCGTAAGTAGAGAGATATACCGGGGAGTCAAGTCGTATGCCGCGAGGCAAAGGAGGAAGACACTCAATGGCGGAGAAACTGCCAATAAGCAACTACGGGTTGGAAAACCATGGCATTCACAACCCGCGCCGGGTGCACTGGAATCACAAGACGCCGGTACTGTACGAAGACATCATTCGAAAGCGGGAAGGCGAGATTTGTCATCTGGGTCCGATTGTCGTACGGACTGGCATGCATACGGGTCGCGCCGCCCAGGACAAGTTTATTGTCGAGGAGGCAGCAACGAAGGACCTGGTCTGGTGGGGCAAGGTGAACCGTCCGTTTTCGGATCAGAACTTCGACTCGCTGTACCGGCGGGTGCAAGCGTACATCCAGGGACGAGACCTGTATGTTCAGGATTGCTTTGCCGGGTATGATGAGAACTACCGTCTGCCGATCCGGATCGTGACCGAGACGGCGTGGCATTCGCTGTTCGCGCGGAACATGTTCATCCACGGCACCTACGAGGAGCTGGAGAAGCATGTACCCGAGTTTACCATTCTGCACGTGCCCAACTTCCAGGCAATTCCGGAGGTTGACGGAACAAAGTCGGATACGTTTATCATCATGAACCTCCACCGCAAACTGGTGTTGATCGGCGGGACGCACTATGGCGGTGAGATCAAAAAGTCGATCTTCACGGCGCTGAACTTCCTGTTGCCGCAAAAGGATGTCCTGTCGATGCACTGCTCGGCCAATGTCGGCGAGAAGGGTGATGTCGCGCTGTTCTTTGGTTTGTCGGGTACGGGTAAGACGACGTTGTCGGCTGATCCGGAGCGTATGCTGATCGGTGATGACGAACACGGCTGGAGCGACCATGGTATTTACAACTTCGAAGGCGGCTGCTACGCGAAGGTGATCCGTCTGTCCAAAGAGTCGGAGCCGGAAATCTACGAAACGACGCGGATGTTCGGGACGATCCTGGAGAACGTATCGTATGACCAGGTGTCGCGGACGCTCGATCTTGATGATGATGCGCTCACAGAGAACACGCGGGCGGCCTATCCCCTGACCCACATCCCGAACGCGCTGGAAGAGAGCAAGGCGGGGCACCCCGATAACATCGTAATGCTGACGGCGGATGCCTTCGGCGTTATGCCGCCGATCTCGAAACTGTCACCACAGCAGGCGATGTATCACTTCATCTCCGGTTACACGGCCAAGGTGGCCGGTACCGAGAAGGGCGTGACGGAACCGTCGGCGACATTCTCGGCCTGCTTCGGGGCGCCGTTCATGGTACTGCATCCGTCGCGATACGCCGAGCTCCTGGCGAAGAAGATCCGCGAGCACAACGTGAACTGCTGGCTGGTCAATACCGGCTGGACGGGTGGACCCTACGGTGCCGGTCATCGCATGTCGATCAAGCATACCCGAGCGCTGCTGAAGGCGGCGCTGCAGGGTAAACTGGACAATGTCGAGTATCGCACTGACCCGGTGTTCGGGTTTGAGGTGCCGACGTCGTGCCCGGACGTACCGCAGGAAGTGTTGAATCCGCGGAATACCTGGGATGACAAGGATGCGTATGACCAGAAGGCCAATCACCTGGCGAAGCTGTTCATCGAGAACTTCAAGCAGTTTGAAGAGGGAACGTCCGACGAGGTTATGTCGGCGGCACCGAAACCGACGACGGCCGCCAAGGCCTGACATATGAGATCGATGTAAGCGAAGGCGTCGGAGTCATCCGACGCCTTTTTTTGTGCGCCTGATTCCCGCCAACCGATGCGCCCAGTGGGATACCGGAGTATCGGCATAGCAGAGAGGCAGACGGAGGCGTCTGCCGCCCACCAAATGGTTGGGTACTGGCTTTCCCGGAAATGAAGTAATGCAGTACCGTCTTCGCAATGAGTGCATGCTTCATGTTGCCGCGGTCATTCCTGGCGTTGAAGGGGCCGGATAACGGCGCTGAGGTCGACCGTGCCAAGTTCCTGTTGGCGGGCAAGGGCAAAGAGCTCGCGGGCTGCCGACGCCATGATCGTCGGCTGCTGATGGATACCGGCCAGTTGCAGCATGCCGGACAAATCTTTGAAAATGGCGTCGCAGGAAAAATGAACCTCGTAGTCCCCGTCGAGCAGCTTCTGTTTCTTGGCGTTTAGTACAGCGCTGTTACCGGCGCCCACCGATAATACCTCCAACGCATCCTTGCGCGAGATACCGACTGCTTCGGCCCCGGCTACAGCCTCGGCAATTGTGGCCATGAAGGCGCCAAGTACGAGATTGTTGAGTAGTTTCATACGTGTGGCCATCGAAGGTTGCGGGAAGTGAAAGACGTGCCTGGCCAACGTATCAAGAATAGGTTTGGCCCGGATGAAGGCAGCATCGGAACCGGATGCGACGATGGTGACGGCGCCCTCGAGGGTAGGCTTGACACTGCCAAAGATGGGAGCTTCGAGATAGACGGCCCCCGCCCGGCCGAACAGCGTGTGTAAGGCGCGGACGTCGGCATCGAACTGCGTGGTAGTATCGATGACCAGCTTCTCCCCCAGGTTGGCGCGCAGGAGACCGTCGCTCCGGTGAGCGACCTCATTCACGGCCGGACTGTCGAACAGGTTGATGATAATGGTGTCGCAGGTCTCGCCGACCGATTGTGGTGATTCGGCGACGGGAACCCCGAGGCCATCGGCCTTCGAAGCAGTGCGATTCCATACGATAACGTCATGGTCGGTATTGATAAGTCGCTGGGCGATGGCGCGGCCGAGTGAGCCGAGACCGATACATCCTATCTTCATACGCTCTTCTTCCCTTCTATCCTTTCACGACGCCAACCGGTTTGAGTCGCGCAACTTTGGTGGCAATGCCGGAATTGTGCGAGACACGGATTACGTCTTCGATGTTCTTATAGGCGCCGGGCGCTTCCTCGCAGATGACGCGTTTACTCCTGGCCCGGAGGTAGATACCGTCGCGTTCGAGGGCGGAGACGACGTCGGCAACCTTGTGTTCCTTGATGGCGCGGCTGCGCGAGAGGCGACGTCCGGCGCCGTGGCAGGAGGAACCAAAGGTTTCGCGCATCGCTTTGTCGGTACCGGCGAGGAGATAACTGGCGGTGCCCATGTCGCCGGGGATGAGCACGGGCTGGCCGACGCTACGGTAGTCGGGTGGTACTTCCGGGTGACCGGGACCAAAAGCGCGAGTCGCCCCCTTGCGGTGGACACAAACCATGCGTGGTTTGCCGTCAACCTCGTGCTGCTCCATCTTGGCTATATTGTGGGCGATATCGTAGACCAGGTGCAGACCGAGTTGTTCGGCCTGGGTGTCGAGGACTGATTCAAATGACTCGCGCACCCAGTGGGTGATCATCTGGCGGTTGGTCCAGGCGAAGTTGGCGCCGCAGTTCATCGCCTTGAAATAGTGTTGAGCTTCTTCCGACGCCAGCGGAGCGCACATCAGTTGCGGATCGGCAAGCGGGATGCTGTACTTCTTTGCGGCGCGACGCATACTGTCGAGGTAATCGGTGCAGATCTGGTGGCCGCAACCGCGCGAGCCGGTGTGGATCATAATGGTGATCTGGCCCGGTTCAGTGATACCAAAGGCGGCAGCGGCTTTTTCGTCGAAGATCTCATCGACTTTCTGGATTTCAAGGAAGTGGTTCCCGGCGCCGAGCGATCCCACCTGGCCTTTCCCCCGCTCCTTGGCGTTGTCGCTGACAAGGTCGGGGTCGTTGTCGGTCAGGCAGCCGTTAGCTTCCATGTGTTCGAGATCGGAGTTCCAGCCGTAACCGTTCTCCACCGCCCACTTCGCACCGCGGGCGAGGACCCACTCCAGTTCGGACCTGGAGAGCGAGACGCGCCCCTGTGAACCGACACCGGAGGGGACATTCGTGAAGATTGTATCGACCAGTTTCTGCAAGCGTGGCAGTAGTTCGTCGATGCGAAGGTTGGAACGCATGAGGCGCACACCGCAGTTGATATCGTAGCCGACACCGCCGGGTGAAATGACACCGGAATCAGCGTCGAACGCGGCCACACCACCGATCGGGAAACCGTAACCGTGATGGATATCCGGCATGGCGATCGACTTGCCGACGATGCCGGGAAGGGTAGCGACATTGGCGACCTGGAAAAGCGAATCGTCATTGCGGATGGAGTCGAACATCAGATCGTCGGAATAGATCACGCCCGGGACGTTCATCCTGATATTGTGCTTTTTGAAGACGTCGGACTGAAACGACTTCGGGATCTGGTATTGCGTGTCGTTGACTTTGTCGAGTGGTCCGTGGTATGGCATGGTGCAACTCCTTCCGTCTATATATCGAACAGCACTTTGACATGGGCCGGCGTGCTGTCGGCAGCATCGTCGATTTCCATCATGTGGTACGATACGGCCTTAACGTGCACCCCTCCCCCGTGCTTCGATTCGTCGAATCTTTCGCCACGACACGCGACTGAAGCGCGGGTGTGGTCGTGCAGTGTCACGTCGAAGTCGGTCAGGACAAGGTTGCGTGTTTCGTGCAGTATCAGCAGCTGGGTGAGGAACTGGACGAGCAGCCCCTCCCGGTCAATAGATGTAACATCGAAATCGAACGACTGTTCACCGTTGATCGGGTTGTCGT
>CAZJCK010000077.1:0-13381 GCA_964544635.1 uncultured Ignavibacteriales bacterium | reverse complement strand
CTGAGTCTTGTAGGTCGAAACCTCAAGGCCCGCAGGGCCGAAGAGTTTCGACATCATTCTTTTAGAGAATGTCGAAATTCTGCCCTGAGTCATTCTGGCGAAGGCCAGAATCCACTCTTACAAAACTTGATACATACGTGTGAATGTAGGCCAGAATGTCCCGCAGGGACTTCCGGCGCCATCGTGATTCTCAGGATCCCGGAACTCTGCACCCGCCTTCGCCGGGTTTGAGATTCGGGGCTACATACTTTCCTGAAAAGCCACCCACCGCAAACGGTGGCCTGCAAATTGACGACTCAAGCCTACATCCGTTCCACGCAACCGGCGATCAACTCGCGCAACTTCGGCTCGGCTACGGCCGCGATCTTGAGTACCTCTTCGATCGAGCAGGGGTGCAAGTTATCCGGCAGGCCCATATCGGTGATGATCGAAAACGCCAGCACCGGTGTTCCCTGGTGGCGTGCGACGATTACCTCCGGGACAGTCGACATACCGACGGCGTCGGCGCCAAGAATACGAAACATCCGATACTCAGCCGCCGTCTCCAGCGTCGGGCCGGTCACGCCGACATACACCCCCTCGCGCAGCAGCAGCCTCTGATCGAGCGCTACCTCGCGCGCGATCTTCTGGTAGTCCTTGGCATACGCATCGTACATGTCCGGGAAACGCAATCCCATACCGTCGTCGTTCGGCCCAATGAGCGGCGAGCCGGGGAAGAAATTGATATGGTCGGTGATCAGCATGATATCGCCTGCCCGCAGGAGCGGGTCCAACCCGCCGGCGGCATTCGACACGATGAGCGACTCGGTACCGAGACGTTTCATCACCCGCACCGGAAACGTCACCTCTTTCAGGTTGTAGCCCTCGTAAAAATGGAAACGCCCCTGCATGCACACGACATCCTTGCCGCGCAACCGTCCAAAAAGCAGCTTGCCGTGATGCGACTCGACAGTCGAGACCGGGAAATTCGGGATCTGGTCGTAATTGAGTGTTGCCACCATCTCCATACCGTCGACCAGCGACCCCAGCCCGGTCCCGAGTATGATACCAAGCGTTGGTGTGAAGTGTACCTGTGATTGTATGTAGTCGGTCGCTTCGTTGACCGCCCGGGCGTATTGTTCTCTATCGAGCATGTTGTCCTCGTATCAGGTAGGTAGTGCCTAATCCATGGTCAGCAGTTTTCGTATACGTTCATACCCTTCATCCGGAATGTGTGCGCCGACCACGCGGCAGACCTCGGCGCCGCAGGCCGATGCCAGATCGCCCGCCTGCGCGAGCGACAGGCCGTTGTTCAAACCGTACAGCAGCCCGGCCGCCCACAAGTCACCGGCGCCGGTGGTATCGACCACCTCGCCGCCCGAGACCGGGTCGACCTTGATCGGTGCTCCGTCACGCATCAAGTAACTGCCGCGCGAGCCAACTTTCAGCGCGGCGATCTCGACCCGCTCCGCCAGCTTCCCCAGAGCGTCCAGCTCCGACTCGATACCGGTAAACGCCCGGGCTTCGTCCTCGTTGGCCAACAGGATATCGACATATTCGTCGACCAGCTTCTCGAGCAGTTCTTTGGCCTGCTCGACGACCGTGAAACTGGCCAGGTCGAGGCAGACTTTGGCGCCGGCATCCTTCGCCCGCTCCATCGCCGCCACGATCAGTTCGCGGTTGAACAGGAGGTAACCCTCGACGTGGACATACGACGCATCCCGGAACATGTCGGGAATCAGCTCGGTCGAGGTCATTTCGGCCGACGCTCCCAAATGGGTGAACATCGTACGCTGGGCGTCGGGCGTGATTACCGACACCACCCGACCGGTCGGTGTGCTTGACAAGCCGAGGTGCGGCACCACATTGCGGTCGCGCAGGGCGTCCTCGTACTGCTTGCCGATAGCGTCGTTGCCGCGCATGCCGACAAAGCGGGCGCTGTTGCCGAGGGCGCCGACGCCGACAATTGTGTTACCGGCCGAGCCGCCCGGTACGACGGTCGGAATTTTTTGTGTGACCTCGAGCATCTTGACGATGAAATCGTTGTCGACCAGCGTCATGCCCCCTTTGGCCGTTTTGATTTGCTTGATGAAATCGTCGGTTTCGTGTATCAGGAGGTCGACCAGCGCCGAGCCGACCGCGACTATCGGTTTTTGAGGTGTGCCGTCCGGGGCATTCATATCGGGTATCCTGTCGCTCTGTTGGCGGTTCGTGATTTTTGTGGTGCGAGGAGTATAATGCGCGATCCCCGGCCGGTCTACCATCTTTTTGGGGCGGAAACAGTGATGGGCTGGTGGAGAGTTTAACAGATGCAGCACAGCAACGGCGGATACGAGACATACCCGCCGTACGGATTTTCACATTAATACAAAAAGACCGGCCGGGGATAGGACGAGGTGGCCGGTCTTTTTCTTCTTGGGGTAGGAGTCTTACTGGCGCGCTGCTTTGTCCATTTCTTCTTCGAACTTCTGCGCCACCTTGTCCAGGGCATCAGCCAGTTCGTTGTCTTCCGACGGTACGTTGGCGCCCTCAGCCGGTGTCTCTTCACCAACCGGGACATCCGGATCAATCGTATTGTGATCGTAACCGGCAGTATCGTCCTCCTGCGTTGCAACCTTGCCGGTAGCATCGGTCTCGGCCTCTTCATCGTCCTCACCCGGATCACGGTGGGCGACGATATTGCCGGGACGTTCATTGTCTTCGCCCTGCTTCGGGCCGATCTTGGCATAGTTGTCGAGCGCCGCGAGCAGTTCCGGATCGACATTCTCCGACAGCTTCTTTTTCAGCTCGGCCGGGATGATATCGCCGGCTTCGTTCGATTCCTCGGTCTTCAACGTTTCCTGCGGCGCCGGCGTACCGACAGTCTCGCGCATATTCGATTCATATTCCGACGAATCGGTTACCTCGACCCGCTCGTTGTCGCCCATAATATCGGGGGTATCATCCTGTGCGGTCGGCTGCGGCTGGTGTTGCGGCACCGGCTGGGTCTGCTCAGATGATTGCTGCGGCGCGGCGGCCGGCTGTTGCTGCCTGACCGGCTGGGTCCGGGATTCGCCCGACGGTGCTGCGGTCGGCGTGACCGGCTTGACATCGGCTTTCCGTTTCTCGACCACTTCCTTGATCTCCGCCGGCGCCTCGGCCGTGACGACTTCGTCGACAATCTCGAGATGCGACTGGATCAGGTTCTTCAGCTTGGTCAGATAGCTCTTGCGGGCCAACTCCAGCTTGGTTAATTGCACTTCGAGTTCGTTGGCGCGTTCGGCGCGGGTCCCGAGAATCTGCTCGGCATCCTTGCGGGCATTCTCGAGAATAATCCCGGCCTCTTTCTTGGCCGAACCAATGGTCATGTCAGCATTACGGCGGGCGTCGATCGCCGCATTTTTGATCGTCTCCTCAAACTGCTTCAACCCGGTCAGCTGGGTATTGAGCGATTCGATTTCCATCGACAGCTTCAGGTTTTCCTGCTTCAGCTGTTCCATGGCGCGGGCGACCTGCTCCATGAAATTTTCGACATCCTGGCGGTCGTAGCCGCGCATCTGGATGGAGAATTCGTAGTTACGAATGTCGTTGGGCGTCAGGCTCATGTTCAACTCACTTATCTAAGTTTACCTCATCATCGATTATGGGCATCGAGCGCCGTTCCACTGTTCGAATCGAGTGCAGTTTCAATTGGAAACGACTACTCATATTATCGAACCGGAGGCCGGATAACTTTACCGTCGGAACCAACTTTCCGCTCATTTTTTGCACAGGCCCCACAGCGGTGTCCTGGGCGGCGTCAACAGGTCAATTCATGGTGCCTGGGCGATTCATGCCGTCCCGGCAGGGGTGACGGCGCATACCTGCAGTCCCGGCGCCAAGGCGGGGACATGCCCCACCTTCGCGCGGACTATAGAATTGAATTGTAGTTACTTACGGAAGCGCAAGCCGTAGGTCAGCCCGGCCGAGATGGAGGCCTCGGTCCGCCCCGCCGCTTTCCCCATGCGTCCGGACAGATCGAGCGCCAAGTGACGGTTGAGGTCGACCGATACAGTCTGGAGAAATCCGGCCCGGTCGTACCAGAGTGTCGAGAGACCGGAGAAGCCGCGTACTCGGTCGCTGAATGGATAGCCGAAACCGATCTGGAGCGGCCCGGTCGACAGGAGCGGACGGCCTTCCGAGAGTGAGGCCAGGAAATGGAACTGGTGGAGGTAACCGAGTCGCAGATGGCCGGACGCATTCAGGTGCGACCGACCTTCGCTCGGCTCAAGGTAGTCGCTGAAAGAGACCGGCAGATCGCCGCCAACATAGCCGAAGCCGATGCCGACCGCCGGACCCTCGATCGACAGGGTCACCCCGGCATACTCGTTGGTGAACGACTGCTCAGGCGACGGCGAGCTGACATCGTACCAATCGGGAACCGGCGCCCGGGCATCGTGCACCCGATAGGCGCCGGCGTGACCGGTCAGCCATATGGAAACCGCCTTGTTGCTACCGATGCGCAGCGATGCCGAACCGCCCACTTCCGTGAAACGCTCGCTCTCCGAGGCGATCGGGGTATCGGAGCAGTCGCGGATGACTGCCGCGACCTGGCCGGTGCCGCCGTAGACGCCCAGCTGGAAATCAGTCGAATCGCCCGGTTGTTCATAGCCGAGCGGCAGGACCAGAATGAATGCCATGGCGCAGAGATGACCGGCGCCTCGAATTGTCCGACGAACAAACCTCTTCATGGAGGCTCCCTCGCGTGAGATGTGACTGCATGATGTCGTGCAGGATGCAGTGCGACGTGTAGTTATCGCCCCTTGAAGTGCAAGCGATCAGGCTTCGGGGCGCGGGCCAAAGAGGGCGGTGCCGACCCGGATCATGGTTGACCCTTCGGCGATGGCCAGCGGGAAGTCGGACGACATCCCCATCGAAAGGGTATCAAATTCGTCGCCGACAATGTCCTCGCCGCGGCGGTACAGTTCACGGCACTGGGCAAAAGAGGCGCGGATACGTTCCTCGTCGTCGGTCAGCGGGGCGATCGTCATCAAGCCGGCCAGGCGGACGTGTTCCAGTTGGTGCACCTGTTTGACCAGGTCGAGACACCCCTCGGGCGCGATGCCGAACTTGGCCTCTTCTCCGGAGCAGTTCACTTCGATCAAACACTCGATCCGTCGGTCGCGCCTGGCCGCCTCCTTTTCAATCTCCTCGGCCAGTTTGAGGCTGTCGACCGACTGGACAACGTCGAACAGCTCGATCGCCTTCTTCACCTTGTTGGTCTGGAGATGTCCGACCATGTGGAAGCGGGCACCGCCGCCGAGCTGGGGAATCTTCTCTTCAGCTTCCTGCACCCGGCTTTCGCCGATATTGTGCAGGCCGGCTGCCAGTGCCATATGCATGACTTGGAGCGGTTGACGTTTGGTGACCGCGACAATCGTGATATCGTCGGCATCGCGGTCGTATTCCTCGCAGGCTTCGAGGATCTGACCGCGCAATTCGCGGACATTGTCGGAAAAGTCGTCCTTCATTGGTCTGATGTCAAAGTAAGTGGAGGGAGATTGTCAATGCAAGGAATTTAGCGCCAGTGGCCGGGCGGTAACCGATACAAAAAAGCCGGTGCGCAGGCGCGCACCGGCATCAGGATTCTCGAACAGAGCTCTGGTACTTCTTCTACACCGCAGCCAGTCGAGTAGTTTCATCTGACATGGCCGGATCGACCATTTTGGGATCAACCGATGCCGGTTCCACCGCCGGCTGTTCCGGCTCGACCTGAACCTGGTACTTCGACGCCAGCGACGACACCGCCGACTCGACACGGTCAAAGAACGACTGCACCGATCCGACGATCTGGTCGCGGGCCAGCTGGGTCATTTCACCCTCGAAGCCAAGCTCGGCGGCAGCCTGGTCGAAGAACATACCGGCCTTTTCGAGCATCGCCTCTTCCGCGCCGGCGAGGTAATCGTCGACGGCGGTGAAGAAGGTGGCCATCATGTCGTTGGTGCCTGACTCGGCTACCGCCCCGGCGGCGTTGAAATAGCTGCTCAAGTCATTCGGTTTCTGCTCGGCCATCTGGGCGGTCTGGCCGGTGAAACGCGACAGGTGGGCCATGCTGAAGCGGGTGTCCAGGCGGTAGCGAAGGGCGAATTTGTTGACGGTCTGGGTGAAACCGTCGACCTGCTGTGTCTTCACCTTGCTGCGGACATTCATGGCTTCGCGGAAGAACGACTGCAAGCCGAAGGAACGGTCCTGGTATTGCATCAAGCCGACCCGGTTAAAACGGGCGTTGCTGCGACTCAGGGCGTGGCGCTGCCCCGAAAACGCGTCGTCGCCGGTCATCTGGGAGCGAGTCATCTGGCTGCCTTTAACATTCAAGTCGGCCGACAGGCCGAAGCCGGCGGCGACAAACCGCTCGACCGCATGTTCATCTCCTTCGGCCAGCGACGATACCACCCGCTCAAGCGTCGACAGTTCGAACTCCAGACGGAGCTGGTAGCTCATGTGGGCCTTGCGCTGGAAGGAGTAGGTCGGCTGTTCCGACGGCGCGGCGGCGTTTGCCGACGGTTCATACGAATCGTCATTGCCGATGTTCGCATCCTTGCGGTCATCGTCGCGCTCTGCGCTCGGCGCTTTGGCCTTCGAAACATCGGTAGCGTCGGCCGTAGTCCGCGGCGCCCGCGAGTCGACACCGCCGGCATCGGTGTCGTCACCGACTTTAGTTGCCGGTTTGGTTTCCGGCTGTGGCTGCGACGCCTGATCCGGCGAGCTCGTGACTGCCGGCTGGTCGTTCATGTAGGCGCGGTACCGGTTGAGGATAGCGTCGGCTGCCGACGCAAACAGGTTATTGTACATCATGTCCGCCTCGTCATCTTTGTGTAACGCGTGAATTCTTCCTGTATCCGGTATCGGCAGGTTGGCATGGATGCTGAAGTCGACTATGGCGTACCGCAATTTCTTGACAACGCTGCCGAATCGGCTACTTTTGCCCTGTCGCCCCGGCGACAGGTATGCAAGGTAACAACGGTTTACTCTATTGTGTGGAGGTACGCCCCATGACTCCGGTCCATCCCGATATCCTTCAGGCCCTTACCGCCGGTATTCAGTCGGAAGTGGCCAGCTATGTGTTTTATACTGAAGCTGCCAGGAAACACGAGGCGGCGCAGATCGCCGATGTCCTCAAGCGTCTGGCCCACGAAGAAAAAGAGCACTTCCAGATTCTCGAACGTCAGTACGATTCGCTCGTGCGATCCGAGAAGTGGATCACCACCGCCGACGTTCTCAAGCAGGAGGGGTTGCCGGAGATCGGTGAGGAGATGACCGCCGAGCATCAGGAATTGATCGACGAGGTCAAGCAGACACAGTCGATCGAGGAAATTCTTGATATCGCCTACCGTCTCGAGGAAGAGGCCCACGATCTGTTCGCTCGCGAAGAAAATCGGACAAAGTCAGCAGAAGCCAGGAAGATCTTCGGCGAACTGGCCAAATTCGAGCAGGGGCATATGGATCTGGTGGAGCAGATGCGGAAGGAATACCAGTAGACCGCGAGCCGGTTTGGTCAGGCGGCGACGATGCCGCGGTGGACCACGCTCTTGAAGCGGCCGACGGCGTCGTCGCAGGCCTTCGCCAGGTCATCGGTGAAACCATCGCCGGCGACCTCTTTGACGGTGGCGATGAAAGTCTCTCTGAGCATCGGGAAATGGGTGTTTTTTAGGCCGAGGCTGCCGAGTTGTTCGCCGACGGAGAACAGAGCAGTTTCCAGTTCGTCGCTTTCGTCGAGGGCGTTGACCACGGCGGTCACGCTTTGCAGGAACATCTCCTGCGCCTTGTCCTCGCCGGTCCGGGTGACCAGGGCGGTGAACAGTTCGTCTTTTTCTTTCAGTTGTGCGATAAAACGATCGGCGAACTGGTCGCGCTGGGGCAGCACCATGCGCCAGGTCTGTCGTAAACGCGAAACATCAACATCCATACAGCAATTCCCTCGCACCGGCAACCGTCCAGTGGCTGTCCGGGTTATCTCATGTATCGACCGCAATGTACTGTTCTGTAGTCTTTTAAGACAAGATTTAATTGCGCCGCAGCGAGTTGGCCGACACCAGTTTTTGTTGGCCCCGACCGATTCGGCCACATAGTATAAGCGACATGGACAACGCCTCAATGTTAACCTGGATCGAGCTGTCACGCTCGGCTCTCGACCACAATATTACGTCGCTGGCCCGACTGGCCGGTGGTGTCGATATGGCGGTCTGTGTCAAGGCGAATGCGTACGGTCACGGCCTGGCGGAAACGATCGACGTGATCCGGGACCGCGACGATTGCGCCTATGTCACCGTCCACTCCCTCGCCGAGGCGTCGGCCTGCCGCGACGCCGGCTGGCGCAGGCGCATCCTGCTGGTCGGACCGTTCCCGCTCAAGCGCGCCAACGACCTGGTCGAACTTGATATCGAGCCGCTCATCTCCGATAAGTCGGCCCTGCGAGCGGTCGGCAAAGCCGCTGCCAAACGCAAGATCCGGCTGCGCACCCATCTCAAGCTGGAGACCGGCACCGGGCGCCAGGGAATTACCGAGGACGAATTCGACAGCTTTGCAAAGGTATACCGGCAGTACGATTCACTGGTCCGTCCGTATGCCGCCGCCACCCACTTCGCCAATATCGAGGACACGACCAATCACGAGTATGCCGAGTATCAGCTCGATCGGTTCGACCGGATGCTCAGGAAGCTGGCCAGCCTCAAGCTGCGCCCGGATATCCGGCACACGGCGTCGAGCGCGGCGGTCATCCTGTTTTCCAAGACCCATTTCGACCTGGTGCGTCCGGGCATCGCGGTCTACGGCCACTGGCCGTCGAAAGAAACATACCTGTCGTATCGGTTGATGGGCGGCGAGAACCGGCTGTTCAAGCCGGTATTGAGCTGGAAGACGCGGGTGATGCAGATCAAAAAACTGCCGGCCGATGCCTACATCGGCTATGGCTGCACCTACCGAACGACGGCTCCGACAACGCTCGCAGTGCTGCCGGTTGGGTACGCGGACGGTTACAGCCGGGCACTGTCGAACCAGGCATACGTGCTGATCAACGGCAAGCGGGCGCAGGTGCGCGGACGGGTCTGCATGGACCTGATC
This sequence comes from uncultured Ignavibacteriales bacterium, assembly GCA_964544635.1. Lineage (GTDB taxonomy): Bacteria > Zixibacteria > MSB-5A5 > GN15 > FEB-12 > CAZJCK01. The sequence continues at coordinate 4,324 of CAZJCK010000077.1, read as the reverse complement.
ATGGTAGACATCACTGATATCAAGGGGGTGAAAATTGGCAGCGAGGCGGTGTTAATCGGGCCATCGGGCGGCGAATTCATCTCCGCCGAACAACTGGCGGGGTGGGCCGGGACAATTAATTATGAGATTCTGGCCCGTCTGGGAGGCCATCTTCCACGGTTGATTGTGAAATAGCGCGCTATTTAATTCAGGCTAAGCCATTGCTGGCTCAGGTATTGTCTCGATAAACCGACAAACAGCATATGGTTTATCGTAATTTTTCCAATGGTATAGACATTTTTCTTGACAGCATTTTAGCGCTCTTGTACTTTCTTGTGAAGCATTTCACATGAGTGCGGTAACCCACCCTAATGGAAGGTTCGTCATGAATGGGACCAGCAGCCCGGTGCTAAAGAAACGCATATCAGAGTCAACCATTCATCGCCTGTCACTCTATTTTCGCGCCCTGTCACTGCTGGAAAAGGAAGGGTACGAAACAGTGTCGTCGAAGGAGTTGGCCAAGCGCGAGAAGCTGACCCCGGCGCAGGTACGTAAAGATCTGTCGTTTTTCGGATCTTTCGGTACTCGCGGACTGGGCTATCCGGTCGGCGAGCTGAAGGCTCGGATCGGCTCCATCCTGGGTCTGGATCGCAACTGGAAAGTGGCCCTGATCGGGGTGGGGAATATCGGCTCGGCGCTGGTATCGTACAAGGAATTCCAGCGCCAGGGATTTCAGATCGTGAAACTGTTCGACAACGACCAGCGCAAGATTGGCTCCAACCACAAGGGGATTGTCGTCTCCGACATCGCCAACCTCGCCGACGAGATTCGGCAGGAAGGGATCGAGATCGTGGTCCTGGCAGTGCCGGCGACGGTGGCCCAGTATGTGACCGACGATGTGGTGGCGGCCGGCGTGAAGGCGATTCTCAACTTTGCTCCCGTCAACTTGCGCGTGCCCCCCGAAGTCTATTTGCGGAACGAGAATATGTCGATGGAGCTGGAGTACTTGTCGTTCGCAATGGTGAACAATCACACCCCGAAGAAGGTTAAATAGATAGAGGTTGCGCCGCAATGGAAGCAACCGCGTACAAGCCCTTCTCTTCATGGAAGATGAGGGGAACCTCTTTTAAGCGTCTTTCGCATCAAGACGGACGGCCTGCTCGTATGAGCGGGCCGTTTTTTTAATCAAATCGGCACTCCATGGCCGCTACATTGTTACTAGGGCGAGGCGGTGTGTAGAGGCGGTCTGTAACGGATTCAATTCTCGACCGTCTATAAAAACAAAAAACCGGAGATCCGGGAGATCTCGAATGCCCACACTCGATTCATATCACACCTATGACCTGGCAATTATCGGCGCCGGGCCGATCGGCCTGGAAAGCGCGCTGTATGCTGCTGCCTGCAACCTCGACTTTATTCTGCTCGAAAAGGACCAGCCCGGCGCCACCATGCAGCAGTGGGGATTTTTGACCATGTTCTCAACGGTCAGTATGAATCTGTCGCCGCTGGCCCGGAAGACGCTGGGCGGCAATGTCAACGGCCATTATCCAACCGGCCGGGAGATGAAGATTGCCTACCTCGACAGGCTTGCCGCCGACAGCCGAATCGCGCCGCGGCTGAGGACCGGCGTGACGGTCAACACGGTCAGTCGCGACGGTCTATTGAAGAACGAACTGATCGGCGACCCAAAACGCGCCGACACGCCGTTTTTGATGCACGCCTCGACGCCCGACGGCGAGGCTTACCTGAGGGCGCACCGGGTGATCGATGCTTCGGGTGTGCACGGCCACCCCAATCATCTGGGGCCGGGCGGCGCCGAGGCGCTGGGGGAACGGTCGCATGCGGCGCACATCAGTTATCACCTGAAGCAGATCGACGACGCCTTTGTTAGGTCGCATGGACGCAGGCTGATGATAGTCGGGGCCGGGCACTCGGCCTGTACGATCGTTAACCTGGTGGATGATGCCGCGAAGGACGGCCTCGATGTCGAGGCCATGTGGGTGACTTCCAAAAACGACTCACCGCCGGTGACGGCGGTCGACAACGACCCGCTGCCCGAGCGCAGAAGGATGACCGACCGTGCCAACCAGTTGGCCACGACACAACCGGAACATATCATCCACCGCGGTGGTATGCGGGTGCGGGCAATCCATGACGGCGATTCGACCAACTTGAATGTGGAGCTGCAGCGTAGCGATGGTGCCGTCGAAACGGTGGCGGTTGACCATATCTTCGCCATGCTCGGCTATTCGCCCGATCGTTCATTGTACGAGCAGCTGCAGGTACACGAATGCTATGCCTCGTTCGGGCCGATGAAGTATGCCGCGCACCTGCTCTCCAGCGGTGCGGCGGCCGACTGCCTGTCCGACAGCAGCGAGGCGCCGTCGGATGATCTCTACAACAACCCGGAACCGAATTTCTATATTCTCGGCGCCAAGAGCTATGGTCGCACCACCAATTTCCTGATCAACAAGGGGCACGATCAGATCCAGTCGGTATTCAGGCAGATCACCGGCGACCCACAGCTGAACCTGTACGAGCGCGAGGAGTCGACCACCAAAGCAGCGCCGTCGCTGGCCAGGGTCAAACTCGATTCTCTGGACAATCTCTGGTTCCAGGTTGGCGGCACGATCTGTAACCTGCATTGCGATCACTGTTTTATCTCCTGCTCGCCCGATAACGACAAGTTTAAGATGATGACCCTCGAGCAGATCCGTCCGTACCTCGATGAAGCACGCGAGATGGGCGTCAAAGAGTTCTATTTCACCGGCGGTGAGCCGTTCTTGAATGAGGAGATCTTCGAGATCCTTCAAGCGGCGCTAAAGATCGGGCCGGCGAGCGTACTGACCAACGGAACTATTATCTCCGAACGACGTGCGACCAGACTTGCCGAGCTGGATGCCAACTCCATGTACTCGCTTGAGATCCGAGTGTCGCTCGATGGATTCGACGCGCGGTCGAATGATCGCCTGCGCGGAAAAGGAAACTTCGACCGAGCCATCAAAGGAGTGCGCCGTTTAGTAACGGTCGGGCTGGCGCCGATTATCACGGCGGTGCAGACATGGAAGGAAGAAGATCATCCGGGAGTCCTCAGGGAATTCACCAATATGCTGGAATCTTACGGCTACGCCAACCCTCGGCTCAAAATCATGCCGGCCCTCGACCTGGGGGCGTACAAGCGCAATCACCTGGGCGACGGTGATGCGGCGCTCGTTACTGCCGATATGATGAACGGCTTCGACGAAAGCCAGCTCATCTGCAATCACAGTCGGCTGGTAGCGCACGATGGTGTGTATGTCTGTCCGATCCTGATCGATTTCCCCGACGCCCGGATGGGAAAGACGATTGGGGAGACAACCGGCGAGTATGAGTTGCGCCACCCCGCCTGTTACACTTGCTACATTTCCGGCGCCATCTGTTCGAACTTCTCGTCGGGTGGCAAGAGCGAACCGTGAGCATGAAACTCGGACTGATCGGCGGCATTTACAACAACTACCTCGCACTTGAAGCAGCCTGCCGCGACGCCCTGTCGCGCGGTTGCGAGAAACTTTACTGCCTCGGTGATCTCGGAGCGTTCGGGCCGCATCCGGACAAGGTGTTTCCGATCCTCAAAAAGTATGGTGTGTCGTGCATTCGCGGCAACTACGATGATTCGGTCGGCAACGACAAAGAAGACTGCCAGTGCGGTTACACCGATCCGCGCGACAATCACTTTGCAATGTTGTCGTACAGGTACACGCTCGCCAACACATCGGATGAGAACAAGGCCTGGCTGCGCACCCTGCCGGGCAGCCTCAGGTTGGAAGTTGACGGTACGAAGGTGTTGTTGTGTCACGGTTCGCCACGACGTATGAACGAGTTCTTGTGGGAGTCGGGGTCACCGACGCATCTGCTGGAGCAGTTCTGCGCTCAGAATGACGCCGACATCATTTGCGCCACGCATACCGGTATTCACTGGAAGCGCGAGTTGTCGCATGGTCGCTGGTTTGTGAATGTGGGGTGTATCGGACGTCCGGCCAACGACGGTGCGACGCATGTCTGGTACACGATACTGGACCTGTCGTCGGATGATCCTGTTGCGTTCGTGCCGCTGGCGTACGATCACGAAGCCCTGGCGCGCGAGATGGAAGCTGAGAAACTGCCGGCGGAGTTTATCGAGACGATACGCACCGGCTGGTGGACGACCTGTTTGGAGATCCTGCCGTCCAAGGAACGCCGAAAGGGACGGTATTGAGGCGCACCTCTCAAACGTCACCCCCGCGCCCACACCCCTGTGAGCTCAGGGGGGACCCATTATTCTCTTATCCTATCTTTGTCAACCTCCTCTACCGCCCCGACAATCTCC
>CAZJCK010000076.1:0-13437 GCA_964544635.1 uncultured Ignavibacteriales bacterium | reverse complement strand
ATTGGCCGCAGCGCCCCCAATCCGCCGACTCTTGTCGCCGCGAATCTCAAGCCCGCCAATTGCCGGGCGCAGAGTTCCGGGGGAGTGCAAATCATAATGGCGCCAGAAGTCCATGCGGAACATTCTGGCCTGCATCCAATCGAGATCGCAACATAACAGCGCGCACGAGGACGTACGTGCTTCACAGTTTGATATGTAGCCCGGAATCTCAAGCCCGCCGAAGGCGGGTGCAGAGTTCCGGAGGCATTGAGACCACTGCCATGCCGCCATGGTTGTCATTCCCGCGAAAGCGGGAATCCAGAAAAGTCGCCCCGAATCTCAAGCCCGGCTGGATTCTGGCCTTCGCCAGATTGACTCAGGTGGGCTTGCCACATTTTTTAGGAAGAACATGTCGAAACTCTTCGGCCCTGCGAGGCCTTGAGGTTTCGACCTGCAAGACTCAGGAAGCCTCGCCCCAAAAAAGCCACATTGCCCCCTTGCTAAGTCCTCCCCCAACCCCTTACACTACCCCCAGAAACCAGCAAACCCCGACACGGAGACGTCGCCATCGCTGACAAGTTCATCTTCCATATGTACCGTGTGAACAAATTCTACGGTCAGAAACAGGTCCTCAAAGATATCAACCTCTCGTTTTTCCCCGGCGCCAAAATCGGTATCGTCGGCGAAAACGGCTCCGGCAAGTCCACCGTCCTGAATATCATGGCCGGCAAGGATACCGAGTTTCAGGGCGACGCCCTGATCACCCCCGGCTACCGCGCCGGCATCGTGGAACAGGAACCCCAGCTCGCCCCCAACCTGACTGTCCGCCAGACCATCGAATCGGCCTTCGGCGAAATCAAGGTCCTCGTCGACGAATACAATGCCCTGGCCGACTCGCTCGCCACCGGCCTCGACGACGACAAGATGGAAAAGGCGATGGCTCGCATGGGCGAACTGCAGGACAGGATCGACGCAGTTGACGGTTGGAATCTCGACCAGGCGCTCGATGTCGCCTCCAACGCCCTCTGCCTGCCACCCGACGATCGCATGGTCGGCACGCTGTCCGGGGGGGAGCGGCGACGTGTCGCGCTCTGCAAAATCCTGCTCGAAAAGCCCGACCTGCTCCTGCTCGACGAACCGACCAACCACCTCGATCCCGAAACCGTCGACTGGCTGGAAGAACAGCTCCGCGAGTACCCCGGCACCGTGATCATCGTTACTCACGATCGCTACTTTTTGGACAACATCACGAAGTGGATCCTCGAGCTGGACAACGGCCACGGTGTGCCGTGGGAAGGCAACTACACATCCTGGCTGGAGCAGAAACTTTCCAAACTCGCTTCCGCCGATAAAGGGAAGAACCCGCGTTCCGAAGCACTTCAACGCGAACTTTCCTGGATCAAGATGTCGTCGGGCGACCGCAACGAACAGTCCCGCGCCCGCATCCGTGAGTATGAACAACTGGTTGCGACCGAAACCGCCGCCGCCAAGTCACCCGGTGTCTTCATCCAGATCGCGCCCGGTCCCGACCTCGGTCAGCAGGTCATCGAGTTCCATGATGTCGCCTCCGGCTACGACGGCAACCATCTCTTTGAGAACCTCAGCTTCAACGTCCCGCGCTCGGCTGTCGTCGGCCTTGCCGGTCCCAACGGTACGGGCAAGACGACCCTGCTCAAGCTGATCACGAAGGATCTGCAGCCGGACGATGGCAACGTCATCGTCGGCTCCACCGTCGAAATCGCCTACGCCGACCAGGAACGTCAATCTCTCGATGGCGATCACTCGCTCATCGACGAAGTGGGCGGCGGTGTCGATGAGATAACGCTTGGTAAGCGCACGGTCCCGATCCGTCAGTATCTCGCGCAGTTCGGCTTCAAGGGTCCGGCCCAGCAGAAGAAGGCCAACGAACTGTCCGGGGGAGAGCGCAACCGCTGCCATCTCGCCAAAATCCTCAAAGAGGGCGGCAACGTGTTGCTCCTCGACGAACCGACCAACGACCTCGATGTCAATACCCTGCGCATGCTCGAAGAAGCGATACTGAACTTCAGCGGCTGTGTGCTGGTGATCAGTCACGATCGTTTCTTTCTCGACCGGGTCTGCACCCACATGCTGGTGTTCGAGGGCAATCAGAAGGTTCGCTGGTACGAAGGCAACTTCTCGTCGTACCAGGAATGGCGCAGCAGGGAACTGGGTGATCGCCTGTTCGAGAACCGCCGCAACCGCTACCGTACGCTGGTGCGCGCCTGAACGCAACCATGACCACCAATCATATCACACTGGTCGAAAACTACCGTGAAGATCCTGTCCTGCGCGACGCCTTCTTCGACTTTACCGAGACGATCTTCAATCTGAGCTTTCGTAAGTGGTATGAATTGGGGCGCTGGGACGACCGGTATGTGTGCGTGTCACTCTTCGACGGTCAGCGCCTCCTGGCCAACGTCTCTTTTTCGCGGCTCGACATCCTGATGGCAGGGGAGACCAGGCGGGCCATCCAGATCGCCACCGTCGGCACGCTCGAGGAGTTTCGCCATCGCGGTCTGTCCCGCGAATTGATGGACTACGTCCTCAAGCACCATTGCGCCGATGCCGATCTGACATTCCTGTTCGCCAACGACACCGTCGTCGATTTCTATCCCCGCTTCGGCTTCGCCCGCAGGCAAGAACATCTCTTCGTGCGGGATACGATCGGAAAGGCATCGCTCGACATCCGGCACCTTGACCTGGCAGCGACCGAAGACTGCGGCATCATCGACTACCTGCTCAAGCACCGCATCCCCGTCACCCGGCGCTTCGGCGCCGAGAACCACGCCTTCATCACCTGGTGGCACCTGATTAATCTGCACGCAAAGAGCATCTACCTGTGCGAATCGCTCAAAGCCATTGTCGTTGCATCGGTCGACAACGGCTTCCTCTACGTCTGGGATGCCATCGCCCGCGAACCGTTCGATCTTGAAGCCGTCGCCGCCTCGCTGCCGATCGCGGCCGAGGCATCGTCAATCATGTACTGTTTCGCCCCCGACGTTTTCGAGTATCAATACGACCGTACCGAAAAAACCGACGATTCCCCGCTGTTCGTTCGAGGCAACTTCGATCCGGGATACCGCCTCTTCAAATTTCCCGCCACCGCCCAGACCTGATCCCGGCTCGACATCAAATCCTTTTATTGACGACCGGCTCGATGGTCATTACTCTCAGGAGTCATGATTCCGACATGGTTTACTGAACTCAGCCCGGTCTGGCAGGCCCTGCTTGCCACCCTGTTCACCTGGAGCGTCACCGCCCTGGGTGCTGCCGGTGTCTTTCTGCAGAAAGAACCGAGCCGTCGCACCATGGACATCATGCTCGGTTTCGCGGCCGGTGTGATGATTGCGGCCTCGTTCTGGTCGCTGCTTGCGCCTGCCATTGAAATGTCGGCCGGCGGCCCGGTGCCGACCTGGGTGCCGGCAGCCGTCGGCTTCGTCCTCGGCGGCATCTTCCTTCGCCTGCTCGATATGATCATGCCCCACCTGCACCCCGGCCTGCCGATGTCCCAGGCCGAAGGCCCCAAGACCAGCCTGCAGCGTTCCATCCTGCTGGTACTTGCAATTACGCTGCATAATATTCCCGAGGGGTTGGCCATCGGTGTCGCCTTCGGCGCCGTCGCCGTCGCCGACATCCCCGGCGCCACCACTGCCGGAGCAATCGCCCTTGCGCTTGGTATTGGTATCCAGAACTTTCCTGAAGGTATGGCCGTTTCCATGCCGCTGCGTCGCGAAGGTATGAAGCGAAGAAAGGCGTTCTTCTGGGGACAGCTCTCCGGAGCGGTCGAACCAATCTCCGGCGTTCTCGGTGCCGCCCTCATCTTACTTATCGAACCACTGCTGCCCTATGCCCTCGCCTTTGCCGCCGGCGCCATGATCTTTGTTGTCGTGGAAGAACTGATCCCCGAGTCGCAGCAGGGCGGTCATTCCGATGCTGCCACCATGGGCGTGGTCTTCGGCTTTACCGTGATGATGATCCTCGACGTCGCCCTCGGCTAAAACTTTTCCGGGCGCAATACCTTTACTTCGCTGACATACACGATCATCGCGTAGTTCTCGTAGTAGTTGTCGCGAAGATACGTTACCACCCGTTCAGCGGTTGCCTCTTCGCACACCACCTCCATCCGGATGTTGGCGCCATGCTCCCAGCCGGCCGTCCGGACCCCCCGGTGCCCCTTGCCTCGCGCATCGCTGATCGTATAGCCGCGTACCCCCAGCTCCTCCAGCGCCGCTACCAGCTCCCTTTCGATCACCGCCTCGGTCACGATCGTTATCAATGTTCTTATGTGTGGCTGCATACTTCGTCTCCTAACTGTGGATCCAACGCGCCATCGTCAAATACAACGGAATGCCGACCGTCACGTTGAACGGAAAGGTCACCCCGAGCGACGCCGACAACGACAACGCCGGGTTTGATTCCGGCACCGTAATGCGCATCGCCGCCGGCACTGCTATATACGACGCGCTGCCCGCAAGCACCGCCAGGAGCGTCGTGCCCCCCACCGACAGGCTCATCATGCTCCCGATCACCGTTCCCAGCGACGCCCCGATCAACGGCATGATTACGCCGAACAAGATGAGGAAGAGGCCGTACCGCTTAAGCGTCGCCACCTGGTTTCCGCAAATCAGCCCCATTTCCAGAAGAAACAGCGCCAGCACACCCTTAAACAGGTCGAAGAACAATCCGCCGATTGGCTCCACGCCGGCCGGTCCCACCGCCCAGCCGATCAGGAGTCCGCCGATCAACAGCACGATACTTTTCCCGAACAGAACTTCGCGCGCCAGTTTGCCCCAGCGCGTCCGTTTCGATACTCCCCGCGCCAGCATCACTCCCACGATAATCGCCGGTATCTCCAGCAGCACGAGGTAGAGGGTCATATACGCTTCATACGATACCCCGGCCGCTGCCAGGTAGGCCATACCGACCGCAAACGTTCCCACCGACACCGAGCCGTAGTGCGCCGCAACCGAAGCTGCGTCGACACGTTTCAACCGGCCGGCAAATCGCAGGATTGGAAAGGCAAGCAGCGTCAGTATGATACCGAGCATGACTACGATCAGTATGCCGGGCAGCAACGCTCCCAGCGACTGCCTGGCCAGCTCCACGCCCCCCTTCAGGCCAATCGCGATCAGCAGGACCACGCTGAGGAAGTCGTAGATGGCGGGGGGCAGACGCAGGTCCGAACGGACCAGCCGGGCCACGAAACCGAGCAGGAAGAACAGAACAATCGGGTCGATCGACGTCATCACGCGCTCCCGGTTCTTAGGCGAAATCCTGACTGCATAATCCGCCGAATATACGACGGCAAGTCGCCGCAATCAACGGCAGACCTCACGTTGCCCCGGCCGGAGTCCGGCTTTGCCCCCGTTCGTCATCCCGGCCGAAGTCCGGTCCGCCGAAGGCGGACGGACGACGAGCCGGGACCCATCTTCTTTCTTCCCACATATCCAGATGTTTCGTATCTATCCCCCCATTATGGCTCGATTCTACCTCCTCACCGCCGTCATCTTCTGGGGCTGGACCTTCGTCGCCACCCGTATCGTCCTCGACTACATGACCCCCGTCGAGCTGCTCGGCCTGCGCTTTCTCATCGGCATCCCCGTCCTGCTCATCGTCGTCGCGGCCAAGAGGCTCCGCTTCCGGGTCAATCGTCGCGAGCGCTGGATGCTTCTCGTGGGCTCCGCCATCATCACTATCCACTTCCTCATCCAGATCACCGGCCTCAAATACACTACCGCCACTAACACCGGCTGGATCATCTCGATCACCCCGCTTATCCTCGCTGTCCTCGCCTGGGCGGTTCTCAAGGAGCGCATCGGGCGGAAGGAAATCACCGGCATTATCGTGGCCACCCTCGGCATCCTCCTGCTGGTATCCAACGGCCGCTTTACCGAACTGAACTGGCTCGAATCAGTCGGTGACTGGCTGGTCCTTGCCTCGGCTCACACCTGGGCCTTTTATACCATTGCGACCCGCGATGTCTCTCGTTCCCAAAACCCCCTCACCGTCACGTGCGCCGTCCTCATCCCCGGTGCCGCGGTTGTCCTCGGCTACATGATCTTCACCTCCGATTGGTCCCGGTTTCTCAACTTGCCCCTTGAACCGACCCTCGCCCTGCTCTTTCTGGCAATTCTTGGCCTCGCTGTGGCTCACTGGTTCTGGCAGGAAGGAATTGCTGCAATTGGGGGTGCCCGAGCGGGCATTTTTTTGTATCTTGAACCCATCGCAACCACCGCCCTCGCCGTACCATATCTCGGCGAACCGTTTACACCGTACACCGCCGTCGGCGGCGGACTGGTCCTGCTGGGCGTATATGTTGCGCAGCGTCGGTCGAAACGAAAAGGGCCCGCGTCGACCGCCCAAGCCGATAGCAGATATTGATTTAAACGATTTGCCCCGTCAACCGACAATAGATATGGGGAAATGACAGTACCCGCCAAACCGTCGCGACGCCGCCGGTCAGGAACCCCCGGCTGAGCGAACGGTTTAATGACTACTAACAACAGCGGCCCCTCGCCGCTTGAAACTGTTTTAAAAGAACGAGTTACACCGTCTATGACTGCTCGACGGTTCGATGACTACGGGAGGTCCACCTTGAAAATGACGCCTTCACGATCGCTGCTGAGCCGCAGTATCGTCAGCCTGTTCGCCATCACCATTATGGCTGCCGCCTTTCAATCTGTCCAGGCCGTCCCGCCGACCCCCGAACTTCTCGAAGAATTGAAGCAGTCCGGACGGTTACAGGAGGTCGTGGATCGCCTTAATGCCGCCAAGGCCAGGGGTGTCTGCGCCCCTCTCAACGACGGTAAGCATGACCACGACGACCACCAGATGGCCCTCCAGTTCGACCCTCAGGTCCCCGATACCTTCCGGGCCCTCGTTGTCCTCGTCGATTTCTCCGACAACCCGGCCACCGACGGCCTCATCTATGCCCAGCCGTCCGACTTCGAAGAACTGCTCTTCGATCTCGACCCCAACGACAACCACTACTCGATGTCGGAATTCTATATCGATAACTCCTACGGCAACTTCACGCTCAAGGGCGATGTAGTCGGCTGGCTGCGCATGCCGCAAACATACGCGTACTATGTCGACAACCAGAACAGCTTCGGCGACTTCCCGCAAAACTCCCAGGGCCTCGCCCGCGACGCCCTCCTGGCCGCCGATCCCCTTGTGAATTATGCTGACTATGATTCTGACTTTAATGGCTCACTCGACGGTGTCTTCATTGTCCATGCCGGTCCCGGCGCCGAACAGACCGGCGCCGACAGCCACATCTGGTCACACAAGTGGCAGTTGGCCTCGACACTGAATCTCGACGGCGTGCAGGCCAGTGCCTACACCATGGAACCGGAAGAATACATGGGCCAGGGATTGATCACGATGGGTGTCTTCGCCCACGAATACGGCCATTTCCTCGGCCTTCCCGACCTCTACGATACCGACTACTCCTCGTCGGGCGTCGGCGTCTGGTCGCTCATGGCCGGCGGTACCTGGAACCTCCAGGGGCGCTACCCCGCCGCTATGGATGCCTGGTGTAAGTACGATGTCGGCTTTGTCGAGCCGATCAACATCACCTCCAACCAGATGAACGTCGCCATTCCGTCCGCCACCCACAACCCGACTGTCTACCGGCTCTGGACCGACGGCGTAATCGCCAACGAGTACTTCCTGATTGAAAACCGCCGCAAGCAGGATCTCGACCGCGGCCTGCCTGCCTCCGGTCTGCTGATCTATCATGTCAAAGAGAATATCAACGGCAACAACGACGAACCGAACTACAAAGTGGCGGTCGAGCAGGCCGACGGTCTGTTCCAGCTCGAGGCGGGCGCTAATTCGGGCGACGGTGGCGATGTTTGGCACGCTTTCAATAAGGCTGCCTTCGACGATCTCAGTACGCCTGACTCGCGCACGACTGTCGGCGCCAAGACCCGGACCGCTGTCTGGGATATTTCCGCGGCCGACTCGGTCATGTACGCTAACTTCGACATCAACTATTCCCGGCCGCGCTTCGAACTGCAGTCGGGCATCTTCTCCGATGCCGACTTCGGCAACAATAACGGTGTTGTCGAGGTAGGCGAGACCGTCACCTTCCGCATCAACCTGACCAACCTCTGGCTGACCGCCGGCAATGTCCAGGCGACCATGTGGTCGGACAATCCCGATATCAACTTCACCGATCCCAGCGGCTTCATCGGTACCGTCGCCGGTGAGGGTGGCGCCGGCGACAACAATGGTGATCCGATCGTGTTCGAGGTACCGGCCAACTTCGCGCCCTGCATCGACTCCTTCTTTGTCGAAATAACCTCCAGCAATCCCAACGGCTCCGCTGTCTTTGGTTTTGAGTTGCACGTCGGTCAACCGAATGTTCTGCTGGTTGATGGCGACGACGGTGACATGTCACAGCAGAAAATCGCCACCGCCCTGTTTGACCGTCGCACCCCCTACGATGTTTACGATCGCGACGCCTCCGGGCCGCCGTCGGCCGCGCTGCTCAACCAGTACGAAACCGTCATCTGGTCAACCGGCAGCTACCGCTCCAACGTTATCAGTGCCTCCGATGTCACCGCCCTCGAGAACTTCCTCGACAACGGCGGCAACCTGTTCTTCAACAGCCAGTCGGCCATCAAGGAACTGGCAACCGAGAGCCCCTCCTTCCTGGCGAACTATTTCCGCGTCGCGTCCAACGGCCAGCTTAACACCCCCGTGCATTACGGTTTGATCGGCGGCGCCGTCCACGAGGCCGACAGCGTCATCTACGAAACCGGCACCAACCAGGATTCCTCCGCCATCATCTCGCCGATCAACGGCGCTGTCGCCGAGTTCAATACCTTTACCGGCGACACCACCGCCGTCTCTTACACGGGTGACTATCGACTCGTCCTCTGGGGTTTTGGCTTCGAGGCTATCAACGGCAGTCGCACCAGCACCGGCTTCAACGACGAAGACACCCTGCTGACCCACGTCTTCGATTTCTTCTACGCCGACACCGGTTCGCTCAACCCGACCGTGGCCGCTATCGCCGTTGAGAACGAGGACCTGATGTTCCTGACCGACCATACCCCCACCTTCATCTGGAGTGTCGACGATACTACGCTGGCAACGATTCAGCAGTACGAAGTCACCGTCGGTAAGGGCAATCTCTGCAGCAACTTTGCTACCGAGTGGGCCTCCGGTGTCATCAACGGCAGCGATACGTCGGTGGTCTACAACGGTGAGCCGCTCGTCGACGGCGAGTTCTATGTCGTGCGCGTCCGCGTCAACAACGGCACCACCTGGTCGGCATGGTCGGAATCAGGGTTTCGCATGAACACCCCGCCTACCGTCGGCTATGTCGGTGGTCCCAAGAAGGGCGAACAGGTCTTCACGGTGCGACCTACCCTCTCCGTCGGCAACGGTGTCGACAACGACGGTACCAAGCCGAACTACGAGTTTGAACTCTATGCCGACGAGGCCCTGACGTCGCTCGTCACCTCCGGCAGTGTGCCGCAGAGTTTTAGTGCTACTACCGGCTGGCAGATTGATGTCGACCTGACCGAAGATACCTATTACTACTGGCAGGCGCGCGCCAACGACGGTTTTGAAACCTCCGACTACACCGCCGTCGATTCCTTCGTCGTCAACGCCGCCAACCAGGCGCCCAACCTGTTTAGTCTGCTCTTGCCGGCCGACGGCGGTACTGTGTCTGAACTCTATCCGCGCCTGCACTGGCAGGCCGCCGGCGACAACGATCCCGGCGACTCGATTCGCTACACCCTGTATATCTCCGAAGACCAGAATTTCATCACCTACGACTCGGTGCCCAACTGGCCCGATACCTTCCGCACGCTGTCGTTCCCGGTTGATTCCAACACGACGTTCTACTGGAAGGTGAAAGCGCTCGATCGCTCCAACGCCGTCACATGGTCCAGCGCCGACTTCGTTTTCTACGGCCCGTCTTCGGGCTGTTGTATCGGGATGAGGGGAGACTTTGACGGTGATGGTACCGATGGCGATCCGATCGACCTGGCCTTCCTTGTCGACTACCTCTTTGCCGGCGGCGTTGCGCCCGCCTGTCCCGAGGAGGCCGACTTAAGCGAGGACGGTATTAGTGGCGAACCGCTCGACCTGGCCTATATCGTCGACGCCCTCTTCAACGGCGGCATCGCCCCACCCGCCTGCCCGTAAGCAAATCAAGAAATGAACGTGGCACCCCACCGTGCGCTTCGCGTGGTGGGGTTTCTTATTGCAATGGAAATTCGGCGTAGGGCAGCCTCAGCCCTGGGAGGCTGCCAACTTATCCTGTGCGCGGCAGACGTCCTCGTCTGCCCGTATTCATTCAGATCTTTGCAAGAATCCCGAAGATGCAAAAAACCGGCCGCTCTTCAGGCAACCGGGCTGCAATCTGCCATCAATACCGTCGTCTACTCATACTGCCGCATGATCCGCAGCAGTTCCCCCGGATGCGTCATCTCCATGATCTCCTCGCGCGCCGCATCATACTGCATGATCGACGACAACTCTTTGAATACCCGCAAATACAGGTCGTCCTCATACGGCGGCGCCGCCATTACGAAGAACAGGTGCGCCGGCTGACCATCCATCGAATTGAACGGATACCCGGCCCTCGAGCGCGCAAACCCCATCGTGAACTCGCGCGCCTGCATCGAACGGACATGCGGAATCGCCACCCCCTTGCCGATCCCGGTGGTCGCCTTTTTCTCGCGATTCACCAAATCCAGAAGCAGCTTGGTACGATTCACCACATTGCCGGACAGCTCCAGAAGCGACACCAGTTCATCCAGCACCGTTTCCTTGGCCGCCAGACTCCACTTCTCCACCGACTGCTCGTCTGCTGGCGGCTCGAGAACCGTGTCCATCTCCAGCTTGATCAGCTCTTCTTTTAAATAGCGCCCAATGTTCATATCTAAACTATCGGCAATTGTCCATGCTTCAATGAGTTGGACGATACCAAACAATCGCCGCCGGGTCAAGCACGACCCGCTTGACCGCAATTTCGGAGGCGAATTCCAGCCGCTTGTCTCGCCTTGACTTACCCCGATCTTCCATGTACTTTTCCGGCAGGCTGTCAGGCCCGCCCCGGCGGGTCAACCAACAGCCGATAGGTGCCGATAACAAAATAAGGAACATAGACTTACGAGGATTAGTTGACTACCTTTTCAGAATTACGACGTACCCATACCTGTGGTGATCTGCGCCTTTCCGACTCCGGCGCCGAGGTCCGGCTCAACGGCTGGGTTGACGGTTACCGAAACCTGGGCGGGCTTCT
Source organism: uncultured Ignavibacteriales bacterium (assembly GCA_964544635.1). Taxonomy (GTDB): domain Bacteria; phylum Zixibacteria; class MSB-5A5; order GN15; family FEB-12; genus CAZJCK01. The sequence continues at coordinate 2,168 of CAZJCK010000076.1, read as the reverse complement.
CTTTATAGATCTGCGCGACCGCTACGGCCTGACCCAGGTCGTGATCGACCCCCAAACCTTCGACAACGCAATGCTCGACACCGCCGAACATGCCCGTCACGAATTTGTCGTGGCCGTTGCCGGCAAAGTCCAGCCGCGACCCGAAGGCACCAAAAACGACAAAATGCCGACCGGCGAAATCGAGGTGGCTGCATCATCGTTTCACCTTTTGGCCGAATCGAAGACCCCGCCCTTCGCAATCGAGGACGAGGTCAAGGCATCGGAACTGCTGCGGCTCGAATACCGCTACCTCGACCTGCGCCGCGCTCCCATGCAGCACAATATCAGGAAACGCCATGAAACCTGCCTCGCCGTGCGCAACTACCTCAGCAACCAGGACTTCTACGAAATCGAAACCCCCATGCTGATGCGCTCCACTCCCGAAGGCGCCCGCGACTATGTCGTGCCGTCTCGTGTCAGTAAAGGGAAGTTCTACGCCCTCCCGCAGTCGCCGCAGTTGCTCAAGCAGATTCTCATGGTATCGGGCTTCGATCGCTACTTCCAGCTCGCCCGCTGCCTGCGCGACGAAGACCTCCGCGCCGATCGCCAGCCCGAACATACCCAGATCGACATGGAGCTGTCGTTCGCTACGCCCGAGGATGTCTTCGCTGTCATCGAAGGGATGATCAAGCATGTGCTCCAGACTGTCATCGATGTTCACGTCGAGACACCTTTCCCGCGCTTCACCTACGAAGAGGTGATGAACCGTTTCGGAATCGACAAACCGGATATGCGCTTCGGTATGGAACTGGTCGATCTGTCCGATATCGTACGCGACTGTGATTTCAAGGTCTTCGCCGACACCGTCAGGAAGGGGGGAGTGGTCAAGGGAATCGTCCTCAAAGACGGCGCTTCCTACTCCCGTAAGCAACTCGACGAACTGACCGATCTGGCAAAGAAACATGGCGCCGGCGGCCTGGCCTATATCCTCAAGGCCGAGGGTGGCGACAAGTCGCCCATCCTTAAGTTTATCGGCGAAGAGATAAAGGACAAACTGTGCGAAACCGCCGGCTGTGGTCCGGGCGATGCCCTGTTTGTCATCTCCGACGTCCACCTCAAGGCCGAGGCGGTGCTCGGCCAGCTTCGCCTGCATCTCGGCAAGGCCCACGACCTGATCGATCGCACCCAGTGGAAATGTCTCTGGGTGACCGATTTCCCGCTGTTCGAGTACGACGAGGAGGCGGGCCGTTTCATCGCCATGCACAATATCGTCTCGCACCCGCGCGAAGATCAGTTGCCGCTTATCGACGACGGCTTCACCTCCGACCTGTCCGGCGCCGACCTCAACCATCCCTGGCGCCAGGCCCTCGCCCAGCAGTACGACCTCGTCATCAACGGCTCCGAGATCGGTTCCGGCGGTCAGCGCATCAACCGCCGGGGACTGCAGCAAAAGATTCTCAACATTCTCGGGATTGATAATGAACGCGCGGAACGAATGTTCGGTTTCTTGTTAAAAGCGCTGGAGTACGGTGCGCCGCCGCATGCCGGCATCGCTCTCGGCCTCGACCGCCTCATCGCCCTCATGGTCGGGAGCGATTCGATCCGCGACGTGATCGCCTTCCCCAAAACAACCCAGGCGGTTTCGCTCATGGACGGCGCCCCGTCGGAAATCGACCCCGAGCAACTGGATGAGCTGGGGTTGAAAATTGTAGCGAAAGATAAGGACTCGTAAGGTAAATGAGTTTGAATATTGAAGAGCGTGTCAGTCGATCCTTTCCCGTCGAAGATATCGATCAGCGCCTGCTGTTCGGTCAGAACGACGTCTTCCTTCGCATCATCGAATCCAAATTCGCCGCCAACATCATCGCCCGCGGCGACAAGCTGATTGTAGAAGGACCGCCCGACGAAGTCGACCGCATCCTGCGTCTCTTCGGTGACCTCGTCACCCGCCTCAAGCAGGGCGACTACATCACCGACCAGTACATTCACTACGCCATCGCCATGGTGAAAGAGAGCGGCTTCGGCCCGGCCGAAATGATCTCCACCCCGGCCATGCTGACCAGCGGCCTCAAGAAGGTGATCAAACCGAAAACGATCGGCCAGTCGAAATACGTCGAAGCAGCCGACCGCTCCGATATCGTCTTTGCGATCGGCCCTGCCGGCACCGGCAAGACCTACCTCGCCGTCGC
>CAZJCK010000075.1:0-14018 GCA_964544635.1 uncultured Ignavibacteriales bacterium | reverse complement strand
CCGTCACCGGCGATATCAGACGTCTTGGAGGCAACCTCCTTGACCATCTGGGCGCCCATGTTCTCGAAACGATCTTCCAGCTCGATTTCCTTGGCGACCGTTACACCGTCTTTGGTGACAGTCGGCGAACCGAACTTTCTCTCGATGGCCACATTGCGGCCACGGGGACCAAGCGTGACTTTCACGGCATTGGCCAGTTTGTCTACGCCCATTTTGAGCTTGGAGCGGGCATCAGCATTAAAATCTATCTGCTTCGCCATAGGGATCTTCCTTTCAGTTCGTTGTGCGTCTGCGTGCGAGTGCCAGGTTAGCGGTTGATGACTGCGAAAATGTCGGCTTCACGCATGATCAGGAACTCTTCGCCTTCAATGCTGACCTCGGTCCCGGAGTACTTGCCATAAAGCACCCGGTCACCTTTCTTGACCTCGAGCGGCAGGGTGTTGCCGTCATCGGTGCGGCGGCCAGAACCAACCTCGACAATTTCGCCTTCCATCGGCTTTTCCTTGGCCGTGTCGGGAATGATGATCCCGCCCTTTTTGGTTTCCTGTTCTTCTACCGGTTTGACTACGACCCGGTCGTAGAGAGGACGGAAGTTCATATTGACCTCCTTGATCAGTAAAACGGTTACGTGTATAAGTTATTTTTTTACATGCAATTATGGCGCCGGCAAACCGCTCGCAGCGACCCGCGTACGCCATGGGTTGTTAGCACTCAATTTGGGTGAGTGCTAACAGGTGCTACAATACAGTGAAACCGGAATTCTGTCAAGAAGGTTTCGGGAATTCGTGCAGATTTTGTGAAAGATTTCTATATATGCGGCCGGGTCAGTGCGGTTGGCTCGCCACACGATCGGCCGACTCACCAGTCAGCACCGAGGCAACCGTCGCGCCAATGTCGTTGACATGGAACGGCTTGGTGACAATGCCCGAAAAACCATACTGCTGGTAATTGGCCAGGATCGGGTCGGAGGCAAAGCCGCTGCAGACGACCGCCTTCACCGCCGGATCGATCGCCTTCAGTTTTTCAAGCGTCTCGAGGCCGCCCATGCCGCCCGGCACCGTCAGGTCGAGAATGACCAGGTCGAACGCCTCCGGGGTGCCCAGCGCCGCGTCGTATAGTTCGATCGCTTCTTCACCGGTCGCCACTGCCTTCATCTGATAACCGAGCCGTTCCAGTGACCGACAGGCAACATTCCGGATGACATCCTCGTCATCCATGATCAGCACCCGTCCCTTACCATGCATGGCCGCTCCCAGCGTCGTTGGCGCCTGCTCAATACTGCGATATGACACCGGCAGGTAGATGTGGAAGGTTGTGCCGACGTTGACGGTCGATTCCACGCCGAGATAACCGTCGTGGTTGCGCACGATAGCGTACGAGGTCGCCAGGCCCAGCCCGTTACCGTCCTTCTTGCTGGTATAGAACGGTTCGAAGATACGGTCGAGTTCTTTGGCCGGAATACCGACACCGCTGTCGGCCACCGATATCTTCACATATTCACCCGGTCGAAGCGGCAGCCCCTCATCCGACCCCACTTCGACAGTCCGGGCGGTGATGCGGACGGTGCCACCCGATGGCATCGCCTGTGAGGCGTTGATGACCAGGTTGCCGATTACCTGCGAGATTTGCCCGGTATCGATATCGGCCGGTTTGAGATCCTCGTCGAGGTCGAATTCGACCCGTACATTGGAGCCGCGCACCGAGAAACGGGCGGTGTCGACGATGATGTCGTTGACTGCCGCCGTCTTACGCACCGGCGCGCCGCCGCGCGAGAAGGTCAGGAGCTGGTGGGTCAGATCCTGCGCCCGCGTCGCCGCCGCCTGGGCGTCGTTGACCAACTGCGCCAGCTCCGAGCCCTCGTCGGCATCCAGCACCGCCAGCGACAGGTTGCCGATGACGCCGGTCAGGATGTTATTGAAATCGTGCGCGATACCGCCGGCGAGTAAGCCGATTGATTCCAGCTTATCGGCGCGCGCCATCTCCAGCTCGGCCTTCTTGCGGGCGGTGATGTCGCGCATGGTGGCGATGTATCCCGACTCACCGGTATGGTCGCCACCCATGGCCGAGAGCACTGTCTCCATCAGCAGTTCACTGCCGTCGGCTGCGCGAAAGATCCATTCACCAAACCAGGAACCATGTTCGCTGATCGCTTTGAGGGCGGTTTGGATGAACGGTTCATATCTGTCCGGCCGAAAGGCCAGCGCCACCGATTGCCCGATCACTTCTTCGCGACTGTAGCCGAAGGTATCGAGCGTGGCCTGGTTTGCACGAATGATCCGCCGCGTGTGATTGCCGTCGATGATGACAATGCAGTCTCGGGAACTCTCGATGATGGTGTTGAGGAACGATTCACGTTCGCGCAATCGCCGCGCCATGCGATTGCTTTCCGTGATATCCCGTACCACCGAAGCCACTTCCGTAACATCGCCATGGGGGTTGCGGATCGGTGCGACTGAGATCATCACGTCGATCAGTTCGCCATCCTTACGCAATCGAACAGTTTCGAAATTAGTCAGGCGTTGTCCGGCGCTGAAAAACTCCACAAATCGTTCCAGTTCCATCCGGTGGTCTTCCGGGACGATCCTGGCCAACGATTCGCCGATCATTTCATCGGCCCGATAGCCGAAGATCTGCTCGGCGCCCGGATTCCAACTGGTGACCACCATATCGAGGTTGGCGGTGATCATGGCTTCGCTGGAACCGGTAACGATGGCGGCATATTTTTCGCGCGTCTGTTCGGTGAGGCGCTGGTCGGTTACTTCGACGACGATACCGAGTACTTCGTTACCACCGGCCTGGCTGGTGGTCGGCTGGAGCATGAGATTCAGGGTGCGCACCCGGCCATTGGGGCTGAGCAGGCGAACATCCCAGTTCCAGCGGCTCTTGTGGTCGCGCAGTGATTTGATGTGATGGCGCGACAATTCCCGGTCGGCCGGATGCAGGCAGCCGAGAAACTTCTCGAGACTGAGGTCGGCACCGCCGGATCGGATCGCCAGCAACCGACGCAGTCCTTCGGAGACCTGCATGGTCTGTTCTTCGAGCCGCAGCCAAAAGCTGCCGAGTCGCCCGGCCAGTTCGGCCTCGGTCATCAGCGCCTGCTGGCGCCGGGCTTCGATTTCGGAAAAGCGTCCATGAGTGATGTTGTGGGAGATCTTCACGATCGCTTCCACGCTGCCGTCCTTGGCTAACACCGGCGACAGTTGCTCCCGCCACCAGGTCTCCTCGCCCTTCCAGACAAATCGATTTTCGGCCGTCAGGCCCCGGCCGGTCGCGACCACCCGTTTAATCTGATCGACCACCGGATCGGCTACTTCGGGCGGGAAGAGGTCGTGTGGTTTCTTCCCGATTACCCAGTCCGAGGCGAGGTTGAGCTTCTTCGGGCCATTGTAGTACAGCACGGTGGCATCGGTGTCGAGCAGGATGATTATGTCATCGGCGTTCTCCACCAGCATGCGCAGCCGCTGTTCCGACACTTGCAGGCGTGCCCGCGCCCGTTCGAAACACAGGAGCACCAGCCCGAAGGCCACACACAGGGCAAACACGGTTGCCAGCAGGTAACCGTATGGCGCAAACCACTCGACCGGTCGCAGGAAGGGATAATCAAGTTCATGAACGCCCCAGAGAATGAACGCCCAGCCAGTGAGCAGTCGGCCGAGACCACGACTTTCGGCTGCGTGCAGCACCAGCCAGCCGTTCCAGATATACACTGACCCCAGCACGAGCGCCGACGGCAGCGCCACCAGGTGGAACGACATATCGGCAACGGCGCCCGCCAAGATCAGGAAACACATCGCCGTCAGGACATACCAGAACCAAAAAGGGATCCGGCGATCGAGCCGGCGGTAAATCCCCAGCAGGAAAGTAGCAGCGGTTGACAGGGTAAATACCTGATTGCCGATGATCGCCCAGGTCCAGTCCAGGTTGACCACGCTCGGCAGCATGAAGCCGGTATTGATGGCATACTGTGCCCAGGCCAGACTCCAGATCAGGAGCGAGGAGTCATCCTCCTGTCGGTACAGATAGTAATACGCGGCTGCGAGAAGGGCAGTGCCGATGCAGGTCGCGGAAACAGCCGGAACAAGCCAGTCCATAAAGCAGTGTAAGCCCTATCAGGTTGAGTGCACGAGTCAAAACCTCTACTACTATTGTCGTCAACTCAACCTGAATACTTCACCGACCGGCGTCCCCGAATGAGACGGTGACCTACATGTTCCTGATCGCCTCTTTGTACGGAGTGAAGCCCCGTACATGCTGTTTCATCAGGGCTGACGGATTATGGAAGGCCGGGTCATCGTGGATCATCTTGAACAGCCGCTCCCGGTGTTCCGGATCGGCCAGGTGAGCGATGCCGTAGGCATGCTCGCCGAGGCTCAGGCTGCGCGGATCGAAGGCGCCGTTTTCGGTGACAATGATGACATTATCGGACGGTATGGCGGTGGTGGTAATGCCGGCCGGGCAGCGGTCGACAATCTTGGGCGTACCGTCGCGGGTCTTCGACTTCAGGGCGATGATTGCCACCCCACCCGGGGAGTACTGGGCGCCCCGGATAAAATCGGCCTGGCCGCCAACCCCCGAGTAGATCTTTCGGGCATCCAGCGAATCGGCCCAGATGTTGCCGTGTAAGTCCACGCCAATGGCGGAGTTAATGGTAACAACATTGGGCTGCTCGGCAATTCGGAAGACGCTGTTGGTGTAGTCACAGGGGCGACTCTGGATAGCGGAATTGAAGTTATACCAGTCGTAACCGGCCTGGTTCTCGGCGAGGAAGATCGATGAAATGGAGAACCGATTAATCGGCTTCCAGCGATTGGTGACCACGCCGGCTTCAACCAGGCGGCGCATGGCGCTGGAGAACAGCTCGGAGTGGATAGCCAGGTCGCCGACACCCCGTTTGAGGATGGCGTTTGTCACCGCCTCCGGTACCTGGCCGATGCCGTATTGCAGGGTCGAGCCGGGCGTGTTCTGGCGGCCGTCCTTGATGTACAACGACGCAATGATCTCACCGATCTGGTTGGCGGTTTCGTCCGGCTCATGCACCGGCGCGACCGGCAGCTCGTAGTCGGTATCCAAAAGATAGTCGATCATGGTGCCGGGAATGGTCGTGCCGAGAACAAACGGCATCCTGGCGTTGCGCTCGGCAATCACCACGCCACCCTTGCGCTTACATGACAGAATGGCGGCGAGAATGCCCTCAACGGTTGTCCCCAGCGAGTAGTTACCGCCGTTGTCGGGACCGGCGACCGTGAGAAACACGGCATCGAAGCCGTCGCTCTGCAGAGCATACTTGGGGATCTCCGACAGGTGCATCGGATGGTACTTGCCCCAGCCCCGATTGATCGGTCCGCGTGTCCAATGGCTGTTGAAAATGACCCGGTGGGTTACCTGCTTGCACCGTTCTTCGGTAAACAGCGATTCGAGCCTCTCGCCGAGAATAAGCACCGAGTAGAGCGCCACCCGCATGATCGAGGCATCATCCCCCAACTGTCGCAACAGTACCTGCGGTGTCGAGGCATTGCCCGCTGTATATATGACCGAACCTTCCTTGATGACCCGGTTGTTGATAGCTTCATCGACTGTCTGAATAACCTTCATATCTGAATAACCTCGCGTCGTTGTTGACCGTGCTCCACTTGTCGTCGCATTAGTATATCATTGCCACATCGGTCCATCAATAGTTGTCGGCACACAATCCGAATATGTAGCTTTCTTCAGCACCTGGTTAGCAATTTCTTGCTTGAATATCAGCCAACCGTTACTTTGTCAGGCCTATGAAACTTGGAATTATCGGCAAGCCGCAAAGCGGCAAGACAACTATCTTCAACGCCGCTTCCGGACAACAGGAAGCCGTCGGCGATTACTCCGGCGCTGTCCACCGTGCTGTCATCAAGGTACCGGATCCGAGGCTCGAGGTGCTCGCGGACATCGTCAAACCAAAGAAAGTCACCTGCGCCGAGATCGATTTTCTCGACGCCGCCGGCTTCTCCGGCAAGGGGAAACAGGCCGGCACTCTCGATATATCGTCGGACCTGCGCATGATGGACGCACTCATGCTGGTGATCGACGCCTTCTCACCGGACGCCAACCCTAAAACCGATATCCAGGACCTCAACGACGAGATGATGCTGTCGGACCAGGTTGTTATCGAGGGAAATATCGAGAAGCGGTCGCGTAAGATGAAGCTCACCGGCGATTCGTCGGAAGCCCGCGAGATCGAGTTGCTGGAGCGTTGCAGGATCCAGCTTGAGAATGAAAAGCCACTGATCGAACTTGAATTGACTGCTGATGAACGAAAAGTTCTGCGCGGCTACACTTTTCTCTCGCAGAAACCGCAGCTGCTTGTGCTGAATATCAGCGAGGACGATCTTGATCGAGCCGACGAAATCGAAGGGCAGTACCAGTCGCTGGTGTCGCCCGGTCGCCGGGAGCTGGCGGTGGTCTGCGGCAAGATCGAAATGGAGCTGGTGACGCTCGACCATGAGGAGCAACGTGAGTTCATGAACGATCTCGGTATCGACCAGCCCGCCATCGACAAGGTGATACAGAAATCGTACGCGCTGCTTGGTCTGATATCATTCCTGACTGCCGGCGAACCGGAAGTGCGGGCGTGGACGATTCACCGCGGGACGACCGCCCACAAAGCGGCCGGGGTGATTCATTCCGACATTGAGCGCGGCTTCATCCGGGCGGAGGTAACGGCGTATCACGACTATGCCGAGCACAAGACATCGGCGGCCCTGAAGGCGGCTGGAAAAACCCGCCTTGAGGGGAAAGAGTATGTTGTGCAGGATGGCGACGTGATTTTGTTCCGCTTCGCTGTCTGAACCGCCACGCCGAGGCTATCTCCTTATCCATTAAGAAGATGCAAAGTTCGGCACAAGCCGACGGCTGTGCTGTTGCAGCATATAGACGGTCGGTGTGGCGCAATCTTGCGCCGGACCGTCCGATACTGTTATATACTTGCAGGATAACATACAAGGATAGATATGACGAAAGTAGAAGATCTGACTGAAGATACCCAAACCGGCTCGCTGTCGGTTGTGCCCATACTGCCGCTGAAAAACACGGTCGTCTTCCCGTATCTGGTGATCCCGGTAATGATCCAGGATCCGGAGCAAACGCGGATGATCGATGATACCCTTATGCGCGGCAGCCGCATCGGCCTCTTCCTGCAGAAAGATGCCGAGATCGAAAAGCCCGGCCCCGACGACATCTACCATATCGGGACCATCGGCAACATTCTCAAGATGCTGCGTTTCCCCGACGGCACGGTGCGCTTTCTCATCCAGGGGCTGGAGCGAATCAAGATTCAGCGATTCACCGAAAAGACCCCGTTCATGAGCGCCGAGGTCGAGGAACTGGAGGAAACCGAAGGCGACGATGTCACCATCGAAGCCCTGGAGCGCAACCTGACCGAGCACATCAAAACGCTCGTGGAACTGGCGCCGTATCTCAACGACGAGTTTCATATTTCGGCGATCAACCAGGACACGCCATCCAAGCTGGCCGATTTCGTTGCCTCCAATTTGAATATCAATTCGGAGCAGAAGCAGGAGATTCTCGCCGAGTTGTCGGTGGTCAAACGGATGCGCCGGTTGTATTCGATGCTTAACAAGGAGATCGAGGTACTCGAGCTGTCGCAGAAGATCCAGGCGCAGGCGGCCAGTGAACTGGGCAAGTCGCAGCGTGACTATATCCTCCGTGAACAACTCAAAGCGATTCGCAAGGAGCTGGGAGATCGCGACGATGTCGGCGAGGTCGAAGAGTTTGAGAAGAAAATCGACGCCGCCGATTTGCCGGAGCATGCCGATGAAGCGGCGCGCAAAGAACTCGACCGCCTGTCGCGCATGACACCGTCGTCGGCCGAGTACACCGTCGCCCGCACCTACCTCGACTGGATTGTCCACCTGCCGTGGAGCAAGTCGACCGAGGACAAGCTCGATCTGAAGCGGGCCAAGAAGATTCTCGATGAAGACCACTACGATCTCGAGAAAGTGAAAGACCGCATCCTCGAGTTTCTTGCCGTGCGCAAGATTAAGGCGGAAGTGAAGGGCCCGATTCTCTGTTTCGTCGGTCCGCCCGGCGTGGGGAAGACCTCGCTGGGAAAGTCAATTGCCCGCGCCATCGGCCGGCAGTTCTCACGGGTGTCGCTTGGTGGCATGCGCGACGAAGCGGAGATCCGGGGCCACCGTCGCACCTATATCGGTTCGATGCCGGGACGCATCATCCAGAGTATGCGTCGCTGCGGTTCGAACAACCCGCTCATCATGCTTGATGAAATCGACAAGCTGGGCAGCGACTTCCGGGGCGATCCGTCGGCCGCGCTGCTCGAGGTGCTCGATCCGGAACAGAACGATTCGTTCTCCGATCACTACCTCGAAGTAGCATTCGACCTGTCGCGGGTGATGTTCATCACGACCGCCAACTGGGCCGAACCGATCCCGGCCGTGTTGCGCGATCGGATGGAAATCATTCGCCTGCCCGGCTACACCGATATCGAGAAGCTGGCAATCGCCAAAGACCATCTCATCCCCAAGCAGCTCGAGAACCACGGTTTGAAGATGTCGCAGCTGGACATCAAGGATGACGCCGTCAAGGTGCTCATTGAGGGGTACACCCGCGAGGCTGGCCTGCGCAACCTCGAACGCGAGATTGCGGCCGTTACGCGCAAGGCAGCGCGACGGATTGCGTCCGGTTACAAGCGCAAGATCAATGTCGGCGCTCGAGAAGTGCCGAAGCTGCTCGGGCCACAGAAGTTTGTGCGCGAGGCCCTGTCGCGACAGGGCGTGGCCGGAGTGGTGCCGGGACTGGCCTATACGTCGGTCGGCGGCGAAGTCCTGTTCGTCGAAGCCACCATGATGCCCGGACGCAAGAATCTGACCCTCACCGGGCATCTCGGCGACGTCATGAAAGAGTCGGCGCAGACCGCGCTCTCGTTCGTCCGCTCCAACGCCAAAGAGCTGAAGTTTGATGCCGTCGCCCTCGAGACTCAGGAGATCCATATCCACGTCCCGGCAGGGGCGACGCCCAAGGACGGACCGTCGGCCGGTATTACCGTGGTCGTGGCGCTTGCCTCCCTTCTGACCGGCCGGCCGGTGAAACCGTACCTGGCCATGACCGGCGAGATTACGCTGCGCGGCCAGATTCTGCCGATCGGTGGCGTGCGCGAGAAGTTGCTCGCGGCCTATCGAGCCGGGATGAAGACCGTGCTCCTGCCGGAAGAGAACCGCAAGGATATCGTCGAGCTGGCGCCGGAGATTCGCAAGAATGTCAAGCTGCGCTTCTATTCCGATACGCTGACAGCTGTCAAGTTCGCCCTCGATGCCGGCTCGGACGGCGGGAAGAAAACGACGAAGAAAACGACGAAGAAGAAAACGACCGGTCGCAAGCGCAAAACCACTTCGACAAGGAAGTCGAAAGCAAAGTAGCATGAAGCTTGTCACCGCCAAAGAAATGCAGCAGGTCGATCGCTCCGCTATCGAGGGTTACGGCATACCGTCGCTCGAACTGATGGAGAACGCCGGTCGCGGCATCGCGCAGCGCATGGAAGCGTACGTACGGCCCGGTATGAAGGTGAGCATTTTCTGCGGCAAAGGGAACAATGGCGGCGACGGCTTCGTGGTGGCGCGCTACCTGCGCGACAACGATGTCGATGTCGAGCTGTTTCACCTCGGTGGTCGCGAGGATCTGTCCGACGACGCCCGGGAGAATCACGACCGTGCCGCCGACCATGATGTGTCGCTGCATCGCCTGAGCGATCTATCGCAACTGCCCAGGGCACTCGACTGCGACTACATCGTCGACGCCATCTTCGGCACCGGCTTCTCCGGCGCGCCGCGCGGCCTGTCGGGCGACCTCATCGAGTACATCAATCGGCAACCGGCGCGGGTGGTAGCGGTCGACATGCCGTCGGGACTGAATGCCGATACCGGCGGTTTCGAAGGCGCGGTAATCGATGCCGATCATACGTACACGCTGGCGCTGCCAAAATTCGGCCTCTACCTGTCACCCGGACGTGAACTGTCCGGACAGGTCGAGGTGGTGCCGATCGGTATTCCCCACGAGGTGGTGAACGGCTTCAAACTTGCTGTTGACCTGACGACGCTCGACGATGTCGGTGACTGGCTCCCGGAACGTCCGCCCGACGGTCACAAGGGAACATTCGGAAAGCTGCTCATACTTGCCGGGTCGCTTGGTATGACCGGCGCCGCCGCTCTGGCCGGAAGGAGTGCCTATCGTTCAGGCGCCGGGCTGGTCAAGATTGCCTGCCCGCGCGAGGTGCTGCCGATTATCGCCACGAGTATCATCGAAGCAACGTCGCATCCGCTGCCCGATGTCGCCAAGAAAGGTGCACTGGCGCTGCGCGGGCTGGGGGAGATCCGTGACCTTGTCAAGCAGCACGATGCCGTCGCTATCGGTCCCGGCATCGGGCAGCACCGCGAGACGTTTGAACTGGTGCGACGCCTGATACCTTCGGTTGCACAGCCGATGGTGATTGATGCTGACGGTTTGAACGCGCTTGAGGGCCATACCGAGATTCTGAAGAACAGTGACCGGCGCGGACCCACCGTGCTCACGCCGCATCCCGGCGAGTTCAAACGACTGTCCGGTGAAATGCCGCCGGATGACATTTTTGAGAAGGTCACGCGGGTGCAGGCGTTTGCCGGGAACCACCAGGTGACGCTCCTCCTGAAGGGCAGCCCGACCGTGATCGCCGATCCATCAGGTGCTACCTGGCTCAATCCCAGCGGCAACAACGGCCTGGCGTGCGGCGGTACCGGCGATGTGCTGACCGGTATCATCGGCTGTCTGCTGGGGCAGGGTGTGGTGCCACTGCATGCGGCGGCGGCGGCGGCGTTCATCCACGGTATGGCGGGCGATCTGGCCGCCGACGAATTGACCGCCCGAGCCATGATGGCGGGCGACCTGATCGATTTTCTCTCCGACGTTTTCGAGATCCTCGAAAACTGAGCCGCCTCGAATATTATTGACAACCTGATCCAAATCCGTCATAGTGTGGTAGCATTCACTTTGTACTAAAGGGGGATCAATGTCCTTCAGGCTAAGTTCTTTCGTGATGGTCGCTGTCCTTTGCCTCGGCACAATCGCCGTGGGGCAGGAGGCCTGGGTCACGCGCGGCGAAACCGGCATCCTGTTTCAGTATCGGACGGTGCAGTTTGAGGAGCACGAAGCCGGCGCCATTGCTCTCGGCGTCAATATCGAGGGCTACGTTGCAGTCTCGGCAGGAACCAGTGATGGCGGCAGTTATTTTCGCAACATCGACGCAACACATATTTCGGTTGCCGGCTTTGTTGCGCCGATCGAGCGAGACAAATCGTCATTTGCCCTCAGCGGCAACCTGGAGCTGATTCTGCCGGACGAAAATCGGTTTGTTGACCAGGTCGTTGGGTTAGGGGCGATGGGATACTACAACCTGCTGCTCGGGTCGTCGTTTCGCCTGCAACCGAGCGCCGGTATCATGATGTACCTGCCCAGCTCACAGAGCCCGTTCGAGCTGGAGAACCTCTCACTCATTCGAGGCGGTATCGATGTGTACTTGCGGCTGGGAGACCATGTTTCCGTTGGCGGCGGCTACAACTTCGGGGCGATCAGCCAGGAGGGTGAGTCGGAGCACGTCGATGGTGTCGACTTCGGGGTCGTTATTGTTCCCGCTGCATTCAGGCAATAACAAAAAACGGCCGGGCAAAGCACCCGACCGTTGAGTGGTCATCTGTTCGCGCCACGCTACTCGTTCGCGCCGTGGCACTTCTTGTATTTCTTACCCGAACCGCACGGGCAGGGATCGTTGCGTCCCACTTTCGGTTGATCGCGCCGTACGGTGCGGTCCTGCTTGCCGGCCCGCGAGGCCTCGGCCATCGGGTTGGCGCCGGTTGGACCGCCCGCCACTCCCTGTGGCGCCGCACCACTGCCCGAAGACGCCGCTGCGCCCGCGAACGCCATGTTGGAGGTGTCGGCATGCTTCGTCTCCAGTTGTTGCGGCATGTGACGGCGGTCGCGCGACTTCTCCGGGATGTTTACCTGTAATTTGTACACCAGGTTGACAATCTCGCGGTCGATCGTTTCGAGCATCTCCATGAACGTCTTGAACGCTTCCCGCTTGTAGATGTCGATCGGTTTGCCCATGCCGCCATGGTATGCCCGCAGGCCGATACCGGTGCGCAGTTCGTCCATCTCGGCGAGATGGTCGCGCCAGTGGCGGTCGATCGTTGAGAGCACCGCATACCGTTCAAGCTGACGCATGATTTCTTCGCCATACGCCGCCTCTTTCTGCTGGTAAATATGGGTTACCACGCCCAGCAGTTTTTCCTTCATCGACTCTGGCGTCAGCGACGGTATGTCTTCAGCCTTGTAGTCGACGTTCAGGAGGAAGATGGTGCGCAACTCGTCGGACAGGCCCGACAGGTTCCACTCCTCGGCGTACTGGTTGTCCGGGCAATAGTCGGCCAGTAGATTCGACAGTACCTTGTCGATCAGTTCGACGACTTCATCTTTGATCGACGGGCGCTCGAGCGCTGCCAGGCGGCGTTCGTAGATCCGCTCGCGCTGGACATTCATGACGTCGTCATACTCAAGGGTATGCTTACGAATTGCGAAGTTCTGCGCTTCGACTTTCTTCTGCGCCCGCTCAATAGCCTTGGTGACCATGCCGGCGGTAATCACTTCGCCTTCCTCGACACCCAGCCGATCCATGAGCGTGCCAAGCCGCTCCCCGCCGAACAAGCGCATGAGGTCGTCCTCGAGCGACAGGAAAAAGATCGATGAACCGGGGTCCCCCTGGCGTCCGGCGCGACCGCGCAACTGGCGGTCGATGCGTCGCGATTCGTGGCGCTCGGTACCGATGATGTGCAGGCCGCCGCGTTCGCGCACGCCCTCGCCCAGTTTGATGTCGGTGCCGCGACCGGCCATGTTGGTCGCGATCGTCACCGCGCTCTGCTCACCGGCATGTGCCACGACCTCAGCCTCGCGCTGGTGCTGCTTGGCGTTGAGCACATTGTGCTTGATGCCGTTGCGCTTAAGCATCCGCGACAGCGTTTCGGAGGTCTCGACCGACACCGTGCCGACCAGCACCGGACGGCCTTCGTGGTACTTTTCGGTGATTTCGTCGATGATCGCCTTGTACTTTTCGCGACGAGTGCGATAAATCTGGTCGTCCATGTCATCGCGGATACACGGTACATTGGTCGGGATGACCATGACATCGAGCTTGTAAATGTCGAAGAATTCCGGCGCCTCGGTCTCGGCCGTGCCGGTCATGCCGGCCAGCTTGTCGTACATGCGAAAATAATTCTGCAGCGTGATGGTCGCCAGCGTCTGCGATTCCGCCTCGACCTTGACACCCTCTTTCGCCTCGATCGACTGGTGCAGGCCGTCGGAGTAGCGACGCCCGGGAAGAATTCGGCCGGTGAATTCGTCGACAATCATCACCTTGCCCTCCTGCACCACGTACTCGACATCCTTCTCGTAGAGTGAGTACGCCTTGAGGAGCTGGTTGATGGCATGGACCTTCTCGGACCGTTCGCCGTGGACGCGGTAGATCTCGTCGCTTCTCTTCTGGCGCTCTTCGTCGGACAGCGACTCGTCCCCTTCCAGCTCGGAGAGCATGGTCGAGATATCCGGCAGCTCGAACAGTTCCTGTTCGTCCTTGTCAAGCTGCGACGTTCCCAGGTCGGTCAGGGCAATACTGTGCTCGCGTTCGTCGATGTAGTAGTACAGGCGATCGTCGACCTCGTGCAGCTTCTTCTCGCGCATGTAGACCGACTCGACGTCATTGACCAGCTTCGACACCCCCGGCTCCTGCAGGAGTTTGAGGAGCTTCTTGTTCTTGGGCGCGCCGCGCCGCGCCGCCAAAAGCAGGCTGCCGGCCTCGAATTCGTCACCATCCTCGGCGGCCAGCAGCTTTTCTGCAGTGCCGATCATGTCGTTGATCAGCAGCGTTTGCTTGCGTACCAGGGTGGAAATCGTCGGTTTCATCTCGCGATAACGATCGTGCACCGACTGCT
>CAZJCK010000074.1:0-14401 GCA_964544635.1 uncultured Ignavibacteriales bacterium | reverse complement strand
CTCCGCCGGAATGACTCATTGCGGTCACCTTTATCCGAAGAACACTCGCTTCTTCCCCACAAGTCCAGCCAATTGTTCAACCTTCGCGCAAAGTCCCGGGCGGCCATGTTAAGAGATCCAAACATGCCGACATACAGTATGGAACCCCACGTCTACAACTGCGCGGAAGCAGGGAGTTGAAATGTCCGCACGGATACTGATAATCGACGACGAAGAGTCGATGTGCAACTTCATGGAAATCATGCTGGCCAAAGAAGGCTACCGCGTCGATTCCGTGACCTCCCCCAAAGAAGGCATCTCACGTCTTCGAAAAGAAAACTACGACCTTACTATAGTCGACCTCAATATGCCGGAGATGTCGGGCCTCGATGTCCTCCAGGAGATCCGGTCGTTCAAGTCCGACCAGGATATGCTGGTCATGACCGCCTATGCCTCGGTTGATACCGCCATCGAGGCGATGAAGCGCGGGGCGTCCGATTACATCACCAAGCCGTTCAAAGTCGACGAAATCAAGCTGATTATCGAAAAGAACATTTCCCACGCCCGCCTGCGCACTGAAAACGTCCAGCTCAAAAAACAACTGGCAACCGACAACTCGTTCGACAAGTTCATCGGTTCCTCGGAGATCGTCACCCAGCTCAAACAACTGGCCCGCCAGATTGCCGCTACCGAATCAACCGTGCTCATCCGCGGCGAGTCGGGCACCGGTAAGGATCTTGTCGCCAAGGCGATCCATCACCACTCCAACCGCGCCAACGGACCGTTTGTGACCATCAACTGCGGGGCGCTGCCGGAGAACCTCCTGGAGTCAGAGCTGTTCGGCCACAAGAAGGGTTCGTTTACCGGGGCCATAAAGGACAAGGACGGGCTTTTCAAGGTGGCTGACGGCGGCACCTTCTTTCTCGACGAAGTCGGCAACATGCCGGTTTCGGTGCAGGTCAAGCTGTTACGCGTGCTCGAGGATCAACTCATTACGCCGGTTGGCGATACCAAGCCTATCCATGTCAATGTCCGCCTGATCGCCGCTACCAATGCCGACCTGGAGGCCGATGTCAAGGCCGGCAGTTTCCGGGAAGATCTGTTCTACCGCCTCAACGTTATCCCCGTCTATATCCCGCCGCTGCGGGACCGCAGAGACGATCTCGATCTGTTAGTCGAGCATTTTCTCACGCGCATCTTCAGCCGCCAGAACCGCGAGCCGAAGCCGGTTTCCGATGAGGCGATGCAGCTGCTGCGAAATTACCGCTGGCCGGGCAATGTTCGCGAGCTGGAAAACACCCTGGAGCGGGCGGCGCTTTTGTCTAAAGGGGAGCGGATCGACATCTCTGATTTCCCGGAAAAGATGGCCGCTGCCCAGCCGACCGAACAGTCGCCATTGCAAAATGCAAATCCGTCGCAGTTGTCCAATTCCGACGAACCGTTGCTCAACCCCACCCTGGAGTCGATTGAGAAGGCGTACATTCATTTTGTGATGAGTCAGACCGACGGCAACAAGGCCGAGGCTGCGCGAATTCTGGGCATCGATACCTCGACGCTGTACCGGAAAATCGAACGATATGGCCTCAAAGAGCAGTTTGCCGCCATGAAAAGCAAGCCTGGTAACAAATAGCGCGCAAATAGCACGGATTGCACAGCTCTATGGGAATGAAACTTGCCCCAATATAGCCCAGCGATGAATAACGAGAACAGGAGATACACTATGTTGCGGTCCAAGTCGAGACAATCCCGGGGCTTCACTCTCATTGAGTTGATGATAGTTGTGGTCATTATAGGCATTCTCGCCTCGCTGGCCATTCCACGCTTCATGCAGGCGACGACCCGCACCAAGCAGTCGGAGGCAAAGGCCATCCTCAAGCAGATCTACGTCAATGAGCGCACCTACTTCCAGCAGTCGCTGACCGGCTATTATATCCCGGCGGGTCCGGCCCACGTGGGCGCGCCCAACGCCTTCAGTACGATCTGGATCGAGATCATGCCGGGCGCCCTGTACTCGTATGAAATCCTGGGCACGCCAACGACTTTCACCGCTATCGCAACCGCCAATATCGACGAAGATGCGACCATCGATACCTGGGTGATGACCGACGGAGGGGTACTGACAAATACCATCAACGATGCGCTCTTATAAGCGTATTTCGACATGCGACTCGGATCCGCATGGGCCCGCCGTTTCGGCGGGCCTTTTTTTGTTGGACCATTGCAATTTGCAAAATGCAGTTGCAATCCGCATCGGCCAACTGCCCATACCCCGTCCAAATTCAATGGCGACGATACCATACCCCTGGAAATCCGCCCTGACGCCCCTTCTACGGCCGCCAGAGTAACTCAGCTTTGTGCAAAGTTTGACATCGATCGTGGCACCAACATTGCCATATACCAGAGCGAACATGGAAACTAAGGCAAAGAAAACCAATAAGCCAAAACCATCAGGAGGTCCTCATGTTCAGTAAGTTTCACAACCGTCAGCGTGGTTTCACCCTCATCGAGCTGATGATCGTCGTGGTCATCATCGGTATCCTCGCTGCCCTCGCCGTCCCGCGTTTCATGCAGGCGACGACCAAGTCCAAGCAGTCGGAAGCCAAGCAGCTTCTGAAGCAGGTTTACACCATGCAGCGCACCTACCGTCAGGGTTCCGTCCCTCCGACCTACGGTGACGATGGTGTGACGGCTGCTGCCGGCGCTAGCTTCCCGCAGATTGGAGTTGAGATTATGGCCGGTGCATTGTACTCCTATACGATGGCCGCCAATCAGAACACCTTCACCTGCACTGCGACGGCCAACCTGGATGACGACGCTACGAACGATGTCTGGACCATTGATCAGACGGGCGCGCTGACCAACACGACGAACGACGTATCAGCCTAAGCCATCCCTCGCATCTCGCGTGAATTCAAACGCCCCCGCCCACAAAGCGGGGGTGTTTTCTTGTATGGGTGCCGTCGCGGTACACCCTATAGTTCTCGCGATGACTCAATATCATTCCCGCGTAAGCGGGAAGAACCAGGTGTCCCAGCGGCCGTCATTCCCGCGAAAGCGGGAAGGGCCAGGTGTCCCGACGGCCGTCATTCCCGCGAAAGCGGGAATCCAGTCCAACGAACTACCACGGGCTGGTCGAATCGACTCAAACCAGATCGTAATACAAATCTTCCCACTCTCGATTACTCTCCTCAATCAACTCCAACTTCCACTTCCGATACCACTTCTTGATCTGTTTCTCACGCCGAATTGCTTCGCGCATGTCGTCATGGGCTTCGTAATACACCAGCATATGGACGTGGTGCTTCTCAGTGATACCGCCAGAGACGCCGTTCTTGTGCTTCCATACGCGCCCGACAAGATCAGAGGTCACTCCGGTATAGAGAGTACCATTGCGGCTGGAGGCCATGATATAGACGAATGCCCGGGCCATGGTTGGAGAGTACGTCCTCAATCGGCCGTGCGGCTATTGCATTTCTGGACCTCTGATGAATTTGTGACATTAAGAGAGGAAGTGCGGACTGGAATTGTCATGATGTTTATTTACGGGGGGCTGGATTCCCGCTTTCGCGGGAATGACGTAATGGAGAGCCCGGAATGACTTGTGGGGAGTCCTGCGTTGTGCCTTCGCCGGAATGACAGATTGGGGGGACCATTCCCCCCCTCGGCAACATTATGGTTGATTACGGCCGTCCATAATCCGATATCTATACATAGTATGAAAGCCCTCCTCATCCCCGTCATCGTGGCCGTCCTGGCCGCGCCAATTGCGGCTCAGCCGGCCCTCGATTCGGCCACCGCCCACGGCCTGACCACCCTCTCGACTTACCTCGGCCTGACGCTGGATGATATTTCGTTCCGCAACGACTACACCGAACCGGACTCGTTCCGGCTGGCCAAGATCGCCGAGCTGATGAACCAGCCGTTGGGGCTGCCCGGTTACTCGGCGCAGCTGGCCGAGGCCCATGTTCCGGGCCAGCCGGAGATCCTGGCGTCGATCCTGTTTGCCGATCTCAAGGATGAAGACCAGCGCCAGCGCCTCAACCCGTACCGTCCCTCGGGCAACGAAATGAACCGCGCCTACGACCTCTATTTCACCAACGAACATGTCAACCAGCTTCTATTGCGAGCCTCGAATTATATCGACATCATCATCCCGCGTTCAACCGATATGATGCTGGCCCGCCTGTCGGCCGAAGAGCGGGCCTACCTGACCCGCCAGTTCAAGGAGGTGGTGGTCACCCGCGAAGAGGAGGAGTTTCTTTCGGTCGAGGCGATCGATTCGCTGGAAAAAGTCGAGGAGGAATATGTTGAGTACTTCACCCAGTTCGGCCACTTGATCGACGAAGACCCGCTGATCCAAGCCGGGATCGATTGCCTTCGCGATATCCTGCTGGAGGTGCGCAATATTCGCAGCCGGCTGGCGGCAGGGGAGATCGACCTCGAAGAGTTGTTTGAGCAGACCGCTTTTACCTCCGAAACCATCGATCCGTCGACCCTGCTCGGGCGTCAACCGGGATGGAAAGTCGGCGGGACCGGCGACGATTACTACGGCGGCGAGTACAAGTTTATCCTCGACTTCGGCGGCAACGATATCTATGACCTGTCCTACAATCCCGACAATCCCCACCCGGTGATCATCATCGATCTGGGCGGCGACGACCGCTACCGCGGCGAGTCCGACTTTGCTGTTGGCTCCGGTTGCCTCTCGGTCGGCATCCTGCTCGACTTTGCCGGCAACGACCGCTACGACGCCAGGTCGTTCGCCCTCGGCTCCGGCTGGTTCGGCTTCGGTCTCCTGTACGATGCTGACGGTGATGATCGTTATGACGGCGATACCCACGTCCAGGCGGCCGGGACCTTCGGTCTCGGTATGCTGATCGACGAAGGCGGCCGCGATATCTACAACGCCGCGCTCTTTTCGCAGGGGTTTGGGTTTGTCGAGGGGATGGGGATGATCTACGAAGGGGCCGGCTCCGACAGCTACTACGCCGGCGGCAAGTACAAAGATATCCTGCGCTATGAGGATCATTATCTCTCGCTGTCGCAGGGGTTCGGGTATGGGCTGCGGCCATATATGTCCGGCGGGATCGGCATCATTATTGATATCAGCGGCAACGACAGCTATTATGCCGACATCTTTGCCCAGGCCGCCAGCTACTGGTGGTCGCTGGGAATGATCTACGATTCCTCCGGCAACGACAATTACCAGTGCTTCCAGTACGGCCAGGGGTGCGGCACTCACATGACGCTTGGCTTTTTGCAGGACGATTTCGGCAACGATGTGTATTTCGGCAAGGGGCTGATGCAGGGAGTCGGCCACGACTATTCAGTCGGCTGGATACTCGACCGGTATGGTGATGACACCTACACCGCCTACGACCTGTCGCAGGGGGCAGGCTCGGCCAATGGAGTCGGTATCCTGATTGACGATCGCGGAGATGACCGCTATTTCATCAAGAAAGCGGATAACTCGCAGGGGTACGGCAACCCGCGGCGCGACTTTGGGTCGATCGGACTCTTTATCGATGGCTCCGGAACTGACCAGTACACCGGCAACGGCCGCAACGATTATTTTTGGAAGACCGACTCGAAATGGGGCGGCGGGATGGACCTCGACGCTGTCGACAAGACTGCCGAGGTGTCGCCATGATAGACCGCAAATATGTGATAGCCGTCTGTTCGACAGTCATTATGTTGGTCGGTATGGTACCCCAGAGCCGTGGACAGGGATCGCTCGAGCGCAGGATCGACTCGTTGTTCGTGATTGCGTCGTCGGGCGAGGTGAAGTATCGCGATATGGTCGAGCCGGCCATCGATTCGATTGCGGCGCTTGGGGCACCGGCGGTGCCGCACCTGATCGACAAGTTTACGACCAAGTCGGCGCGCGAACGACTGACTATCATCGCCATCCTCAAAGAAATCGGCTCACCGGCGGTACCCGACCTGGTGGCGGCGCTGAAGCGATCCGACGGCCTGGTCGTCCAGCGCGTCTGTTGGGCGCTCGGCGACATCAAGGACTCTACGGCTGTCCCGGGTCTGATCGGGGTGGTCCGTCATCCCCGCTGGCAGGTCCGCGACCAGGCGGTGGGGGCGCTGGGTAAGATCGGCGACGGCCGCGCCAACAAGGCCGTCGTAACCGCCCTGACCGACCCGGTCGACCAGGTACGCAAAGCCGCGACCGTTGCGGTCGGGCGGCTCGGTATCAACGAGGCGGCGCCGGAGCTGGTCTCGATGCTCGGTGATCCGTTCTATGGCGCCCGCCTGACTGCGCTCGAATCACTCCTGCGTCTGGATACCAACACGGTGTACGAGATTCTCACCGACTCGGTCCATTCGACCGATACGCTGGTCGGCGATCTGTCGTGCGCAGCTTTCGGACAGATCGGCAGCGACTTTGCCATCGAACAACTGCGCTGGCAGTCGAAGTCCCAGCGTCCGGCCCGCCGCGCCCGTGCCGCGGTCGCGCTGATCGACGCCGATCCGCTCAACCGTTGCGGCTATCACAACGAACTGGTCAGCAACGAACAGGATCCAACTGTTTTACTGCAAATACTGTCGGCGATCCATGACGCTCAACAACGACAAGCGGTCGAGGCTCAGTAGCAAGCTCAGCCGCATCCATTCTCATATCGGTGGTACGACTGCGCAAGGCAGCCGGAAGAAACGAGCTGCGCCCGAGCGGTACTACACGATGGCGAGCAAGATGGGCGGTGAACTGATCGAGCGGCGGGAAGGCGCCTACTGTCTCGTCACCCGATTTTATGACTGCCGGTACCGTCACGGCAGTATCCCGATGCAAGACTGCTTCGAAAGCGACAGTATCCTGCGTTCAGCTTTTACCGCCGATCATACCGATGGTCTCTTTCCGCTCGACCAACTGGTTTTCTTCGATACCGAAACCACCGGTTTGGGTGGTTCCGGCGCCGTCGCCTTTCTGGTCGGCGTCGGAACGGTTGTTGACGGCGGCCTCGAAGTGCGACAGTACCTGCTGCCGGACTACAGCGACGAAGCCGGTCTGCTCGAGTCGCTGGCGGGCGAATTCTCCGACAACAGGATCATCGTATCGTACAACGGCGCCGCCTTCGACATACCGATCATCCGCGACCGCTTCATCATCAATCGGGTCGGCCGTGACATACCGATGGCCGGTCATCTCGACCTGTTGCATGCCACCCGGCGGTTGTACCGTCGCCGCCTCCGCGACTGCAGCCTCGGTAACGTCGAACGGCAACTGTTCGGCTTTGAACGGATCGACGACATCCCCGGTTACCTGGTGCCGTCGGTATATTTCGACTGGCTCAGCGAGGAACGTCTCGACGACATGGCCGCGGTACTCGAACACAACCGTCTCGACATCGTGTCACTGCTTTTCCTGGCGCGGTTACTCTCGGCGGTGCATGAAACCGAAGGGGCGTCGCTGGACGAAATCGACGATCTGCACTCGCTGTCGCGCCTGTTTACCCGGCGCAAGAATCTCGATTCGGCGACCGGTCTGTACCAGCGAATCGATGAATTGTGCGGGCAGCATCCTGATGATGACGTATTGTGGTATCATTCGCTTAATTTCAAGCGGGCCGGCGACTGGGAGCAGGCGGTGGCGATGTGGAGCTGCCTGTCGACGGGCAGTTCGAAGGAGGCGATGCTGGCCAATATTGAGCTGGCCAAGTACCATGAGCACCGTCTCAAACAGCCGCTCAAAGCGCTCGACTATGCCCACGAGGCGCGGCGGCTGGCTGGCGGTTCCGATCGAAACCGCCGCCTCTTGACGTACCGTATCCGCCGCCTCGAAAAAAAGCGGGATTCGCGGCTCAAGTAGACGGTTTTTGCGCCGCTGCCTTAACTGAATCGGCCGAATCGCCGATAATGGGGGCAAGAGGCAGGTGCATGACTACCGAACTACTGAACACCATACGCAACGACCATAAAGAGCTCTCCTCGCTTCCCCAGACCCTGGCTGAGGTGCTCCGGGTGGCCCGCGACGAAAACTCGTCGGTAAAAGACATGGCCGATGTCCTGCTCAAGGATCCCGGCCTGACCACCCGCCTGCTGCGGGTCGTTAACTCCCCGTTCTATGGCGCCCCGAAAGAGATCACCACGGTTTCGCAGGCGGTGTCTCGGATGGGGTTGCGGGTGGTTACGGCGCTGACTCTTTCGGCCTCGGTGTATGATATAACCGGCAAGTGGCAGTCCGGTCTTGATCGCCGCCGCTTCTGGCGGCACTCCCTCGAGGTCGCGGTAGCCTGTCGGGCGATTGCCGACGCCGCCGGCTACAACTGCGCGGAAGAAGCGTTTGTCGTCGGCCTCATTCACGATATCGGGCTTTTGGCCCTGGAAGGCTCTTTCCCCGACGAGTTCCAGAAGGTGTGGGACAAGGCTGAATCCGGGATGTCGCTGTTCGAGTTGGAACAGGACGCTTTTGGCTCCGACCATGCCCGTGTCGGCCAGTTCATCCTGCAGCAATGGCAACTACCGTCAGACCTGAGCAACGCCGTCGGCAACTACCGCGACTGGCTCAACAGCGACGATCCGACCGAAGATCGCCATCTCCTGCCGGCTATCCTGGCGCTGGGCGTGATCATCAGCCGTTTCTCCATGGGCAGCCGCCGGTCGCTCCTGTTCGACAGCGCCGAATGCCGCAACCGGATTACCGAACGGCTGGGGTTGCATCCCGACAAGCTGGCGACGATCGAACAGGAATTGCTGCCGACGGTTACCGACGAAGCGAAATTCCTGGAGATCGATATCGGTTCGCCGACCGACCTGTTGGCCGAAGCGAACGACCGGATGTATGACCAGTACCTGACGGTTGAGCGGTTGCTCCGTGAAAACCAGGAGATGCAGCAGCAGATCGCGCGGCACGAGATGGAAAAGGTGGCGCTGAAGAACCTGCGCACCATCACGGCGACCTTCAGCCACTATATCAACAACGCTACCGCGACCATTCTCGGACGGGCGCAGTTGATCGAGGCCGGGATCGACAGCGGCGCCGTCAAAGATCCGTCCGGTTCGGTCGGCATGGCGATGCAGGTGATCGTGAATGCGGTCTCGACGATTGGGACATTCATGGATGAGATTGCCACGCTCTCGGAGTTCGAGACGACGACCTATCATGACGATACCGAGATCATCGACATCGACGAACAGGTACGGAAACGTTTGAAACGGATTCGGGAAAAACTGGAATTGCCGGAGCCGGAACCGACGGCGTAGCTGCTAATATGCCTGCGACATCTCGACGGTCGAATTGGTAGCGTCGATATTTAACTCCCCTCGACCATTCCCCAGCGAAATCGTAGCGATGCGCACGTTGCCTTCTTCACGTACCTGCATCGGCAGGCTGGTGGTGATATTACCGCGTATCAGTCGCGACGCCACGGTCAGGTCGGCATCACGCGGCAGTGTCAGCTGGACATCGCCGTAGGTCGTCGAGATACTCGATGGCCCGGCGGGATTTTCCGCCATCGTCAACATGATACTGCCGCCGTTGTTGGACAGGTTCAGCGCGCCGTTCACCCCCAGCACCGACATCAGGGCGGCGCGATTGCTGGCGGTCAGGGCGCCGTCGATATTCGACGCCATCAACGGGGCACTGACCGTCACCAGCCGAACATCGCCAATTACATTGGTCGCGGAGGCAGGGCCGAATGACGTGGCGGCGTCGATGTCACCTTCGATGCGACTGAATGTTACCGGCCCGGTACTGTTGCGCACCAGGATGTCGCCGATATGGAACGACACATCGATCGGCCCGTCGGAATGAATCTCGAGGTCACCCTCGCAATTGGCCACCGTCACCGGCGCCTGGGCGTTGGTGATGTGAATGTCATCCTCGACATTACTGACCGACACGATGCCGCAGTGATTGCTTATCCGGGCTTCGCCGGTAACGTGTGAGACACTGATAGCGCCCATGCGGTTGTTGATGCTTACATCGGCGTCGATTCGCTCCACCGAAATGATCGAGTGGTGACCGGTGATAAATACATCATCGGCCAGGTCTATCACTGTCACCGGTCCGAACGAAGTGGAGGCGATCAGCTCGCAGTCACGGGGGATCTGCACCACGGTTCGGGCCTCGGATACACGGGTGTCCGATGATCTGAGGTTGGGGAGAATCGCCTGGGCTACCACGCGGTCGCTGCCCTCGTTGAGCATCAGGCGAATCTCATCGCCGAGCTTTTCGAGCAAACGACGCTTGTCCGATTGCATTTCAATCGTAGTCGTCACCCGCAACCAGTCGCCGTCGATTCCCTGTACATCGACTCTGCCGATCGGTACCGTCAGTTCAACCGGCAGGTCGCCGGAGAGACGAACACTGTCCGCGAGGCGGTGAACCAGGGTGATCTGTCCGGAGGTCGACGTAATAATACGGCGGTCGGGGGTGGCAAAATCTATTGATGGCGCCGGCGATGTCACCGGCGGCAGGGCTGCTGATGGCGGCCTCACAACCACCGGTTCCTCGACAAGCTTGGGCAGGCGTATGACAAACTGGCTGGAATCTTTGGGGTCGATAGTGATGTCGATTAAATCGCTGGCTTCGCGATCACGGACAATGCTCATAATCACCCGCTGCGACACCTCAGTCGAAACCTGCGCCATTTCTTCGGCCAGTTCGGCAATGAGGATGCGCATATCACCCTGCGACGGCAGCAGGTCCTGGTAGATTTCGATTTCTCGCTGCAGCGAACGGCTCAACCGGGCAGCCCGCTCCTGGTTCTCGGCGGTGCGGAATTCGTTCTCGGCCCGGCGCAGTTCTTCCTGCAGCTCGGTGAGGTCTTTCGAGAGCGTTCGGTAGTCCTGGATGTAGGCTCCCTTTTTGAGGGCTTCGGCAAGACCGGACAACTCGCGAATAGTCCGCTCGCTAGTGGGTGATTGCTCGCTCGCAAAATACTCCTGGTAGTCGACCAGCAACTTGCGCAGATCTTCGGAAGTCTCCGCTTGGTCGCGCAGGGCGCGAATCAGCTCCTCTTTCAGCTCCTGCTGCTGGCGTTTTAATTCGGCCGATCGCCGGCTGACCTGTTCCGCCTCAATCTTGATCTCGATCAGCTTCTTCTTCAGTTCTTCGGCACTCTCCGGCGATTCGCTGTCTTCCTGTGCCGCGGCCGGCAGCCAGGCAAAAAGGCAGAAAAGCGCGATAAGAGCGATCCCGAGGACTCGTTTGTCGCCGCCCGGTTCGATGTCCCAGGGGTGTTCACGGCGGATAGTGCCGGGCCGTCGGGTGGGGCTGAAGCTATGTCGTATGCTATTCAAAAACATGCTGTCATCTTCCTCGTATGAAGATACCCGAAACGGGCAGTCTTCTTCCCTTATTCATACGAGATCGGGAGTCCGAAAGTTTCTATAACCGGTTGGTAATAAAGGAAGAAGACGGCGTCAACCTTAACCGAAATACACCCCGTCATAGCCCTATCAGTCTTGACTGCTACCGCCGTCCGCCCAGTGCCAGCCCAAATCGGATCGACGCGCCGTATTGCAGACTGGTGAAATCATGAGGCAGATTGGAGATTTCGGTGCCGGCCGGAACATAGTAGTCGGTGCCCTGCTGGCCCTCATCCTGATACCAGCGCTGGGTCTGATCGCCGTCAACGGAATAGTACCGCACATTGCCGCCGAGTTCTATAAACGGTCGATGGGCGGCCGTTTGCTGCGATAGCGGGATCCGTATCGAAAGGGCCGAGTGCACGCCCAGCCCGTAACCGTCAGCGACGGCATCCTTTCCCCGTAACACGTGATCATCATAATCTTCCGCCCAGACCGGACCGGCCGAGACGGAGGCGTCAATCAGGCCGCCGCCGAACGTCGGCAACAGGCCGTAAAGCCCCAGCTGCGGAGTGGCATACCAGACCTCGTAGATGATACCGAGTCGGTCATCGGTGAAGAAGAACTGTGAAGAATCCTGGTCCAATTGCCAGCCGGTGAACCCGATCACGTCCTGATCGATCCGCTGGTAGTTGAACGAGAACATGCCGCCAAGGGCGGCGCCGCCGGATCCGGTAAAGTGATAGCGGCCGTCGATATGAAAATCGAGAATCCGTCCCTCGACCCCCGACTCGGTATAGCTGAACTGGTAAGTGTTGGCCAATGTGGCCGGGTCATAGTCCCAGTCGGAATCGTACATCGTGCCGCCTGGATCGGAGACATTGGTGCGGACGCCGGCCGTGATTGACCACGGCCTGTCGCCCAGCGCGTTGCCCAGCAGGCGCACCTGAACTCCGACCATGGGGGCATCGAGCGGAAACTCCAGCTCACTTTTTATCCCAAAAGTTTCCCCGTCCGACTCTTCGAGGATGTCCATGGTGTAGGTGGTATGACCGAAGTTGTAGCTCACTTCCGGCAGCACTTCGAATCTCACTTGAGCCGTCACCGGCAGGGTGACGCCGAGCAGGGTGGCCGTCGCAGTTGCAAGGATGCGCCTGTATGTTCTCACCGGGTTAGCCCTTTCGTCGTCAGAAGGATCAGCGACCGTCGCAACCGGCGGCGACGGTCGATGTGGTTTGGTCTATAGACGATTGTTATACCCGGCGGCGCAAGAATATTTCGAACGTGAGGTCTGCTACTGCGGGATAAACAGGGCGAGCAGGTCCTGGAAGGTGTGGGCGATGATGCCCGGCCAGAGGGATCCGGTACGAATATACAGGAGCGCAAAAAGAGCACCGTACACGCTCAGTACAATCATGCCCGGCAGGCCTTGATATGAATGGCAGATGCCGAACACCAGCGACGATATGATCACCGGGATGGCCCAGCTCTCCAGGCCGAAGATGAGACGCAGGCGAGTCATGATATAGCCGCGGAAGAGCGTTTCTTCGCAAACGCCGGCGGTAATGGAGACACCCACCCAGACAATCCGCCCCACCGTATCCTGCGGCACCAGGAACATGATCTCACCCGGCATGGGCAGGCCGACCTGCGCCAGCAACCAGGCCAGACCCGACAGGATCAGCCACGATACAGTCAGGAAGGCCAGTCCCCAGACCAGCGAGAGCATGGCATGGGTGCCGAAGCCCCCCTCGACATTCCTGAGGCCGTTGAACCCCAGGCCGGCCAGATCAGTTCTTTCGCGCCAGGTGGCGAAGGCGGCCAGCGCAAACAACGCCCAGAGCATGATGATGGTCGTGACCAGCACCACCATCCGCATGAAATCATCGAGGTTGCGGAGCATCTCGGTCGGGTCCTGGTCGAGCGGTATCATGTTCATCAGCGGATAGCCGAGGATCAGCACCGCCAGGGTGACCCAGGTCAGAATGGAGATCCGGAAGTTTCTGTTACCGCTGGTCAGTTTGAATTTCTGAAACGGAGAGAGGCTGTTGGGGTCGATATAGATCGCCTCACGATTCACCGGTTGTCCGTCGGGCTGATACTGCGGCTGTTCCATATTGTCAGATATACGTGTCACGGTCGGTCTCTCCAACGAAGAATATTGTCATCGTACTGTGCCCTCCTGCAAAGATGATACCCAAACCGTGAATTGTGACTCATGTGATACGGCCAAGCCGTTATTTGCCAATCGCTTATGACGTTCACGTGGTAGCCCCGGGGGCTGCTTTCCGGCATCCTGCGGCAGAAAGGAGATGACCTGTTTATGCCGCAATTATGCTACCTCAACTGGCTGGACAACCTGGTGCTGCCGTCATTAAGCAACCATTTGCAAACCGAGACTCCGGAAGAGCGCGCCCGGATGGCCCGAATCGAGGCCGCCGTCCGGGGAGCTATGGAACGGTTGCCCGACGATCAGCGGGAGCTGATCTGGTTGTATCATTTCGACGGTTTGTCGTTGTCGGAGATCGCCGGGCGATCGGGCCGTTCGGTGCACAAGATCGAATCGCTGCACCGTCGGTCGATCGCAAAACTCAAGCACAGCCTGGCCGGCTTCGTTCGCGACGAGTTCGGTATCGAGCCGCCGGAAACCGATTGCCCGATCTGCAACTCACCCTTTTGCAGCGAGATCAACGCGCTCATCCGCAACCGCGACACAACCCGAACGTGGGCACCGGTGCTGCGGAAGATCAAGCGTGAGTACGGCCTCAACAAGATATCGGTGCAGCGCCTGATCGGTCACAGCAAGTACCACATGGCTCACGATGAAACCAAAGGAGCAGAGGAATGAAGACGACCAAGAGCCGGGGCGAGCATTGCCTCAACGTGCACATTTCGTATGAACTGAAAGAGCGCCTGAAGGGACTGGCCGAGCGTTACGACCGGACAGTGTCGGACATCGTGCGGGCGGTCATACGTATCGGCATCCCGATGATGGAGGGGCTGACCGAGGCGGAGGAGACCATGGTGAAGGAGTATGTGGAACTGTTTCGACGGTTGCGCAAGGTGAAGGCGCTGAAAGATGTGTGAGTTTTTCTGGTGGCACAGCGCCTGCGGTCAGGATGTAGTCGGAAGATGTGAAGGATGACGGCAATGCAGTGGTCGG
>CAZJCK010000073.1:0-15368 GCA_964544635.1 uncultured Ignavibacteriales bacterium | reverse complement strand
GAAACGGCAAGTAAGATTCCCGGCAAGGAGCGGTGCAGCAGAATCAGCAGGAATAGACATCCGATCAGGGCGCCGCTCCCGGCGACCAAACCAATGAGCTGATGCGTGTTGAACAATCCACCGGTTACGAGTGGTTCGATCAGCGTGAACAGCCATTGAGGGTGACCGGCGGTACGCCACCAGAACAAGCTCAAGCCGCCGGCAAAGGCGATCAGCACGGCAACCGCGACGATGAACTGGAAGAGTCTGTATATGAAATGGTGCTGCATAAGTCAGTTCCGACAGGTATGCTGCAATATACCGGCCGACAGCAACTTTGTCAGGCGGCGATAGGACGGACAGAAAAATGCCCGGTCGATGGGTCAGATCGACCGGGCCAGAGGTCATCGGGTAGGCTCTCCCTCTCCCACCCGATAACCGGAGATTCTGATGAATGGGCGACGCCTCAGCTGCAGCCGGAGGTAGCGCCGCAGTTGTCACACTTCAGGCAGGTGCCGTTGCGCACCATGGTGAACTGGCCGCATTCGGGGCAGCAGTCACCCTCGTAACCCTTCATTCGCTGGATTTCTCTTTCTTGCTGTCGGAGTCGATTAACCGTTGACTCTGACGGCCTGACATACTGAGTGACCGCCGACGATGTTTCCGTAGCTGTCGCAGTTGCAGACGCAGTCTCCATCGTGTTACCATCGGGTGTTCCTCCTCCTGAGTGGGTCGTGCCGTTATGTCCGTTGTGTCCGCTTTTACCGCTCGATCCGTTCTCACCGTTGCCGCTGAACGGACGCAGGTGCGACGTACGGATATCTCCCGCCACACGGCTTGGTTTGATGGCGTCAGCGCCGACCGAGTGAGCCTCTTCCGCTGGCTCTTCATCCAAAAATTCCATGGCTTCCTCGGACGGCACACCAACAGTATCGCCTCGCAGATCCTCCTCGGAAACGTGGGCCAGGTCGGACCGGCCGAGGTAGGTAATCGCGAGTTCGCGGAAAATGTAATCGATAATCGACGTCGCCCGCTTGATGGAGCTGTTCCCCTGCACCAGGCCGTTCGGTTCGAAGCGGCTGAACAGGAAGGCGTCGACAAACTCCTCGAGCGGCACCCCGTGCTGCAGGCCAAGCGAGATAGCGATGGCGAAACTGTTCATCAGCGACCGGAAGGCCGCGCCCTCGCGGTGCATGTCGAGGAAGACCTCGCCCAGGCTGCCGTCGTTGTATTCGCCGGTGCGCAGGTACACCTTGTGACCGCCGACCACCGCCTTCTGGGTGTAGCCGCCGCGACGGTTGGGCAGTTTACGACGCCTGGCAATGTAGCGATAGACCACCTGCTCGGCCATCTTCTCGGCCGCCGTGGTAATGGTGAGCGACTGGGCTGCCTCTTCTTCGTCGAGGTCCAGTAAATGCGCCGACAAAGGCTGCGACAGCTTGGAGCCATCACGGTACAGCGCAATCGATTTGTTCATCGTTTCCCACGCCAGCTTGTAGGCCCGCGATACGTCGTCGATGGTAGCGTCGGCCGGCATGTTGATGGTCTTGGAGATGGCGCCGGAAATGAACGGCTGGGCGGCGGCCATCATGCGAATGTGCGCCTCGTAGCGTATGTAGCGCTTACCGATCTTGCCGCACTTGTTGGCGCAGTCGAAAATCGGGAGGTGCTCGTCTTTCAGGTGCGGTGCCCCCTCAACCGTCATGGTGCCACAACAGAACTGGTTGGCAGCATCGATCTGCTGGCGGGTAAATCCGAGCGTGCGCATGAGGTTGAAGCTGAAATCGTTCATGTCGTCTTCGGAAACACCGAGGGTGTCTGTGAGAAACTCCTCGCCGAGCGTGAACTTATTGAAAGCGAAGCTGATGTCGAACACATTCTCCAGCGCCGCTTCGACCTGTTCAATCAACTCGTCGGTGAACCCCTTGGCCTTGAGCGACTCGTGATTGATGTAGGGAGCACCTTTAAGGGTCTTGTGGCCGGTCGCGTACCTGATAATCTCGTCAATCTGGCCATCATCGTAACCCAGCTTATGCAGCGCCCGCGGCACCGACTGGTTGATAATCTTGAAGTAGCCACCGCCGGCCAGCTTCTTGAACTTCACCAGGGAAAAGTCCGGCTCGATTCCGGTCGTGTCGCAGTCCATCACCAGGCCGATCGTGCCGGTGGGCGCAATTACGGTTGACTGCGCGTTGCGGTAACCGTGCACCTCACCCAGCTCGATCGCTTCATCCCAGATCTTCCGGCTGGTCAGGATCAGCTCTTCAGGCAGGTAGGCGGCGTTGATACCGGTCGGCTTGATGGTCAGTTCTTCATACTCGGTTTTTTCGACATTGTAGGCGGCACGGCGGTGGTTGCGCATGACCCGGAGCATCGGTTCGCGGTTCTTGTAGAACGCCGGGAAAGGACCATGCTCGCGCGCCATCTCGGCCGAAGTCTTGTACGCCTCGCCGGTCAACAGCGACGTCAGCGCGCCACACCAGGCGCGGCCCTCGGGCGAATCGTAGGCAATACCCATGCGCATCAGCACGGTGCCGAGATTGGCATAGCCGAGGCCGAGGGTGCGGTAATCGTAGCTCTTCTGGGCGATCGATTTGGACGGAAACGACGCCATCAGCACCGAGATCTCGAGCACCACTGTCCAGAGACGGACAGCGTGCAGGTAGCCTTCGAGATTGAAGCTGCCGTCATCGTTGGTGAACTTGACCAGGTTGATCGAGGCCAGGTTGCAGGCTGTATCGTCGAGGAACATGTATTCGCTGCACGGATTGGAGGCGTTGATGCGACCGTCGTTCGGGCAGGTGTGCCACTCGTTGATGGTGGTATCGTACTGCACGCCGGGATCGGCGCACGACCAGGCGGCGTAACAAATCTTCTTCCAGAGTTCTTCAGCGGCAATGCTGCCGGCCGGCTTGTTGTCGATACGACGCAACAACGGCCATTCCTCTTTGTTGAGGAGCTTCTCGAAGAAACTGTTCGGGATGCGTACCGAGTTGTTGGAGTTCTGGCCCGAAACGGTGAGATACGACTCGCTGTCCCAGTTGGTCGACAGTTCAATAAACTCGATTTCGGTCACACCCTGGTTGATCAGCTCGAGGATCTTACTGATGTACTCGGTCGGAACGCGCAGGCGGCTGGCCAGCTTGATGGCGTTCTTGAGGCGGGTGTTCTTTTCGATGTCGGTTTCAAAGACGCGGTCGCCGTTGGTGCCCGAGACACAGGCGGCCTCGACGATTTCCCGCAGCTGTTCGCGGATCATCCGCGATCCGGTTACCAGCGCCGCCACCTTCTGTTCTTCGATCACTTTCCAGTCGATGAAATCGACGATGTCGGGATGATCGAGGTCGAGACAGACCATCTTGGCGGCGCGACGGGTGGTACCGCCCGACTTGATGGCGCCGGCGGCGCGATCACCGATCTTAAGGAAGGACATCAGGCCGGAGGATGCCCCGCCGCCCGACAGCGGCTCGCCCGATCCGCGCAGGTTCGAGAAGTTGGTGCCGGTGCCGGAACCGTATTTGAACAGGCGCGCCTCGCGCACCCACAAATCCATGATGCCGCCGTCGTTGACCAGGTCATCGCTGACCGACTGGATAAAGCAGGCGTGCGGCTGCGGATGTTCGTAGGCGTTTGACGCCTGCTTTAAGGTGTGATCGTCGGGATCGACATAATAGTGGCCATTGCAATTGCCGGCGATGCCGTACGAGTTGTACAGGCCGGTATTGAACCACTGTGGTGAGTTGGGGGCCGCGACCTGCTGCGCCAGCATCGAGCGGATTTCATCGTAGAAGGCGTCGCCGTCGGCATCGGAATCGAAATAGTTGTACTTCTTCCCCCAGTCGCGCCA
The DNA here is from genome assembly GCA_964544635.1 of uncultured Ignavibacteriales bacterium. Lineage (GTDB taxonomy): Bacteria > Zixibacteria > MSB-5A5 > GN15 > FEB-12 > CAZJCK01. Next base: position 11,542 of record CAZJCK010000073.1, on the reverse strand, counting down.
GCAGCCGGCGAGACGATTGAATACCTGGCGGGCGTCGGTCTCGGTACCAGTGATCGGGTTGCCGTCCTGGTCCGTCAGCGGCTTGCCGTGTTCATCATACTGGGGTACGCCCGCTTTGCGGAAATACTTCTGGGCCAGAATATCGACGGCGACCTGTGACCAGACCTTGGGAACTTCGATATTTTCGAGCTTGAAGACGACCGAGCCGTCAGGATTTCTGATTTCCGATGTCCTATTGGCGAATTCGATTCGGCTGTACGCCGATTCGCCCTCCCTGGTGAAATAGCGCTTAATTTGCAAGGCAGACCTCCTATGTCATCCTCTATATTCGATCCTCGAAGCATTGGTGTGGATTCGGCCTCGGACCGGGGCCGGACTCCCGCTTGTTCGTCGAAGGTGCCAATCGTCGAACGTGGGACACAATATATTGTGTCTCTACATCGCCCAAACACAAAAAATAGTATACAAACCCAGTTCTTGGTTATTTTGTTGGCTGACAAGAGGGTAGAAAAACATGGGCCGGACCTGGTTTCTTGCAAGGCTTGCCTGAAACCGGACTACGCCAAACCTCGACTTAGGTAAGTCGATGATAAATAGTCGGTTAGGATGGTGTTGGGTTTTCATTAGATTTTTGTTACAAACCCTCGAATTCTCGATTCCGCCAACACATTGAAGAATAATGACTTGCCGAGTACTTCACAAATGCTCCACACACAGTCCACAAATGCGGTGAACAAGTCAAGTTTCAACTGCCGGCCACGGCCAGAATTCTGATAGAGCGGCCTGGCGAGACGGCTGCCGCCAGCCCGACCTGATCCGGACAGACGAGATGCCAGCGATCTTGAGCGTGGTCAAGATACCGTAAAATTGCGGTTTTTTTTTCGAGTTTAATTCCGAAAACTGCTTGACAAAATAAGCCGAGGGGTTATATTTGAAACGCAATCGGAAAGTGTTACTCTTTCTGTGGATTACCTAATATCGTCCGCCCAGGTAGGTCGTCAGACTTGCCTGGGTTTTTTTATGTTCTGGTTCCACATCAACTGCCATTGTCAGGTCAGCTGACATCCCCCGCTTATCTTCGTCTGCCCGGCTCCCTGCCGCAGCAATGACTTTTCTCGCTTAGAATACAGATTCGGTCTTGACTTCTCAGCAAAAAGCAGATACACTCTTTCCTGTTACCTAAATGAAAATGATTGTCATTTTCATTTAAACGCAGCAGATGAAATCGTAACAAGTTCAGGAGGATTGTATGCGAGGTCCGCTCAAGACCGTACTTTTTGCCCTCGTTGCTCTGGCCGTTGCAGCGCCACTGCACGCAGCTCAAATCACCGGCGTCGTTGTCGATAGTGCCAGCGGCGACCCGGTCGTCGGCGCCACCGTGGCGCTTGAAGACGGCAATCGGGGTACCACCACCGACGCGTCCGGAACATTCACGCTCGCGAATATCTCACCCGGCCGGATCAGCCTTCGAGTCAGCTCTGTCGGCTACCAGGCAGTTGTTCACGACCTTGTGGTGAATCGCAATGATGAAACCCTCAGTCTCGACTTCGCACTGACGGTCAAGCCGGTGACATTTGACGATATCATCGTCAGTCGCACCTCGCTCGTCGGCAACCGTGATCAGATCTTCGAAATCCCCGGCACCGCTCACTATGTGGGCGCGGCCACGCTGGAAACATTTGAATACAACGACATCAACCAGGCGCTGCGCGAAATTCCCGGGATCAATATTCAGGAAGAAGATGGTTACGGCCTTCGCCCCAACATCGGTTTCCGAGGCTCCGGCTCGGAGCGCAGTCAGAAGATCGCGATCATGGAAGACGGTGTCCTGATCGCTCCTGCCCCCTACTCCGCCCCTGCCGCCTACTATTTTCCCACGGTCGGCCGTATGAGTGGCATCGAGGTGCGCAAGGGCTCGAGCCAGATCAAGTACGGCCCGTACACTACGGCCGGCGCCCTTAACCTGATATCCACCCGGATTCCCGATCAGTTCGCCGGCCGGGTAGAGCTGCTCGGCGGAAGCGACGGTGCCCGTCGCATTCACGCCGGCGCCGGCAACAGCCTGCCAAACTTCGGTTACTTAGCCGAAGCCTACCAGGACAAGGTGGATGGTTTCAAGGAGCTGGACAATGGTGGCAATACCGGGTACGACATCAAAGACTACCTGTTCAAGGTACGATTGAACACCAATGCCGATGCACCGCTGTACCAGCAGATCGAATTCAAGTATAGCCAGACCGACGAAGTGTCGAACGAAACCTACCTCGGGCTCACCGACGGCGATTTCGAACGAACGCCATACCGTCGCTATGCCGGTTCGCAGATGGACGAGATGAATACCGAGCATGAGCAATTCCAGGTGCGTCACTTCATACAGCCGACCGATCGGCTCGATGTCACCACGACCGCGTATCGCAACGAGTTTTCCCGCAACTGGTACAAGCTGGATAAGGTCCTGGCGACATCCGGCGGCTCGAGTGTCGGTATCGGCAGCATTCTCGAAGATCCGACGCAGTACGCCGACGAACTGGCAATTACCCGGGGCGCGAGCAGCTCTAACGACGACGCCCTGTCGGTGAAGGCGAACAATCGCTCCTACTATTCCCAGGGAATCCAGACTGTTTTCGGACTGCAACTCGGCAAACATGAACTCGAGGCCGGTTTCCGCTATCATGAAGATGAGATTGATCGTTTCCAGTGGGTAGATGAGTACAAGATGACCAACGGCGTGATGATGCTGACGGCGGCCGGCACGCCCGGCACCGAGAGCAACCGCGTATCGCAGGCGCAGGCCTGGGCTGGATTCGCTGAATTAAACCTGACTGTTGGCAACCTCAGAGCTGTGCCCGGTGTGCGATTCGAGAGTATTGACCTGACTCGCGACGATTACGGCAAGAATGATCCCGACCGTACCGGCGTCGACCTCTCCAGCCGTGAGAACCAGGTCGACATCTGGATTCCGGGGATCGGGCTCGACTACCGGTTTTCCACTTCTTTCAGCGGCTTTGCCGGTGTCCACAAGGGGTTTGCCCCGCCCGGATCGTCGCCCGGTACCAACCCGGAAGAGAGTGTCAACTACGAGTTGGGCGCGCGCTATCGGATGCCCGGTTTGAGTGGCCAGGCGGTCGTCTTCTTCAATGACTACACCAACTTACTTGGCTCCGACCTTGCCGCCGCCGGCGGTTCCGGCAGCGGTGACCTGTTCAACGGCGGCGATGTCCACGTGAGCGGCCTCGAGTTGTCGATGACGTACGACCTGGCGACACGCCTTGTGAATGCGAGGGCCGAAGCGATTCCGTTCAGTATCGCCTATACCTACACCAGTGCCGAGTTCCAGAATTCGTTCGAAAGCGACTTTGGGGCCTGGGGCACGGTTGCGGCTGGTGACGAAATGCCATATGTGCCCCAGCACCAGCTGGCCGCCAGACTTGGCTATGAGGCCGAGCGGTACGGCGTGCATGCCGGTGCCAAGTATGTCGATGAAATGCGGACGGTGGCGGGCCAGGGCAACATTCCGGAGAACGAGAGGACCGACGCCCACCTGCTGCTCGATGTCGCGGCTCAATACTCGGTAACCCGGGCTGTCAAGCTGTTCGGGAGTTTGCGCAACCTGCTCGACGAAACGTATGTGGCGGCGCGCCGGCCAGCCGGCGTTCGTCCGGGCGCACCGCGTACCCTCATGCTCGGGATAAAGACAACCTTTTAAGATACAGCCGAAAGCAGCTATCTCGATATACCTGACTAAGGGCCGGTGTTCGCACCGGCCCTTTCTTAAACCTGGTCGGTCGCATCCAACCGATCGAGTCGGCTTTTAAGGTTTGACACCCCCTACCGGCGGGCGTACTTTGTCGCCGATGAATACGCCCAATAAGCTCACCCTCCTGCGGGTAGTAATCGCACCGATCTTCATGATCTTTTTTCTGATCGACAACTTCTATACCCGTCTGATCGGCCTCGTCCTGTTTGTCCTGGCCGCCCTGACGGATATGGCTGACGGCTATTATGCCCGCAAGTACGGCATCGTCACCGGTTTTGGGAAATTCATGGATCCGCTGGCCGACAAGATCCTGGTATCATCGGCATTCATCTCGTTTATCGCGCTGGACTATGTCTCGGCGCTGCCGGTACTGCTGATCATCGGCCGCGAGTTCGCCATCACCGGCCTGCGGCTGCTGGCCGCCTATCGGGGCGTGGTCATATCACCAAGCTGGTGGGCGAAAGTAAAGACCTTCCTGCAGATGACGGTGGTGGCGGTGATCCTTGCTTATATCAGTGTTTTGTCGTTCGCCGAGTTTGCGGATGCCTCCTGGAAGGGCATGCTCGACTTCGATCACCGCTTCTATTTCAACGTGCTGATCTGGGCGACAGCGGTGGTTACTGTCTGGACCGGCGTGGACTATATCATCAAGTACTTCTTCATGATCCGCACGGTGCTGAGGTAAGGGTGGCGCTGGGCAGGCATCTCATCCTGGCCGTCGCGACCGGCCTGTATTCCGGCTATTTCCCGATTTATGCCGGCACCTTCGGCACCCTCCCCGCCTGGCTGATTGCCTGGTTCCTGATCGCCGGAAACAGCACGACGCTTCTGGTCGTGACCATTCTCTCAATCCTCCTGTCGATCTGGATCGCCGGGGTGGCTGAGCGGTACATGGGCCACGACGCCAAGAAGATTGTGATCGACGAGTGGGCGGGAATGTTTGTATCGCTGGTGTGGCTGCCGTTTCGGATCGGGCCGTACCTGCTGGCGCTGGTACTGTTTCGACTGTTCGACGCCCTCAAGCCGTGGCCGGCCAACAAAGCCGAGCAGCTCCCCGGCGGCATCGGGGTGACGATGGATGATGTCGTTGCCGGTGTTCAGGCCAACCTGGCCACCCACCTGATACTGTTTGCATTGACGCAGGCTAATCTCGATATTCTGTGAGTTATGGACAGCGAGATCATCACGATCGGCAATGAACTGATTGCCGGCTTTACAGTCGATACCAACGGCGCCTATATCGCACGGTGGCTGACCGACCTCGGTTTCCGCGTACACCAGATCACCTCGGTGGGAGACTCCCTCCAGGCGATGGAAGAAGCCTTTCGCATCGCCATGCGTCGTTCGCGGGTAGTCATCACATCCGGCGGGCTTGGCCCGACCGATGATGACGTCACCAAGAAGGCGATCGTCAAGGTGTTCAAGCGCAACCTGATCTTTCATGAAGAAGTTCTGGAAGATGTCAAGCAGCGTTACGCCAAACGCGGGATCGAGATGCCGGCAATCAACCAGAACCAGGCGCTGCTGCCGCAGGGCGCGACCTTCTTTCCGAACCGCCTCGGCTCTGCGGTCGGGATCTGTATCGCCGAGAGCGGGCGCGTCTTCATCGCCCTGCCGGGTGTACCGCGCGAGATGCTGACTATCATGGATGAAGAAGTAGTGCCATACCTGCGCGGTCTGAAGACCGAGCGAACGATACACGTCGAAACGCTTCACACCACACAGATTGTCGAATCGGCACTGGCCGACATGATTACCGGAACATTCGATCCCGATCCCGACACCCAACTGGCCTATCTGCCCGGTTTATCGGGTGTCAGCCTGCGGGTGGTCGCCAGCGGCGCGACTGAGTTGGAAGCCAAAGAAAAGGCGCAGGCCGATGCCCGCAAGCTGGAGGCGATTGTCGGGGCACATGTGTACGGGTACAACGACGATACCCTGCCGTCGGTGGTGGGACAATTGCTCAAAGACAACGACAAGACGGTGGCGGTCGCGGAGTCGTGTACCGGCGGCGGACTCGGTTCGCTGATTACGACCATTCCCGGATCGTCGGCGTGGTTCGTCGGTGGTATCCAGGCGTACACGAATGACGTCAAGATAAAGCAGCTGGGCGTCGAACCGATGATCATCGAGGAGCACGGCGCAGTGTCGGAGGAGTGCGCCGTCGCGATGGCATCGGGCGCGCGCAAGGCGCTGGAGTCCGACTATGCGCTGTCGATTACCGGTATTGCGGGTCCGGACGGCGGCACCGCGCAAAAGCCGGTCGGCACCACCTGGATCGGCGTAGCCTCGGCACACAATACGACTGCCAGGAAGTTCAACTTCGGGGTTGATCGCGAAACGATCCGCCTGCGATCGTCGTTCGCCGCCCTCGACATGCTCCGTCGTGAGATTCTCGACCTGACATGAGTTTGCTCCGCCTTTTTATAGCCTTCGAACTTCCCGACAGCGTGCGCAATGAACTGGGGCGTATCGGCGACGAACTGCGCGACTGCGGCGCCAGAGTCTCGTGGGTGAAGCCCCGGAACATGCATCTCACACTGCGCTTTCTCGGTGATACCGAGCCAAGGCTGGTGGACGTGCTCAAGTCGGGCATTCAGACGATCCAGGGCACGCCGACCGTGGTGCGACTCAACAAGCTGGGGGCGTTTCCGAACCTGAAACGTCCGCGCGTTGTCTGGGCCGGAGTGCAAGGCGATCTCGAACCGATCCTCGACCTGTCGCAGGAGGTGGAGATGCTGGTGCAGCGGCTGGGCTTTGAGCCGGACGCCAGGAAGTTCAAGCCGCATCTGACGATTGGACGTATCCGTGATCCCCGTCGCGCTGGTGACCTGACTCAGGCGGTCGCCGACTGCCCGATCGAACCGATCGAATTCCCCCTCGACAAGTTGATCCTGTTTCAGTCAACGCTCACGCCCAAGGGTCCAGTTTACGAACGTCTGGCCGAGGTCACGCTCGGCGAGAGGTTCGGCGGTTAGAGATCCATCTCAAACAGCACTTCGTCGCGAATCGGGATACGATAGGTGCCAATCTCTGGTATGGCCGGTTTGATTTCACGGGATTGCTTTATTGCCCCGGCGTTGATGCCGGCCAGTCGCATGCCGCGGCGCTGGTAGAAACGGATAGCGTCGATATTATCATTGGTGGTCATGAGCCACAAGCGCGTACAGCCCGCCTCTCGCGCCGTCTCAGCTACTTTCCCGAGTAACGCGCTGCCGATGCCGGACCACTGACGCAGGGCGTCGAGCGTCACTACCTCGCACTGATCGCCAATGATCTCACAGGTGACAAAGCCGACCCGCTCCCCTTCGGGAGTGACCGCCATATAACCCGGTAACTTGTGCGGATAGAGTTTGCGGCCGCAACTGACAATGAAGTCGGCGCCGCCCGGATTGAGAAACTCGACAATCCACGTACGGTCGGCGCCGTTGAGTTCGCGAATAGCAAACGTTAGCTGCTCCCCCATGTTTCCCCTCCTCGCCGACGATTATTCTTGTTCGACGACCGGCAGATCTTTCTCCAGCTCCTTATCCTTACGGATTTTGAGGGCGTAGTCGGCCTGCATGAGGGTGTGGACTTCACGCGTGCCTTCGTAGATCGAGGCGCCCTTGGAGTTACGGTAGAACCGCTCGACCGGGTACTCGTCGGAGAATCCATAAGCCCCGAATACCTGCACGGCGTTGGCGGCCGATGCCTCGGCCTCGCGGCAGGCGATCCACTTGGCCATGGAGGTCTCTCGGGTACTGCGTTTCCCCTGGTTTTTCAGCCAGCCGGCCTTCATCCAGAGCGGCGTACAGTATTCATAGGCTGCTTCCATATTGGCTATCATCTGTTTCACCAATTGATGTTCGGCGATTTCCTTGCCAAACGTATGCCGCTGGTGGGAATACTCGACAGAGGCATCACGGCAGGCCCGGATCAGCCCGCAGGAGCCGGCAGCGACGGTGTAGCGCCCCTGATCGAGGCAGAACATGGCAATCTTAAACCCCTGACCCTCTTTGTAGACGAGGTTCTCGACCGGCACCTTGACATCGGAGAACGATATATACCCGGTGTTGCCGGCGCGCACGCCCAGCTTACCATGGATACTGCCGGTCTCGACACCGTCGTAGTCACTTTCGACGATGAACGCCGAGAGGCCGCTGTGATCGCGGTTCTTCTTCTTCTCCAGGTCGGTCCAGGCAAAGACCAGGAAGTAGTCGGCGACACTGGCCAGCGAGATCCACATCTTCTCGCCGTTCAACAGGTAGTGGTCGCCCTCCTTGACCGCCGTCGACTGGATACCGACAACATCGGAACCGGCGGCCGGTTCGGTCAGGCCAAAAGTGGCAATCTTCTCGCCCCTGGCAGCGGGAACCAGATACTTCTTTTTCTGCTCTTCGTTGGCCCAGGTGAGGACCGGCAGGGAAAACAGGCCAACGTGCACCGAGAGAATCACCCGCGCCGAGGTGTCGGCGTATTCCATCTCCTCTGAGGCCAGTCCGAGCGAGATATAGTCCATGCCCAGGCCGCCGTACTCCTCGGGCACGCAGAAGCCGAGCAGGTTGGCCTCTTTCATAGCCGGCAGCAGATCGGGATTGAGTTTCTGCTCCCGGTCATACTGGGTAATTGTGGGTTTTATCACTTTCTCGGCCACTTCGCGGGCCATATCGCGGACGGCTATCTGATTGTCAGTAAACGTGAAATCTATCATCTCGGGCTGTCTCCTCAGACGTTATTTGTGCTCGCCATATATACAAAATGTACGGCCCAAGTCAACGATATCAGGGGGAGATTCGTTGCCCGGCCGCCGGATCGGCCGTATATTCTTCACCTTGAATTTTGGAGATAGCAGCGTGTCCGATCCCAAACCGCCCAAGGCCGACATCATTCCCTATCACAAGGATTATGCCAAGACAGTGGTCAGCTGGGTCGACACTGAACAGACCTACCTGCGGGTGTGCCGCGGACGCAACTTCCCGCCCGCGGATGACCTGGTCGACAAGTGGCAGCGCAAAGGAGTGTCGTCGTACCTCCTCTTGTATCTCGGCGTGGCGCTGGGTTACGCCGAGCTGGTCAGCCGCCCGCTGGAGATGGCGGTCGAGATTTCGCACCTGATCATCGCCCCCAAGTTTCGCAACCGGGGACTGGGCAGCACCTTCGTCGACCTTTTGGCCGAGCGGGCATCGGAGCGAAGCGAGGTGGCGCGGGTGATGGTCAACCTGTACAACGAAAACACCGAACTGTTGGAGTTGTTCTTACGGAGCGACTTCGAGCTGATCGGGGCATCGAACTATGTCGTCGGCCTCAAACTGCTGCGGCCGGTGAGGCGCCCTGCTGCACGCAGTACCTCTATGTGACACTTACTTTCTGGAATACGGAGGAATATGCATGGCTATTAAGAAACTGGGACTGGTCGGGTTCGGCCAGATGGGATCAGGCATCGGACAGATCGCCGCCGCCAACGATTACACCGTCATCGCTCGCGAGGTCTCGGACGATGCCTTCAACAAGGGGATGGGCTATATCAACAAGTCGCTCGACAAAGCGATCGACAAGGGCAAAGCCGACCAGGCGCTCAAAGACAAAGTGATCGGCAACATTTTGAATACGACCAAACTCGACGACCTGGCCGATTGCGACCTGATCATCGAAGCGGTTGTCGAGAACATGGACGTGAAGAAGAAGATCTTCGAGGAGCTGGACGGTATCTGCAAGAAGGAGACGATCCTGGCGTCGAACACGTCGTCGCTGTCGATCTCCGACATGGCGTCGGTCACCGACCGTCGCGATCGCGTAGTCGGCCTCCACTTCTTCAACCCGGTCCCGATCATGAAGCTGTGCGAGGTGGTGCGCACGATCGATACCTCGGACGAAACCTTCGACAGCGCCTACAAGTTTGCCGAGGGGATGGGAAAGGTCTGTGTGACCGCAAAGGACTCCCCCGGCTTCGTAGTCAATGTGCTGCTGGTGCCGTACCTGCTCGACGCCATCCGTCAGCTCGAACGCGGCCTGGCGAGCAAAGAGGATATCGACAACGGCATGGTGCACGGTTGCGGGCACCCGATGGGGCCGCTAACGCTGACCGATTTCATCGGCACCGACACCATCCTGTACATCGCCGACATCATGTTCGAGGAGTTCAAGGACAGCCACTACAGCGCCCCGCCGCTGTTGCGTCGGATGGTGAACGCCGGGTATCTGGGACGGAAATCGGGCCGTGGCTTCTACGACTACAGCAAGAAATAGCCGCCGGGCGGCGCTGATCGGCTTGCGCCGGGCCGCCCTTTGGCGTAGTATAGCCGAAGAACGAAGATGAATCTGCAAACCGCAGGAAGCTATCATGACCGAGTACAAGAATGTAACGACCGAGAAGAAGGATCATGTCCTTCTTATTACGATCAACCGCCCCCGCGCCCTGAATGCAATCAACAAGGAAACCATCGCCGAACTGCAGAAAGTGTTCAGCTTTCACTGGTCGGACGATTCGGTGTATTGCGTGGTGATCACCGGCGCCGGTGACAAATCGTTCGTGGCCGGGGCCGATATTCCGGAGCTGGCCGATCTGGATGTCCGTGCGGGCAACGACCTGTCGGCGCGCGGCCTCTACCTGATGAAAACGATCCAGAACTTCCCCAAGCCGGTCATCGCCGCTGTCAACGGCTTTGCGCTCGGCGGCGGCTGCGAACTGGCGATGGCCTGCGATATCAGGCTGGCGTCGGACAAAGCCAAGCTGGGCCAGCCGGAAGTGAGCCTCGGGATCATCCCCGGGTATGGCGGTACGCAACGTCTGCCCCGCCTGGTCGGCCGCGGCAAAGCGATGCAGCTTATCCTGACCGGCGAGATGATCGCCGCCGAAGAGGCGCACCGGATCGGGCTGGTCGACGAGGTCTATCCACACGATGAGTTGTTGGAAAAGGCGATGGAGATGGCCAATACGATTGCCTCGAAGGGGCCGATCGCGATACAACTTGCCAAGGAGTGTGTGCATCGCGGTCTGGAAGTAACACTGACAGTTGGCTGCGATCTGGAGAAAGCCAACTTTGGTCAGTGCTGCGGCACCGGTGATAAGAACGAGGGTATGGAAGCCTTTATGGAAAAGCGCCCGCCCAAGTTTCAGGGTGCGTAGCGACTGCACTGAAAGACTTTCGGGCAGCCCACTGCGCGTTTTGCGCAGTGGGTTTCTTTTTGGTTGATAGCCCTGCCTGCAGAGCCTACAGATCGATATGCGACTGGCCTGGCTGACAGATATTCACTGGGACTCGGTGGTCCCACGGGTGGCTGATGAATTCAAGCAGACGTTGACGGAAACGGCACCCGATGCGGTTCTGATCACCGGCGATACCGCGACGGCGCCGACGGTTATCGATGTGCTGACCGACCTGCAACAAGCGGCAGGATGCCCAATCTGCTTCGTGCTCGGCAATCACGATTACTACCTGGGTTCGATACGTCGCATACAGGCGGAGATGCGGGCACAGTCATCATACGGCAGTACACCAGCCGCTGCCTAATCTGACGTTCACGGCGGGAGCGGCTGCGTACGGTTCGCCGATCGTTCAATCAGTGCTTGAGTTGCCGGGTGCGTAGGCGACCGTGCACCCTTTGCGCGATTGAGTTTCGGTTGCTGTGGAAGACGGCACCCACGAGGGCGCAGGCGCCGCACACTAAGATTCCAATGGGTAGCAGAGCCTGGCTACACCGACGGTTCGACTTTTTCTTTTACCTCGACGGTCGTGGTGGTGCGACCAAGCATACCGTCGACCGAGAACCGCCCGGCGCCGGCCAGCAGCAGCGTGATATACG
>CAZJCK010000072.1:0-15525 GCA_964544635.1 uncultured Ignavibacteriales bacterium | reverse complement strand
AACAGCCTCTTGACCGCGCTCCTGCCGGACAGTATACATCTTGTGATCTTTCCCCTCGCACTTTGAGGCAGTTTTCGGTATATCAAGCGATATGAAACGACGCCGCCAATCAAAACTGGTCCGCCTGACTCTCCTCATCCTGATCATCGCCGCCCTGCTGTCGCTGCGCTTCTGGGAGCAGCTCGGCCCCGATCAGGCAGCCCAATCGGGCCGCTGGACGGTGGTGGCGGTCATTGACGGCGATACCGTCGAACTGCTCGGCGGCGACAAGCTGCGACTGTTATCGATCGATACTCCGGAACGCGACCAGCCGTACTACCATCGCGCCGCCGCCCTTGTCAGGGCGGTCGCCCTGGGCAAACCGGCCCGCATCGAGTTCACCGGTGCTCGCCGCGACAAGTACGGACGTTTGCTTGGTTACCTGTATGTCGACGACAGCCTGTTCGTCAACAAGATGCTGATCGATTCCGGCCTGGCCGGCCTCTACCTGTTTCGCGACACCGAGTTGAACAACCCCGAGAGCCGGCTCCTGTTTGCCGCCCAGCACAGCGCCATCGACCGCGGTATCGGCATCTGGTCGCTGGAGCACGCCAAAGAACCGTACTATCTCTCATCGCGCACCTCGTACCGGTTTCACCGGCCTTCCTGCCGCTACGTCGCCAACATCAAGCCCGACCGCCTGGTCCGCTATGAAAACCGTCTCGACGCCTGCCGCGAGGGCTTGTCCCCCTGCCGCACCTGCCAGCCGTAATGCTCGGCTGCTTTTCTCGTTGCCATCCGATCAGGTATTCTGTTGTATCAGGTAATATGTGGAAGGTTTTCGCAGCATTGATCATGATAGCGGCCGCCGGCGCGTATGCCGACGATCCGGGGACGCGTGACTATATCCGTGGCCTGACCGAACGTCCGGCCGACACCACCCTTGCCGACAACATCCGCATCTGGCTCCCGGTCGAGCGCGGCCAGAGCTGCCGGGTGACGATCGAGATCGCCGATTCGAGCGGCGCCGTTATCCGCCACCTGATCGATCGCCTGATCCCAAGCGGCTATTACAATTTCTACTGGGACCGTCGCAACGACGCCGGCGACACCGTACCGTCCGGCCACTATACCTACCTCGTCACTGACTGCGGCGCCCCCTGGCTCAGAGGTGACCTGACTGCCGACTACCCGCGCGGCGAACAACTGGTCGATTTCAAGATCCCCTCCCGCCAAACGCCCGACTCGATCTGGTTCGACATCCGCGCCGACAGCATGCTGGTTTCGATAGAGATTTACGACGGTTATGATCAGTTTATTGACCGGCCGGTTGGCGATTCGGTGTATGGACGCGGCCGTCACGGCTGGGCCTGGACCCCGACCGAAAGCGCCGTGAGCACCGAGACTGGACGGTACAAGCTGTATATCTGGTTCGACAATTTCATGTACGCCACCACCGTCTGGCACCGGAGATAGGCAAGATGCAGCTGTCACCGAGAGCGATCACCCCCGCCACGTCATTCCCGCCCCCTACCACGTCATTCCCGTCCGGCACCATGTCATTCCCGCCCGCCACCACGTCATTCCCGTCCGGCACCATGTCATTCCCGCCCCCTACCACGTCATTCCCGCGAAAGCGGGAATCCAGTCTTCATTTCCTATTCGCAGCCATCGCATCTGTATTAACGACGCTCCTCCTCACCTCCTGTGGCGGACCCTCAAAAGTCAACCCGGAAGAACAAATGGACCCTGCCTCCGGCTACTGGGATGTCGTCTGGGCCGAACCAGGCATTGTCGCCTCCGACAGCATGTTCACCCTCATCCAGGCCGACTGGCTCGACTCGACGTGGGTCGATGAACCGCCGCTGCCACCCAAAGCCGGCCAAACCGTCCTGCGCTTCTTCATCGACGATGCCGAGTGCTTTGTCGCCATCAACCTCGTCGACAACGCCGGCGGCCTGATCCGTCCGCTGCTGGCCAAAAAGCTACGCTATGGACACTACAAACTCCTGGTCCAGACCGGCCCGCCAATCTTCGGTCCGGCCATCGAGCGCTGGGTGTCGTTGCGCTACTGTCAAACCTACCGCCAGGAACGTGTCAGATAAGCCGCCCTCATCATTTCCTAACTTGACTCGGTCGGGATTTCAGGGCAGTATTACCGCCGGAAAATGATCGAACCTGAGGAGCAGTTTGTATGCATAAGACTTTGGCAGTGATACTTGGAGCCGCCATCCTGGTGGCAGCAGCGCTTATTCTATCGACGAGTCAGGCCGACGACACGACCTATCCCGCCGGCAATGTCGTGTTCATACATCCGGACGGTTCCGGGGCCGCCATGTGGGGCGCCCTGCGCATATTCGAGTACGGTCCGGACAGTTCCTCGAACTGGGATCGCATGAGTCACATGGGGCTGTATCGAACTCATTTGCTCAATTCGTCCAACGCCTCGTCCAACGGCGGCGCCACCATCCATGCCTTCGGTGTCAAGGTGCCGTTCGATTACTACGGCAGCAAACCGTCGCAACCGATAAAAGCTCTCTCGGGCGCCGACTGCAGCATCCTCATCGAGGCGCACCGCGCCGGCCACCCCACCGCTATCATCAATTCCGGCCACATCTGCGAGCCGGGCACCGGCGTCTTCGCCGCCTCGGCCGAGAAACGGAGCATGACCGACACAATTTCATCCTCGATCATCCGCAGTGGCGTCGATATCATCATGTCCGGGGGCGAAGCATTCCTCTTGCCGAAAGGTACAGCGGGCCGGTTTGCCGAAGATGGTCGTCGCAGCGACGGTCAGAACCTGATCGATACCGCCAGAGCGCTTGGCTATAAAGTTATCTACACGCGAGACGAACTGTTTGCGCTCACCCCCGACGATTCGCTCGTCCTCGGTGTCTTTGCCGCCGGCAACACCTTCAATGCCCGGGCGGAGGAACGGTTGCGCGATGATGGCCTGCCGCTGTACTGGCCCGACGCTCCGACTATTGCCGAAATGACCGAGGTCGCCCTCAAACTCCTCTCGGCGCGCGACAAGCATTTCATTATGGTTGTGGAGGAAGAAGGAACCGACAATTTCGCCAACTCGAATAATGCCGACGGTACTTTCGAAGCGATGCGCCGCGCCGACCAGGCGATCGGCGTGGTGATGGCTTTCATCGACGACAACCCCAACACCTTGCTGGTCACGGCGGCCGATTCCGACGCCGGCGGTATGCAGGTTGTATCGATTCGCGACCATGAGCAGTTCGAGCAGCCACTGCCGTCAAAGTCCGACAACGGCGCGCCGCTCGACGGTGTGGGGGGGACGGGTGGTATGTCGTATGTCGCCAAACCCGACCGCTTCGGCACCGAGCTGCACTTCGCCGTCGCCTGGTCCTGCTACGACGATGTCGCCGGCTCGATCATCGCCCGCGCCCACGGTCTCAACGCCGCGCTGCTGCCGACCAATGTCGACAACACCGATATCTACCGGCTGATGTACATGACGCTCTTCGGCCGCGATCCCAAGACAGTCAACTGATTCTGCTTACATGCGGGGCGACAGACCTCCGATCTGCCCCTTCTGGTCTGTGTGGCCCACCGCTCTGGCGGCGGGTTTCTTTTTTCCTGTCGAAACTCTACGCCGCCTCGGGCGGCTCGAGATTTCGACTTACACAGACCAAGCTGTCTTATCATTCTTCCCCCCGGACCACTGCTCCGCCTTCGGCGTATTGAGATTCCGGGCTACAGTCACCGAAGAGCTCCCACAATACTGCTATAAAGGCCGCTGTGCAGGCCTATTGGATCTGTCCCATATTTGCGCAGCCGGATCCCTTTACCGAATTCTCATACCGCCGATATATGGCGTAAGTCCGATAGATTTCAACAGTACGGGAGAAAGATCGCCATGGCGAGCATTCTGGTTGTCGACGACAAAGATTCGATGCGCAATATGTTGACCGAAACCCTCACCGATGTAGGGTACCGGGTCGACTCGGCCCCTGACGGCTTGAAGGCGATCGAACTGGTCAAGAACAAGTCGTACGACGTGGTCGTCACCGACCTCCGCATGCCCGATATTTCCGGCCTCGAAGTCCTTTCCGAAGCCAAGAACGCCGATCTCGACACCTCGGTCATCGTCATGACCGCCTACGGTACCATCGAGGACGCCGTCGAGGCGATGAAAAAAGGCGCCTACGATTTCCTGACCAAACCGTTCGATACCGACCACCTCACCTACCTGGTCGGCCGCGCCCTTGAGAACCGTCGACTCATGGCCGAGAACACCCTCCTGCGCGAAGAGATCGAAAACCGCGAGGGCTTCTCCGAAATTATCGGTAAGAACGCCAAGATGATCGAAATCGGCGAGCTGATTTCGAAAGTCTCCAAGTCCGATGCCTCAGTCCTTTTGCAGGGCGAATCGGGCACCGGTAAGGAGCTGTTTGCCCGCGCCATCCACAAGCTGTCGCTGCGCCAGGACAAACCGTTCCTCGCCATCAACTGCGCCGCCATCCCGCGCGAACTGCTCGAGAATGAACTGTTCGGCTCCGAGAAAGGCGCCTTTACCGGCGCCCATGCCCGTAAGATGGGTAAGTTCGAGATCGCCCACACCGGCACCATCTTCCTCGACGAAATCGGCGATATGGAAATGTCGCTGCAGGCCAAGCTGCTGCGCGTGTTGCAGCAAAAGAACTTTGAACGGTTGGGCGGGACGAAGACGGTCGATGTCGACGTCCGGGTCATCGCCGCCACTAACATGGATCTCAACGAACTGATCCGCCAGAAGCGCTTCCGCGAGGACCTGTACTACCGTCTCTCGGTATTCCCGATCCAGATCCCGCCGCTGCGCGACCGGGTCGACGATGTCGCCGAGCTGTCAGGCCACTTCATCACCAAGTTCTGTCTCGAGATGAACAAGCCGGTGAAGGAACTGTCGAAGAAGGCGGCCGAGTTGATGGAGAAGTATCACTGGCCGGGCAATGTCCGCGAACTGGAGAACACCATCGAGCGTGCCGTCATCCTCGCCGAGGGCAAGAAGATCACGCCCGATCACCTGGCCATCCGTTTGCGCCGCGACGACGAGATCCGTCTGCGCGAAGGGGCCGGCCTCAAGGAGATCGGGGCCGCCGCCCAGGCGCGGGCCGAGAAGGCAACCATCATACGCATCCTCAAGCAGGTCCGCGGCAACAAACGTAAAGCGGCGCGGACACTCAAGATCGATTACACTACGCTGTTCGATAAGATCAAGAAATACGACATCGAGCAGGCTATGGCCGACGAAGAATAGTTGGGTGCGAAAAAGCACAGTTTGGTGGGTAAAGCGCTTCCCGAGGGGGGAGGCGCTTTTTTACTTGGTGCTTACCGTTGCCACAATTGTATGTGCGGGTTGATCTCGAGCGCCCGCTCGGCAAACTTGTCGGCCAATCCCAGCGCTATCCGATCCCCCTCCGCCTGGTAGACACGACGAAAGAATCCCTCGCAGAACGACTGTACGTAGTAGTTGTCCGGATGTCGCTCCCCCATCGACTGGGCCATAACGATGGCATCACCCAGCTGCCCGGCCGACGCCAGCCCGCGCACCAGGCCGGTCTGGGCGATCAGGTTTTTCGGGTGGCTGCGAACGAACGACTGAAAATGTACCAGCGCCGAATCGAAGCGTCGCGCCACCATGTCGATCTGCGCCTGCTCATACTCGCTCGGCGGAACCAAAAGATCGGCCAGCCGAAACAACCCGATCTCCTGGTCGCGAAGCATCAGGTTGGAGACCTGTACCGCCGATCGGAAGACCGGAAAGTCGCGCATGGCTATTTTCCAGTTATCGGATTCCGCCAGGACATGGGTAATGCCGAACCGCGGCACCAGGTCGTCTTCCTTGCTGGCCAGCCCAAACTGGTAGATCACGCCCTGGATGTCGGTGTTGATTGTCATCACCGGCATGTACGGTCCGGTTACCACCGCTCCCGGCGAGATGATGTCTGCGAGATCGCGATTGTACTGCTCGATCTGGTAGCCTGACTGCCACAGGCCGCGATAGAGGTACGAGCCCTGCAGCACGGTCAGTGCCGCCAGCAACAGCACCAGCGGCCACAAGAGCAGTCGGCGGCCGGCAACGGTGCGCTCGCGCAGCAGCCAGAGAAAGAGCATCAGCGTGATGAGCACGGCGAACAGCAGGGCGACATACACAAATTCGGCACCGGTCGTGAACTTGGTAAAGATCTCCGCCGGCTGCATGCGCAGTTGCACGATCAGGTACCAGACAGGGAACAGGATCGCCACAATCAGCCATCTCGGCTCTAGCGACAGTTTCACCCGGCGCTCTGCACACACTCGTATCGCATACGCCACCACCGTCGCCGCTGCCGGCAGCAGGAACAGGGCGTAGCGCATCGGGCGGTACTGAAACGGCGACAGCGCCGCCATACCGATCCCCACCCACGCCAGCGCGACTATGATCGGCAGATGCGAGTCCGAGGGTGCGT
The DNA here is from genome assembly GCA_964544635.1 of uncultured Ignavibacteriales bacterium. Lineage (GTDB taxonomy): Bacteria > Zixibacteria > MSB-5A5 > GN15 > FEB-12 > CAZJCK01. Next base: position 9,088 of record CAZJCK010000072.1, on the reverse strand, counting down.
CTTTCCACGGCAGTGTCAGCAGTGCAACCACGATGCTCAGGGAAATGAGCACCATGAAGAACGGGCTGAACCGCCACAAGCCGGCCTCACCGCCATAAGTCACGAGGGTGCGGAAGAAATTCGGTATCGACGTAAACCCGGGTGGTCCGCCGTAAATGCCGGTCGTTTGCTCACCGACATAGCTGGTCAAAATCGAAAAGTCGGTACCATAAAACAGCAGCAGGTAGGTCGCGCCGCCGACAACAGCGCCGCCGATTACCGCAAGCGACGGCAGCAGTGATGCCGCCCGGTACCGATACAACAGTCCCAGCAGCACCGGCACGATCAGCAGCAGGCCAAACGCCTTCCCGGCCAGCGCCGCCAGCGCAATCAGCAGGCCGACCACCAGTTGCCCCCAAAGCCTGTCATGGAAACGGATGAACAGGTAGAACAGCAAGCCGGCGATGAAGATCAAACCGTTTTCGAGGTACGGCATCCGACCGTAGAAGAACAGCGAGTTGTTGATGAAGATAATCAGTGCCGCGACCACCACTTCCCAGCGCTCGCGCCGGCGCCACAAAGCCAGGAGGAAGAGCAACAGCCCCGACGTACTCAGCAGCACGGCGGCGAGATTCGCGGTCAGTCGCGACACCCCGCCCACCGAGAACAACAGATACACTGCTCCCGATACCAGCGAGTTCTTGAACACATCCCAGCGATGGAAATCGAATGGATGCCAGTCGTCGAAAAGGGCAGCGTTGCGCGCCGCGTGGGTGAGATGATAGGGATCGGTCAGTTGCGACTGGCCGTGCCCCACCTGGTACAACGGCGGGTCAACCGTCAGATTGACAAACCGCAGGCAGACCAGTAATAGGATCACCGTTGCCGCTATGTAGAAAGTGTGCGTTCTTGTCACAGTGTTGTCCCACGTTTCGCGCCGCCTTTAGGTAGGCCAAAAACAGCGAAGGGACAACGATTTTCTTAGGCCAGGCCGTACCGATGACTATTTGCGACCGTACTTCTCCCAGTCCGCAATCGCCGCCACCGCCGCCTCCATCACCGGATCGCGATCTTCGCGCACATCCTCGACCGTCGGCAGCACCACGGTGTCCGGCGCAATCCCGAACCCGCAAAACTCACGGCCGTCGGGATAGCGGTCGCGCTTGGTGCAGACTCGAAAACTGCCGCCCCCCGGCAACAACATCATGAGCGGCTGACCGGTCGAGCCACCGGTGGTGTCGCCGACAAACACGGCGCGATCAGCATAGTCCAGCGGCACCACAAAATCTTCAGCGGCGCTGAAGGTGTACGGTCCGGTCAGCACCACCAGCGGCCCGAGAAAGCGGGGACCGTCGGACGGTTGCACGCTGCCGGTCAGGCCGCCCTCATACCAGCCCTGGGCGCGCCCCCAGGCGGCATATGTCGGGATATACTGGCGCGAACTCCAGTACGCCGCCTCGATCCGGGCCCTGTCTCCGAACCGATAAGCAATCCAAAATTCTGATACACATCACAACTCGACGCCGGCACTATCCGTCGCACCGCATCACCGAATACATCGACCACCTGGCGCGCTTCCGATTCGGTCGCCAGCATCATGTCGACGACCACTTCAGGATTGACGGCATGAACCTCATTCGCAAAGTCGGTCAGCCGCGCTCGATCGCCGAGAATCTCCGCCGCACCGTCGGGGACGTCGTTCGCCGTCTCGCCGCGATGAAACACTGTCACCTGGTGGCCGTCGGCCTGCAACCGCCGCACCAGGTGCGGTCCCATGAACCGCGTGCCGCCTATAATAAGAACATTCAACTTCGCTGTCCTTTCGGCTTTCTCAATATAAAGTTGGGGTTCAGAACGCAGCGAGCAAGCGAATCTGCGGATGAACCCGAACAATACGAGCGTTGCGATGTTGTATACGTATATGCCATACCCGCCCACGTGTGCTCCATTGCTACCCGGACACTAACCCTGACTATAGTACGAAAGGACTCACCACGTATGATTCGACGCATAACGACTACAATTCTCATGGTCGTAGCCGGCGCCCTGTTTCTGACGCCTGTCGCTCATGCCGATAACACCCGCTTCGGCGTCCGCGCCGGTTTCGGTCTCGAGCCCGACCAGTTCGTGATTGGGGGACAGGCTGTTTTTGGACGGTACCTCAAGATCTTCCGCTTCGCCCCCAGTGTTGATCTCGGGTTTGGCGATGACATGACGACGTACAATGTCAACGGCGATTTCCGGGTCAGTCTCAGTCCGCCCGGAAGCACTACCGCACTCTATGTTGCCGGCGGCCCGACCATCTCCCACTTCGAGTTCGACAACGGCAACGATACCGAGGTCGGTCTGTCGCTGGTTGGTGGTGTCAACTTTCCGATGTCCGGTTCCGGGTCGTACAACGCCGAGTTTCGCTACGGTGTGGGTGACATCCCGGAGGTACGCTTTCTGTTCGGCATCTCGTTTGGCGGCGGCGCTGGTAAGGAGCCGGGTGATAAACCCGACGTAATCATTCGGGAAGATTAATCGCTGCGGTCGGCGGCTGTCTCGGCCAGGGCCTCGGTCGCCAGCGACGCCCGGATCTCACCGATCGGCGCAAAACCGTAGTTGGACAATACGATTATACTGACCTCCAACTCCGGGTAGTACTCCATTGAGGCGACAAAGCCGTTATTGCCGCCGTCGTGGCGGTACACCACCGCGCCGTCACGATCGGTCACGAACCAGCCGTAACCGTACGAAACGTCGTTCCTCTTCGCCGCCTGCAACATCGCTCCGCGCAGGCGGTCGCTCAGCAGGTCGCGACTGAACATCTGGCGCAAGAACGCCAGCACGTCATCGGCCGAGGCATACACGCCGCCGGCGCCGGGGATGACATACATCTTGCTGAACGCTTCCTGTAAATACTCCGGCGCACCGTTGTAACCGGTCGCCTGGTAAGGCACTACCCACGGACCGTCGTAATCGACCAGTTCCCACGGCGGCGACTTCTCCAGCCCGGCATGACTCATCCTGGCGGCGACGAAGACGAAGTCCTCGAGTACGTCGGCAAAGCGCATCGAGGTCGCCTGCTCCAGCGCCGCCGCTAAAAGAACATACCCGATGTTCGAGTAGCGCCACTGGCTGCCCGGCCGGGTCTGGGGTGCGAACTGCGCCAGCGTATCTTCCAGGCGGTTGAGGGTTGCCTGCATGCTGCCGGCCCAGTTGTCGAGCCATGTGTTCGTGAACTCGGGAAGGCCCGATGTGTGTGTCAGCAAGTGATCAATCGTCACCTCCCGCCAGACATCGGGCGCCTGCGGCAGATAGGTGACGATACTGCTGTCGAGCGACAGGTAGTTTGCCTCGACCGCCTTCAATACCGCTGCCGCCGTGATCGGTTTGCTCATCGAATGCAACTTGAAGCGAGTGGAATCGGAGAACGGCAGGCTGAACTCGGCATTGGCATAGCCGAACGACTTGCGGTACCAGGTGGTATCGCCGCGGGCGATCAGCACGGTGCCGCTGAAGCGGTTGGCGTCGACATACCCGCGTATCAGCGAGTCGATCGCAGGATGCGATCGCGCCGACGGAGTTGTGTCCGGTTCAACCTTGCGGATACAGCCGACTGCCGCTGTCACCAGCAGCAACAGGCCAATTGCGATGCACCGTTGTATCATGCCATCCCCTTCCGATCACAGTTCATGCGACAAGAATACTGCTGTCAGACGGTACAGCACAAGTTTGATATTGTTCCGCTCTCGGGGCCGCTCTTACCACCACTCGCTGCCGGCGTTGCCCTTGAACGGCCCGACCACATCGGGCGTGATCCAGCCGCCGTAAAAGCCACCCGGCTGCGGCATCACCCGGTCATCACCAACCCAGCAGCCGTCCATAGGCCCGGCATAAAACGCCAGGTGATCCGTGAGCGCGGCGAACCGCTCGGTCGGGTCGGGGTAAGCCCAGGCGACTTTGACCGCCTGCTTGCTATCCACCACGACTGAGTAGTAGTCGGCCTGTCCCTTGTATTCGCAGAACGAACGGCCCGGTTCGCGCCTGAGGTACTCCATCCTGATATCGCCGGGCGGGATGTAATACACCGGTGGATGGCTGGTTTCGAGCACGCGATATGCCCTGGTACTGTCGGCGATGGTGACACTGTTGAATTCTATACGGACACGTTTCGGCACCGCCTCGAGGCGTGGCGGTCGGGGGTAGTCCCAGACCGATTCCTGGTCCGGTCCGGGCGTGTCGGGAGTAGGGCGATGTAGCATAACTTGTACAACTCACTTTCAGTGCTGGGGTCATCGGGCGACCGGCCGCATTTGCCGCCTTGATCAACAGCCATTCGCGGGGCACGGTTTCAAGAGCGCATAAAAAAGGCGGAGCCGATTGGCTCCGCCTCGAAGTCACTGTCGGTGCGATGTCTTACTGTCCGTCCCACGGACTCTCAACCAGCGCCTGCGGCATGTCGCCGTACAGGAACAGGTCGTTGACATCGACAAACGTTTCATACCCCGCCGCGATAGCGCCGAGGTAGTTATACTGGGCATCAAACATCTGGTCGAGGATGGCAATGCTGTCGACCGTCGGTGCATCCGCCGGGATATACTGGCGGTAGCGCATGGCAAACTGGTCGTCGGCGTCACCGCCGCCGATGATGCAACCGAGGCCGGTGGTGTCGCCCATGTCGGGCGCATACCACGACATGCGGTAGGCGAAGTCGACCTCGTTGACCGTCTGGATGTCATACACCCAGCTGTGGGCCGATTGGTCGCTCTCAACCTTGTAGAACACGCCCTTGATGTCGACCGTCGAATCGTTGGTGTTCACGTGACCGTAAAACAGGAAACTTTCCCAGCTGCCCTGGTACGGTGAGCGCCGGTACGCCAGCACCGTCTGGGTGCTGTCGGTCAGGATAAAACCGACATGGGTAGTATCACCGTCCGGGTTGTCGATCAACAGGGCGCGATCGAGCGTCACAGAACTGAATCCCATTATACTCACCACCGAACCCGGCAGGGCCTGGGCGCCGTTGATGTCGATGAGCGACACCCACGGAGTGTCGACGACGAAGCTCGAGGAATCTCCCTGGCTCAGAATCGAATTGAGTTCTGCCACCACCTCGTCGAGGTATTCCACATTGGCATACAGCGACATCGGTTCGTTCTCACCGAATACCTTGCCCAACAGCGGATTGGATCCCTCCGTCCACATCGAGTCGAACTGGCCCGAGGGCGCTGCGACCGGTGCGACATACACCGCCGGGGCAACCATGTCGACCCACTGGCGGTAGGAGTCGAAGTCGTACACCGTACCCTTGGCGTCGCCGCCGGATCCGGTCGGAGCATCATCCTCACCACAGCCGATCAAGCTGAGCGCACAAAGTGCAAACAGCACGAGGAACAGTTTCTTCATCGCAAGGCCTCCTTTTGGCGATTCATCGCCAGACATGTTAATGCGTGAGAGTGTCTAACTTCTGTATCGGCAACAAATGAGTCGATTTTACGGCGGCCGGGGCCGATACGGTAGAAAAGCGCCCACCGCAGGCCGACGGCGGCGCGTTTATATGTTGACGGAAACCGAAATTATGCTACCTTTAGGGGAATTTTTTCGTGGTGATGGCTGCCGGACGGAAGACCGCCATCGCCGAAATGCGACCAGTGGGCGCCGTGTCGGTATAAAAGCCCGGGGCGGATTTGTACTCGCCACCCAACGACGACCATGACGAACCATTGGCGACAAAGAAAAGCGAGACACCATGAGCGTGTCAGTGGTTAACAGACGTGTGCTGATGCTCAATCAGAACTACGAGCCGCTTACCATCTGTACGGCCCGGCGGGCTATCGTTTTGGTCTTTCAAGGCAAGGCAGAAATGATCGAATCAGCCAACGGTGACAAAATCCACAGCGTCAAATCGGCCTTCGACCTCCCCAGCGTCGTCCGCCTCTGGCAGTACAAAAAGGTGCCGCACAAACGAATCGTCCTGTCACGCAAAAATATCTTCGCCCGCGACGGCAACCGCTGCCAGTACTGCGGCACCGCCTCCGGCTCGATGACAATCGACCATGTTGTCCCCAAACGGGTTGGTGGCCGCGATACCTGGGAAAACCTCGTCTGCGCCTGCTCCCGATGCAATAACAAAAAGGGAGACCGTACCCCCGACCAGGCCGGCATGAAACTGCTCAAGAAACCGGCACGGCCGACCTATGTGACGTTCATTCGCCAGCATATGGGCGGCGTCGATAAGCCGTGGCGGCCGTACCTGTTTATGGATGCGACGTAACCGTCAATCCCGCTTATACTTACCGCAGGTTATTTTACAACAGCCCAGCTAACTGATGATGCTACTTTCCGTTTGACAGTATCATCCGATACCGCTATGTTGGCTATCTGACGGATAGAGGAAAAAACAGCATGTCGACAATCGCGCCAAAGCCCAAACCGACGGCCCAAGAACAGCCCAAACCGACCAGGAAAGAAACCATCCTGTCGGGTATGCAGCCGACCGGGGCGCTGCACATAGGCAATCTCGAGGGCGCCCTGCGCAACTGGGTGGAGCTCCAGGATAACTACTGGATGTACCTCTGTATTGTCGACTGGCACGCTCTCACCGCCGAGTACGAGAACACCAAAGTCTTCAAAGAACGTATCTTCCAGATGGCCGTCGACTTCCTCGCGGCCGGCCTCGACCCGGAGAAATGCGCGATTTTCGTACAATCTGAGGTCAAGGAACACGCTGAGCTGCACCTGATCTTCTCCATGTTCATCACGGTACCGACGCTAACCCGCCTGCCCACCTACCAGGAGAAAAAAGAGCAGCTCGATTCCTATGGCTTTCTCGGTTATCCCGTGCTGCAAGCGGCCGATATATGTGTATACAACGCCCATAAAGTGCCGGTAGGCAAGGACCAGGAGAAACACATCTGGCTGGCCGCCGATCTGGCCAGACGATTTAATCACGTTTTTAGGAAAACATTAGTTGAACCGGAACCGTTGCTCAAAGAGATTCCGGTTATACCCGGTGCTGACAATCGGAAGATGTCGAAGTCGTACGGCAACCATATACCCGTCGACTTCACCGAAAAGCAGACCGAAAAAAAGATAAAGACCTTCTTCACCGATCCCAAGAAGGTGCGCAAAGGCGATCCCGGCACGCCGGAAGGATGTCCGGTCTACCTGCTTCACAGGATTTATACCGAGAACGCCGAGAACGAAATCGCGCCCCCCTGCCGGACCGGGGAACTGGGATGTGTCGATTGCAAGATGCGGTTGTCGAAAAACCTCAACGCCGCGCTGGCGCCGATTCGCCGGAAACGGAACGAACTGCTGGCGAAACCGGATTACGTCTGGGATGTCCTGGCGACCGGCCGCGACCGTGCCCGACAACGCGCCGGCAACGTGATGGAGAAAGTCCGCGACGCCATGAAGATGGATTACCGAAAGGCCAAATAGTAGTGAATCAGACAGCGACTGCCTTCGATCCGACCAAAGACCAGTACCGTGTCGATATACCCTCCTTCCATGGACCACTCGACCTGCTGTTGTACCTGATCCGGAAGGAAGAGGTCGAGGTGTACGATATTCCGATCGCGAAGATCACCCGGCAGTACCTCGAGTATATAGAGCTGATGCAGACCCTGAACCTCGAAGTGGCCGGCGAGTTCATACTCATGGCCGCCACGCTCATCCGCATCAAGAGTCGCCTGCTTTTGCCGCGCGACGAAGAGGATGGCGACGAGGGGGACCCGCGCCAGGAACTGGTCGAAGCACTCATCGAATACCGCAAGTTCCGCGAAGCGGGCGAGATCCTGCGCGAAAAAGCCGAGCTCGAATCCCGTAACTGGGTGCCGCCGTCACCAGTCGGCCATATCGACGCCAGGGTCGATCTCTTTCCCGGTCAGACCCTGTTCGATCTCCTGACCGCATTCAAAGACGTACTGCGGCAGCGCCGCGACGAACTGGTCCACGAGGTTGAGCCGGAGACAGTGTCGGTGGACGATCGTATCGAACACGTCGTCGGTATGCTCAGGAGCGCCGAATGGGTGACGTTCTCCGATTTATTTGCCGACGTTCCCAGTCGCATCATGGCCGTGGTGACCTTCATCGCCCTTCTTGAAATGTGCAAGAACCGCCGTGTCAAGCTCGCCCAGTCGCAACCGTTCGCCGAACTGCGCGTCTACCGCGGCGACGAATTCATCGATACCGAAGAAACCGACCTCCATCCGGAGCAGCGCGAGATCGTCAATGAGTAACTCCGACATGTCCCACTCGGTCGTCGAGGCGCTTATCCTGGCCTCGCCGGAGCCGCTGCCGGCCCGGAAACTGACCGACGTTTTCGAAGATATCACCCCCGGCAAAGTCACCCAGCTCGTCTGTGAGATCAACCAGCGCTATGCCGACAACGGCATGTCCTACCGTATCCGTGAGCTGGCCGGCGGCTACCAGTTCTATATCCTGCCTGCCTTCTCCGGTTATGTCGAGGAACTGTTCACCCGCCGACGCAAGATGCGCCTGACCCGCGCCGCGCTGGAAACGCTGGCCATCGTCGCCTACAAGCAGCCGGTCACCAAGTCGGAAATCGAGCACATCCGCGGGGTGTCATCCGACGGTGTCCTGCAGAACCTGCTGGAAAAGAACATGGTGACAATCAAGGGTCGTGCCGAAACCGTCGGCAAGCCGCTTCAGTATGGTACCACCGACGAATTCCTCAAGTTTTTCGGCCTGAACAATCTCAAAGATCTCCCCAAGATGAGCGAGATCGAGGAACTGCTGCAGACGGTTGAAGAAGCGGCTGACGAAAGCGACGAGTACGATACCGAGATCTCGCTGCTCAATGTCAACCGTCCTGAAGGCGGCGAACCGACCCCGACCGCCGACATCAGCGAAACCGCCGAGCCGATTTCCGACGAAGACCTGCCGGCGTCGGGTGACGACGCTACTACCGACTCCGAACACCGCACGGTGTCGATGATCCGCGGCGCCGAAATGTCGAACGAAGACGACACCGACGGCGAGGACACCGACGAAGAGACTCCCGAAGAAAACTACGAATCCCAGCGCACCGAGTAACGGGTAACTGCCCACTTACAGCGTGGCTCGGGATGCCCACTTTTCAGGTGGGTTTTGGCGGACG